>CALLNU010000034.1 GCA_938005465.1 uncultured Collinsella sp.
ACAAATCCAAGTTAGACCATTTCAAATGGTTCGATGTCTGCCCGGATGCGACACTTGAAGTGTCCATCCTCGCAGTATCCGGTTCTCAAGGTGCACGCCTGCGCTGGTTCCCGGTTCGACCGGGCCGCGCGGCAAGGAGATATATTGCCAGACCGGAGGGGCCCCGCGGGCGGGAATCGCGCACTCCATATTTTGTTCACAAATGAATAGATCCCTCAGTCGCGTCACTGAGGTTAAAACTGAAGCATTGGCTTCTGATATTGGCGATGACCAGCTGTTTTACGAGTATTGAGACATCGGTCATCTCTGGAGCGCTACTTTACTCCAAAGGCATCAGCTATTTGTTTCCCATCGGTAAAAGGCGGGTTTTGTTCGCCAAGCGTTCTTATATATAGATAGATACGGGTTCGAACCCATGAAAGGGCGACAAAAAAGACGGCCAACCGAAGTTGACCGTCTCAACAATCTTTGGGTGGGCCGTCAGGGGTTCGAACCCTGGACCTTGGGATTAAAAGTCCCCTGCTCTGCCAGCTGAGCTAACGGCCCGCGGGTGGCATTGTACCACGGTCTGGGACTATTCCCAACTCCATTGGCCGTTCTGGAAAATCACAACTTCACGTCCATCAGGCGTAATGCCCGTAATATCGATGTCGTCCGTGCCGATCATAAAATCGACGTGCGTGCTCGAGACGTTAACGCCATGCTCCAGGAGCTCCTCCTTGGACATGTCATACCCACCCTCGATGCATTCGGGGAAACCGACACCTAGCGCGAGATGGCAGCTAGCGTTCTCGTCATAGAGCGTGTCATAGAACAGAACGCCGCTTTCGCGGATCGGAGTGTTCTTGGAAATGAGCGCGACCTCGCCCAGATGAGCGGCACCTTCATCGGTGTCAATAATGCTCGCAAGCGTTGCCTTGCCCACGCGGGCGTCGTAGTCCACCACGCGGCCGCCCTCGAACTTAATCCAAAAATCTTCGACTTTATTGCCGTGGTGGATGAGCGGCATGGCCGAGTACACGATACCGTCGGCGCGCATGCGATCGGGCGAGGTGAAGACTTCCTCGGTGGGAATGTTGGGGAAGAAGGGGTGTCCATCGGGCGTCTTGCCCTTGCCGCCGGCCCACTCGTGACCCTTCGTCATGCCAATCGTCAGATCGGTTCCATTTGCCGCGGTGTAATGCAAGTAGTCGAAACGATTGTCGTTCAGGAAACGCAGGTTCTTTTCGAATGCGGCGTCATGGAGTTCCCAGTCGCTCTCCGGGTCCTGGCCATCGGCGCGCGCGGTGTGCAGAATCGCATTCCACAGTTTATAGATTGCAACCTCATCGGCGTCTCCTGGGAACACCTCGTGCGCCCAAGCCACGACCGGAGCGCCGGCGATGCACCACGGATTGATGTTGTAATCCAGTCCACGGCGGAAAACTTTGCACTGCGTATTCCTCGCCTTTGATGCCGCGGCTGGCTTGGCTGGATCGATGCCCTTGAGGGCCGCAGGATCCGCACCTTCGATAAAGACAAAGCAGGCACCATCCTGGGCCAAGGAATCCAGCTGCATGCGCTTCCACT
The DNA here is from genome assembly GCA_938005465.1 of uncultured Collinsella sp. Taxonomy (GTDB): domain Bacteria; phylum Actinomycetota; class Coriobacteriia; order Coriobacteriales; family Coriobacteriaceae; genus Collinsella. The sequence continues at coordinate 1,570 of CALLNU010000034.1, forward strand.
CGGGTGTCTGCTCAAAATAGCTTTTCTCGACATGCTCGTACGTGAGCCTCGTCACGGCATCATCGGCCCAAATGACCGTCACGTGGCCGGCGGCGGCAGCATAGGCCTCCGCGACCACCACGCGCGCAAACGGCGCGCACTCGACCGGAGACTGAACGACGACCTCCTGGCCGGGCTTGACGTTTACGCCCTTGCGGACGACCAGGCGCGCGTAGTTTTTAATCTTGGGCTCCAGGGCCTTCATGCCCTCCAGAGCCTCTTCGACCGTCAGGGCAGCTCGAATCATGTGCCACTCCATCTATCTATAGAACAGTAAAAAGGCGCGCCGCAAAAACGACGCGCCTTATATCTTAGCGATAAGTATGTATGCAAACGCTACTTCTTCTTGGAGTCCTTCTGGTCCTCCTCGGCAGCCGCGCGCTCAATAAGAGCGTTGAGCTTGTTCTCGGACATGCCCTCGGCCTGCGCGCGGTACATGTTGCGCAAGGGACGAATACGAGCGAAGTCGTAGATAAAGTCACCTAGGATGATGACATAGGACAAAACGATGCCGACCATCTGGACAGGGCTGGACACCATGCCAGCGGGAGCGAAGTACAGCGAGGCCCAAATTGCCACGACGAGCACCATGCCAATGGCGAGCACAATCCACCAGATGCGACGGCGCTTGGTGTAGTCCTCGTCCTGCTTGAGGAGGATATTCGACACCGTATAGATGCGGTCCTCCTTGGCGCGCTGCTTGGCCTTGCGGGCGCGCTTCTCCTCTTTAGAGAGGCCCTCGAGGTTCTCGCCCTTCTCGAGCTCTTTGCGGCGTGCCTTAGACGAAGCCGGCACGATGCGAACGGAGCTCGCTGCTTGGCGGGCGGGCTTAGCAGATGCGGCAGACTTGCGCGCAACCCCGGTAACTTCGTGGGATTGCGTGCGCTTGTTCGTGGCGCTACGGGTACTCACTTATGCGTTCTCCTTCATGCTTGTGAACTGGGAGCCGGTGATGATCTGGAAGGCCTCGCGATAGCGCTCGGACGTGCCATCGATGACCTCGGCGGGCAGGTGCGGGGTCTCCCCCGTCATATCCCAGTTGGCCTTGAGCCAATTGCGGACGAATTGCTTGTCGTAGCTAGGCTGGATCTTGCCCTCCTCGTAGCTGGCAGCAGGCCAGAAACGGCTGGAGTCGGGCGTGAGGCACTCGTCGATCAGCGTGACCTTGCCATCAATAACACCAAACTCGAACTTGGTGTCGGCAATGATGATGCCACGGGTCGCGACGTACTCAGCAGCGGCCTTGTAGATCTTGAGGGAAAGGTCACGAATCTGCGTGGCGATGTCCTCGCCCACGATCTCGCAGCAACGCTCGAACGAGATGTTCTCGTCGTGGTCACCGATCTCGGCCTTCGTGGACGGCGTGAACAACGGCTCGGGAAGCTTGGAAGCCTCGGTCAGGCCCTCAGGCAGCTGGATGCCGCAGACGGTGCCGTTCTCGTCGTAGGTCTTCTTGCCCGAACCGGTCAGATAGCCGCGGACGATGCACTCGATAGGAATCGTCTGGGCCTTCTTAACCAGCATGGCGCGGCCAGCGAGGTAGTCACGATACTCAGCAAACTCCTCGGGGAAATCCGCCGGGTCGATGGAAACGAGATGGTTGGGGACGATGTCGGCAAACTTATCGAACCAGAATGCCGAGATGCGGTTGAGCACCTCTCCCTTAAACGGAATCTCGTCGGGAAGAATGAAGTCGAACGCAGAAATGCGGTCGGTGGCGACCATCAGCAGGTTTTCACCAGCATCGTAAATATCACGAACCTTGCCACGGGAATCCGGACGACGCTCCATCGTTGTCACGTGAGTCACTCCTTACCTAAATACGACAGAAATGCGGGTTCTTTCCCGCATGTTTTCGCAAACTCGGAGCGGCAGGGACGCGGCCCCTCCTTCACCGAATAGCGAAAAGCTAGTGCTCCATTGTAGTAGATGCCGCGTCTGCCGTGTGCTCGCGGGGCAGATGAATTGTAAAAGTCGTACCCTTTCCAAGCTCCGACTCCACGGATATGTAGCCATGGTGACGCTCGACAATCTGCTTGGTCACGGCGAGGCCGACGCCCAGGCCGCCAGCTTCGCGGGCGCGGCTGGCATCGGCGCGCCAAAACCGCCCGAAAATGCGCGACAGATCGTCCTTGGCAATACCGATGCCGGTATCAGAAACGGCAATGCTGACGTGCCTGCGGTCACTGAGCACCGACACCACGACCCAACCGCCCTCGGGGGTGTAGCGCATGGCGTTGCTCATGAGGTTGATAACACATTGCGTGATCATGTCGGGATCTGCCTCGACAACGTCATCGTGGCCCTGCGTCTCATCTGCAAAGCGCAAACGCAGGTCACGGTCGGCAAACAGGCGCTCCTGGCCATTCACAATCGATCGCACGAACGGAACCATGTCCACCGGTTCTAGATTGAGCGGAGCCGTGCTGTTTTCCATACGCGATAGGTCGAGCATCTGCTGCACCAGACGAGCCAGGCGACGCGTCTCGGAAGCAACGGTCTCCAAATGCTCATCGTCGGTGGGATACACGCCATCCTGCATGGCCTCGACCGTTGCGAGCATGGCCATAAGCGGCGTGCGAAGCTCGTGTGCAACGTCTGAGGTCAGGCGCTTCTCGTGTTTCATATCCTTCTCGAGCGAAGTGGCCATCTCATCGAAGGTCTCACCCAGCTGATCGATCTCGTCATCACCGCGCAGTCCCGTGCGAGCCGACAGGTCGCCGTCACGGATTTGCTTTGCGGTACTGGTGATGCGATGAATCGGCTTGGTGAGCATGCGCGACACGAGCGATCCGATAACGACCGAAATGCAGATTGCAACAACCGCGGCGAGGGCCATGGCGTTAAAGGTCTTCTCCCTAAACGCAGAGTCCGCCTTGGTGAGCAGAGCGTCGGAGCCGATGGCCCACAGCTTTACCTGTCCGACATGCTCGCCGGAAGACGTTACAATCTCGACGTTAGCAACGCTATCGGAGTCGGTTGGAGCAGACGAGACCGGGCTATGCGATGCCCTCTTGCCGCTCGTGTCGTCGGTCGTAGCCTGGTTTTCGCGTACATCGGCGGTGGCGCTTGCCGAGGGCCAGGAATCGTCATAAACGATCACGCCCTTTTTATTGACGACCTGCATGCCCAGATCGTCGGAAACCAAACTCGACGTTGCGACTGTGCGCAGTTCTCCCGCGGTCCAAGAGCCGTTTTCCTCATATGAGGTCGCCAACTTCTCGGCAGCGGAATTTGCGATTTCGACGATATTGGAGCGTGTGTAATCCGAAAAGACCGTGCCCCACACAACAGAGACAACGCCCACCAGCACCAATACTGTCATGAGCGATGTCAGAGCAAAAGCAAGTGCCATGCGCGAGGGATAGCTCATCGTTGGCCGTGAATCGGAACGAGGCGTGTTCCAACTAGCCTTGGAACCCGCCTCGCTCTCCTGCTTGTGCTTTTGTCCGATTTCAAAGCGCGCAGGTGTCATATGTGATTTCCCTATTTCTCGTCCGACTTATCGGTCTTGGCCGGAGCCTCGAAGCGATAGCCGACACCATGGACGGTGTAGAGCCACTTGGGCTTCTTGGGATCATCGCCCAGCTTGGCGCGAAGATTCTTCACGTGGCTATCGATGGTGCGCTCATAGCCCTCAAAGTCATACCCGAGCACTTTCTCGACCAGCTCCATGCGGTTATACACACGGCCGGGATGGCGGGCAAGCGTGGTGAGCAGCTTGAACTCGGAAGCCGTCAGATCGACTTCCTTGCCCTCGACCAAGATCTTGTGGCCCGAGATATCGATGACCAGATCGCCGAAGTCGAGCACCTCGACGGCGGGCTCGTCGGCCTGATGGGCACGGCGGAACAGAGCACGAACGCGGGCGACGAGCTCGCGCGGCGAGAACGGCTTAATCAGATAGTCATCGGCGCCGAGCTCAAGACCGATAATACGGTCCTCGATCTCGCCCTTAGCCGTCAGCATGATGATGGGGACATCCGAGGTATCGCGAATGGTGCGGCAAACGCGCTCGCCGGGAATCTTGGGGAGCATAAGGTCGAGCACGACCAGGTCGAACTGATGCTTCTCGAACTCCTCGATCGCGGACTGACCGTCGCCGACGCCCACAACCCAGTAGCCTTCGCGCTCGAGATAGGCAGCGACGGCGTCACGGATTGCCTTCTCATCCTCGACCAGCAGAATCTTTTTTGCATCTGAAGCCATAACACGGCCCCCCCTGTCTCAATTAGCTAAGAACAAGCCCATTTTAACGCACCTGAGCCCGCCGGATGCCGCTATGACGCGGCAGCTCGGCGGGCGGTACTCACAATTACAACGCGTTTATTCCCCTGTTGGTGCCTTTTTAACCCCTCTAAGCTTAAAGAGAGAATAGGCGTGCAGTGACCGTCTCTGGTATACCCTGGCTGTTGCGCACCGTGGCGTACGTAAGGAATGAGTCCGACTTTCCCGCCGTAGCTGGATAATCGCCATACTCCAAAGCGCGGTCGGGCGACAGCAGCGAGCCATAGGTCTTGGCAGAGGTGTCGATCAGGAAATGCGACGCCTGTACCTTAACAAGGTATTTATTCTTCTTGCCAGCCGCACATGCAAGCGGCTCGCGGGACAGGAAGAGATACGGCCCTCCCTCATTACCGATATACGTGCCCATGTTGCCCAGGCTGCCCACGCCACTATAGGTCGCCTCGATAGAAAACACGAAGGTATCGCCCATATATACGGCCTCGAAAGGCGAGACTGACGAGGGAAGAACTAGCTGGGCACGTTTGGTGTTGTTGCCGTCGGTCAGATCGATTGCCGTTATGCCGTAGTAGACGCCCTCGTCGTTGCGGACACGCGGCGAGATGGTCAAAATGCCGTCGCTCGCGCGCGGGGCCGATGCAAAGCGGCCCGTCGATTTCCAAATTACCTCGGCCTTGGATTCATCAAGCGAGCGACGATAGCAAAACGAATCACTACTCGTTTTATTGCCGCCTGCCGAAGGCATTTTATACCAGATGACTGATGACCCGAACGCCGTGAACAGGGGCGGATCATAGTCCTTGCCACCTCGATCGAGCTCAACCACGTCGCCAGAGAGCGAAGCGCCCGACAGATTTTGAGCGTAGAGCTTCCACGATGAATTGGCAAAGTTCATCTCAACCCACGCGAATACGCCGTCGCCGGCACGGACATCGTAGAATGCGTATCCCGTGCCCTCGATAGGATCCTCGATTAATGTGGTAAGCGAGCCATCGCCCAGGTTGAGCACGCCGAGTGTGTTGGCGTGCAGTGCCGATGCGGGCGCCATCATCGCCGCGGCGTAATCGCCGTCGCAGTAGTACAGCAGCGTACCCAGAGGCAGCGTCCACGATGACGCCGGCTCAAGATCGATGTCGACAGCCTCATACTCATCCGTAATCGAGATGATTTTGGAATCGTCCTTGATAACCTGCGGCTCGCCGGCGACATCATCGCTGGTACCCGTTTTTTTCGAGCATCCGGCAAGCACCGTGGCAGCGCCCGCGGCAGCCCCACCGAGTACAAAGCCGCGACGCGATATTCCGTTCTTGATGTGATCGGCGATACCCATTAGGCGATCTCGGCGCGAGCGGCCTCGATAGCGCGCGTAAGCTGGTCGGCGCAGGAGGTCTTTTTCATACCGCAGGTATTACCGGCGAGAACCTCGATTACGCGATCGGCGGGAGCGCCCTCGACCAGCCTGGAGATGGCCTTGAGGTTGCCATCGCAGCCGCCAGTAAACTCGACGCCCAGCACCTTGCTGCCATCGTCAGAGAGATTGAGGTGAATATTGCGAGAGCATACACCCTGAGGCTTGTAGTCAAAACTAATCATTGAGATCCCCTCTCAGAAAGAAATTTCAGACGTCTATTATCCCCGCCTGGACCGACTTATTATCGCAAGCACCGATTCAACATCCTACGATGCTTGGACTGGCGGGGGCAAGATTAGCAGTCCGCACCCTGTACGTGGACCATGCGCTTCTCCCGATACATATTGTGGTCGGCGACGCGATATACATCGGCCAGCGTATTTCCAGCCGTCTCGACGGTCGCCACGCCAATCGATGCGCTGACCGTCAGGGTCTCATCGCTTACCGCGGCAAGACCGAGACGAAGATCCTGTTCCAGCCCGAGCGCAGACTCGTTGTCAGTATGGGGGCAAACCAGCAAAAACTCGTCGCCGCCAACGCGCATCGGCAGGTAATCCGCACCAGCCACCCGCCGCAGCACGGACGCCGTCCGTCGCAGCAGTTCATCCCCCATCTCGTGACCATAAATGTCGTTGGTCCGCTTGAGATAATTACAGTCCACCATAATCACGCTCACTGGCAAGTCCTCGTTTACCAGGCTATCTCCACGCGATTCCAGATAGTTGCGGTTGCGAAGCCCCGTCAGTTTATCTTGGTATGACAGCTCCTCGGCATGCTTGACCATCGATATGTTGTGCGTCGCCACGACGACCGAATCCAGGCGGCCTTGCTCATCGCGATGCTGGGGGACAACCTGTAGCGAGTACCAAGTGCCTCGACAATCTCGCACCTCGGCAGCCAAGTACGGTACGCCCTCCATGCGTTCACGAAGCGTACTTATATCTACGAGCCCCACGACCGCTTCGCGGCTTTCGGGGCTCACGATATCCCGGCAGACCGTGTCCATAAAGTCATATGCCTCGCTATGCTCGGCAAACATCTTCGCTATCGCCGGCGACATATTGATTCCCTCGATCTCGAGGGTGTCAAGATGCAAAAGGAAGGTCGAATCGTAGATGGCGCTTATGGCATTGATAATGCCGAGCTGTTTATCCTTTTCGACCAAATTGCGGTGGTCAGCGATATTTCGAGCCAACAGTACCACGACCCAAAACGCAAGGCACACCAAGACGCCGACGGCGACAAATGAAATCCTGTCAGACATGACCTCAGATTTGGGATATAGCGCAAACAGGCGGTAGTCCTTATATGCCGCACGCACGGCATATAAGGTGGTCCCCCGATATTCGATACGTGTTACGCCCTCGTCTTTCCAGTCAATTCCGCTATCGGCGAGAAGCCGGGCAAGGGTTATATCGACGGTCGAATCGTTTGAGGAAACGATTTGCGCATCGCGCATCACGAGCACTGTTGGACTCTGATGGAACGTGTTGTTCACAAGGACGTCGGCGATCGTGTATGAATAGTCATCGGCGGGCTCGGCCGCAAGGGATCGATACCCCAACGCCACCCCGTCACCGTATGGAACGGCACTCACGGCAAAGTCGACACCGCGGCGCTCGACAGCGGTCGAGTAGGAAACTTTGGACCCTCGATACATCGATGCGATCGACGAACAGGCCAGCTCCTCTCGCCACAGCATGAGTGGATCGCGGCCGTCGATATCGTAGTGGGCGACCATATGACCATCGGCGTCCATGACCAACATTCCCGAAAGGCTCTCGGTATGGACATATTCCTCGACCAGATCGTCGTTGACTTCAAATCGATCAGGCGGCAAGAACGTCGCAAACGACTCGAGCGCCGCATCCAAATTGTGCGTCGCCTCGGTTTTTCTTCCCTGTTCATATCGGTCATATTTTTCGCAGGCATTTTTTAAAAACACCATGGTTTCCTGGCCGAACCCAAGCGTTTTATCAAGGCAGCGATGCGTGCCAACCATATAGAGCAGACTCAGTAGGGCAACGCTGGCCACGATGCCGATGCCCACTGCGGCTAAACTCTTTCGGCGAAAGCGGCGCTCGTCATTTGTCATGATTCCGCTCCTCGCCCGCCTGTCGTCGCTCCTGCCTTGTAATTGTCCACAATGTGCTCTATCGTGCCGTCTCGATCCATGTCGGACAGTGCGGTATCGAGGTTTTTGACGTACTCCCCCTCATAGCTATCATCAAACGCGACGCCCAGGTCAACCGTCATAACGTTGTCGGCGAACACACGATAAACGCCAGGATACTGGGCAACGAGTCGATCAAGCGACTGAACGTCCGCCATCCAACAGTCGACATACCCTTTGGCGAGGGCGGCCTTGCAGAGTTCGGCAGAACCATACGATTTGATTTGCACGTCCGGCGAGATTTCCAGATCCCCTGTGAGCAATCGGCGTTCGCTCACCGAGCCCGCAATCACCGCAATGGTCTTGCTTCCATCGAGATGCGCCAAGGACGTGATGCCACTCGTTTTCTTGGCGGCGACCGAAACCGTCAGGGTCAAATACGGCTCAGTCCAGTAATACTTATCCTCGCGATAACAGGGAGAATAGTCGCACCACAGGCAACCGATATCGCCGTTTTTGAGTAGGCGGTTGCGGTCATTCCAAGATATGTCGATAAATTGAGGCTTGATCCCCGCGCGTTTGCAGGCCTCGCGGGCGATGTCGATATCGATACCGGCGTAATCGCCCGTGGTATCGACATACACATAGGGGTCGTTATCCGTAACGCCGATTTTGAGTACCGGGAGGTCTTTGTCGGCTTCATTCGGGGAGGAAGAGCTGCTTCGAACGGCATACGTCAGGGCGCCCGCACAGACGGCAACAAGAAGTATGAGCGTAAGCGAGACGATGGCGGCTCGCTTGGTACGTCCGGGCACACGCCTCCCTTCATCGAAACAGCAGTCGGATTTCATTTTAAACCCGGGGCTGATGCGGCAATAAAAAAGCGCCTCACCCAAGACGGGCAAGGCGCCAATGGTCGAAATGCAACCGCAAGCGGTCGAATTAGGTTAACCCTACTCGAAGCTCAGCTGCTCCAGGCGGTCGAAGACCGTATCGATGCGAGTGACGAGTGGGGTACCCTAACGCTCGAGACGTTTGCGCATAAGCGCGAAGACAATCAGCGAAGCGCCGGCAACGGCCATAATAAAGGCGACAGCAAGGGCCTGGTCGCCCGTGTTGGCAAGCGCGCCCTTAGTAGCCTTAACAGACTTTTTGGTCACCTTAGTCGTCGTCTGCTGACTAGGCTGGGACGGCGTCACGGGCTGCGTAGGCTGAATCGGCTCACCATTGGCCTCCTCGCCCGTCACCACGTACGTCGAGAAGTGGCTCGTGCGGAAGCAGAGGTAGTCGCCCTCGGTCCACGTATCCATAGCCTGAGTGGAACCATCCTCGGCAACGTAGAGCACCTTGAGGTTGGTGAGCGCCTTCATGGCGGCAGTCATCTTGACACGGACGATGAAGGACATGCCTTCGTAGTCCTCGATAACCTCGCCGTCCTTGAGAAGCTTGATATCGAGCTTATCGGCAACCTTGGTAGCCCCCTGCTCAAGGCCGGAAATCGTAGCATTGGCGGCATCGGTAAGATCCGTCGGTTCCTCGACCACAAGAGAGATGCTGTTGTTCTGGGCAATGCCGGCAGCGACATTGTTCTCGGCGCTTACGCTAACGTCCGTTCCGTTGCTACCCGCAACGCCTGCAATGGTCTTTGCCGCTACGATAACGGCGCAGGTCGCGGTTTTGTCGCCACAGGTGGCGGTAATCGTGGCGGTACCGGCCTTAAGCGGCGTCACGACGCCGTCTTTGACCGTGGCGATCGACGAGTCGCTGGAGGTCCAGCTCACCGTCGTATCGTCTGCATCGGCAGGACTCACCGTTGCGGAGAGCTTTGTGGAGGCATCACCGACGGTAAAGGACAGGCTCGTCTTGTTGAGCTCAACCTTTTGGGCGGGATTGGTCACGGTCACCGAAACGGTCTGGGAGAGCGACCCTGCAGTGATGACAAAAGAACCAGAACCGGTCTTGAGGGCGGTAACGGTGTAGGAGCCATCACCGTTGTCGACAACCTTAAACGCCTTCGAAGCGCCCGTGTCATCCAGAGCAAGATTGGTCTCGTCGACCTCACCCGCAAGGGTTCCAGCAAGAGAAACCTTCACGGTGCCCTCTTCGCCCTTCTTGAGGCCGAGGACGCTCTGGTCGACCGTAAGGTTCGTTGCGGGATTAGAGACGGTCACCGCGCAATCCTGAGAATAGGTGCCGTCTTCAGTCGAAACGGTGATGGTTGCGGCGCCCTTGGAGACAGCCGCCACCTTTCCGGTTTGATCGACTGTAGCGACACTTTCGTTGCTGGACTTCCAGACAATCGTCTGGTTAGCCTCCGCGGGAACGACCGCCGCCTTAAGCTGCTCGGTTGCAGCGCCCACAAGCACGACCTTCTGCTTATCGAGCGTGATGCCCGTAGCAGGCTGAATAACCGTCACCTTGCACGTGGCGCTATGCTCTCCGTCCTCAGTGGTGACGGTAATCGTAGCAACACCTGCCTTGACCGGGGTCACGACGCCGTCTGCAACCGTGGCGACCGTAGGATCGCTCGACGACCAGGACAAGTTCTTGTTCGTTGCATTATCGGGCTCAACCGCTGCGGTCAACGTCGAGGGCTCACCGCCCACAGCAAGCTTAAGGTTTGAAGCGCTGAGCTTGACGCCCGACACCTTTACAACCGGAGTGGTTACCGTAATCGCATCCGTGGTTGCAGAGACCCCATCAACCGTTGCCGTGATCGTGGCATCACCGTCACCGACAGCGGTAACAAGACCGTTAGCGTCGACGGTAAGGACGCTCTCGTTGGAAGAGGACCAAACAACTTGGCTGGCCTTGTCATCAGGGGAGACCTTTGCCTTCAGCTGCTGAGTCGTGCCTTTATCCATGGAGGTTGAGTAGCTGTCCGCAATGGAAACCGCAGTCTTTGCAGGCTCCTCGCCAGGCTTGACAACATGAACGGTCATCGTGTCGCAGAGACGACCACCCAAGTACATTGAAACCGTTGCATCGCCGTAACTATGAGGCACTAAATACCCCAAGTAACTGCCACCATTAAACATCGGTCCTTTTACCTCGAGGACATCCGGATTATCTGAAGTGAAAGAATACTTTGCGCCGGCATAGGAGTCCATCAATTCCTCAGCGCTTTTACTCAGCACGCCCTTTGGATATTCAAACCCCCTGTCACATTCCAGCCAAAGCCAATCTTTGGATATACTATCTGAACTGACCTCACAGGGAAATGTATAATCGCTCGACACAAACTTAGCCTTCGAAAGGCTCACTTCCGCAGGGTCGACAACCTCTATCTCAAAGGGATGGTCATTGCCAAGGCCATCACGAGCATGAGCCTTAACGGTGCCAGGCTTTATTGCCTTAAACGAGTTTTCACCACCGATAAGCTCAACGACATCGTTGCTTTCCAGAGAATAGGTTACAGCGCCAAAGTCCGCACCCCAATGTGCGCGCTGGCATGCCTTCAGTACTTCATTTGGAGAAACGTTGAGAATGGCAGTCAAATAACAGCTGTCCCCAACCAGCATCTTTTGCTTTTTGTTCCCACGCTCATTGAATCCGGGCTCCTGATTCTCGGTTACAACATCACATAGCTTCTTCGTCTCAACTTCACCGTTGCAATAGTCGACAAGAACCTTGGCCTCTTTAGCATCTTTCGACAACGCCTCGAGTTGCAAAGAAGCGCTTAGCTCGGAAGTTCCATATGATGAATAATTCGAATTCACCCTTGCCTGGACTTTGGAATCCTTTGAGGGGTCTTCCTTAATAACAAAATATGTGGCCGCACGGCTCTCGTCCACGGGACGAACGTCAACTCTCCCCTCTAGTAATGCATAATGCGTGTTCCCGCATTTTTGCGGACAATCATCCGTGTAACCCAGCGTTGCGGTGTTTGTTGTCGCACCAGATTGGTCGTAAGAAACGAAACTGACCTTAATTGGATTGACTTTAGCCACACTTTTAATCTTAAGAGAACCGTTTAAACTCTCGTCGGTCTTGCTCTTCAGGGTTATAGTCGTTGTGCCAACTTTGGTGGGGCTAATTGTCAATACCCAACTATGTGACTCATAACTTACCTTAGCGATATCCTCGTCAGACGATGTGATATCGATATCGCTAGGGTCAATGTGCGCCCATTCGTGATTTATGATAAAAAAGGAAAGCCTTCCTTTCACCGTCTGTCCAACAGCGACATCAAATTCTGACCACACATCGCCTGTAGACGAATCGTATGGGAGAAACGATGCACCCATGGAACCGTCCTGCGACTCCAGCATGACAGCATCCGCATGCGGAGCGGCCACCGTCAGCCCAAACGTTGCCGCCGTTAAAGCAACACAGATGCCTGTGGCTATCCTCCAAAACCCTTTTCTCATTCCCCTAAGTCCAATCTCTCGTGAAAAAACGCAGCATTCTCCCACACCTTAAAATTGGCTTAAGGATACCCCCCCCCCGACAGTTACCGGCAAGGTAATGTTTGTCAGATGTCTCAAATTATCGGCAAGCAGCACAGTTGACGCGCATATATCGCTGACGTCCAGCTTTCTAGGTGCGCTCATGCACAAGCCCCGCTGGCAGAGCGAGCTGCGAGCGGGGCTTGTGTTGGAAAGTCGCACTCGAACGAGGGCCGCGGAGAATTGATCGATTTGACTACCTCCCCGATCGGTCAATTAGAACTCGAGCTGCTCCAGGCGATCGAAGACCGTGTCGATGCGGGTGAGGAAGTCCCACGGATCGAAGATCTCGTCGAGCTTCTCCTGGCTGACGGTGCAGCGCGGATCGGCCTCGAGGCGCTCCTTAAAGGTAGGACCGGAGACGCAATCCTGCACCTCGTGCCACGTGGCCATGGCGTTTTCCTGCACGATCGCATAGGCGTCCTCGCGGGTGATGCCCGTATCGACGAGGGCCAGCAGGACCTTGGAGGAGAAGATGAGGCCGCGGGTCTTGTTGAGGTTGGCCATCATGCGAGCAGGATACAGCTGCAGGCCGTCGATAACGCGGATGAGGCACTGGAACATGTGGTCGAGCGCGATGAAGCTATCGGCCTGGGCGACGCGCTCGGCGGAAGAGTGCGAAATGTCGCGCTCGTGCCACAGGGCAACGTTGTCAAAGGCGACCTGAGCGTTGGACTTCACGACGCGCGACAGGCCGCAGACCTTCTCCATGGTGATGGGGTTGCGCTTGTGCGGCATGGCGGAGCTGCCCTTTTGGCCCTTGCGGAAGGGCTCCTCGGCCTCGAGCGTATCGGTCTTCTGCAGGTTGCGGACCTCGGTCGCGATGCGCTCGCAGGTGGCCGCCGTGGTGGCAAGCACGCCGGCAAGGTAGGCGTGGTGATCGCGGCTGATGACCTGCGTGGACAGCGGATCGTGGACCAGGCCCAGGTGCTCGCAGACGTACTCCTCGACGAACGGCTCGATGGAGCTGTAGGTGCCGACGGCGCCCGAGATGGCACCGAAGGCAACGTTCTTGCGAGCGTCCTCAAGACGATCGAGATCGCGCTTGAGCTCCCATGCCCAAGAGCCAAACTTCATACCGAAGGTCATCGGCTCGGCATGGATGCCATGGGTGCGGCCGGCGCAGAGCGTATTGCGCTCCTCGAAGGCGCGACGCTTGCAGATCTCGCCGAGTTTCTTGACGTCCTCGATGATTAGGTCGCAGGCCTGCGTGAGCTGGTAGCACAAAGCCGTATCGCCCAGGTCGGAGCTGGTCATGCCATAGTGAACCCAACGGCTGGGCTTGGGGTCGCCCTCGGGAACATCGGCGTCGATGTACTCCTTCATATTGGTCAGGAAGGCGATGACATCGTGGCGCGTGACCTCCTCGATCTCGTCAACCTTCGCCTTCTCAAAGTTGGCGTGGTCGCGAATCCACTGGGCCTCTTCTTTGGAAATACCGATCTTGCCGAGCTCCGCCTGCGCCTCGCAGGCCAGGACCTCAATCTCCTGCCAAATGGCGTACTTGTTCTCGAGGGAGAAGATGTGTCCCATCTCCGGGCGGGTATAGCGATCGATCATAGCGGCTCCTTTTTGGTTATTGGCACGTTGGTCGTAACTCAACCATTGTACCGTGCGCGGGCGAAAGTATGGGCAGTAGGCATTAACCTAACATTTTGCCGCAAGAGCGGCCATGGGGACGTCTGCGCATTTGCTTCGCAAATACGCACCGGCTGCGGTCGGCATGCCCCGGTCCGGGGAAGCGGCGGTAACGTCGGTTGAATCCGCTTTTCCCAAAATCCACCCTGGTCGATGGAGCGGGCAACGGGACGTCTGCGTATTTGCTTCGCAAATACGCACCGGCTTCAGGCGCCTGTCGGCGCCTTCGCCTGCTCGCTACAAACGCTTCGCGTTTGCTTTACGCTCGCACCCTGTCGGGTTCGAGTCCCGGCGCTTTATTGAAAAAAGCACGGCACCGTAATGGTGCCGTGCTTGTGCTTCTAGCTGGAGCGGGCAACGGGACTCGAACCCGCGAGTGTCAGCTTGGGAAGCTGATGCCTTACCACTTGGCGATGCCCGCATATGTGGGGGATAGTATAACGCGGTTGTCTTGTTCGATACAAGGGTGGCGATGCTTGTTTTAGCTGTGGAGATTCGTTTGAAAATCGCGTCAATTGTGGAGACGAGGACCTTTGACTTTCTGTTCTCCCTATCTTCTACCTGCACTTTTGCTTGATTGTTGTATTTGAGCTCAATTTGTCAGGAATTGGGCAAGCTTTTGGTCAGGCTCCGGTACTTACCCGCATGAACCTCTGGGGTAGCCTCATCCTACGCGTCGCGGCCTCCCCGTGCGGCGCACGAGGGATAAGGAGCAGCCATGTCCAACGCACCCACGCACTCTGTCCACAGCGCAATCGCAACAGGTCCGCTGCTCCTGCTCCTCTTCCTGCTTTTCGGCTGCCTGGCACCGGGAGCCGCATTTGCCGTCGATGGCTACGACCAGCTCGGCTTCCGCACTATTAGCGATGATTGTGGGCCCTTCCTCATCGGCAAGTATGAAGCTCAAGACGCCTCGATTGCCTACTGCATGAACCAGGAGCGCCCCGGCCCCACCAAGCCGGGCGGCCCATGGCTCAACTTTGATCAAGGCTGGGTGTGGCTCGACGACGAGTTCGCGGCAATCGTTTGTCACGGATATCCTACCGCCACGTCGTTTGGCGGTTACCATCTTTCACCCGATCGTGCCCGCGCCGCAACCCAGCTTGCCGTATGGATGCTCAACGGCACTACCCATGTCGACGGTACCTACTCTTACACGACCGCTCAGGGCAAAACCAAGAGTGGGCACTTTACCACTGACAATGAAGTCGTGGCGGCGGCGCGGTGGCTCCACGACAGCGCAAAATCAGGAAGCATCAAAGCCGCTCCGCACCGCGCGCGGCGCTATCTAGGAGCCGTATCGGGCGGCAGCAAACGTCAGGACATGCTCTATGTACTGCCGGCGGTCTCTGTTTCCTTCCAAAAGCAGTCTGCAAACGCTGCCATTACCAGCGGAAACAATACTTATCAGTTTGCCGGGGCAACATTCGATGTTTTTGAGAGCGCCAGCGACGCACGTGTTGGCACCATCCAGATGGACAGCAACGGTCGGGCGCAAGCAACACTTCTGCCCAACACAGCATACTACCTAGTTGAAACGAAGGCGCCGGCCGGCTATGTCCCCCGCCACGATCGCATCGCCTTTACCACGGGGAATGACGGCGGGCGGGTCGCCATTGATGAACAGCCCGGCACCATCAACCTGCGTATCGTAAAACTCGATACCGCGACGAATGCCGGCCCCCAGGTAGGTTCTTCACTCGCAGGAGCAGAGTTCACGTGTGTGTCGCAATCAACCCCTGGATGGGCGCAAATCCTCACGACCGACGAAAGCGGTCAGGCCACCCTCGCCGATGTCCCCTTAGGAACCTTTACCATCTACGAATCAAAAGCCCCCGAGGGCTACCTGCCATCCAACGACAGCTGGACCTATACCGTTGGAGCCGACCAGCTCGGCGATTCAGGCGTGGTCGAGATCGAATCTCGCATTTCCGATATCCCCATTGCGTTTGACCTTGAGATTTCCAAATTCAAGGATTACGGCAATAGCGACCAATCCGGCCTGGAGCAGCCGGCGGAAGGTGTTGTCTTTGAGGTTGTCAGCAACAGCTCTCAGCAGGTTGTTGGCACACTGACCACAAACATCTATGGCTTTGCCTCCACCAAAGATCAGCCCGAAGCATGGTTCGGCACAGGCAAGCGACCCGCCGGCGTCCACGGAGCCGTCCCATACGACCGTGCCGGCTACACGATTCGCGAGGTTCCGGAAACCGTCCCCGAGGGTTTTAAACGTGCAGGGGAATGGACCGTCGGGGCCAATCAGATTTCCAACGGCGCCGAGCTTCAATATATCGTGGACAACCACGCTCTGTCGACGCATCTCCAGATTGTAAAACGCGATGCCCAAACAGGCGGTTCTGTTCCACTAGCCGGATTCACCTTCCAACTCCTCGACAGCAATCATGAACCTGTCTCACAAACTTGCTGGTATCCAGCACATAACGTAATGGACACCTTTACGACTGACGCGACCGGGACCGTCACACTGCCCGAATCGCTCGTGCCGGGCACCTATTATGTACGCGAAACCTCGGCCAAAGAGCCCTATCTTGTCGGCGAGGAGATCGAGGTAAACATACCCGCCGACATGAACCTAACGCCCGTTGCAATCGCCTTGTATTATGACCACGCCGCGACCGGAAACATCAGGATCGTTAAAACCGATGCCGTAGACGGCAGCAGCCTCGCGGGCGCCGTCTTTGAGATCCGTGCCTCGGGTGATATCGTGCGCCCCGACGGTAGCATTGCCGCGCTCGACGGTGAGACTGTCGCTACCGTCACGACGGATGAAACTGGAGAAGCACGCGCGGACGACCTCCCGCTGGGATCTGGCACCGCACGCTACGAGGTTGTCGAGACTCAAGCTCCGGCAGGCTTCTTACTCGATCGGACATCCCATATTGTCGACCTTACTTATGCCGACCAGAAAACACCCGTTGTAGAAGCACGGCTTAACGTATCCGACGATTACACCAAGGTTGATATCTCCAAGGTCGATGCAAGCGGTGAGCAGGAAGTGGAAGGCGCACAGCTCACCTTATATGGTCCCGATAAAACCGAAATAGACTCCTGGACCTCATCCGACAAGCCGCACCGCGTCGAACATCTTGCACCTGGCACCTACTCGTTGCGCGAAATGATGTCTCCGCGGACCTATGACCTTGCCGAGGAGATAACGTTTGAAATAAAAGATACGGGAGAAGTCCAATCCGTCGCGATGAAGGATGCGCCCATCGAGATCAAGGGGCAGGTCGACAAGCGTCAGGAACTTGTCCAACCTATCGAAAAGGGCCTGTTGGCTAACGGCGATGGTAAAAACCGCGCTACGACGCAAACTAATAGTGATGGGCTTTTCTCCTATACCATCGATGCTCGAAACGATTCCGCTACTTGGGTTGATGAGTTTACGATTACCGATGATCTTGAGTGCGCCAAAGACGGCACGGCGAGATTCATCTCAATCGAAACCCCCGTCGCCATCGGCGACCTCAACGGTCTGTGCAACGTGTGGTATCGCACGACGCCGTTGGACTCGACAGACGTCGATGAACCGGCGAACGCGACACTTGACGATGGGCACGAAAATCCTTGGCTTGAGTCCGACGAAGTAAAAGAGAGCCTTGGTGAGGATTGTCGCCTCGTCGATTACGACGGCTGGCGCCTCTGGAAGGCGGATGTCCCGACCACGGAATCCACCACACTCGAGGCGGAAGAGCTCGACCTTGCATCCAATACCGTCGTAACGGGCATTCGAATTGAATACGGTGCGGTAGCTGCCGACTTTACGACTCGAAGCGATGCGGATTCTTGGACCCGCGATGATCTCAAAGATGAGCACGACGACCTTGACGATGCCAAAGCAATCCCTGGCACAGACGCTCGGGGCGCAGTCGTGCACATGCAGGCAACGTCGGCTTATACGCCCCAAACCGCACTCACCAACAGCGCGCGCGTCGATCTTTGCCGCAACGGCGGCGGCGATAAACTTGAGTCACATGACGAGGACCGTGTCATTCAACGCTGTACCCTACCGCAGGACCTACCGGCAACAGGATCAGTTCCCATCGCCGCTTGCATCACCGCGCTCCTGACCTCGGGTGCCGCAGCCCTATGGTTCGCTCGCCTTAGGTCGATCCCAAAGAACCGCTAGCACGATGAAAAAGCGGGCGAGCCAGTCCCCCGGCTCGCCCGCTTTCAATCATTTAAATCGCCGTATCTACTCTGCAGACGAAGATCCACCATCAACGATTGCCTGCTCGGACTCAGGAATCCCATCGGCACCCGTGCTCTGTTCTTGCTCCACCTCTTCGCTGATTGCGGAGGCGGGGGTCGAGCCCTTCGCACCCACGATGTAGGCAGCCCCAAATCCTAACGCAATGGCAATCAAGGTCAAAATCACGTAGACAGGCCAATGGCGCTTAATATACGAAAACACGTTGACTCCTTAGAGCTCCGTCTACGAACGGCGGATAACCTCGGTCACGACCTCGGATACCGTAGCAATGTTCGTCGGGTTGACATTGTGGGGCAGGTCGTCCTCGGTACGAGCGCAAGCCAGACGCGTGCCGTCCACGCCGGCGATGGTGAGGGCTCGGCGGCTCGCCTCGAGCGCGGCATAGGCATCGGTCTTGGCATAGGGCATCTCGAGCGCGCCACAATCGACATGGAACGACTTGCAGACCTTGCTGACCAGGTTCATGATGCGGCGATCGCCCTTGAGCAGTTGTTGTTCGCCCTCGACCGTCACAACCGAAAGCCTACCGGCGCCGACGGATTCAAGATTGATGAAGAATACGCCGCGGAGCTTATCGCGATGCGAAGCCAAGAAGGCCTTCATGCCGGCGCCATCACAATCCGAGGCGCCCGTTGCCACAAACCAGATATCGTGACCGAGCAGCTCATCATCGCCCATAGAGGCGACAGCCGAGAGCATATCTTCGGAAGAAGCGCCATCGGAAGACGTAGCGCCACCCTTCCAGCCATCGTTATCGTCCTCGAAGTTATCCCACGAACCGATACCGCGACCGGACTTCTTGGCATCGTAATCGTCTTCGACGCCCAGCCAGTCACTCATGCTGTCCTGCTCGTTTTTCTTTTTACGGCCGAACAGACCACCCAGGCCGCGCTTACGAGACTTGGGTGCCGCCGGGGCGGGAGCCGAAATGGTCTCGATCGGCTGCGCACCCGACGCAACGGGCATAGGAGGCGCAACGGGTGCCGATGTGGGTTCGGGACCCTGGGCAGTAGCAAAGGGATCGTTGACCTGTGCGGAGGGGTCGGGAAGGTCGAACAGCGACGTGCGAGACGCAACGCTTGCCTGCTTCATGGACGGCAGCGACGGATCGGGGACCGAAGCCAGCGGAGACGAGGAAGGTGCAGGCGACGGTGCCGACGCCGGATCGGGAACATTCATCTGCGGACGCGGCGATGCCTGGGAGGAAATCTGGGCCATAAGGTAATCGACCGTTTCGTCCTGAGTGGGAGCGACATTGGCAACCGTGGCACCGGAACCACTCGGGGTCGGCATGGTGAAAATCTGCGTGGAGTAAGGCCTCGACTCATCCGTCTCGGGAGTCTCGGAAACCGCAGGCACTTCCTCCTGCTCGACCTCGGTCGAATCACCTTGATCGGCTGCCGCGTATTGCTCTTCGTCAGAGTTGGCCTCAACGGGCTCGTCCTCGGCGACATCTTGGATTTCGGCAGCATCAATAGGCTCGTCATCGTCTGCCGCGTCGCCCTGCTCATCGGAAACAGGAAGGGGCTCGGCAATCGCGGTGCCCTGCTTTTCAAACGTTATCGTGGAATCGAACTGCGCGGCATCAAACGACATGGTGCTATCGACGTGCTCCTGAGCCTCGAAAGACGTCGTCGCCTCAACAACATCCGCGGACGCCGGTTGCTGGGACTCAAAGGACGTTGTAGCTTCGGCGGCGTCGACGGGCGCGGACTGCATAGCCTCGTTCTGCTCGAACTCTTGCGCCGCGTGCTCACGTGCCGCCTCGGCTGCCTGCTGCTGAGCGATAGCCTCCTGCTCGGCAGCCTCGCGTGCGGCAGCGCGCTTCTCCTCGAAATCGTCGACAAATTTCTTGCCCTTTGCAAGCGCACCCTTAAAGAAGTTGGAAGCGCTGGCGCCAATCGACGAGAACGCGGATGCAATGTCGGCATGGGGCGTTGCCGCGGGAATCTCGGCCGAGAAATCAGTATCGCTCTCGTAAGACACGCGCCTCGGCTGTTCAACGTAATCGTCGTCAGACTCGTCCGCAACGTCTTGCGCCGGCGCGGCGGGAGCCAAAATGTCAAGTCCTGCCGCGGGATCGATCGCGGACACCGCCTCGGGCTCGGCAACGGCAACGGCAACCGCGGCAGACTCATCATCCACGGTGACAGCGGGCGCAGGCGCAGTCACGACGGGGGCAGGCTCGGGCTCAAACGTCGGCTCCTCGCCCTCCTCGTAATCGAGCGTGCAGGACTCGGGAAGCATTCCGAGCGCACGGATGGCATCCGAACCAAAGCGGATGTTGCCGGCGGCATTGCGATAGAGCTTGGGCTCGGGCTCGGCCGCGACAGGCTCCTCCGCCGACTCGGCAGCGGAAACCTCGTCATTGAACTCTTCAGCCTGGACAGCCTGGTTCTGATCCTCGGGCACGATGGCGCCAATCAGCGTCTCGTCGGCAGACGCACCCTCAAAGCCCTCGATCTGCTCGTCGAAAGCCTCACCCTGTTCGGGCTCGGTCTGAGTGTCGGGAGCAATCGGCTGACCGAACTCGTCCTCGGCGTAGGTAGGCTCTTCGTACTCGATGGTGTTACCGTAGTCGTTTTGCTGCTGGGCCGCGGCATACTCCGCCGCTGCACGCGCCATTTCCTCGGCACGACGCTTTTGCTCCCCAAAATAGGTATCGAACGGAACATCGTCGGGAAACTCGTTCTCGCCCTGGAAGGGAGCAACGTTGTCCATAACGCCGAGCATAGCGGCGACAGAAGACTTGTTGCACACCGCGCCGGACGTATAGGGAAGAACGTGGCGGTTAGAGATGATGTTTGCCGCGTTGGCAAGTGCAACGAGGGAAGCGAGGATCGCGACAATCCACAGCAGAACCTTGAGCGCGCCGGGGAGCGGCAGGATACGCAGGATGGCAACGGCAGCAGGGGCAACCGTGGCAACGGGCAACAGCTTGGCGATGAGCGCACGATACGAAGCATAGGGCTCGCGGGCGAGCAGCTCAGCACGGGGAGAGTCGTAGTGTGCGACAACGACCACCGGGCGGTTGCGCGGAGACGCGAGCGGGCCCGAAGCCTTGTGGTAGGCGATGACATTTTGGCTCACGCCCGTCTTGCCCAGGCGCGAAACCACGGGGTGGCCCGTGCGCTCGAGCACGTAAAGAACGGCGCCGACAATGGCCAGCAAGGTGCCGACCAAGCCGATACCGCCGCCGATGCCCATCAGCAGGGCGCCGGCAAACGCAAGAATACCGGTAACGGCAAATGCCAATCTACTGGGCGCCGGGGCATTGAACTCCTGAACCTCGGGGTCAAAGCCGTGGTTGCGGAAGATCTGAGCGATATCCTCGGCAGCCAAGCGCTCTTCTTCGCTGCATGCCGGCGTAATGCCGGTGTTCTGCAGCAGGTGGTTAATATAGTTCTGGGTGTTCGCCATGTGCGCTCCACATCCATAATCCGACAAATAGGCCCAATGCATGCACATTAGAACCGTATATAGTCGAAAGTATACCCCGAGCGAGCGCAAACGACCGAATTCGGGCCATCTTAACGCCTCGAGCGGACAAGGATATAGCCTAATCTCCATATCGGACTAAAATCATGGCAGCAAACTACCTTCTAATGCGAGGATTCTATGACGGCAAGCGACGCGACCGCGACAATTAAAAAGGGAAGTTCGGAGCCCGGTTTCGATAAAACGGCTCAGCGCATCCTCAATCTTTTCTTTGTGCTCAACAGCTCCCCCGAACCGCTGACGACCGAGCAGATCGTCTTGGATTCTGACCTGGGATATGGCTCGGGCAGTATCGACTCGGATAAGCGCAAGTTTCGGCGCGATCGTGACAAACTGCTCGAGCGTGGCATCTTAATCAAGGAGGTTCGCCCCGCCGGTGCGCAGGAGACCGAGGAAAGCTCGTGGACAATCGACCGCGAGCACACGTTTGCTGCAGGCGGCCTCATCACCGCAGACGACGCCGATATCCTACTCAACGCCATCGACCAGACGCTAGCGGCCGGCTCTTCCACCTTTGCCGCGCCGCTTGCCGATATTCGCTCCAAAATTGCCTACCTCACCGGCATGTCGGCGGTGGACGAAGTACCGATCCGCCGCTCTCCCACCGTCGATGCGGTATGGAGCGCCTTTGCCGAGCGATGCGCGCTGCGATTTTTATATCAGAACGGACGCGGCGAGCAGAAAGAACGTACCGTCTGTGTCTACGGCATGTTCGAACGCGAGGGCGTGGCGTACTTCTGCGGCCTCGACAATGTCACCGACGACATCAGGACATTCCGCTGCGACCGTATCGTTCGCGCATGGCGTCCTTCGAAGGCCTACGCCATCCCTGCGGACTTCAATCTCAACGACTATCTGTTCTTTGAATTCGATTTCGCCGACCGACCGCCCGTTGCAGCCACGTTCTCGTTCGCCCCTCAGACGCAGATCGATATGATCAACGGCCTCACGCGCGGGCGAGGTGAGCTCACACACACCGATGCGGGATGGATCTGGACCGTTGACGTGCGCGACCTTGAAGCCGCCGCCTCATTTTGCATGGCCCACGCCATGGACGGCATGAGGCCCATGGCCCCCAAATCGCTCAAGCAGGCGTGGAACCACCTCATAGAAAGGACGGTGCACGAGCATGCCCGTGCGTAAACTCACCAGCGAGCAGAGACTCTCGCGCGCCATCGACATCATGGAGGCCCTCTACGCCGCCGGCGATGGCGGCATGACACGAACCGAGATTTGCAGCCGCTTTGACATCACGGGGGCGTCGCTCGACGAGATTCTCGAGATCGTCTCGACGCTCGCGGACCGAGAATCGGGCGCGCGCATCATCTGCGAATGCCGCGGCGAGCGCGTGGCCCTCACTGGTGACGCCGGGCGCGTGCTACCGTTGCGCCTGAGTGCCGCCGAGGGCGCCGTGCTCAACCATGAACTTGAATCGTTGGGGATCGAGCCGCAGACGGCAGCTCGGATTCGACATGCCCTTCTGCCCGAAGAGCTCGGCTATAACCAGCGCGTCTTTGACACCGTCAACCACGGGTCGCACTGGCAGCAGCTGAGCTGCGCCATTCAGGACGGTGTTCGTTGCCGCATCTCGTATCGCTCGATGGACGACGCGCGGCCACGCGAGCGTCTGGTCGACCCCTTGCGCATTACGGCAAACGGCGACCAAACATACCTGATTGCCTGGGACATCGCGATCGATGAGCAGCGCACCTATCGCATGGATAAAATCGAGGGACTCACCTTGACGGAAGACTCCGTCGTGCCTCACACACCGGGCGTCGCATCCCTCCACGATTCCCTTGCCCGGACGCAGCGTAGCGCAAAGCTCTTGATGCCATTCGATATGGCGGAGCATCTGGACTGGGCCGGCATCACCCTAATCGAGCGCAGCGGGGCAGACATGGCAACGGTAACCGTGCATTACGGCTCCGAGCGTTGGCTACTGAGCCAGGTAATCGCAGCGGGCGGAGCCATCCGCATCTTGGATGACCCCGCCCTGTCAAAGCGTCTGTGCGATATGGCAAAAACCCTCGTCTGTCCGCTTTAGCGCCGCCGCTCGTGACGTGCGCGCCACAGTTGCAGATAGTGACCGATCTGCGCCGATTCGATGCGCTGGTAGGAGCTCGTGGGCAGCGACGTTAAGAACTTCTTTCCGTAGCCCTTCGTCACCAGGCGCGGGTCGGCCAGAATCAGCACGCCGCAATCGGTCGACGAGCGGATAAGGCGGCCGGCCGCCTGCTTAACCTCGAGCACCGCCTCGGGCAGCGAATAGCGCGCCCAAGCGCGGTCTTCGCGCAGGTTGCGCTCGCACGAGAGCGGGTCCGTGGGGCTCGAGAACGGCAGCTTGGGAATGATGACGCAACGCAGCGTCTCGCCGCTGGCGTCAAACCCCTCCCAGAAGGCCTTAAGCGCAAAAAGCGACGAGGTCGGCTCGTTGATAAACCGGTCGCGCAGGCGACGAGGAGATGAGTTGCGCTGCTGGCAGTCGAGCTCCAGACCCGCACGGGCCATCTTGGGCTCAACGCGGGCGTACAGGTCTTCCATGTCGCACCGATTGGTGAACAGTGTGAGCACCGATCCGCCCATGGCAAGATGGGCGTCGACCAGCACGCGCTCGAGCGCCGTAAGATAGCTCTCGCGATCGCGCGGATCGGGGATATCGCCCGCAACGACTACAGCCATGTTCGAATCGAAGTCGTAGCTCGAGTCCAAGTGCAGCGATGAGGATGTTGAAGCACCGATGCGATCGAGGCCGACCGCATGGTTAAAGTGTTCAAAGCTTTTGGACACCGTCATAGTCGCCGAGGCAAAGATAGCCGTGTGAACCTCGGGCAGCCACTCGGTTGCCAAGGCCTCGCCAATGTCGATGCGCTCTGCGGTCATCGACTCTCCGCCGGCACGCAGCCTGCGATTGACCTGCAGCGAATACACGTAGTGTTCATCGGTGCCATCAATGATGAGTTTGAGGTTCTCGACCAGCTCGTGCAGGCGACGCGAGATATCACCCAGGTCAACAACAACCTCGGGCTTGTCGGCGGCGACGGCTTGCACCAGCGCGTCGACGCTCTTGTCAGCCTGTTCCAATGCGTCGATGCCAGTGTAGGCCGACTGTAAGAAATCATGCCAGTCGTCAGATTCGCGCAGCTCGGGGCCAATCCATAGATTGGCATTGTCATAACCCCCACGCGCACGGCGGCCGAGCTCGCGAACGCCATCGAACACGTCGGCGATTGCCATGCTCGCGCGCGCAACCGTCGACGTCGCCTTGGCAGTAAGGCCCAGATAGAGCGTAGAGCCCTCGGAGGTTGCCAAATCACGGGAAACCTGGCTTAGCGCGCCGGTGCTCGAGCCACCCAGGCGCTCAAACAGAACGCGTGATTCGTCCGCCGACACCACGCGCGCCCACTGGCGGCGCGCCTCGCGCTCGATGGAATGGGCCTCGTCGATTACCCAATGACGAATCGGAGGTAAAATCCTGCCCTCGGCCGCGACATTGCGGAACAGCAGGGAATGGTTGGTGACCACCACATCGGCATGCGCCGCACGACGGCGAGCGCCGTGGACCAAACATTTATCAGGGAAAAACGGGCAGAGGCGACGAGCACACTCGCGCGAGGCCGTCGTAAAGTCGGGACGGTTGACGCTGCGCCACCGAATGCCGAGCGAGTCGAGGTCGCCATCGGCTGATTGGCAGACGTACGCCATAATGACCGCGACCGCCGTGAGCGTGTCCGCCGGATCGCGCTTGGTGGTAATCTCGACCTGGCCTCGACTCATGCGCTCAAGCTTGCGCAGGCACGGATAGTGGTCATAGCCCTTGAGAGCGCAAAATGACAGACCACCGTCCAGTTGCTCGGCAAGTTTTGGCAGCTCATGGTACATGAGCTGGTCGGCAAGATTGTTCGATTTGGTCGCAATACCAACCGTGATGTTGTTACGGCGTGCTGCCTCGGCAAAAGGCACCAGATAGGCCATCGATTTGCCGACGCCCGTGCCCGCCTCAATTACGCGATGTGTGCCCGTGACCAGCGCATCGCGGACCTCGAGCGCCATCGCGATCTGCTCATCACGCGGCTCGTAAGTGGGATACATGCGATTGACCAGGCCACCCGGCGCATAGTCTGCCTCAATCTCCTCACGACTCGGCATCTTGAGGACCGGCAGTTCGTCGGCGTCCACCCGATCGTCGGCGCGATCGGCCTTGAGAACGTCAGCACGAGCGGCGCTGAGAGAGAAGATAGAACCAGGGTTCTGCCCCGCCAAGAATGAGAAGATAGGACGATAGGACCAAGGCACATCCGGATGCATGTCGGCTAGGCGCGCCATGAGGCCCTGGGGCAAGTCGGTGAGCGCCACGAGCAACACACGCCATACGCCACACAGGGCGTCGACGTCGGCATTGGCACGGTGTGATACCGAGTCACAGCCAAACAGATCGGCCATAAAAGACAGCTTGTGCGAGGCCAGGCGCGGAAGCGCGATGCGCGACAGCGCCAGCGAATCGATCCAGATATCGCTCACGTTGACGCCGCCTTTGACCGACTCGATAAACGAGCGATCGAACGTGGCGTTATGTGCGATCACCGGGCAACCACCGACAAAATCGGCGAGAGCGGCGACGGCCTCAGCGGCCGACGGGGCATCTGCCACATCGGCATTTGTAATGCTCGTGAGCTCGGTAATCTCGGCGGGAATTAGCTGCTTGGGATGCACGAAGGTATCGAAGCGGTCGACGATCTCGCGGCCCGAAAGACGGGCCGCCGAGATCTCGATCAGCTCGTTGTCCTGCACCGAAAGACCTGTGGTCTCGGTATCGAGGACAATCACATCTTCCTCGATAAGGCCGAAGGACTGCGTTTTGGCGCGTTCGGCAAGCGTGGCATAGGAGTCGATGACAAACTGCGGCGTTCCTGACGAAACCGCGTCCTCGATTAGCATGCAATGCCCGCTCGACGAAGGCCCATACGGATCAGGCTGTCACAGACCTGCGGGAACGTCATGTCGTCTGTGTGGCGAATCTCATCCGGATACAGCGACGTATCGGTCATGCCGGGAATGGTGTTGGTCTCGAGGATGACGGGCCCGTCCTCGCTCACGATAAAATCGCTGCGCGAGATGCCCAGGCAACCGAGGGCCTTGTGAGCAGCACAGGCAAGCTCCTGAGCGCGAGCGTAATTCTCGGGTGAAATCTGCGCCGGAATACGATGGATGTCCGTAGGGTCGACATACTTCACGTCCAGATCGTAGAACTCACAGTCCTCGGGCTTGCGAATCTCGACAATCGGCAGGGCGCGCACGTCGTCCTCGCCGTACACGCCGACGGTGATCTCGGTACCCTCGATGCACTTCTCGACCAGCACTTTGTCGCCGTACTCAAACGCCTTGGCAATTGCCGCGGGCAGCTCGGAGGGCTCATGGACCAGGGAAATGCCATAGCTGGAACCGTTGACGGCCGGCTTCACAAAGCTGCGCTCGCCACAAACCTCGACGATATGATCGATATCGATTTCATCGCCCACCTCGAGCGCAAGGCCGGGGGCAATGGGAATGCCCGCCTTGGCGTACAGGAGCTTAGAGACCTCTTTGTCGGCACCGCAGGCGCTAGCAAGCACGCCCGAGGCCGTGTAGGGGATACCCAGGGTCTCCATGGCGCCCTGCATGGCACCATCCTCGCCGCCGGCACCGTGCATGGCGATAAACGCCACGTCAAAGCCGCCGGTTGCCATGGTTACCATAAAGTCATCAGCGGCCGTATCGAGCAGCTCCACCGAGGTGTAGCCGGCTTCCTTCAGTGCCACCACAACGTTCTTTCCCGAATTGAGCGAGATCTCGCGCTCAGCGGAATGACCGCCCGCCAAGACCGCTACGTGCATGTTCTCTAGGCTTTTACCCGGCATGGGCAGACTCCTCCTCTATAATTTCTGCAGCTGATACCATATTGTAGCGATACCCTCTACGTTTCCCCAAAATCGAAAGGCTTCCATGAATCCCAGGACTAAATCTCAGGACATTCGCGACTTGAGCCAAAACGATATTCGCGAGCTCGTGGCCGAACTTGGCCAGCCCGCGTTCCGCGCGAAGCAGCTCATTGAATGGGTCTTCGAGAAGAACGTTTGTTCGTTTGACGATATGACCAACATTCCCAAGGCTTTCCGCGAGCAGCTTAAAGAGGCTTTTGCCTTTGACACGCCCACTGAACTCACCAAGCAGGTTTCCAAAGATGGCTCGCGCAAGTATCTGCTCGAATACCACGACGGCGTTTCCGTCGAGACTGTCGGCATGCCCCGTCGTAACAAGCTTTCCGTCTGCGTTTCCACCCAGGCAGGCTGCGGCATGGGCTGTGCCTTTTGCGCTACCGGTCTCAACGGCCTCAAGCGCTCTCTGACCGCTCAAGAGATCGTCGACCAGGTACTTCATGTATCCAACGACTTTGGCGAGCGCGCCACGAGCGTTGTCTTCATGGGCCAGGGCGAGCCGTTTGCCAACTACGACGAGGTTCTCAAGGCGCTGCGAATCCTCAACGACCCCGATGGCATCGGTATCGGCGCTCGTCACCTCACCGTCTCTACCAGTGGCGTTATTCCCGGTATTCGCAAATTTGCCGACATCCCCGAGCAGTTCACGCTTGCTGTTTCACTGCATTCCGCCATCCAGTCGACGCGCAATAAGCTCATGCCCGGTGTTAAGAAGTACACGCTGCTTCGCCTTCACGAAGCGCTTCAGCTCTACACCGAGAAGACCGGCCGCCGCCCAACCTATGAGTATGCCATGATCGAAGGCGTCAACGATACGAATCCGGAAATGCAGGCGCTCTGCGACTTCTGTGAGGGAACGCTGTGCCACGTTAACCTCATTCAGCTTAACGACATCGAGGGTAGCCCGCTCAAGCCGTCGCCGATTCATAAGGTTGAGGATCTTCAGCGTCGCCTTGAGTCCCGTGGCATCGAGACAACGATTCGTAACTCCCGTGGTAACGATATTGACGCCGCTTGCGGACAGCTGAAGCAGCGCTTCAAAGTTCAGAAGAACGCATAGGGGAGTCGCACCCAAAACGTTTCATGTGAAACATCGAACGACCCCGGTTGCAGGATATGCAACCGGGGTCGTTTCATTTATTGACCTTAATTTTGAATCAGCTGCTACTGGTCCCATTTTTACGGCCATAATAAGGGGTCCTTGTCTCGTGAATCAGACAAGGACCCATCACAATATGCTAAGTAATTGTTAGGTACCTAATAGCCTACATTTTCCCATTGGTTGCTGACCCAACCCTGATTAATCTTGGGATTCTTCGTTACCTGAGCAGTACGCATTGCAACATCTTCTGTCATAACATCCATTTTCTTCTTGGATGTATCGATAATATCTTGCGCACTACGAAGCAAACGACCTCGAAGTTCATCGTCTGTCGCGATCTTATAGCCAGCAAAGGCACCAGCCGCGACAGTCGTCGCCAATGCAATCGCAGTTAAAATTCTATTCCTCATCTTGGCCTCCTTGATCAAACTGAATCATTTCGCCAAGAATACGAGAGAGCTCTTCCTCGTCTTTAAACTCAATCTCAATCTTATTCTTTCCACGCGAGCTCTTCACACGCACGTTGGTATTAAAAACCTGACGAAGCACGCGGGCTGCCTTTTTAAAAGACTGAGGGGTTGCAGGCCTCGGCGTCTTAGGTGTCTCTCCGGCAGAAAACAACGGAGCAAGATTTTCTGTCGCTCTTACGGAAAGCCCCTCTGCAACAACCTTCTCTGCAAGTCGAATTCGAGCATCCTCATAGGGAACTGCAAGAATCGCACGTGCATGACCAGCAGTAAGTTTACCCTCAAAAATCATCTGCTGAACTACTTCGGGGAGATCGAGAAGACGCAGTGAGTTTGTAATTGCAGAGCGTGACTTGCTTACTGCCTTCGACAATGCCTCCTGGGTCATACCGCTGGCATCGATGAGCTGTCGATAGCCCTTAGCCTCTTCGACGGGATTCAGATCTGAACGTTGAAGGTTTTCGATAAGAGCAAGAGCCAGCATCTCTTCATCATTTACCCCTTTAATGATGACTGGCAATTCTTCAAGGCCAGCAAGCTTTGACGCCTGGTAACGACGCTCACCAGCGATGATCTCATAGCCGTTTCCATGCTTGCGAACCAAAAGCGGCTGCAAAACGCCATGTTCTTGGATTGACTCGCTCAACTCGCGAAGTTCAGTTTCGTTAAAGTGAATTCGCGGCTGATTAGGGTTGGGAATGATATCCTCAATAGGTAGTTTTGTTTCAGATGCAGCATTAGAAGCCGATGCAGCCGAACCGCCGGTCTCATACTCGGCCTCTGAAACCAAAGCATTCAGTCCACGTCCCAATCCGCCACGTTTCTTTACACTAGGCACGCTTGATCACCTCTTTTGCAAGGTTCATATATGCTTTTGCACCCTTATTTTGAGGTGCATAGGTAATTACTGGTTCTCCAAAAGACGGAGCTTCGGAGATTTTAACCGTACGGGGGATTAGCGTCTTAAACGCCTTATCACCAAAGTACGATTGAACCTCCTCAACAACCTGATTCGATAGTGAAGTACGCGAGTCATACATGGTCATAAGCACACCATAGGTGTCTAAGCCCTTGTTCAGCCTTGATTTGACCATCTTCATTGACTCAAGCAGCTTCGTAACGCCCTCGAGTGCGTAATATTCGCACTGGATCGGAATCAAAACGCTGTCTGCTGCGGTCAAAGCGTTGATAGTAAGCAGGCCGAGCGAAGGAGGACAGTCAATGAAAATAAAATCGAATTCGTCCTGAATCGGCTCAAGCAAATCTTTGAGGCGGGTTTCACGTGCAATTGCGCTTACGAGCTCAATTTCGGCGCCTGCAAGCTGAATTGTAGCTGGAATTACGAATACCATTTTGCAATTTGTATCAAGAACAAGTGATTCTGCCGGCACATCATTCAACAATGCATCATAGATGCAGTGATCAAGGTCTTCTTTTTCAATTCCGAATCCACTGGTGCTGTTTCCCTGCGGATCAAAATCGACAATCAGTGTCTTACGACCCTGCTCACCCAGTGCTGCTGCAAGGTTTACAGCCGTCGTTGACTTACCGACGCCGCCTTTTTGATTGATGATTGCAATGATACGCGTGTCTTTTGCGCTCTTTGAACGCTTAACGTCGCGAAATCCCACGGTCCCTCCTGGTGTGTATTAAAGCTGTCAAACGGAGGATGTTTCACGTGAAACATTCCGAATCGATATCAACCGCCATGTTTCACGTGAAACACTGCAAGTTGTTAGTATCCATTATGTTTCACGTGAAACATCTAGGCAAGCGGATTCTTCTTTGCCACGCCATTTGCACGAGGCAATGAGACGGATGCTGGATGACTCTTCTTAAGAACAATGAACTCCCTGTGACCCAAGCCTTCAGGCAAATCAATTGCGTCATTCAGAAGCAAAGTGAAGCCGCAAATCTTAGCTGCTGACATGCCGGAAGCAAGCTCCTCATCCGAAGGATTGCCCTTGGTTATAACAAATAGCCCTCCATCCTTCAGATACGGAGCCGCATACTCAACAAGAATCGGTAGAGGGGCCAGTGCGCGGGCAGTTACAACAGAGAACTGCTTCTTATGGCTTCGAGCATATTCTTCAAGACGATCATGAACCGCATGAGCATGTTTCAATCCAAGAGCATGGACAAAGGAATTAACCGCATCAACCTTCTTGCCAACAGAGTCAATATAAGTAGCTTTACGATGCGTGGTTATGGTTAATGGAATACCAGGGAAGCCCGCACCTGTTCCCATATCGAGCAAAGCTCCCTCAGGAGCCTTGTTGATATAGGGGAGCAAAACAAGTGAGTCGAGGATATGAAGTACTGCAGCATCTTCTACGTTAAGAATACGGGTGAGATTGGTTGTCTTATTTGTTTCTAGAACCAAATCCAAATGCTGAATACATTTCCTCAGCTCAACATCAGTTACGCTCAAGGAATACTCTTTGCAATAGGAAGTTAGACGACTCAACATCTCGTCAGCCTGCTGATCAGTAAGTACTAACAACGAAAGCTCCTTTCTGACAAAAATCAGTGTATCGAGAACTTTTGACAAAAAAAGGGGACGTGGAAACCACGTCCCCTTAGCATAAGCTCGAGAAGATTATCGAGCAACAATCACCACATGGCGATCAGGGTCAGAACCCTCAGAATGAGTATCGACGGCATCATTACCACGAAGTGCAATGTGAACCAGTCGACGCTCGTAGGCATTCATGGGCGGAAGCGAAACACTCTTATGAGTGCGGATGGCACGCTCGGCAGCAGACTGAGCCATGGAAGCAACCTTGTCCTGACGGCGACTCTTGTATCCCTCTACGTCCACTACAACCGGATACCTAAAGCCAAGTTTGCGGCTCACCAGCAAAGAGAACATAACCTGAAGGGCATCAAGGGTGCGACCATGACGGCCAATGAGAACAGCAAGGTCGGGAGCCGTTACATCCAAAATCAGCTCACCCTCGTCGCCCTCATACTCATCGATAGGAGAGTTGGCGGCATCGAAGTGCGAAAGGATGGAACGCAGGATGGAAATCGCAACATCGGCAATGGTGTCGAGCTCCTCATCGGTCAGCTCTTCACCAGCCTTGTAGCGCTGTGCAATCTCGGGATAATCGCCCGCGACCTGCGGGGCAACCTCCTCAAGCATATCCTCGATGATCTCTTCAGACATAACGTACTCCAAAAGTTAGGTACCTAAATAAGATTGATATCCCGTTACTTCTTCTTGTGCGGGCGCGGCTTCTTCTCTCGACGAGTGACCTCAACCTGCAGCGGAGCGTTCTTAAGACGCTCCTCCTCATCGGCCTTCGCCTTGTCGATGACCTTCTGCGTTACAAAAATCTGCTGGATAACCTGCCAAGCAGACGAGACGTCGTAGTACAGCAGAACACCAACGGGAAGGCTCCAGCCCATCCAAAGCATCATGACCGTCATGACAACGGCCATCATACGCATGCTCTGAGCCTGCTGGCCGGTCTGGTTGCGCGACATATAGAGCTGCGGAATCAGGGTCAGGACGGCGAACAGGATCAGGCAAACCAGCGCAGGCAGTGCAACCATAAAGCCATCGGCAAAGGAAGCGCTCGGCGTGGTGGTCAGGTCGGGCAGGATGTTGAAGAACGAGAACGTGCCGTCGTTAAAGTACTGCGGCAGGTTGCGCAGCAATGTAAACAGGGCGAACAGGATAGGCATCTGAATCAGCAGCGGCAGACAACCAGCCATGGGGTTGAACTTGTTCTCGCTGTAGAACTTCTGCATCTCCTCGGCCTGACGCTGGGGATCGTCGGCATAGCGCTCCTGGATCTCGAGCATCTTGGGCTGCAGCACCTGCATGCGAGCCGTCGACTTGGTCGACTTGAGCATGAGCGGCGTCAGCAGCAGACGGATGATGACCACCAGGATGATGATGGACAGGCCCCAGTCGACCGCAAAGGTCTGGATGAGCTTGAGCAGCTCGAAAAGGATGTTAACGATCCAATCCCACATGTAAGTTTTCCTCCGATAGCGAGTGCCCGCTAGGGCACAGGGTCATAACCGCCGACGTGCAGGGGATTGCAGCGAGCGATGCGCCTCACGGCAAGCCAGCAGCCTCTCAAAACACCGTGCTTCTCAATCGCCTGGACGGCGTATTGCGAGCACGTTGGGTAATAAATGCAGGCGTCAGGCAATAAGGGCGAAATAACCTGTTGATATATGCGAATAGGAGCGATGGCAACACGTCGCAAAACGTGATTGCTCATCGCTCCTCCCCGGCAACGCCGGCGCGCTTCATAAGCGAACGCAACGCCTTGTCCATCTCCTGCGGCGAGGAAACCCTCGTCTTGGGAGTTGCAAACAAGATGATGTCATAACCCGCAACGGGAAATCCGCAGCTGCGGGCGGCCTCGCGCATCACACGCTTAGATCGGTTGCGCACGACGGCACAACCGAGTCGCTTAGCACCAACGAAGGCGACCCTTCCGGAGTCGCCTTCGCCAACCGATTCACATATGGTCATTCGAATCAGAGGGTGATTGAAACGACGCCCCTGACTGAACACATGCTCGAAATCTTGCCGAGACTTAATAGTCTTCATGCGAGATGTGTGTATCGCTGCTAGACAGTGAGACGCTTGCGGCCCTTGGCACGACGACGGGCGAGCACGGCACGACCACCCTTAGTGGCCATACGGGCACGGAAGCCATGGGTCTTGGCACGCTTACGCTTATTAGGCTGATACGTACGCTTCATCTTAAGTTCCTCCTGCTGCATTTCGAGTGTCCGCGGGGACGCGGACGCAGATATAGACACGTGAGCTTGAAGATTGTAGGGAAATCAATGTTCAAATGTCAAGAAATCAAAGGTAAAAGGTTGCGCAGTTCACACGGTTCCCCCATAAGCACAACCGAAATTTGCGCCTCATGGCAACCTTTCACGATATTTCATCGAGTTTTCAACAGGTCATGTTGGTAATGTTGAGAACTTTTCGCCCGTTTTCCAAAGTTTTCAACAGGTTATGAAAAGTTGTCGAAAGATGAGAAACGTTGCACGGTGAGCTACTATTTGTTCGAAACCTTTTGAAAGATTGCGAGCGGCATGTCTGACGACTTTTACACCATGGTCGATTCCGGAGACCCGGCACCCGACAACGAGCACATCACCGGCGTGCGCGAAGAGCGTGCGGAAGGCGAGCAGACGACCACGCAGGCGCCAAAAGCCATGTACGCCGCGCGCATCGCCGTCTATGACGACATGCTGTCGACACCGCGGGTGATCGTCATTGATCCGCAAGATGTCCGCACGTATTTGGAAGAGACGACCAACACCGTCTACCAGTGCATGAAAGAACAAGGTGGCCATATCTCGCTCATGGTCATCCGCGAGATTGTCGAAAACTTTATCCACGCACACTTTGCCGAGCCCATCATCTCGATTCTGGACGGCGGAGACACCATCCGCTTTGCTGACCAAGGACCCGGCATCGACGACAAGGAGCGCGCTTTCGACTTTGGCGTTACCAGCGCAAACAGCAAGATGAAGCGCTATATCCGTGGAACCGGAGCAGGTTTTCCCATGGTGCAGGAGTATTTGGAAAACGCCGGCGGTGCCGTATCCATCGAGGACAACATGGGCAACGGCACCGTGGTCACGGTAAGCCTGAACCCTAAACGCGTGCAGGAAATCGAGCGTGCCGGCGGACGCGGTGCTGCCGTGCGGCCCGAGACGGAGCATCCCACATATCCCCTGCCGGGAGCTTTTGTGCAGCAGCCCGCGGCAACGCAGCAGATGCAGCCCCCCGTGGGGCAGATGCGGCAGCCCGGAATGCTTCCTACACAAGAGCCCCAGGCGGCATCGATGTCGATGCCGCCAAACATGCCAGAGACCATGCCGCTGGCAGATCAGGATGCAGCAGCAATGCAGCAGGCGGCGGGGGCACCGGGTGGCCAGAAAATGAGCT
Source organism: uncultured Collinsella sp. (assembly GCA_938005465.1). Lineage (GTDB taxonomy): Bacteria > Actinomycetota > Coriobacteriia > Coriobacteriales > Coriobacteriaceae > Collinsella. The sequence continues at coordinate 36,675 of CALLNU010000034.1, forward strand.
ATCAGCCGTACCAACAGGGATATCCATATCAGCAGATGCCGCCACTGGGGTATGGCCAGCAGTTCCCGCAGCAGTACCAGCAGGGATATCAGCAGCCGTACCAGCAGATGCCGCAGCAGCAGTACAACCCCTGGGCCCAGCAGATGCCTCCGCAGCCTTACCAACAGTGGCCTCAAAGTTTTCAACAGCAAATGCCGCCGATGCAGAGTTCTCAACAACCAGCAGCTCAAATGATGTATCCTAATGCAGCAAATCAGTATGCACAGCCACAACCGGACGTGTTCGTAAGCGATCGCGGCAACGCCGCGCTGGGCTATCTGGCGCAAAATCAAGCGTGCGGTGCAACCGATCTGGCGAGGGCGTTTGGAAACTCGGCCCCCACTTGGTCACGCACGCTCAATGACTTGGCGCAGGCCGGCTTGGTCATCAAGCATGGCCAGAAATACCATCTGACCGAACTCGGCGCCGCTCGCGTGCGAGCTCAGAGCTAAAGAACGGGAGAGACAGTGGACGAGGAAGCAAGCATCATCCTGGGGGATGCCATCGCCTTTTGCCAGCGCGACGGCCAAGATGCACGCCTCATCAACATGCTGGGGCAATCGCGCGCCATAAGCCTGACCGAAGATACGCTCACGATCGAGGCCCCCTCGCGCTTTGCCATCGCGCAGCTCAAAAAGCATCAGCCAACCATTGAGGCCTATCTGGAAGAAATCGCCTTTGCACCGATTGCGCTCGACATCGTGGCACCGCAAGGCGCCGCGACGGAATCCGCCGCCGCGACGGCGCCGACCACGGCTCCCGCTGCTTCCCCGGCGGCGCCGGCCTCCGCAGGCGACGTGCCGACAATCGAGCACCAGCACAGCGATGTTTCCCGTGAAACCATGGCACCGTTGCCGACCGTGGCGGCGACGTCAACGAACGCACCCGTCACGCACATGCCCATCGCTCACGACGCAGCGGCGGGCGCGGATTCGGGCATTGCAATCAAGAACACGCTCTCGGCCGATGATTTTCGTCGCATGATGAACCAGATGAAGGGCGGAGCGCCGACTAAATCCACGCAAGCTGCGACCCCCGCCTCATCCATGCCAGCACCGACCGTGCCGGCCGAGCAGAATACGGATGGAGCCCCACTCGCCGCGAACTCAAAATTCACCTTTGAGAACTTTGTCTACGGCCCCGAGAACAGCCATGCCTATCGCTCGGCACTCAAGTTTGCCGCCCTCGCGGACGAGCGCGGCACGTGCACATCACTGTTCATCTACGGCAAATCGGGCCTGGGCAAGACGCACCTGCTGCTTGCCATCAAAAACGAGCTCGCCGAGAAGTCGCCCGAGATCAAGGTCAAGTATGCAAACTCCCAGGCATATCTGGACGACCTGATGACCGAGTTCGACCGCCAAAAGAAGAGCAACGCCCCCATCATGCAGGCGTACCACGGCGTGGACGTGCTCATCATCGATGACATCCAAAACATCATCGGCAAGCGCGCGAGCGTGGACTACTTCTTCCAGCTCATGGACGAGTTCATCCGCAACAACAAGAAGGTCGTCATCGCGGCAGACCGCGCCCCCAAGGACCTGAGCATGGACGAACGCCTGACCAGCCGCTTCAACGCCGGCATGCTCTGCCTGGTCGCAGAGCCCAGCTACGAGATGAAATACAAGATCTTGCAGCGCTATTACGAGAACACCATCGTCGCCGCTCCCGAGGCAGGCGACGACTCGCTGCTGGCGGCCTATGGGGGCGACGGCGGGCACCTGACCGACGAGCACTTTAAACACATGGCCGAAGTCTCGGGCACCAACATCCGCGAACTCGAGAGCTTCTGCGAACGCTGTGCCGGCGAGGCGGGGGACCGCGAGCGCGAGGGCGGGGAGCTCACCTTTGACGATATCGACGTCATCGCCAGCCAGTACTTCGACACATCGGCCAAAAAGATCAACGTCCAGACGGTTCAGTCCGTCATCGAAGAGCAGTACGGCGTGACGCACGAGGAGCTCATCGGCCCGCGTCGCAACGCCAATATCGCCAAAGCACGCCATATCGCTATCTACCTGGCCATCGAGATGTGCGAAATGACGACCACGGCGGTGGGCGCCGAATTTGGCAACCGCAACCACTCGACCGTCAGCACGAGCTACAAAAAGGTCCAGAAGATGATCCAGGAAGACCGCACCGTCACCGAAGATCTCAAGTCGCTGCGCGATAAAATTACACTGCGCTCGTAGGGAAATAGAGACACCTGTTGAAAACTTGTCGAAACCACGGGCATAAGGTGTTTAAAACCCAACCCGCGGTGATGAAAAGTTTTGCGCAGGTTTTGAACGTGGAAAACCACCCCCGTTGCACACAGGTTGCTGTCGATTCTCTTTCTGGGTCTGACCTGCGTCTTTGGGAGTAATTAACAGTTTCGTCAGTGCTATTACTATTATTAAGATATTTATATCTATAGAAAGGTATTAAAAGATGAAGTTCACCGTCAGCCAGAGCTCGCTTACACAAGCCATCGGCGTCGTTATGAAGGGTGTCGCTTCGGCATCCACCCTTCCCATCCTGTCGGGCGTGCTCGTCAAGGCGCAAGACGGCATCTTGGAATTCCAGAGCTCTAACTACACCATCTCGATCCGTCATCGCATCGCGGCGCATGTCGAAGAAGAGGGCGAGATGGTTATCCCCTGTAAGATGCTCTCCAATATCACCAAGACCCTCCCCGATGCCCCGGTCACCTTTGAGCTGTCCGAGCGCCAGGTGCTGATTGGTTGCGAGAAGAGCTCTTTCCGCCTGAACACGCTCGATGCCAATGACTTCCCCGAGTTTCCGGCCTATGCCATCGAGAGTGCCGTGGAGCTGCCGACCGATATCTTGTCCGAGATGGTCGGCCGCGTGTGGCGCGTCACCTCGACCGACAAGGCCCGCCCCATCCTGGGCGGCGTGCACATGAAGGTCGAGAACAACACCGTGCGCCTGGTGGCGACCGATTCCTTCCGCTTGGCCGTGTGCGATACGCAGGTCGAGACCTCGACCCTCGAGGGCTCCTTTGAGCTCAACGTTCCGGCCGACGCCTTTAACGACGCGCTGAACATCATGGCCAGCCAGGCGACCATCATGATCGGGGCTACCGACACCCAGGTCGTCTTCGAGGCCGGCAACACCACCTACGTGTCGCGCCGCATCGAGGGCGTGTACCCCAACTACAAGCAGCTCATCCCCGATTCGTGCGTGACGAGCGTCAAGATCGACGTCGCCGCCTTTAACGCCGCCCTCAAGCGCGTGGCCGTTATCGCGAGCGCCAACCCCGCCGTCAAGTTCGAGATCGATGTCGAGAACGGGCAGATGGGCCTGTCCTCCATTTCCAATGACCAGGACCTTGCGCAGGAGACGATCGATGTCGAGGCCGAGGGCGAGTCGGGTACCATCGCCTTCAACTACCACTACATCTTCGGCTGCCTCAATGCCCTGTCCAAGGAGAAAGAGATCACGCTGGAGCTCAAGAGCTACTCGCAGGCGGGCATCTTCAAGTCCTACGACAAGATCAACTACCTGTACCTGGTCATGCCGGTCCGCATCTAGCGTTGCGCCATGACCATGTTCGCCCGCGATCTTTCCGTCGCGCACTACCGCAGCTTCGATAGTTATCGCCTTGCCCTGGACGAGCGCGTGACGATACTTGCGGGACCCAACGCGGCGGGAAAGACCAATCTCATAGAGGCGCTGCAGCTGCTGACGAGCGGCACCTCGTTTAGGCATCCGACCGCAGCCGAGCTCGTCCATGACGGCGTGGGCTCGTGCAAGGCCGAGCTGAGGCTCGAGGGCGACGGCCGCGTGCTTGATATGGGATTGAGCGCGGAGGACGGTAAACGCTCGTTTAGCCGCAACGGCAAGAGATGCTCTGCCGCCGGTGTGCGCGGGGTTCTGCCGAGCGTGCTGTTTTGCCCCGACCATCTGGACATGGTTAAGCGAGGCGCCAGTGTGCGCCGCGCCGCCCTCGATGACTTTGGCATGCAACTGAGCGCACGCTATGCCGATCTTGCGAGCACCTATGGGCGCTGCGTGACCCAGCGTAACGCCTTGCTCAAGGAGACCTGGTGCTGCCGCGAGATGCTCGGCGCGTGGAATGATTCGATTGCCCGCGCGGGCTCGGCCCTGCTCGTGCACCGGTTGGCCCTGCTCGACCGGCTGGCGGGCCATGTGCACACTGCCTACGGGCAAGTGGCATCCGGTGAGGCTGCCAACGTGACCTATACGTCCACGCTGGGGGATTTGCCCCAGGTCGAGGGTCGCGAAGAGCTGAAGGGCTGGGCGTACGAGCGCATGCTGGCTGCCCTTGATGAGCACGCCGACGAGGAAATTCGCCGCGGCGTGACGTTGGTGGGACCGCATCGCGACGAGATTGAGTTTGCTGTGGCGGGTCGCTCCGCCCGTTCATTTGCCAGCCAAGGTCAGCAGCGAACGTTGGTTCTGGCCTGGAAGGTGGCGGAGGTGGCCGTGGCTCGCGATGTCCTGGGCACCGCCCCACTGCTGCTTTTGGACGACGTGATGAGCGAACTCGACGGCGAACGCCGCGGTGCTTTCCTGCGGCTGATCGGCGATGATATCCAGACGGTCATAACCACGACCAACCTGGGGTACTTTACCGATGACCTGCTTGATCGAGCCAAGGTGGTGAGCATGGGTGAGACGTGCTAATTACGAGCGCGAGAGCGAAACGGTCGCCTTCAGTGGCTTTTTGAACGCAGAGCGCCAGCGCATCCTGGCGGCTGCGACCCCTGAGCGCCGTGCGCAGATGGAGGCCGCCGAGGAGTCGCGCGCGGTCTATCGCGCGTGGAACGCGGTGTGCTCGGGCACGCGCGAGGGGCGGCATGTGACGGGCCTGCGCTACCTGCCCGAGTCCAATGAGCTGCTGGTATATCTCGACTCGCCCTCGTGGACGCAGGAAATGACGTTGTTGCGCGAGATCATCCGCGCGCGCATGGAGCGCGCCGGTGCGCATGTGGATGGCCTGGTGTTCAAAACCACCGCGCCCGGTCACACGCCGCCCGCCGCCAAGGAGCGCCTTCGCCCAGCGGCGACCGAGCGCCCGCCGGCCCCACACGCCGACCTCAGCGATGCCGAGCGCACCGAGATTGAGCGCCAAGTGGCGCCCATCGAAGACCAAAAACTGCGCGAGGCCCTCGAGAACGCCATGAGAGCCAGTGCCGAGTGGGCCAAGGGCGTGCAAAGCAAAAAAGAGCCTTAAATCGCATCTGGTGGCCTTGTAGAGCCAAATACCCTCGTTCCCGAGGGTATTTTTTTACGATAAACTAGTAAGGCTGTACACATTTTCTTGACTGAAGGAGGACGTGTGGCAAACGAAAACGATTACGATGGCGGCGAGATTAAGATTCTCGAAGGTCTCGAGGCCGTTCGTAAGCGCCCGGGCATGTATATCGGCTCGACGAGCGCCAGCGGTCTGCATCACCTGGTGTGGGAGATCGTTGACAACTCCGTCGACGAGGCCATGGCCGGTTTCTGCACCGAGATCCAGGTGACGGTCCACGCCGACAACTCCATCACGGTCGTCGACAACGGGCGCGGCATCCCCGTCGACGAGCACCCTGTTAAAAAGATCCCGACGCTCGAGGTCGTCATGACGATCTTGCACGCCGGCGGTAAGTTCGATAACTCGGCCTATAAGGTTTCGGGCGGCCTGCACGGCGTTGGCATCTCCGTCGTCAACGCACTGTCCAAGCGCGTGGTCGTTCAGGTTCGTCGCGACGGCAACACCTACGAGATGGAGTTCTCGCGCGGCAAGACCGTTAAGAAGATGGAGGTCGTGGGCACCTCGGATTCGACGGGCACCACCGTCACCTTCTGGCCCGACGACGAGATCTTCGAGACATGCATCTACGATTTCGATACGCTGCACAACCGTCTGCAGGAGACGGCGTTCCTCAATAAGAACCTCAAAATCGTGCTGACTGACGAGCGCGAGTCTACTCCCCACGTGGAGGAGTTTTGCTACGAGGGCGGCATCATCGACTTCGTCAAGTTCCTTAACGAGGGCAAGGACGTCCCCGAGGCCTTTAAGGAGCCTATCTACATCGAGGGCAAATCGGACCCGGACGCACCTGTGGCCAAGATGGGCGAGGTTGAGGTTTCCCTGCAGTGGAATAGCGGCTACGGCGAGAACGTCATGTCGTTTGCCAACGACATCTACACCCCCGAGGGCGGCATGCACCTTGAGGGCTTCCGCACCGCGCTCACCCGCGTGATCAACGACTATGCGCGCAAGCAGAACCTGCTCAAGGAAAAAGACGCCAATCTGACCGGCGACGATGTGCGCGAGGGCCTTTCGGCCGTTATCTCGGTCAAGCTGCCCGATCCGCAGTTTGAGGGCCAGACCAAGGCCAAGCTCGGTAGCTCCTATATGCGCGCGCTGACGCTCAAGATCGTGACCGACGGCCTCGCCGATTACTTGGAGGAGCATCCCAAGCCCGCCCGCGAGATCGTCAAGAAGGCGCAACAGGCCTGCAAGGCGCGCAACGCCGCCCGCAAGGCGCGCGAGGCGACCCGCCGCAAGAGCCTGCTCGAGACGGCGTCCCTGCCCGGTAAGCTCGCTGACTGCTCGGTGCGCGATGCCGAGCTGACCGAGCTCTTCATCGTAGAGGGCGACTCGGCAGGCGGTTCGGCCAAGGACGGCCGTCGCCGAGACATCCAGGCGATTCTGCCCCTGCGCGGCAAGATTTTGAACGTCGAACGCGTTGGTGACCATCGCGCGTTCTCGAGTGACACCATCCAGTCGCTGATTACCGCGATCGGCTGCGGCGTCACGACGAGTGCCGGCGACGGCGGCGACTTCGATATCACCAAGGCGCGCTACCACAAGATCATCATCATGACCGATGCAGACGTCGACGGCGCGCATATCCGCATCCTGCTGCTGACGTTCTTCTACAAGTACATGCGTCCGCTGATCGATGCCGGCTACGTCTATGTTGCCTGCCCGCCCATCTTTGGCATTAAGGTGCGCAACAAGATCCACTACGTGTATCCCAACGGCCGCCAGCCCGAAGACGAGATCCTGCGTGACACCATCCAGAGCCTGGGCCTGAACCCCGACGATAACGACGAGGACGGCAAGGCCAAGGACGGCAAGATTACCAAAAAGCGCAAGGGCTATACCGTCCAGCGCTACAAGGGTCTGGGCGAGATGGACCCCAAGCAGCTTGCCTCGACGACGATGGACCCCAAGACCCGCATTCTGCAGCGCGTGTCGATCGAGGACGCCGTGGTGGCGGACCGCGCCGTGCGCGAGCTGATGGGTTCCGAGGTCGGCTATCGCCGCGAGTACATCGAGAAGCATGCACATGATGCACGATTCCTTGACGCTTAAGAGGAGGTAACGTGGCAGACGATATCAACAACAACGAGGGTATGGGCGAGGCCGGCGATGCCGGTATGCCCGATGATCTGAAGCGCCTGCTTGCCCGTGCTGAGCAGGGCGAGGACGGCGACCCGGACGCCTATAACCCCGATGCCGATGATGGGGAGGAAGACGACGACGCCGAGCTCGAGGAGAGCTTTGGCGAAGTCGATCGCGGCGCCTCGGCCGGCGAGGATATCAACGGCGGCCAGCTCCAGATTTCGGAGTTTGGCCGCGAGATGAAGCAGTCGTTCATCGAGTATTCGATGTCGGTCATCACGGCGCGCGCCCTGCCGGACGTGCGTGACGGCTTAAAGCCGGTGCACCGCCGCATCCTGTACGCGATGAACGAGAGCGGCATCTACCCCAACCGCCCGCACAAGAAGTCGGCCTGGACGGTCGGCGAAGTTATCGGTAAGTACCATCCGCACGGCGACTCCGCGGTCTATGAGGCCATGGTCCGCCTGGCACAGTGGTTCTCCATGCGCACGCCGCTCATCGACGGTCACGGCAACTTCGGCAACATCGACGGCGACGGCGCCGCCGCCATGCGTTACACCGAGAGCCGCCTGGCTAAGCCCGCCATGGAGCTCCTGCGTGACCTGCAGAAGGACACCGTCGACTGGCAGCCCAACTACGACGAGTCGCTCGCCGAGCCCCAGGCACTGCCCGCGCGTTTCCCCAACCTGCTGGTCAACGGCAGCCAGGGCATCGCCGTCGGCATGGCCACCAACATCGCCCCGCATAACCTCACCGAGGCGATCGAGGCCACCTGCTACCTGATCGACAACCCCGACGCCACCGTCGACGAGCTCATGCAGATCATGCCCGGTCCGGACTTCCCCACCGGTGCCATCATCATGGGTAGCGCCGGCATTAGGCAGAGCTACGAGACCGGCCGCGGCTCCATTACCGTGCGCGCCAAGGCCCATGTGGAATCCACCAAGACCGGCCGCAGCCGCCTGGTCTTTACCGAGATTCCCTACATGGTCAACAAGGGCACCCTGCAGGAGAAGATCGCCCAGCTCGTCAATGACAAGCGCATCGAGGGTATCTCGGATATGCGCGATGAGTCCAACCAGAAGGGTATCCGTCTGGTCATCGAACTCAAGAAGGGCGTCATCCCGCAGGTCGTGCTCAACAACCTGTACAAGTACACCTCGTTGCAGACGACCTTTGGTGCCAACAACCTGGCGCTTGTCAACGGCGTTCCCAAATGCTTGAGCCTGCGCGAGATGCTGCAGCACTATATCGACCACCAGGTCGACGTCGTCACCCGCCGCACCCGCTTTGACCTCAAGAAGGCCCAGGCGCGTGCCCATATCCTCGAGGGCTACCTGATGGCTCTCGACCATATCGATGAGGTCATCAGTATCATCCGCTCCTCGCAGACCGACTCTGAGGCCAGCAGTCGCCTGATCGAGCGCTTTGGCTTTACGCCCGAGCAGACTACGGCCATTCTCGAGATGAAGCTGCGCCGCCTGACCGGTCTGGAGCGCGACAAGATCCAGGAAGAGCTGGACGGTTTGCGCCGCGCCATTGCCTACTACGAAGACCTGTTGGCGCACGAGGAGAAAATCCTGGGCGTCATCAAGGAGGAGATGCGCGAGATTTCCAAGAAGTTCGGCGACAAGCGCCGCACCGAGATCAGCCATGTCGAGAAGGACCTGGACGTCGAAGATCTGATTGCCGACGAGGACATGGTCGTGACCATCACCCACACCGGCTACGTCAAGCGTATCCCGGTGGCCGCCTATCGCGCCCAAAAGCGCGGCGGCAAGGGCGTGTCGGGCGTCAATCTCAAAGAGGACGACGTTATCGATGAGATGTTTATCGCATCCACGCACGAGTACGTGCTGTTCTTCTCAAGCAAGGGTAAAGTCTATCGCCTGAAGGTGCACGAGCTGCCGGTTGGCACGCGCCAGGCGCGCGGCACCGCGATCGTCAACCTGCTGCCTTTCGAGGAGGGCGAGAAGATCGCGAGCGTCATCAGCTGCCGCGAGTTCCCCGCCGACGAGTACCTGATGTTTGCCACCAAGAGTGGCATGGTCAAGAAGACCGTGATGAGCGCCTACGACCGTAGCCGCCGCGACGGCCTGATCGCCATCAACCTGAGGGACGACGACGCGCTGCTCGCTGTGCGTCGCGTGCGCGAGGGTGACAAGATCATCATGGCAACCACCGCGGGCAAGGCGATTATGTTCCCCGAGGACCAGGTGCGCGCCACTGGTCGCGATACCAGCGGTGTCCGCGGCATTGGCATGAAGGAAGGCGTGAGCGTTCTTGGTATGGAGATTACCAACGGTAACGGCGACCTGTTTGTCATTACCGAGCGCGGTTACGGCAAACGCACGCCGGTCTCGGATTACCCGGAGCAGAACCGCGGCGGTCAGGGTGTCTACACCATCCAGATGACCGAGCGCAAGGGCAACCTCGCAGCCATGAAGACGGTGGGCCCGCAGCATGAGCTGTTCATCGTGACGGAGGGCGCGACGGTCATTCGCGTCAAGACCGACGAGATCAGCCAAACCGGTCGCGCCACCCAGGGCGTCAAGATGATGACCGTCGACGACAACGACCGCATCTGCGCCGTAGCCCGCATGACAGCAGCCAAGGAAAAGCCCGAAGGCGAAGGCACCGAGGCCGAGGCAACGGTCGATGCCGAAAATACCCCAGTCGACCTAGGCGACGGCAACGACATGCCAGAGGATCTCCTAGACGAGTAAGATGCCCTTACTGGTAGAAAATATCAGACCCCATATATCGGCGGTCGGCGCACTGCGCGCCGACCGCTTTTTTGACAATCCTGGACCCCGTGCCCGCCGAGTGGGCGAGATGGGTTAGGTTTGTCGCGAGTTCCGCACGCAAAGAAGGCCACTTAATGTGGCCTTCGTCTTGCGCAGGACTGCCCGAGCAGCAAACCTAACCCATCTCGCCCACTCGGCGGGCACACTCCAAAGATTTTCAAAAAAGTTGTTGACGCGCGCGTAACGACTCGTCTAATATATCCCTTGCGCGATGGACCTGTAGCTCAGTTGGTTAGAGCGTCCGGCTGATAACCGGGAGGTCACAAGTTCGAATCTTGTCAGGTCCACCATCAAAACGTTAAGAGCCCTGGGGCATTGCCTCGGGGCTTTTTTCTTATCCAACTAAAAGTAGTCAAAATAGCCCCGTCCCAAATTAACTGCTTTGATTTTGTGTGCTGGGCGAAAGATTGGGTAGTATAGCTATTCAATGCGGCGACCCTGCCGTGTGTTAACCGCTACGTACCGGAGGTGTTCCATGGTTCGTGTCGACATAGAGACCATCGTCATGGCCGCCGGTCCCGTGCCATCGCTTATCGTGCTTCGCGAGCGCTGCGGCAAGTCGGATTCGACGGCGCCCCTGCGTTCGCTTTCCATTCAGACCGGCTCGTTTGAGGCCGCGGCCATTAGCCGTGGCATCGATAGTGGTCGCGCCGAGCGCCCGATTACGCATGACCTGCTGCTTGACACCGTCGATGCCCTGGGCGCCAAGCTCGAGCGCATCGAGATCGTTCGTGCCGAGCCGCCGGTGTTCTATGCGACGATTGTCGTGCTGGTCGATGGCGACGAGCGCAAGATTGACGCCCGCCCCAGTGACGCCATTGCCCTTGCCGTGCGCAGTAATGCCCCCATGTTCGTGGAGGACGACATCATGAATCGCTTGGGCACCGTATCGCCGCACGCCGAGGAAGTCGACGACGAGCAAGAGTTCGAAAAGTTCGACGAGTTCGTCCATACGCTCTCCCCCGATGACTTTTAAATGCTCGACAAACACGCGACGGAGTGCGCGCTCATGAGTGCCGGAGTTTCTGGCGAGGCGGCTGCGATCGCCCGCGAGGCCCAGATGCGCTCTGAGGCGTCCGAGGCGGCACGCATTGCCTATGTGACGCAGGCCCGCACGCTTCGCGAACGCCGCGGCTCGTTTATCAAGATGGTTGTCATCTCCGCCCTTGTCGCGGCAATCTGTTCGCGCCTTCGTGGTACAGTTGGTGCGCTTGGGTTTTCGATCTCTACGGGCCTGGTGATCTGGGGCGTGGTCGATGCGGTCATGCTGACTAGCCAGATCAAGGTGCTCGACAAACGCGCGGCGGACATGATGCGTGCCCGCGATGCCGCTGCTAAGATCGCCGCCGAGGCGCAAGAACTGTAACGACGCCAGACTCGATGGGAAGGTCTAAAGATGGCACAGGATATGCAGGATGCCGGTAACGTCTCCGCCGAGCTCGACGCCATGGTGTGCGATCTGATCGGCGCGTTCTTGGACGACCTTGCCGCCGGTGAAAACCCTGGCGTGGTCGTGGCAATTGAGGATGCTGCTTCCAACCGTTATCTGGCGGCGCTCGACGAGGACGGCGAAGAGGCGTGCCTGGAGGCGGCCACCAACTTTATCTCCGAGCACAAGATGGGTCTTAAGGACGAGGGCCTGGGCCGTATCGCCCGCTATGCCATCGGCTACACCGGCTGCGTCGAGATCGATGGCGGCTACCATGACGCCCTGCTCGTGAGCTTTTTTGAGACGACGCTCGAGAGTGGTTTTTCGGCATATGTGCTGTATGAGGGCATGGGCGCCGGCGATGGTTTTATGTGGAGCGACCCTGAACCTGCAGGTGAGGAAACCCCTCTCATCTAAAATCGCTAAAATAAACGAGTTTTCGGTAAAAGGCTCAATATTCCCGCTGAGCGTTGTATCGCTGGGCGGGCCGCATACGCGTGCCGTTTGTATATGGATAGAAGATAGGGGAACTACATGCGCGTAGACAATCTGAGGAACATCGCCATCATCGCCCACGTCGACCACGGCAAGACGACGATGGTCGATAAGCTCCTGCGTGCCACGGACGCCTTCCGTGCCAACCAGCAGGTCGAGGACCGCGTCTTGGACTCTAACGACCAGGAGCGCGAGCGCGGCATTACGATTCTCGCCAAGAACATCTCTATCGAGTACAAGGACGTCAAGATCAACGTCATCGACACCCCGGGCCACGCCGACTTCGGCGGCGAGGTCGAGCGCGTGCTGCGTATGGCCGACGGCGCCCTGCTGCTGGTCGACGCCTTTGAGGGCCCCATGCCCCAGACCCGCTTCGTGCTGCGTCACGCTATCGACACCGGCCTCAAGATCATGATCGTCATCAACAAGATCGACCGTCCGGGCGCCAACCCCGAGAAGGCCTACAACGACTGCCTGGACCTCATGGCCGACCTGGGCGCCACCGACGACCAGCTTGAGTTCGCCATGGAGCACGTGGTCTACGCCAGCGCTATGAATGGCTTTGCCCGCCTCGACCCCAACGACGGCAACATGGACATGTATCCGCTGCTCGATATGATTATCGACGACATGCCCGCGCCCGAGGTTGACGAGAACGCTCCGCTGGCCATGCAGTGCGTGACCATCGACCACTCCAACTTCGTTGGCCGTATTGGCATCGGTCGCGTGTACTCCGGTACCATCCACCAGGGCGACCAGATTCTGGTCGTGAAGAACGACGGCTCCAGCGCCACCGCTACCGTCAAACAGCTCTTTACCTTCGACTACCTGGGCCGCACCGAGTGCCAGGAAGTCGGCGCCGGCGATATCGCTGCTGTCGTGGGTATTGACCGCACCGATATCGGCGATGTCTACACCGATCCCGAGAACCCCGTCGAGCTCGAGCCCATCGAGATCGACCCGCCGACCCTGTCCATCGTCTTTGAGGCTTCGACCTCCCCGCTCGTCGGTCGCGACGGCGACATCGTGGGCGCCCGTCAGCTTAAGGAGCGCCTGTTCAACGAGGCCGAGAACAACGTGACTATGAAGATCGAGGAACTCGAGGACAAGAGCGGCGTCGAGGTCTCGGGCCGCGGCATCCTGCACCTGTCCGTCCTGATGGAGTCCATGCGCCGCGAGGGCTTTGAGTTCCAGGTCGGCCGTCCCCGCGTTCTGTTTAAGAAGGACGAGAACGGCAACAAGATGGAGCCCGTCGAGCAGGCCGTCGTCGAGTGCCCGGACGAGTACTCGGGCAAGGTCGTTGAGGTCTTCGGTACCTCCGGCGGCATCATGACGAGTATGGACACCTCGGGCATCGTGACGCACCTCGAGTTTAAGATCCCGACCCGTGGCATCATGGGTCTTAAGAACCGCATCATGAACGTCACCCACGGCGAGGGCGTGTTCTACCACACCTTCCTGGAGTACGGCCCCTACGCCGGCGAGATCGGCAACCGCCAGAACGGCGCCATGATTTCCATGACCACCGAGAAGGCCGTTGCCTACGCTCTGGGTACGCTGCAGGAGCGCGGCCAGCTGTTTGTTGAGCCGGGCACCGAGTGCTACGAGGGCATGATCGTGGGCGAGCGCAGCAAGGCCGGCGACATGGTCGTCAACATCGCCCGTACCAAGAATCTGGGCAACCAGCGTTCCTCGACCTCCGACATCTCCGTCCAGCTGGTGCCGCCTCGCACCTTCTCGCTGGAAGAGGCGCTGGAGTACATCGCCGACGACGAGCTGGTGGAGATCACTCCCAAGAACATCCGCCTGCGCAAGCGTCTGCTCAACGCCACCGACCGCAAGAAGGCAGCCGTCCGCGCCGGTCAGGTCAACAAATAAGCGCTGGGCTTTATAGCGTCTAACAAGAAAGGGCGTCGACCGTAATGGTCGGCGCCCTTTTTGTGCAAGAGGATTGAGCTGGTCTGCGCCACCATAAAGGTGTCTGGCCCCTTTATGGTGGTTGGCGGCTAAGCGGTGGGGAGTCCCGGCGTGTTGACCGGCTGCTGCGGTTTGAGGTGGGCGTTGCGCCAGATGATTTGGATGATGTAGCCGAGTGTAAAGACGAAGGCCACGCCGCTGATGAAATCACCTACGAGGGGAATTGCCGTAAGCGCGCCCGCGGCGATGCCACCCACGGCCGCCATGGCGTAGCGGTTCTGGTTGTGTCCGACCATGCGGACGATCGCGCACCCCGCAAAGGCGCTCGACACCAGCGCGATGCCGATAACGCCGCACAAGAGGGCTCCGGCAAGCGACAGACCAGCGATAGAGATAATTAGCAGTAGGACGGCGGGGACGATAGCAATCGTGCCCAGAAGACCGCTCACCCACAGGGGCATGGGGCGCTGGTGGAGCATACCGGCGGCGCTGGCAGTCGCACGCGGAAAGACGAGCTCGAGCAGCAGAGCGACAAAGCAGGTCGAGAGTGCCGCGGCGACGATACCGCCGATGACATCGTTAACGGTGGAAGTATCCTCGTTCTCGGTGCGGTCGATCTTGAGTGCGCCGACCTCGGCTCCCGCGGCGCGCTCGGGGTCCTCGGAGACGTGCGCGTTCACGGTGCCGGTGATATGGGCGTTCTTGCCCAGGATGAGCTTGTCGGCCCAAACCTCGACATCGCCATCGACGGTGCCATCGATGGTTACCGTGTCGCCCGCAAGCGCTGCCGACCTGGCGGAGCCGCGCAGAGCAACCGTCTCGCCCATCGCATAGAAACAGTTGGCGGTGCTACCGGTGTTGAGCACAACGTGCTGGCCGGCCACCGTGACGCTGCCATCAACCGTGGTCTTGGCGATGTCGATGGTGCGCGCCGCCAGGCGAATAGCGCCGCCTACGGTGCAGTCGCGAATCGATAGGCTCTCGCCCGCCGCGATAATATCGCGGCCGATGGAGGCATCGTCCAAGTTGAGGGCCTGGCCGGCCCAGTACAGGTCACCATCGACGCCGGACGGATTGGCGTCATTGTCGGTCGCAAGTACGTTGCCTGCGGTGTCCGTGCCGGCGAACGACGCCGTGGGAAGCACGGTGATCGCCAGCGCGATGAGCGCGAATAGGATGGTGATGCGGCCCCATGCTTTACGGCGCTGGGTCAACGGGAATTGATTGCAGGGCATAGTGAATCCTTCGTTAGATACTCGGCATATATCTAACAGGGTACCCAACGCGTGGGCGCTCTAAAAGAACCTCTCGGTTGCATTTCGAAGGGTCGTGCCGTGCTGTCTACTTTTTACGGTGCAAGAAGCGCGCGATATCTTCTTCGGTGGGGCTTTTGATGTCAAAGCGCAGCGAGAGCCAGCGCAGACCCATGGTTACGACAACGCATACGACCAGCGCGGCGACATTGCTCATGATGCCGCTCATAACGAGACACACATAGCTTGTCGATCCGGCGATGGCGGCGATGGCATAAAAGTTAGTACGTTGGAAAATGCCCGGAACCACGCCCATAAAGCCGTCGCGCAACATGCCGCCGCCCACCGCGGTGAAAAAGCCCATCATGATGCACACCGTCGGCGCAAAGCCGTAGACCAGCGCCTTGTCTGCTCCAGTGGCGGCGTAGATGCCGACCGAGATGATGTCGAGCAGGGGAATGAGTTTTTCGGGTTTGTCGACGATTGCCGGGAAAATATAGATGATGGCTGCCGTGGCAATGGAAAGTGGCAGCGCCATCGGCTGGTTGAGGATGTAGACGTTGCCCACCTGCAGCGTCATATCGCGCAAAAGACCGCCGCCCAGACCGCAGACCACCGCGAGCGCGACCGCGCCCACCAGGTCGAGCTTGTGCTCGCGCGCAACCAGCACACCCGAGATCGATGCAGCGACAACAGCGAACATCTCGAGCCAAAACGGAATGGCGACCATGGCATCCGATGCATGTGAGGTAATGGTCATAGCGGCGACGACGGGCAAGATGGGGTCCTTTGGGTTGTGGGTTTAGACAATGCCCGTACATAGTACATGGTTGGCGGGCGTGGCGACCCTATTGCTCGGTAAACGGTCGGGACCGGGTATGGTCATAGGTTCCAAACATGTGCATCAGCCTCCAAAGATGTCAAAAAATGTCGGTTTTGGAGGGTGATGTACATGTTTTGGTGTGGCGCGCTGGGATGACGCTACTCGGAAGGCGTGTCTTCGCCTTGCGCGCTCTTCCAGTTGCGGATAAGTGCCTTGCGCAGTTCGTTTTGCTTTCGCTGGTACTCGGCGTCCGTGCAGCGGGGCATACCGAGTGCTTCGCGAATGCTGTTCATGGCGCGATGAAAGGCAAGTTGACTTGCGAACTGTGCCGAGGTGAGCGTAACGATTCGATATCCCATTTGGGAGAGTACGGCCTCTCGTTCCGCATCTGCGCCCTTGCGCTCGGTCTCGTCGTGAAAACCGCCCTTATATTCGATGCCGAGTTCTCTGCGCTGATAAGTAACAAGAGCGTCGATTTTGAGCGATCGGGCTTTTGTGCAATGCCAGAGACGTTGAGGGATTTCGAGCGGTTTGTTGAGTTCGATACCTCTGATACCAATGCCGCCTTCGCTTGTTGGGAGCGAGAGGGTGATGGACGATGCGGTCTCCATGGGCGAGGCTGAGTGGTCGTAGATGTGTCTGAGCGCGAGTCTGGCGCGTGTGGCACCGGGTTTGCCAGGGTGCCGATCGAGTAGCTCGACAATTTCGTCCTTGGAGGTGGTGGCTGGTTGCTCAGTGTAAGGGTCAGAGGAATTGAGCCCCATGCGATAGTCGCCGCAAACTTCGTAACCATACTCGAGGTATTCGATCCTATCCATCCACTCGGCAGCGAGCACGAAGGTGAAGGCTTCGTCGGTGATAAAGATGCCGGGCGTAAGCTCGTCAATATGGTCGTAGGGTAGGTTTTGGCCGAGAACGTGGCAGGTGACACCGTTGGTGCGAATTCGCTCGAAAGCAAATACTACGGAGATGTCGATAGTCTTGAGCATGGTGGACGGAATGCCGCAGTCGGTAAGTGCCTGCCGAATGCGCGCGATGCGTTGCTGGGTAGAGAGGCCCCGCACACCTATCTGGTAGTCGCGTTGTGCGACGGCTTGAACCAGGTTCCGCGGTGCATGATGGACGAGCCACGCCGTTTTATGCGAAATGAGAACAGGAGTATCCATTGGGGGCCTCTCGCTTCGAGCTGACACCAAACTCTTATGTCCGTTGAGGTGGGGAAATATACCGGATGCAAGCAAATCGACTCATGCTCGGTGCGCGTCGTATGCAAACGTGTACATCACACTCCAAAAACGACATTTTTTGACATCTTTGGAGGGCGGTGTACATGTTTGAGATATGGGCTGGGATCGACCACGATGGGGGCGTGGCTGAATAGGAGGGATGTTCAAATTTTGAGCTTTGCTCAAAATTTATCCGGTCGGCTTACGCCGACCGCGCTGCGCTAAAAACGCGCCACAGGCGCGTTTTCTTTACGCGTCGCGCCCTGGCGGGTTCGAATCCCTCCTCCTCCGCCGTATTTGCTTGTTAGAGACTCAAAACAAAAAAAGCTCCCATTCTTGGGAGCTTTCTCAACCAAAATGGCGGAGGAGGAGGGATTCGAACCCTCGTGACCTTATACAGGCCAAACGGTTTTCGAGACCGCCGCATTCAACCACTCTGCCACCCCTCCGCGTGGGGTAAAAACAAAGCAGGCTCGAAGGCCTGCTTTGGAATTAACTGGCGGAGAGTCAGGGATTTGAACCCTGGAGACGCTTTTGACGCCTACACGATTTCCAATCGTGCTCCTTCGGCCACTCGGACAACTCTCCGTTAAATGCGAAAGTTAGTATACACGAGGAATCGCAAGGTGCAAGCCGAAAACTTAGCATTTTTTAAAACGCTTGGCCGCACTTGGCGTTGCAGTGGGGTTTGAGGTGCCAAAAAACGGCTTCCGACCAGCCTGGTTGATCAACTCAATTGTTCAAAAAGGGTATTCATAAGCGACTTGGCAATGAATTTAAAAATCTTTGGTTGGTGCTGTGGGCCACTGGTATGCATTTTGCGACCACAGCCTTGTGCCCGTTGACCTGCGGCTTGGCTCAGCTTGTCCCCGCGGCGCCGTATCTTGTCCACAAATCCGTCAAGCATTTGGTCGGCATTTGGTTGGAATGCGCATGAAACACCGTGCGAGTATGGGCATATGTGGAGGTCATGAGGTTGTAGCTGCATATTCTTGCAGCCTAGGAGGTTGAAAGATATTATTACCAAGTCTTTTCCTGCTTCAGGCGCACCTTCACGACCTGAAGCCACATTTGCCCAGAGGAGGTGACAATATGAAGGCTTATGAACTGCTGTTCTTTGTTGACCCGTCGCTCGACCCCGAGACTCGTCTCGCTGTCATGAAGCGTATCGATACCACGATCGCTGAGGGCGCTGGCAAGGTCGACTCCGTTGACGAGTGGGGCAAGCGCAAGCTCGCCTACGAGATCAACGACCTCACCGATGGTGACTACACCCTCATCAACTTCCACGCAGATCCTACCCAGATCGCCGAGCTTGATCGCGTCCTGCGCATCACCGACGCTGTGGTCCGCCACATGATCGTCCGTCGCGACGACCAGGAGTAAGACTGTCGTTTTGGACTGGGCTTGTGCCCCAAGAGGAAGTAGTGAGTTATGAGCATCAATCGAGTGAACATCACCGGTAACCTCACCCGCGATCCCGAGCTGCGCGCCACCGCCGGCGGAACCCAGGTTCTGTCCTTTGGCGTCGCCGTGAACGATCGTCGCCGCAACGCGCAGACTGGCGAGTGGGAGGACTATCCCAACTTTGTCGACTGCACCATGTTCGGCACCCGCGCCGAGGCCGTGAGCCGTTTCCTGGCAAAGGGAAACAAGGTCGCGATCGAGGGCAAGCTGCGCTACAGCTCTTGGGAGCGCGACGGCCAGCGCCGGAGCAAGCTTGAGGTCATCGTCGATGAGATCGAGTTTATGAGCTCCCGTGGTGGCCAGGGTGGCTACGACCAGGGCGGTTACGCCCCCGCAGCTCCCGCGCCCGCAGCACGTCCTGCCGCACCGGTGGCCACGCCGCCCGCGGTCGACGTCTACGATGAGGACATCCCGTTCTAAGGGTTGTTCACCTATTTTTGAGTGAGAGGCGGCTTCGGTTCGCCGAAGTTGCCAAACGAAAGGTATTTTGACATGGCTAATGATTTTTCTGCACGTCAGCCGCGTCGTAAGTACTGCCAGTTCTGCAAGGAGAACACTGAGTTCATCGACTATAAGGACACTCAGCTTCTCCGTAAGTACATGACCGACCGTGGCAAGATCAAGCCCCGTCGCGTCACTGGCGCTTGCACGCAGCATCAGCATGACATCGCCAACGCCATCAAGCGCGCCCGCGAGATGGCTCTCCTGCCGTACACCGTCCCCGTGGTTTCCTCTCGTGGCAACCGCGACCGCGGCTAAGAAGGGAGACGCATCATGAAGGTTATTCTTCTCGATGAGATCAAGGGCAAGGGCGGCGAGGGTGACGTCGTAGAGGTCGCTCAGGGTTACGCTGAGAACTTCCTGTTCCCCAAGAAGCTCGCTGTTGCCGCCACCAAGGGCAACCTCAAGCAGCTTGACGAGCGTCGCAACAACATCGCCAAGCGCGAGGCCGTCCGTCTGGCTACCGCCAATGAGACCAAGGCTGCCTTCGAGGGCAAGACGGTCACCGTTGACGTCAAGGTCGGCGACGAGGGCATCCTCTTTGGCTCCGTTACCGCCGCTATGATCGCTGACGCCATCAAGGCTCAGCTCAGTATGGACATCGACCGCAAGCGCGTCGAGCTCGGTAAGCCCATCAAGGTTGCCGGTGCCCACACCGTTGCCATCTCGCTGTACCGCGAGATCAAGGCCGAGGTTGTCGTTCTCGTCGGCGTTACCGCCGAGGAGCTCGCTGCCGAGGCTGAGGTCGAGGAGGCCGCTGAGGTCGCCGAGGCCGAGACCGCCGAGGTCGAGACTGAGGCTGCTGCTGAGTAGCATTTGCTGCAACGCAACAATCTTGTTCTAAGAAGGGCGCTCTGGGAAACCAGGGCGCCCTTTTGTTTTTTGCGCTGAGTGAGTGTCATGGTGGACGTTGCATCGAAGTCCTATATACAGGACCGTTCATCCGTTTGGTTCGGTGATGATTGGCGGCGCGCGGCGCGTTTTGGGGCCGTGGCTGATACTATGGATGCTCGCAAGCGATATGAATGAGGATGCTCATGGCATATGACGATAGGGAGACCGGGCTGACGGTCGAGGACCGCGGCTCAAAGGTGGGTCTTCCCCAAAACCAAGATGCAGAGGCCAATGTACTGGCCGCTATGCTGCTATCGCCCGAGGTGGTCGAAGAAGCCCAGGTCGAGCTGCAGCCCGATGACTTCTACCGGCCCATTCATAAGACCATCTATACCGCGATGGTCGATATGTACAACAGCCGCATTCCCATCGACTCCATCTCGCTGATCGATTACCTACGAAGCATCAACAAGCTCGATGCCGTGGGCGGCGAAGCGTACATTTTGGAGTTGATGGGTCAGACCCTGTCACTCGTCAACTGGCAGCACCATGCCGCCATCGTTCGCCGCGATTCGATGCTGCGTGAGCTGATCGGCGCCACCAACGAGATCAACGCGCTGGCATATAACGCCCCCACCGACACCAAAGAGGTTGTCGAGCTGGCCGAGAGCAAGCTGCTCAAGGTTACGGCGCGCGAGGTCAAGTCGAGCTACAAGACGCTGACCGAGTTTATGGTCGAGGCCTATAACGAGGCCGAGGAAGTGTGCCAGGTCGGTGGTCAGGCGGCGGGCGTGCCCACGGGCTTTCCGTCACTCGACCGTATGCTCATGGGCTTCCGCGAGGGCCAGCTCATCATTATCGGCGCCCGTCCTGCTGTAGGTAAGACGTCGTTCGCTCTGAACCTGGCGCTCAACGCCGCCGCTGCTGGCTATACCGTCGGCTTCTTCTCGCTGGAGATGTCGGGCAAGGAAATTGCCCAGCGTCTGATTTGTGCCTACGCCATGATCTCGATCAGTGACTTCCGCATGGGCCGCATTAGCCCCGAGCAGTGGGCCAATATCAACGAGGCCACGCAGACCTTGTCCAAGCTCGATATTCTGATTGACGATACGCCCGGCACCACAGTGACCGAGATTCGCGCCAAGAGCCGCCGTATGCTCCATAACAAGGAGAAGGCAATCATCATCCTGGACTACCTGCAGCTGGTGAGTCCTCCGCCGGGACGCCGCTCCGAGAGCCGTACCGTCGAGGTTTCGGAGATGTCGCGTGGTCTGAAGATCATGGCCAAGGAGCTCAAGATCCCGCTCATCGCGCTGTCGCAGCTCTCGCGTCAGGTCGAATCCCGTACCGGCAAGCGCCCGCAGCTTTCCGACCTTCGTGAATCGGGCTCCATCGAGCAAGACGCCGATATCGTTATGTTCTTGGACCGCTCCGCCGACGAGGCCGAGGCCTCGCGCGACGATCGACCCGACGAGGGCGTTACGCGTATCGTCGTGGCCAAGAACCGTTCGGGCCCGATCGGCGACGTCGACCTGATGTTCCTGCCGGCATCCACCAAGTTCTATGAGCTTGATGGGGCACATGCCGAGGAGTAGGACAGGCGCCCGTTGCACGGGTATACTGGGAATGTTTTGTGCTTCTGCGTGCCGGCGTGGCGCGTAGACAGTCCATGAATGTAAGGAGTAAACATGCCGTCAACCGTTTTGGTCGGTGCCCAGTGGGGCGATGAGGGCAAGGGTAAGATTTGCGATCTGGTCGCCGGCGACTTCGATGCCGTCGTGCGCTACTCGGGCGGCAACAACGCCGGTCACACCATCGTCGTCAACGGCAAGAAGTACGGCCTGCACCAGGTGCCCTCCGGCATCATGTATTCCGACCACGTGTCGGTGATCGGTAACGGCTGCGTCGTCAACCCCAAGGTTGTTCTTGAGGAGATCGACATGTTCGAGGCCGACGGCATCACCACCAAGAACCTCAAGATTAGCGGAAACGCGCATGTCATCATGCCGTACCACATTGATCTGGATGGCGCCTTTGAGCAGAAGCTCGGCAAGAAGAACATCGGTACCACCAAGCGCGGTATCGGTCCGTGCTATCAGGACAAGATGGCCCGCATTGGTCTGCGCATGCAGGACATGCTGGACGAGACGCTGTTCCGCGACAAGCTGGAGACCGCTCTCGCCCGCGTGAACCCCGAGCTCGAACTCATCTACAATCTGCCCACCTACACCGTGGACCAGATTTGCGACGAGTACCTGCCGATGGCCGAGCGCCTGCGTCCCTACATCACCGAGACGAGCCTGCTGCTCAACAACATGATTGACGAGGGCAAGGACCTGCTGTTTGAGGGCGCCCAGGCGACGCTGCTCGACATCGACCACGGTACCTATCCGTACGTGACGTCTTCCAACTGCACCGCCGGCGGCGCCATCACCGGCTCCGGCGTCGGTATGAAGAACGTCGACCGCGTACTGGGCGTCATGAAGGCCTATATCACCCGCGTCGGTTCGGGCCCCATGCCCACCGAGCTTTCCTATGAGTCCGAGGCCGGTCACACGCTGACCGAGGAGGGCTACGAGTACGGCGTGACCACCGGTCGCCGTCGTCGCTGCGGCTGGTTCGACGGCCCCATCGCCAACTACGCCTCGCGCGTCAACGGCCTCACCGATATCGCCATGACCAAGCTCGACGTGCTTTCGGCTTTCGACACCATCAAGGTGTGCGTGGCCTACGACGTCGATGGTGAGCGCTATACCAGCGTGCCCGAGCATCAGGTTCGCTTTGAGCACGCCAAGCCCATCTACGAGGAGCTTCCTGGCTGGAAGTGCGATATCACCGGCTGCCGCAGCTTTGAGGAGCTGCCGCAGGAGGCTCAGGACTACGTGGCGTTTATCGAGGATCTGGCACACACCCGCGTGACGTTCGTTGGCGTTGGCGCTGGTCGCGAGCAGATCATCAACCGATTCTGGAAGTAATCGGGACTATTTGGTTATTGCGATATACCCCTTTGCAGCCCGGACGGGCGGCCGAGGGGTATATTTGCTTGCAAAGGGCTCGCGCGGAGCGGGCCGTTCATCCATAGAGGAGGCACCCTTGAAGGCGGACACTCAAACCATCGACATCCTGTTGTTGGGCAGCGGCGGCCGTGAGCATGCTTTGGCAGCTAAGCTCGCAGCATCACCGCGCGCCGGCAAGCTCTACATCGCGCCGGGTAACGGCGGCACCGCGAGCTGCGGCGAGAACGTTGTTCTCGACGACTGCGATCCTGCGGCCGTGGCGGCGTTTGCGCAGAGCCACGGATGCGGACTCGTGGTAATTGGCCCCGAGGCTCCGCTCGTGGCGGGCGTGGCCGACGCCGTGCGCGCGGCGGGTATTCCCTGCTTTGGCCCGGGTGCCGAGGGCGCCCAGATGGAGGGCTCCAAGCTGTTCTCCAAGCAGCTCATGGAGCGTGCGGGCATTCCGACGGCAGCCTATGGTTCGTTTACCGACGAGGCTTCGGCTCTCGCCTACGTGCGCGAGCAGGGCGCCCCGCTGGTCGTGAAGGCCGACGGCCTTGCCGCGGGCAAGGGCGTTATCGTGGCGACCGAACTTGAGCAGGCCGAGGAGGCCGTGCGCGAGTGCTTTGGCGGCACCTTTGGCGATGCCGGCAATACCGTGGTCATCGAGGAGATGCTCGTTGGTCCCGAGTGCTCGCTGCTGGCCTTTACCGACGGCAAGACCGTGCGTCCCATGGCCACCTCGCAGGACCACAAGCGTGCGCTCGAGGGCGACAAGGGCCCCAACACCGGTGGCATGGGCGTCTACAGCCCGGTGCCCATCGTGACCGATGAGGAGCACGCCACCATGGTGAAGGTCATGGAGCAGACCGTGGCCGAGCTCGCTGCCGAGGGTATCGACTACCGCGGCTGCCTGTACGGCGGCTTTATGCTCACGCCTGCCGGCCCCAAGGTGCTGGAGTTCAATGCCCGCTTTGGCGACCCCGAGACGCAGGTCGTTCTGCCGCGCCTTAAGAACGACCTGGTCGAGGTCATGTTGGCTTGTGCCAACTGCGAGCTCGACCAGATTGAACTCGACTGGCGTGACGAGTGGGCCGTGGCCGTTGTCCTGACGAGTGCGGGTTATCCCGGCAGCTACGAGAAAGGCAAGGTCATTACCGGTATCGCCGATGCCGAGGCCATGGAGAACGTGACCGTGTACCACGCGGGCACTGCCGTGGTGGACGGCCAGCTCGTGACCAATGGTGGCCGCGTGCTTGCCGTGACCGCTCTGGGCGACACGTTCGAGAACGCTCGCAACCTTGCCTACGAGGCCTGCGAGAAGATTGATTTTGAGGGCAAGACCCTGCGTCACGATATCGGCCTGCGCGCGCTGCGCGGCCGCGACGCCTGGGATGCCTAAAATCCGAGAGGAATGAGACGGATGGACGAGAAGAACGAAGAGCTCGTGGACGCGCAGATCGTCGAAGAGGACAGCCGCATGTATGGGCACGCCGAGGGCGAGCCTGGTGGCGAGGTCGCTGACGAGCCGGCGCTGGTGCTGGGCGACGACGACCCGCACGATGCCGAGCTGCACGAGAAGATTCTTTCGGAGGAGTGCGCCTGGAAGGGCAAGATCCTCGACGTCCACCGTCTTGAGGTTGAGCTGCCCAACGGTCACCGCAGCGCCCGCGATATCGTTCGCCATCCGGGTGCGGCGGCCGTTGTGGCACTGACCGAGAGCGGCAAGATCGTACTGGTGCGTCAGTACCGCACCGCCATCGACCGCGTGACGGTCGAGATTCCTGCCGGCAAGCTCGACCCGGGCGAGGACCCGCTCGATTGCGCCAAGCGCGAACTGCATGAGGAGACGGGCTTTAGGGCTGGTCGTATTCGCTTTTTGACGTCGATTGTCACGTCCTGCGGTTTTTGCGATGAGATCATCCACATCTACTTGGCTACCAAGCTCGAGTTTGATGCGCCCAACCCCGATGATGACGAGTTTGTCAACGTGGACCTGGTGCCGCTGCACGAGCTGATCGACGCCGTGCTCGACGGCAAGATCGAAGACGCCAAGACCGTCGTAGGCGCGCTTGCCTGCGACAGCATCGCGCACCGCCTTGGGGGCACGGAGCTTTAACGAGTGGGGATAGCCCTGGGACAAGTGCTACTGATTGCTTTGTCCCAGGGCCTTACGTTGCTGATATTTCTTTGAGGATCACATGCTGAAGAGGTTTCTTTCGTATTACGAGCCCCAGATGGGGCTTTTTGTTGCTGATACTGTTTGTGCTCTGGTGCTTGCCGCCATTGACCTTGCTTTTCCTATTATTCTGCGCAATTTGACCGGTGGGCTATTTACCCAGGGTCAGGCTGCCATTATGCAGGCGCTCGGCATGATCGCGGTGGGCTTGGTGCTGATGTATGCCGTCCGCTGCGCCTGCCGCTATTTTGTGAGCTATTGGGGTCACGTGATGGGCGCGCGTATGGAGTCCAAAATGCGCGAGGACCTGTTCGACCAGTATGAGCGGTTTAGCTTTGCGTACTTCGACCGCAACAGCTCGGGCGACATGATGAGCCGCGTGGTCAACGACCTGTTCGATATCTGCGAGGCGGCGCACCACGTGCCCGAGTGGATCATCATCTGCGGCATCGAGATTATCGGCTCGTTTGTGATCCTCTTTACCATCGCCCCGGTGCTGGCGCTCGCCATGGCCGTGGTGACGGCGGCGTTTGCGGTCATAATGTTTTGGCAGAACATGCGCATGCGCGAGGTCTTTAGCGACAACCGCAAAAAGATCAGCGGCATCAATGCGCAGCTGCAGGATTCGCTGGCGGGCATGCGTGTGGTCAAGAGCTTTGCCAATGAGGAGACCGAACGCTTCAAGTTCCGCGCCTCAAACAATCGCTATCTTTCGTCCAAGGAGAACATGTATCACGCCATGGGCGTCTATACCGCGACGTATGGCCTGCTCTCGGGTGTGCTCTATGTGATCGTGGTGCTGCTGGGCGGCTGGCTCGTTGCCCAGGGGCAGCTGCAGGCGGTCGATATGGCAACCTTCGCTCTCTACATTTCGCTGTTCTGCACGCCGCTCGAGACACTCGTCAATTCGGCCGAAACGTATCAGAAGGCTATCGCCGGCTTTAAACGTATGGACGAGGTGCTCTCGACCGCGCCGGATATCCAGGACAAGCCGGGCGCTACGGATCTGCAGGTGACTGCCGGCGCCGTGGAGTATCACGACGTGTGCTTTAACTACGAGGATGTCGAGCTGGGCGAGGGCTATGCCGACGAGCGTCCCGTTATCGACCATATGAATCTGTCCATCAAGCCCGGGCAGACCATCGCGCTGGTTGGCCCTTCGGGCGGTGGCAAGTCCACGACCTGTTCGCTGCTGCCGCGCTTTTATGACGTGGCTGCCGGATCCATTAGCATCGACGGCCAGGACGTGCGCGATGTGACGCAGCAGAGCCTGCGCCGCGCCATCGGCCTGGTGCAGCAGGATGTCTATCTATTTGACGGTACGATTGGCGAGAACATCGCCTACGGCAAGCCGGGCGCCACGGCAGAAGAGATCGCCGAGGCCGCCCGTCGCGCCAACATCGATGCCTTTATCGAGTCGCTTCCGCAGGGCTACGACACCGTGGTGGGCGAGCGCGGCAGCCGTCTTTCGGGCGGACAGAAGCAGCGCGTTGCCATCGCGCGCGTGTTTCTCAAGAACCCCAAGATCCTGATTTTGGACGAGGCGACGAGTGCTTTGGATAACGAGAGCGAGGAGGCGGTGCAGGAGTCACTCGAAGAGCTGGCACGCGGCCGCACCACGATTATTATCGCCCACCGTCTTTCGACCATTAAGCATGCCGATGAGATTGCGACCGTTGAGCATGGTCGCGTTGTGGAGCGTGGCACGCACGAGGAGCTTCTCGCCCGTGGCGGCACCTATGCCCGTTACTATCGAATGCAGTTCGAAGGTGCGCGTGCGCACGAGCTCGACTGATTGATATGACAGGAAGTTTATGGCTGACAAGAACCCTTTGACTCCGGAAGAAGTGACGGAGTTATTCTCCGAAATCGATGCATCCGGCGTCTTGGATCCCACGCTCGCCAAAAAGCGTACCGAGCGCATGCGTGAGAAGGAGGCTGCGGCCAAGCGCGGTGACAAAGCGGCGCTAGCGCAGCTGCGCAGCGAGGACCGCGCGAGCCAGGCAAAACATATCGACCCGCTGTCCGAGGACGATCCTTCGGGCTCGCAGGTGAGCCATACCATTACGAAGACCGCGATGGCCGTGGTCATCGGTATTTTGGTGCTGATCGTGGGCATGCAGATTGGCTACGGCGTGATGCGTCGTCTGAACACCGCCAACCTGTCCGAGAGCGTTTCGGTCGATACCGTTTCGACCGCGCTCAAGGGTGGACTTGAATGGGGCAACGGCTTTACGCAGTTCCCGCTCGACTTCACCGTCGATGAAGCCGATGAACGCACGGGCACGGTCGAGGTGACGGTGTTGGACACATCGTCTGCCAACGAGCTCGAGCTGCTGTCCAACGGGCAGATTCAGGCCGCGGCGCTTGCGACCAACGCGTTGCTCAACGATAAGATCGACCGCGTGGTGTATAACGTTCACGCCTATATCGACGAGGATAGCAACATTCAGCACGATTCCTTCTTTGGCATGTTCCCCGCGCGCGGCCACCAGAGCGCCATTTTGACGTTCGTGTGGACCAAGAGCTCATCCAACGCCACGAGTATCGACTGGAAGATGCGCATCGTGAGTATGGATGACACCATCGCCGAGCGCATTCAGAAGCAGGTGAACTCGGTGTCGTCGTTGATTGAGGACCCGGTGGTGAGCCAGACCAAGATTGACGAGGAAAAGGCCGAACGTGACCTGGAGCATCGTCTGCATGGCCGCGAGATTTTCCGCGGCGGCAAGCCCGATCGCACACCGTCCGAACTGCTGGAGCAGGACAAGAAATAATAAGACGTCATCATCCCGCGTGAGCCACAAGCCTCGCGGGATGATTTTTTAATCCCCGTCCCAGAAAAATCATTATGCATAGAAAGTCATAATTATCATTTCGTAAACATTTCGATGAAATTAACGCCATGAGGCATACTTGCGGTTACAATACCGCGAGGCCTAACTACACACCTTTAAGCCGGTCCTGTGAGACCGGGAAGGAGAACTATGGCGAACAACCATACCGCGGGCGCTGCCGCCCGCACCTTCGCGCCCAGCGAGCTTTGCCAGCGTATGCTGGCCAAAACCAGCAAGGGCACCTGCGGTCCCTGCATCCTGTATCTTGAGGATGGGACCATTTTTTATGGACGTGCATGCGGCGCCGAGGGCACCGCGACCGGCGAAGTCTGCTTCAACACCTCGCTCGAGGGCTACTTTGAGGTCATGACCGACCCGAGTTATGCCGGCCAAATCGTAACCATGACCTATCCGCAGATCGGCAACTACGGTATCGACGAGACCGACGTCCAGTCGGCCTTCCCCGGCGACGCCGTGCGCCCTGCGAGCGCTCCGGCCATGCGCGGCATGATCGTTCGCGACATGTGCGCCACGCCTTCTAACTGGCGCTCGGCCGTTAGCGTGCCGGAGTATCTGCGCGCCCACGGCATCGTCGCTATCGAGGGCGTCGACACCCGCGCTCTGGTGCGCCATCTGCGCGACAACGGCTCCAAGATGGGCATTATCTCGACCGAGATCTTCGACGTCGACGAGCTTGCCGAGCGTCTGGCCGCAGCGCCCACGCTGGTAGGCGAGAACCTGGTCAAGACCGTGAGCTGCCCTGAGCCCCACGCCTTTGCTGCCGCCGACCTGCCTGCCACGCATGACTTTGCGCTTGCGGTTGCCGCTCCTGCCCGTCACAAAGTGGTCGCCTACGACTGCGGTGTGAAGCGCGGCATTCTGGAGGGTCTGGTCCGCGCCGGCTGCGACCTTACCGTCGTGCCGTGGGATACGCCTGCGAGCGAGGTGCTCGATATGAATCCCGATGGCGTCTTTTTGTCCAACGGACCCGGCGACCCCGACGCCGTGGTGGAGACCTACGAGCAGGTGCAGCAGCTGATCGGCAAGGTACCGGTCTTTGGCATTTGCCTTGGTCACCAGATGATCAGCCTGGCCTGCGGTGCCCAGATGGAAAAGCTTAAGTTCGGTCACCGCGGTGGCAACCAGCCGGTCATGAACCTGGTAAGCCGTCGCGTGGAGATCACCGCGCAAAACCATGGCTTTGGCCTGCTGTTCCCCAGCTTGGGCAAGCTTGTCCCCGAGCTTTCCGGCGGCGAGACCGAGCATGCGGCTGATGGAGATCTGCGCGTCTGGGTGCGCCGTGGAATCGCGCCGGTCGTGATGAACGAGCGCTTTGGCCGTATTCGCCTGACACATGTGAACCTCAACGACGGCACCGCCGAGGGCATCCAGCTGCTCGACGCCCCGTGCTTCTCGGTCCAGTACCACCCCGAGGCCTCGCCTGGCCCCACCGATGCCTACTATCTCTTTACCGCCTTTACGCGACTCATGGACGGCGAGGAGAACTACCTGGACATCGACACCGCGAAGGACCGCCTTGCCGGCTGGAACTTTGCTGAGTCCGAGACCGCTGAGACCGAGGAGAACTAACATGCCTAAACGTACTGACATCAAGCGCATCCTCGTCATTGGTTCGGGCCCCATCGTTATTGGCCAGGCCTGCGAGTTCGACTACTCCGGCGCCCAGGCCTGCAAGGTGCTCAAGGAGGATGGCTTTGAGGTCATCCTGGTCAACTCCAACCCGGCGACCATCATGACCGACCCGGGCTTGGCCGACCGCACCTATGTTGAGCCTATCACCGCCGAGTTTATCGAGCGTGTAATCAAGAAAGAACGCCCGGACGCGCTGCTGCCCACGCTGGGCGGCCAGACCGGTCTGAACGCCGCCGTCGAGCTGGCAAAGGACGGTACGCTCGACAAGTACGGCGTCGAGATGATCGGCTGCGACCTGGCCGCCATCGAGCGCGGCGAGGACCGCAAGCTCTTTAACGAGGCCATGGCCGAGATCGGCCTGGAGGTCGCGCGCTCGGGCTATGCCTACAGCGTGGCCGACGCCGAGGCTATCGCCGAGCGCGTGGGCTATCCCTGCGTACTGCGCCCGAGCTTTACCCTCGGCGGCGCCGGCGGCGGCATCGCTCACACCCACGAGGAGCTCGTCTCCATCGTGAGCCAGGGCCTGGAGCTCTCGCCTGCCCACGAGGTGCTGGTCGAGGAGTCCATCGAGGGCTGGAAAGAGTATGAGATGGAGGTCATGCGTGATCACGCCGGCAACGGCATCATCGTGTGCTCCATCGAGAATCTCGACCCCATGGGCGTGCATACCGGCGACTCCATCACCGTGGCGCCGGCGCAGACCCTCTCCGACCTTGAGTATCAGCGCATGCGCGTGGCCTCGCTCGCCATTCTGGAGAAGATCGGCGTCGAGACCGGCGGCTCCAACGTGCAGTTTGCCGTGAACCCCCAGACCGGCCGCCTGATCGTCATCGAGATGAACCCGCGCGTGAGCCGTTCGTCCGCGCTGGCCTCCAAGGCCACGGGTTTCCCCATTGCCAAGGCCGCCGCGCGCCTGGCTGTGGGCTACACGCTCGACGAGATCGTCAACGACATCACCAAGGCAACGCCCGCCTGCTTTGAGCCCACGATCGACTACTGTGTGGTCAAGGTGCCGCGCTTTGCCTTCGAGAAGTTCAAGGGCACTGATCCTACGCTCACCACGCGCATGAAGGCCGTGGGCGAGATCATGGCGATCGGCCGCACCTTTGAGGAGGCCTTTGGCAAGGCCATGCGTTCGCTGGAGGATGGCCACCAGGGCATTTGCGCCGGTGGCAAAGAGGGTGCCGATAAGCTGAGCGACGATGAGCTTGCTCAGGCCGTGGCAACCCCGACCGAGCACCGCATCTTCTTTGTGGTCGAGGCCCTGCGCCGTGGTTGGGACATCGCCCGCATCCATGCCATCTGCGGTATCGATCCGTGGTACCTCAACCGTATCAACGATATAGTGCAGGTCCAGGAGAGCATCCGCGGCCTGCGTGTGGAGGATATCGACGCCGACGCGATGCGCCTGCTCAAGCAGTACGGTACGAGCGACGCCGAGATCGCCGCGCTGACCGGCTCGGACGAGCGCTTTGTGTGCGCCTATCGCAAGGGTCTGGGCGTGGTTCCCAGCATGAAGACGGTCGATACCTGCGCTGCGGAGTTCTCGAGCGCCACGGAGTACCACTACAAGACGTACGAGAACATCTACCGCACGAGCCCGGATGCCAAGAAGTGCGTGGCTCCCGACGAGACCACGCCGGCGGACAAGCCCAAGGCCATGATTCTGGGCGCCGGTCCCAACCGCATTGGCCAAGGTATCGAGTTCGATTACTGCTGCGTGCACGCGAGCTACGCGCTGGCGGCCCGCGGCTTTGAGACCATCATGGTCAACTGCAACCCCGAGACCGTCTCGACTGACTACGACACCTCGGACCGCCTGTACTTTGAGCCGCTCACCTACGAGGACGTCATGGATGTCATCGATGTCGAGCGACCCGACGGCGTCGTGGTGACGCTCGGCGGTCAGACCCCGCTGAAGCTGGCGCGCATGCTCGAGGAGAGCGGCGTGAACATTATGGGCACCAAGCCCGATGCCATCGACTTTGCCGAGGACCGCGAGCGCTTCGCTGCCCTGCTCGACAAGCTGGGCATCATGTACCCGCCGGCGGGCCAGGCCACCTCGTTTGAGGAGGCCGAGGCCGTGGCCGCGCATATCGGCTACCCGCTGCTGGTGCGTCCGAGCTACGTGCTGGGCGGCCGCGGCATGATGATCGCCTACGATGCCGAGCATCTGCGCGATTACATGGCCGAGGCTGCGCGCATTAGCCCCGACTACCCGGTGTATCTGGATCGCTTCTTGGAGGGTGCGATCGAGTCCGATGTCGACGCCCTGTGCGATG
Source organism: uncultured Collinsella sp. (assembly GCA_938005465.1). GTDB lineage: Bacteria > Actinomycetota > Coriobacteriia > Coriobacteriales > Coriobacteriaceae > Collinsella. The sequence goes on from CALLNU010000034.1 coordinate 68,779, forward strand.
GCGAAGAGGTCTACATCGGCGGCATTCTGGAGCATATCGAGGAGGCCGGTATCCACTCCGGCGACTCCGCGACCTGCATCCCGCCGTTCAGCTTTAGCGAGAGCCTGCAGGCAAAGCTTCGCGAGACCACGCGCCGCATCGCGATGGCGCTGGGCGTACGCGGTCTGGTCAACGTGCAATATGCCATCAAGGGCGAGACCGTCTACGTGATCGAGGCAAACCCGCGCGCGAGCCGCACCGTGCCGTTTATCTCCAAGGCCACCGGCGTGCCGCTGGCCAAGTGCGCGGCGCGTATCATGGCGGGCGATTCCATCGCGAGCCTGGGCCTGCCGAGCGACGAGCGTCAGCTCGATTGGTTCTGCATGAAGGAAGCCGTTATGCCCTGGGGCCGTTTCCCCGGTGCCGACGTTATTCTGGGGCCCGAGATGAAGTCGACGGGCGAGGTCATGGGTATCGCCAAGAGCTATCCCGAGGCATACGCCAAGACGCAGCTGGCGATCGACTACAAGCTGCCCGATCCGAGCTGCGGCAAGGTGTTCATCAGCGTGTGCGACCGCGACAAGCGTCATATCCTTTCGGTCGCCCGTATCCTGCGCTACCTGGGCTTTGATATCTGCTCCACCGAGGGTACGGCGCGCGTGCTGCGCGGCGGCAACGTGACGTGCGAAGTCGTGGAGAAGATCAGCGGCCCGCACGACGGCGAGCGTCCCAACATCGGCGACCTCATCGCCGATGGCAAGATTGCGGTGATCGTCAATACGCCGTATGGCCCGGGTTCTCGTGGCGACGGCTATCTGTTGCGTACCGAGGCGGTGCGCCGCGGCGTGACCTGCGTGACCGCGATGTCTGCAGCCAACACGTACGTGAGTGCCATCGAGGCCGTGCGCGAGGACCAGCAGGGTCACGGCAGCGCCAACGACATGGGCATGGACGTCATCGCCCTGCAGGACCTGCCGCAGTACACGGTGTAGTTGACCTGGTCGGCCGGGACGGAGGGGGCCGAGTTTCCCCCTTCGCTCCGGCTGCAAGCAGAGTCGCTCAGGAGGAAACTCGGCCCCCTCCGCCCCGGCCTGCGGTGACTCGGCTGCACCGTGTGCTGCCGAAGGGGCTTTGCGCGATGACTAGGGCTGGATAAAAAAGAGAGTGTGGGCAGAGCCCACGTTTTGTATGGGGTCCTCCGGTGAATTGCATTCACCGGAGGACCTTTTTGTGGCTGGCTGAGAGTGCCGCTGGACAGTTAGTTCAGATTTGTATTTTTGTGAGGGTGGAAAAGGCCGATTTGAGCTCAAATGAGCCGTTCTTGGCGGTCTGATGCGACAAGGATGCGCAGTCAGGAATGAGAAAAGGGCGTCATTGGGTCTAAAACGGCTTCAAAACGATACGTTTGCACGTAAGGACCCGGCCAAAAAATACAAATCTGAACTAACTGTCCACCACCCTCCGTCAACCTCTCATTCCAAACCAAATCAGCCAACGTACGTCATAGCAATCTCCGGTAGGTCGCAGGACGGCGGTCGAGCTTTTCTCTCGGGAAACTTCGCGAAGCCCAGTTCCCGAGGGAAAGGTATGGTCTGTGTAATACCAGATAAACAGTACATTTTTGCTAGATTGGTATTTGACTGAAGAACCAATTGGTATGGCTTATTAAGCCCACCTTGCCGTTGACGCTCATTTTACTGTCGCTGGGAGAATTCCGAACTTGGATGCGCAAGTGCTCCCATATATTGATATGACCTAGTAGGTGGCTATCTGGTTACTACCAGTTGGCCCCTTGGTAACGGGTGGCCCCATTGTGCGGAATGTACCGAACATCCCCGTTTGATACGTTTTCTCATGCTGCCGGGGGGGGGGCGCCCTCGGCGCCTTAGCATCTCGGAAGAAAGGAGACCAGGTGCGCAGGAATTCCATTTTTACGAAACGGTGGGTGAAGGGAAGTGCGGTCCTCGTTGCCACTGCAGCGACGCTCGTGTTTGCCAATCCCCAGCAGGCGATTGCCACGCCACTCAAGGGCGTCGACTCGGCGACCGTGTCCCAGTCTGCCTCGAATGTCGTCGACATCGATTTCGCTGACGGCATCAAGGGCCGTATTACGTTCCTCGAGGACGGTATTTTCCGTTATAACGTCGACCCCAAGGGTGAGTTTTCCGATTACGCCACGCCGCGCAGTAAGTCCCACACGGCTAAAATCCAGGCTCAGCCCGATACCTCGGACACCTACAGCAAGCCGAGCGCGACGGTTGCCGACAAGGGCGACACTATCGAGATCACCGGCGGAAAGGCGACCGTGATCCTGGACAAGGCGACTGGCAAGATGAGTATCAAGTCAGGCGACCGTGTCGTGGTTTCCGAGTCCGCGTCCCTCGACCTTGATAAGAAGGGTACCGTCCAGACGCTCTCCAAGGAGAAGTCCGAGAACTTCTTTGGCGGCGGCACCCAGAACGGACGCTTCCTGCACACCAACCAGACCATCGCCATCTCCAACACGAACAACTGGACCGATGGCGGCGTTGCCTCGCCCAACCCGTTTTATTGGACGAGTGACGGCTACGGCGTACTCCGAAACACGTTTGCAGAGGGTTCCTACGACTTCGGTTCCACGGACTCATCGACGGTCACGACTTTGCACAGCGAGAATGAGTTTGATGCCTACTACTTCGTGGCGACCAACGAGGGCGCTTCGAACGTGGCAACCGAGATGCTGCAGGACTACTACAAGGTGACCGGTAACCCGGTGCTGCTGCCCGAGTACGGGTTCTACCTTGGTCATCTTAATGCCTACAACCGTGATGGCTGGTCAACGACCTCGGGTCAAAAGAAGTGGGAGACCAAGGGCAGCAAGTCCTCGAGCGAGAAGGGCGACGTTAAGTACGAGTCTGGCATGTCGACGGGCTACAAGCTCGACGGCACACTTGCGGCCGAGACGCTCAACGGTGAGGGCCCTTCGGTTGATACCGAGAACATGAAAGCGACCGATTTCGACCGCCAGTTCTCTGCTCGGCAGGTTATCGATGACTACGAGGACAACGACATGCCGCTCGGTTGGTTCCTGCCGAACGACGGCTACGGCGCCGGCTATGGCCAGAACGGTTACTACAAGACCGGCGGCGTCAACTCCGACGGAACGAGCTCGGCTGACCGTCTTAACGCTGTGCGTGCCAATGTCGACAACCTTAAGAAGTTCACCGAGTATGCCAACTCCAAGGGTGTGAGCACGGGCTTGTGGACCCAGTCCAACCTTGAGCCCGACAGCAACTCCGAGACCCCGTGGCACCTGCTTCGCGACTTCGACGCCGAGGTCAAGACGGGAGGCATCTCTACCCTTAAGACCGACGTCGCCTGGGTTGGATCTGGCTACTCCTTTGGTCTTAATGGCATCAAGACAGCTTATGACACGGTGACGACCGGCGCCAACAAGCGCCCCAACATCATCACGCTCGATGGCTGGGCCGGCACGCAGCGCTTTGGCGGCATTTGGACCGGCGACCAGTATGGCGGTAACTGGGAGTACATTCGCTTCCATATCCCCACGTATATCGGTCAGAGTCTTTCGGGCAACCCCAACATCGGCTCCGACATGGATGGCATCTTTGGCGGCGACCCCATCATCTCTGCGCGTGACTACCAGTGGAAGACGTTCACGCCCTCTATGCTCGATATGGACGGTTGGGGCACCTACCGCAAATCGCCCATGACGCACGGCGATCCCTACACAGGCATCTCGCGCTTCTACCTCAAGCTCAAGGCGCAGCTCATGCCCTATATCTACACGAGCGCGGCCTCGGCGGCCAACATCGACACGGGTAACGGCGATGCCGGCCTGCCCATGATCCGCGCCATGCTGCTTTCCGACAACTCCGAGTACGCCGCAAGCACTTCGACGCAGTACCAGTATATGTTCGGTGAGAACTTCCTAGTGGCACCGGTGTATCAGGATACCCAGGCAGATGAGAACGGCAACGACATTCGCAATGGGATTTACCTCCCCAACTACGGCACCGACGAGAATCCCACCATCTGGATCGACTACTTCTCGGGTAAGCAGTATCGCGGCGGCCAGGTTCTCAACAACTACGAGGCTCCGCTTTGGAAGCTGCCGCTGTTTGTGAAGGCCAACGCTATCGTGCCGATGTACGCCGAGAACAACAACCCCGAGGCCGTGAGCGACACCAACACCAAGGGTACCGACCGCAGCCAGCGTATCGTCGAATTCTTCGCCACCGAGGGCGACGGCACCTTTACGCAGTACGAGGACGACGGCTCCTCCATCGAGAACAACACGACTGAGGACGATACCTACGGTACGATCGACAATATCTCCTACGGTGAGCATGTGAGCACCGTCTACAGATCCGAGGCCGCAGGCGGCACCGCGACCTTTACCGCCGAGGCCTCGCAGGGCGGCTACAGCGGCTACGACTCCAACCGCACCACGACCTTTGTGGCCAACGTCTCCGCCAAGCCCACGAGCGTCTCCGCCAAGAACGGCGGATCCGCGCTCAACGTGGTTGAGGTCGACTCGCAGGAGGCCTTTGACGCTGCGACCCCCGAGGCCGGCCAGGCGGTCTACTTCTACAACGAGACCCCCAACCTCAACCACTACGGTAGCGACGCAGGCAGCACCGAGGCCGAGCAGGGCGAGAGCTTCAACAACACCAAGATCACCACGAATCCCAAGGTCTACGTCAAGTTCGCGAAGACCGATGTCGCCACGGCAGCGCAGACGCTCGAACTGGGCGATTTCGTGAACGCCGATGCCACGCTCGCGGCCGACCGCTTCAACGAGAGCCTCTCCGCACCCGCGAACCTTGCTGCCCCCGAGGACGCCACGACCCCCACGAGCATTAAGCTCACCTGGGGGAAGGTCGATGGTGCTACCTCCTACGACCTTAAGGTAGACGGCACTGTGTTCGCCGTGGGCGATGCGGCAGAATTCACGCATACCGATCTTGCCTACAACAGCAAGCATACCTACCAGATTCGTTCGCGCAACGCCGATGGCTACTCCGCATGGAGCGACGTGCTTGAGGCGAACTCTGCGCTCGACCCGTGGCGGAACGTGCCTGAGGCCGAGGAAATCACTTGGGAGGGCTCGCTCTACGGTAGCCATAAGGCCGAACTCGCCTTCGACCATGAGTTCCAGTCGGGCGACGGCGGTTTCCACTCCGGTGGCAACGATCTGGGCAAGGCGCTTACCGTTGACTACGGTCGCGCTTACAAGCTCGACAAGCTCGAGTACTATCCGCGCGATGATGCCGGTAACGGCACTGTGACCAAGATGCGCATCGAGACGAGCCTCGACGGCGTGCATTGGACGACGCAGGAGGTCGACTGGGAGCGCTCCGCCGCTTGCAAGACGGTGGCGTTCGACGGCGCCGTGGCCGCGCGCTACGTGCGTATGACGCCGCTCGCGTCCGTGGGCAACTTCTTCTCCGCCTCCGAGATCGCCATCTACAAGACCGACGGCACGGACGGCTTCGCCGTGGGCTCCAACCTCAACAAGGCCACGGTCTCCGACGGCGACTACTCCAACATGAAGAATTACCTGGGTCTTGAGAACCGCGAGCCCGACACCTCGACGTTCGACTCCCAGATCCGCGCCCACTTCGCCGACCTCAACGGCAACGGCGTCTACGACGTGTACGACTACTCCTTCACCATGGCGGCGCTCGACGGCGGCACCAAGCAAAAGGGCAAGGCTGCTGGCACCCTCGCGGTGATCCCGAGCAAGATGGAGGTCGAGGCCGGCGACGAGATCACGGTCGACGTCTACGCCACCGACGCCGAGAACGTCAACGCGCTCGGTGCGCTCGTCAACTTCAACAGCGACCAGTTCGAGTATGTCTCCGAGAGCATCGCGCAGGATGCGTCGACGGCGGGCATGGAGAACCTCTCGCGCGAGAAAGTGCAGTTCACGGATGGCCACCAGACCATCAACCTGGCCTTCGCCAACCGCGGCGACGCCAAGCTCTTCAACAGTACTGGTGTGGTCGCGAGCTTTAAACTCAAGGCTAAGACGGCCGGCAAGGTCGAGCTGCCCTCGACGTCTTGGCTCGTCGGCCCGGCGTGCGACGCGCTCGAGTTCGTGAGTGATGGCACCGTGACGATGCCCGGTGTCCCGCAGCCCACCAAGTCCGAGTACGGCCGCGACGCCTTTGACATCACGATGACCAACGACGAGCTCCCCACCGACGACGGCACCAACGTCGAGAAGCTCATCCAGCAGAAGAGCTATGACGGACTGTTCGACAACAATGAGGGCGGCAACGACTTCGAGTTCCTGTGGAACTATGGGCCCAACTGGATCGACGGCAAGATGCCGACCTACGTCAAGCTGCCCGCCACGATGACGTTCGCCTTCAAGACGCCGTCGAAACTCGATAGTGTCGAGGTCGTTAACCGCAACGGTGGCAACGGCACCGTGCAGAAGATTAAGTCCGTCGTGACGTTCGAGGACGGCTCGACCCAGGAGTTCTCGGGCGGAAGCTTTGATTCCTATCAGGCTCGCTACGCCTTTGGCCTCTCTGCCGAGAACAAGGGCAAGAAGGCGACCAAGGTCGAGATCACGCCGCTTGAGGCATCGGGTGACCAGATGCTCACGCTGCGCGAGATCAACTTCAACTACACACAGGGTGTCGAGGCCATCGAGGGTGTCGAACTGGGCAAGAACCAGACCGAGTTCTTCGAGGGCGATGTGACGCTCGTCGACGCCAAGGCCACGCCCGAGAGCGCCGGCTACCCCTATGTGACGGTCGAGAGCTCCGATCCTTCTGTGGTGAGCGTCTCCGCTGTCCAGGCCGGCGATAGCGTGAGCTACTACCTGCGCGCCAACAAGGCCGGCAAGGCAACGATCACGGTGGCGTCGGTGCTCGATCCCTCCAAGACCGCATCCTATGAGGTCGAGGTCAAGGCTGGTGTCGACACCTCTGCGCTCATGGCAGCGCTTTCCAAGGCCGCGGGCTACAGCGAGTCCGTCTACACCAAGGATTCCTATGCAGCCCTCACCGCTGCGGTCGAGGCGGCTCAGAAGCTCCTCGATGGCGGCCAGGGCAGCTATAGCAAGAAGGATGTCGCAGACGCCACGGTCAAGATCGAGAAGGCAATCGACGGCCTCAAGATGCGCCCCGTCGATGAGAAGAGCCTCATCAACACGCCCGAGAACCGCGAGAACGTCAAGGTGACCGGCTTCTCGAGCGAGGCCGACTATGAGGGCAGCAACGCCGTCAACGCTCTTGACGGCGATGAGCAGACGCTCTGGCACAGCGACTGGGCCTATAAGGCCGGTATGCCCCAGTACCTGACCGTCGACCTGGGCCGCGACTACGATCTCACCGACGTCACGTTCCTGCCGCGCCAGGACGGCGGCACGAACGGCGATATCTTTGAGGCCGAGGTGCTAGTTTCCGACACCGCCGACGGTTATGAGATGGGCACCGCCACGTCGATGGGTACGTTTACCTTCGACAACGACGGCCGCGTGCTCACCGACCGTGGCGACTGGAAGCAGATGAGCTTTGGTGCCGCGCGCGGTCGCTACGTGACCGTCAAGGTGCTCCACGCCGGCGGTGGCAGCGTTGACGCCTACTGCAGCATGGCGGAGCTCAAGTTCTACGGTACGGCCGTTCCCAATCCGGTGGCGAAGGACGACCTCACTGCCGCGATTGAAAAGGTTGATGCCGAGGTTGCAGCCGGCGACCTTAAGGCCAGCGACTACACCGAGGCTTCCTGGACCGCGTTCCAGAACGCCTTGGCGAGCGCCCGCGCCATCCTGAACGACGAGAACGCCACGCAGGACGAGGTCGACCAGGCACTCAAGGCACTCGAGAGTGCTCGCGACGCGCTTGAGAAGACTCCGGTGACCCCGGTCGAGAACCCGACCAAGAAGCAGCTCAAGGCCTTGGTCAAGCAGGCGAAGGAGACTGACACCAGGGGCAAGACGGACGAGTCTGTCAAGGCCCTGACGGATGCCATTGCCTACGCCGAGGACGTCTTGGGTGATGAGAATGCTTCCGACATCCAGCTCCAGGCGGCCTATGACCAGCTCAAGCTGGCCATTGAGAGCCTCAAGGATGCCGATTCCGGCAACCAGGGCGGCTCGGGCAACCAGGGTTCCGGCAATGGCTCAAACGGCGGCAACCAGGCGGGCAAGCCCGCAGGCGACAAGGCCCAGGGCAGCAAGAAGAGCGGTTCGGCGATCCCCAATACCGGCGACCAGACGGCGGCGACCGTCGCGGCCGTCGGTGGTCTTGGCGCCATCATCGCCGCGATCGGCGCTTTCTTCCATCGTCGCAGCAAGGCTAAGTAGTCCCAGCGACAACTAAGCAAACGTGCCCGCCGCTCCGTCAAGGACGGCGGGCATTGCTTTATTATTTCAGCCAACGTACGTCATGGCAATATCCGGTAGGTCGCAGGGCGCTTCGCGGGCGGGCCAGGCTCTATCTGAACGACTTTGCGAAGCAACCGGAGTGAAGATAAAGCCTGGCCCGCCCGCGAAGCGCCACAGAGACCGCAGGGACGGGAGCAGCTATACTACTCTCAGTAGTTAAGGGTCGCGGATTCGCCGCGTCACCGCTCTCAACAGGAGGTCTTTGTTTATGGCAGATCAGAAGCCGGTTGTCGGGATCATCATGGGCTCCAAGTCCGATCTGGGCGTTATGGAAGGTTGCACTGCCGAGCTCGAGGCACTGGGCGTGCCCTATGAGCTCGTCATTGCAAGCGCGCATCGCACGCCGGCGAAGGTCCATGAGTGGGCCTCGACTGCTGCCGACCGCGGCATCAAGGTGATTATCGCCGCCGCCGGCAAGGCTGCTCACCTGGGTGGTGTCGTGGCTGCGTTTACGCCGCTGCCGGTTATCGGCGTGCCTATGAAGACGAGCGATCTGGGTGGTATGGACTCGCTGCTGTCAATGGTGCAGATGCCTTCGGGCGTGCCCGTTGCCTGTGTGGCCATCAACGGTGCCAAGAACGCTGCCATTTACGCCACGCAGATTCTGGGCGCATGCGACCCCGAGTACCGCAAGGTTATCGAGAAGATGAAGCAGGAGATGGCTGACGCCTAAGCGCTCTGCCAGTCCATTTGTAGCATAAGGAGAGCCATGTCCGACTATCAGGGAAAGCGTTTTTCGGCTTCTCGGATTCCCGATCCAGCCAAGTCGGGAGCAGCTCGCGTGCCGCAGCAGGGTCGGATATCCTCTCCTCAGCAGCCACGCGCGCCGCGCCCCGTGACGCCGGCGAAGCATCGTCGTCAGGATGCACCTGCTGCATATCGCCCCTCGTCATACAGTGCGGCCAAGAAGTCGCCTCGCTCTTCGGCGCATACCGCGCCATCGAGCTATACCGAGCCGCCGCGCAAAAAGCGCCGCTCCGTCATTCCCATTCTGCTCATCATCATCGGCATTGGCCTGATCGTTGCTGCGGCCGCCATCTTTATCAACGCGCAGATTGGCTATAAGCAGGCGAGCGAGTCGTATCAAAAAATCGAAAAGCAATATGTGAGCGACAAGGACGCCAGTGGCGTGCCAATTATCGACTTCAATGCGCTTGCCCAGACAAATCCCGAGGTTGTGGGTTGGATTTACGCGCCCGGCACCAATATCAACTACCCCGTGGTGCAGACCAACAACAACTCCAAGTACCTTAACACGCTGTTTGACGGTACGGCCAATGCGTCGGGCGCCATCTTTTTGGATAGCGACGATACCGCGCCGGGCATGGTGGATCAGCAGACCACGATTTACGGTCATCATATGAACGACGGTTCGATGTTCAACGTGATTTCGGATACGACCGATCAAGCGACGTTCGACAGCATGGACTACGTGTACTACATCGCACGTGACGCGACGTATAAGCTGCGTCCGCTGGCGACCAAGGTGGTCGAGGACACGTATGCCAAGGCGCGCACGCCCAACTTTGAGGGCGATGACGGACTGAAGAATTATCTGTCCGAGATGCTCGACGGTGCCTCTGCCGTGGCGAGCGATGCCAGCGATCGTGCCGCTTCGGCAACCAAGGTCGTAACGCTTGTGACCTGCCGTTCGCTGTCATTTAGCAATACGCGCGCCGTCATGGTGCTCACGCCGGTCGAGGAATAAAGTGTCCGGGCCCCGTCCCAAAAAGACTACCCTGGAAATCAAAAGGAGAAATGATGCTTGAAAGCGGCAAATCGATGCCTTCGGTTGATGCTTGGCTGCGCGAAGCCAAGGCCGATGTTTCGGCGGCTGATTGTGGGATGTACCTGACACACAACGGCGTGGTGCGTGCGACGCCCAAGGCCGAGGTGCGTGGGGTCGAGACAGATGGTGTGGCGCCTGGGCATAAGGTGGGCGGCATGGTGTTTGGCTTCGATGCCGAAAAGGTGCAGGCCGCTATCGAGGCAACGCGCGCGATGCCGGGTATCGGCTATGTGCGCGTGTGGCTGGCGAGTGGCGAGCTTACCGTGGGCGACGACATCATGCTCGTACTCATTGGCGGAGACATTCGCCCGCATGTCGTCGATGCGCTGCAGGCGCTCGTCGGTACCATCAAAAATGAGTGTGTGAGCGAGGTCGAGCGCGAGGCGTAAGGCCGGCAGCAGCACTCGCCAACAAAAAGCCCGCTGGCAGTTCAATCAGTCTGCCAGTGGGCTTTTCTGTGCGTTGAAAAATCTCGGCATTGCGTGGCGCTACACGCGCGTCGCATCCTTGGGGCTCATGGTCATGCTCTGGAAGCGGTTCTCCATGTAATCGTTATCGAAATACTTGCCGTAGAACTGCGCGACGGGAATATCCGGCTCCGTGCCGTTGACGCGCTGGTACCAGTAGTCGAGCGACTGTAGCGTCATGATGCCGTCGACCAGCATAATGACGGTAAAGATGACGGTAGCCGAGTAGCGGCTTTTCCACGGAATCATGTTGATGAGCTTGAGCAGCCTCGGCAGCAGCAGCTTGATCCAGATAAGGCCACCCAGGCCCCACAGGCAGGCAAAGCCCGTGCAGGTGCGTCCGCCCGTAAGGACGGCGAGTGGGTCGGGCATGCCGAACAGCTTCATGTGCGAGTAGCTCCACGAGACCACGCCAAATGAGGTCTGCATAAACCAGCCCACGAACACCTCAAAGCTCGCGCCGAGCACAGCGCTTACCAGGAAAATGATGATGGGGTTCTTTTTATAGAAGCGGTTGAGCACCATGGTCATGAGTACGGCACCAAAGCCATAGATGGGGCTGAAGGGACCAAACAGCATGCCGGCGCGGTCCTGGTAGACGCCTGGATCGTCGACCGTCATGTGCCAGATGTCCTCGGCGATCAGGCCGAGCACGCAGCAGACGAGGAATACCCAGAACAGGTTGAAGTAGTTGAGCTTGATGTAGCCCTCGCCGGTTTCATCGCGGCCGAGCATACCCTCGTCGGCGGCGTCGCGGTCGAGCATCTCCTGCAGGCGGCGCTGGAGTTCGCGCTCCTGGCGCAGCGTGGGGTCGACGGTGGCCGAAAGCGCGATGAGGATACCGAGCTGAATAGCGGGACGAAGCAAGAAGAGCCCGATACCCTGGAGCATCACGTCGACCAAAAGCTCGACGACGGTGAATGCAATAAGGATGTAGGACAGGCGGGCGGCGTTGCGGCGCTGGTTTTTGATAAGGTCCAGGCCAAAGATGATCAGGATGACGGCACTTGCCGCAGAGAGCATGATGCCGGCGACGATGAGTCCAACCGAGACCAGCATATTGTCGCCGAGTTTTTCGGCGGCGTTGCCGTTGATGAGCGCGGTGATGACCTGCCACATAAAGGCGGCGACCGACGGGAGTGTGCCCACGCCGGACAGGATGCACAGGACGGCGTACACTTTAATGATGAGGGGAATCTTCTTGACCTCCGTGGCGCTGGGGACGCTGGGGTCGAGTTCGTTTCGATCCATACAGAACCTTTCTCGCTTTGTCCTAGGTTACTAGGATACGCCGCCGACCTGCCAAAAGACAGGACGAACGTCCCAATTGCAACTTTGTAATCCCCAACGGTGGACGCGGCGGCCATCTGGGGGCGCGGGCGCTTGCACTGGGCAGACCGATAAAATGTTTGGCCGCAAAACGGATTATTAGCTCGGTGGGCTTTTAAAAAGCGCTGCTCATGCGCTGGGGAGCGCGTCGCGCCGTGCGTATAATAAGGCGGGTAACGCCAAAATACGAGGCTCTGAGGGGATGCCATGTCTCAAGAAACCATCCGCGCGGCCGAGCGTGCCGCGGGACAGGTGAACACCATGTCGACGTATGATCCGGACTCCGACCAGCTGCATGAGGAATGCGGCGTTTTTGGTGTGTGGGCGCCCGATCGCGACGTGGCTCGACTGACGTACTTTGGCCTGCGTGCACTGCAGCACCGTGGCCAAGAATCGGCGGGAATCGCCGTTGGTGACGGCGGTACGGTTATGGTCCGCAAGGATCTGGGCCTGCTCGACCGCGTGTTCTCCAATGCCGACTTGTCGACGCTCTCCGGTCAGCTGGCCGTGGGTCATGTGCGCTACGGCACCGCCGGCGCCAAGAGCTGGGAAGCCTCTCAGCCGCACCTCTCTACCATCAATAGCGTCATTATCGCGCTCGCGCACAACGGCACCCTCGTCAACACCGACGAGCTGCGTCGCCAGCTGATCGAGCTGGGCGTACCGTTCCTCTCCAACTCGGATTCCGAGGTCGCGACCAAACTCATCGGCTACTTTACTCAGCGTACTGGCCATCTGCGCGAGGGCATTCGCAAGACCATGGAGCTCGTGCGCGGCGGCTACGCCATGACACTCATCAACGAGCAGGCGCTCTACGCATTCCGCGACCCGCACGGCATTCGCCCGCTCGTGCTGGGCAAGCTCGTGGACGAGGGCCTGGATCAGGCCGACGCCGCATCCGTTTCGCAGCTGCCGTCGCAGGACGGCGCCGCGACGGTCGACGCCACCACCCATGTCACCCGCGCCGGCGGCTGGGTCGTCGCCTCCGAGACTTGTGCGCTCGACATTGTGGGCGCGGAGTACGTCCGCGACGTCCGTCCCGGCGAGATTTTGCGCATCAGCGCCGAGGGCCTTGTGTCTGAGCAAGGCGTGCCTGCCGCCGAAGAGCCTGCTAACTGCATCTTTGAGCAGGTCTACTTCGCTCGCCCCGACTCCATCATGAACGGCAAGAGCGTCTACGCCTGCCGCTATGACATGGGTCGTCAGCTGGCACATGAGGAGCCCGTCGAGGCCGACCTGGTCATCGGCGTGCCCGACTCCGGCCTGCCGCCCGCGGAGGGGTATTCGCACGAGAGCGGTATTCCCTTTGGCGAGGGCCTTATCAAGAATCGCTATGTGGGCCGTACGTTTATCGAGCCTACGCAGGAGCTGCGTGCCATGGGCGTGCGTATGAAGCTCAACCCGCTGCGCGACAACATCGAGGGCAAGCGCCTGGTCGTCATCGACGACTCCATCGTCCGCGGCACCACCATGGTGCGGCTCGTCAAGATGCTGCGCAACGCCGGCGCCAAGGAGATTCATATCCGCATCAACTCGCCCGAGGTCATCTGGCCGTGCTTCTACGGCATCGATACCGACGTGCAGTCGCAGCTTATCAGCGCCAACAAGACGGTCGACGAGATTTGCGAGTATATCGGCGCCGATTCGCTGGCCTTCCTTTCGGTCGAGGGCTTGCTGAAGGTCATGCCCAAGGGCGGCTACTGCGACGCGTGCTTTACCGGACGCTACCCCGTGGCGATTCCCGAGAGCTTTGGCCGCGACAAGTTCATGGAGGGCTTTAAGCCCCGCAACCTGGACAAGCCGCTGCACTTTGACGACGACGCCGTGGTCGAGAAATACGACGACCGCAGCTGGGAAGAGGAGCACGGCGAGGCCTAAAGCCTGCCATGTAGGGACAGGTTTATTTTGGTAGGTTTTACCTGCCGTTTTGTTGATATGACGGCGCGTGCTGTTATGGCTCGCGCCAAAATGAACGCAACTATGAGCACCGTTTGGCGCCCGCGCGGCACCACGGTAGTGGGAGAGGAAGGCTCAGATGAGCGACAGCAAGCATGTGACGTACGAGGACGCCGGCGTCGATACCGCCGAGGGCGGCCGCGCCGTCGACGCTATTAAGCAGATGGTCAAGGACACCAACCGCCCCGAGGTTATCGGCGGCATCGGTGGCTTTGGTGGCCTGTTCTCGGCCGCCGCGCTTAAGGATATGGAAGACCCGATCTTGATCAGCGGTACCGACGGCGTGGGCACCAAGCTCGTGCTCGCCCAGATCATGGACCGTCACGAGACGGTGGGTCAGGACCTGGTCGCCATGTGCGTCAATGACATTTTGGCTTCGGGCGCCGAGCCGCTGTTCTTCCTGGATTACGTTGCCATCGGTCACATTGAGGCCGAGCACATGGCAAAGATCATCAAGGGCGTGGCCGACGGCTGCAAGCTCGCGGGTTGCGCGCTCGTGGGCGGCGAGATGGCCGAACACCCGGGCGTCATGGCTCCGGCCGACTACGACCTCGCCGGCTTTACCGTGGGCGTCGTCGATCGTCCCAAGATGCTCGACCACGCGAACGTTCGCCCCGGCGATGTGATCCTGGGCCTGCCCTCCACCGGCGTGCACTCCAACGGATATTCACTCGTGCGCAAGGTTATCGGTGTCGACGGCATCAAGCCGGGCACGCCCGAGGCTGCCGCTAAGGCCGAGGAGCTGAGTCGTCCGCTCGAGGAGCTCGGCGGTGCTTCGCTGGCCGACGCCCTGCTGGCTCCCACGCGCATTTATGTGAAGCCGATTCTGGAGCTGCTCCACGGTGGCGCCAACGTTCATGCCATTGCCCATATCACCGGCGGCGGTATTACCGAGAACCTCAACCGCGCGCTCGCCGACGACGTCGATGCCGTGGTCACCCGCAACGGCGCCGAGATGGGCTGGGATGTTCCGCCCGTCATCACCTACGTGTCGCGTCAGGCCGAGCTCGCGCCCAACGAGGCATGCAAGACCTTCAACATGGGCGTCGGCCTGTGCCTGATTGTCGCCCCCGAGGACGAGGCTGCCGTGACCGAGGCCCTGGTCGCTCTGGGCGAGAAGCCGTTCCGCGTGGGCGAGTGCGTCGAGGGTTCCGGTAAGGTCGTGTACTCCGATGAGCGCTAACGAGCAGATGGCTGCTGCCGAGGGTCTGGGTTTTGTGCCCTACACCCGTCCGACCGGCACCGATACGGCCGAGCCGCTCAAGATCGGCGTGCTCATCAGCGGTTCGGGTACCAACCTGCAGGCGCTGATCGACCTGATCGCCGCCGGCAAGCTCAACGCCTCGATTGAGCTTGTGGTGTCGAGCCGTCCTTCGGCCAAGGGCTTGCAGCGTGCCGAGCGCGCGGGCATCCAGACACTCACGCTGTCCAAGGATGTCTACGCCGACCCCATCGCAGCCGACGAGATCATCGCGCATGAGCTGCTCGAGCGCGGCTGCGAGTACGTGGTGATGGCCGGTTACATGCGCATGGTGCACACGCCGCTGCTGGCGGCGTTCCCCAACCGCGTGGTCAACCTGCATCCGGCACTGCTGCCGAGCTTTACCGGTGCCCATGCGATCGACGATGCGTTTGCGCGCGGCGTCAAGGTGACCGGCGTGACCGTGCACTTTGCCAACGAGATCTACGACAACGGTCCCATCATCGCCCAGCGTGCGCTGGCTGTTGAGGAGGGCTGGGACGTCGACACGCTCGAGGAGCACATCCACGCGATCGAGCATGTGCTGTATCCCGAGGTCGTGCAAATGCTCGCCGACGGCCGCGTCCACGTGCTGGAGAGCGGCAAGGTGGCTATCGACCCGGCGCGCTAGCGCGTGTAAACAGGTCACCTAGGTTTCTTTGTGACATAAGCAATCGAAATAGCCGCTTGGGGCATATGGAACCACATGTGCCCCAAGCGGCTTTTACCATCTCTTCGATTTCGGGCTCCTGATAACGTGACAGGTGGGACCGAAAAATGGGGGGGGTGGTTGGCTGCGCGCATGATATGGATATCAGCGGCGATTTCTCCATCTCGGTAAATAAAGATGGCTTCAAGTTCAGTATCGGTTCGAACTTCGAGGTAGCAACCCTGTTCAACGATTTTCTTGCACTGACACCCATGTCATGAGCAAGGATAACTAGCCGGTATAGAGTCGCTTGAGCGGGTATGTGTCTGTTCAAGTGACCCGTCGATTTGTTTAAGAAATAGTTAAACTACGAAACAAACGGCACGTGGGTAACTCACGACTCAGCGAGAGTAAAAGGAATAGGAGAAGAAGGTTCATGTTTTGCCCCAAATGTGGCAGCAAGATTGGTGATGATGCGCGGTTCTGTACCGAATGCGGTCTGCCCTTGGGCGGGCTCTCGGGCAAGACTGCGGCCGAGGAGGGGCCCAAGGCCGAGCCGTCGGAGCGAGAATCATCGTCCGCTGAAGTCATAATGGAACCCACAGATACCGAAACGGACTCTGCGATAGGATCCGCGAATGCCGAGTCCACAGCAGAACCGAGCCCCGAGCCGGTCTCGAAGACCGCGAATAGCGGTCACTCCCAGATGTACAACTTCTTTATGCAACGCTGTCAGGTCGGCAACCGCCTAGTGCCGCAGTTTGCTATCATGATCGCCGCATTTATCGCCGCTGCAGGCATCGCTTACGCTGCTTTCATGCTCTACAAGAACGTCATCGAGCCCAATCTCCAGCAGCAATCCGTGCAACAGGAGCAAGCGACCGAAAGGCCCAAGAAGGACGAGAGAGCGGTCGAAGAAGTTGTCTATACGTTGGAGGCAAAGTCATTGACGGCGTCTGCTCCGGTCGACCCTATGCTCGAACAGGGCGAGCGGAGGGACATGGAATGGTCCTATCCGCAACTTAAGAGCTCCACCAAAGACGACGTTGCAGACAAAATTAACAAGGCGATTCTCGAGCCCCTTCAAATTGATGCGGAGCGAACGAATCGAGCATCAGATAATGAGCAATCAGATGCTGAGTTGTACCCCGACGGCGAATTTCCCTGCATATCGAGAAACGTGACGGTTACGTACATGGATGAGAACTATTTCTGTATCCGTGACGAGCGCTATTCGACGGGATGGGGCCCGCATGGCGGCACGGTTGTGACTGGTGTTATTTTTGATTTGCATACGGGTGATACTG
This sequence comes from uncultured Collinsella sp., assembly GCA_938005465.1. GTDB lineage: Bacteria > Actinomycetota > Coriobacteriia > Coriobacteriales > Coriobacteriaceae > Collinsella. The sequence goes on from CALLNU010000034.1 coordinate 85,899, forward strand.
TTAGTCCTCAGGATATGTTTGGCATTGATACCGAGGATCTTGCCAGTTCTATGAGTTCGGCAGTTTGGCCGTATCTTACGGAAATAGGCAGAGACAGAGAGTATCCGTCTGACTACAACTCTATGCTCATGCGGAGCAATTCTTCAGACTATTCAATCAAGGGTTCAACATGCTTGTATGTGACATCCAAGGGGCTGGTGTATCGCACCGAAGACTATGAGCTCGGTACTTTTGCGGACGGCAATTGCGAGATTTTGGTTGCGTCCTGGGATGATGAGTCTCAAGTTGGGTCCGAAGTAACCCCTGATGAGGTCAAGGACGGTACAACGGTGAAAGTCGATAAGGAGGACTAACATGTTCTGTCCCAACTGTGGATTTGAGCTTGATGGCGATTTGCGATACTGCACCGAGTGTGGCTATGCACTCGAAGATGCAAAGGCGGTGCTGAACTCTGCCAGCAACGAAGTGGCAGAAGAGCCTTCCGTTATCAATGAGGCTGCGGAAGAGATTTTCGCTAGTGACGAAACGGAGAAGGAGCCTTCCGCCGGTGCCGAGGCGGGGGAGGAAAAGTCGCCCGTGGAGAGCGAGCCCGTAGCGGACGAAGAAGACGACCGGCCCAAGGACGACGTGTCGTCCGATGCAACGCCTTCGATTCCAGCCGTGCGCGCCGACCGGCCAAAGCCGAGCAATCCGGTCGCCAAGCCCGTCGCGGCGCCAGCCCCTGCGCCTGCGGCGAATGTATCCGCACAGAAAAAGGACCCCAAGGCGCTCTATATCGTCGGTATCATCGTTGGCCTGGCAGCCATTGCCATCTTTAGCTACCTGCTGTTCTTTAGCAAGTCCAGCGACGACGTTGCCCATTACGGCCAGGACAAGGCCATCGTGGTAGCCCAAGAATCCAAGATTACCCCGACCGACGCAAAGGGCGAGAAGATCAAGAAGTACTCGGTGACCCTGAACGGCGACAACGGCTACAGCACCAATGCTGAGGTTAAGGGTGACGAGGGCTTCACGGTAAGCCAGCTTCCCGATATCAAACCGGGAAAATATACTCTTACCGTTAAGGACTCCAAGACCAAGGTTGAGTGGAGCGTTCCTGTCGAGGTGGTCGACAATTCCAAGTCCGATGAGGCCGTGAAGGATGTTTCGCTCGAGGTGCCTAAGGCTGACAGCGCAGACGCAAAGGCGGACGAGGGCGACAAAAAGGACGGAAACGCCGCTGCGGACAATGCTGCTGCATCCGCTGCCTATAAGCAAAAATGCCAGGAATATCTTGCGCGTTATGGTGAACCTCAAATGGTTGAGATTGAGGACTATATGTCAGCCCTTAGAGGTTTTTGCTTGGCTGATTTGGTTGATTTCGACAACGACGGCGTTTCTGAGCTCGTGACGGTTGTTAACGATATGAGCGCGGACGATATGAAAAGCGCCTGGGACGGAAATATTGAAGAGCTTCAGAAGTCCTACACCGTAGAGGTTTGGTCGGCGGAAGACGGCGGTATCAAAAGGATATATAGCCAAAAATGGCTCGACAACTCTAACGGAGGATCGATGTACCTGCCTCTTGTTAAGGATGATGAGCAAAACGTCTTACTTGGCAAGCGTACGTACGAAATGTGCGATGCGCTCAAAGCAAAGCTCTCAGGTAAACAGATAACCTATGGCGATAACTGGTCTTTATTCGGCAAAAAGGATGATTCGCTTTCGTTGGTGTTAAATCGCGAAGCTTGGTCCGTCTCTGTTTCTGGCGGTAATCTTGGAGACTATTACGCATCTAACGGCAAGGAGATATCCGAGAAGGATTTCAACGCGTTAAATTCCTACACAGATTTCAATCATCAATACTGCACGTATTATTTTGTTGACTTCTCAAGCTCAAGTCAGGGATCATTTTCAGATGTGCCCGTTGTTGGTTGCAGCCAAATGTCCGACCGCACCAATAGCACACTAAAAAAGTTGGGGATTGAATAAAAGTTGAAAAAGGGGCCTGGAAATTGCGTCCAGGCCCCTTTTCTTAGAGCAGCTGCTCAAGGTCAATAAGCCTTGTGTCGTTCACTTGGGCGGCTTTCTCTCGACATGCCTCCGTAAATCCACCCTTGCTAAACAGGTAATATCGTTGGATCGGCCTGCCCAACAATGTTCCGCGACGCATGAGCGTCTCAAGCACATCGACGTCAGCGGGCTCGTTTCTCCATTTGCACTCGCCAACGATGAGCTCCCCATCGGCGTCCTCAAGCACAACGTCAATCTCTTCTTGCCGGCGCGTGTTCGGGTTCGTGCCCCACCAAGAGCCGATTGCCTTGGGCAGCACATCCAGCTCGCTCTCAACAACCTGACGCATCAACCACTGGCGGCACACTTCTTCAAATGCAGGACCCACAAAGGTGGACAAATCATGCTTGGCGATACGCGCGGCCACAGCGGCTCCGAGCCCCTCCTCAATTGTTCCCGCGTACTGTGGAACAAAACGATACCAAAACCTAAACAAGTTGTCGCAGATCCGATAGATTACTTGACGTTTTGTTGCCTTTACAACAGGCGTGACGCGCTCAACGATTCGCAGCTCGATCAATGCGTCGAGCAGTCGCGCGACCTGTGGTGTTGCGAGGTGGGTAACATCGGCAATCTCTTTGGAGCGTACATAGCCGTTGGCAATGGCGGTTATGACGGCATTGTAGATAGCCGGGCTGCGGACCTCTTGCAGCAGATAGTTCTGGGGTTCGGCATACAAAAACGCATCTTGACGCAGCAGCGCATGCTCAAGGTTCCATTGGGTGGAACGCGCGCCATCGAGCTGTGATAGATAGAGCGGCATCCCGCCAACAACGGAATACAGCTCGATGACTCTTTCGATGGGTGCATCGGGAAGCATGAGCGCCACGTCGAAGATGGTGAACGGGTCAATGCGCAGCTGCATGGTGCGGCGTCCATAAAGAGGGCTTTGGTGTCCTAGTACCTGGTGTTCCATAAAGCTCATGGACGATCCGCAGAGTACGAGGAACAGCTTGCTCGTGTCTTTATGTCGATCGATAAGCGTTTGCAGGCACGATGAGACGCCCGGATCGCTCTCGGCGAGGTAGGGATACTCGTCAATAATCAGAACGATTTGCTCTGTCTTGGCGTGTTCGAAGACGGATTCGAGTGCAACCTGGATAGAGGGGAACGCTGCTCCTGCGGCGCTATCGCCAAGTATCTCGCGGCTGAGCAGCGCGAGGTTTTCGCTTGCAACGGTTTGCTGCCCGGTAAAGAAGATCACATGAGGTTTGCCCTGTGTAAAGACGCGAAGCAGGCTGGTTTTACCCACGCGACGCCTTCCATAGACTACGGCAAACTGAAAGGAGCCCTTTTGATAGGCGGTTTCCAGGGATTCAAGCTCTTTCCGACGTCCAACAAACATGATGTGCCTCGCTCATATACGTATTATTAACATATATATTACTAACACGTATATGAGTAACTTTCCATCCGTCAATCGGACGGCAAGGAAATGACAGCGTTTCTACTTAACGAGGCGCTTGAGTTTGGCATAGTCCTGAATCTGCTTTTTGCGCTTGGCGTTGAGGAGGTTGTTGAGATCGAGCCTCTCGGCGGTGCAGCGTTTGAGTAGCTCGGAGCTGTCAAAGCCGTTTGACTCAATGTCTTCATCCAGATCGTGCTTGAGCTTGGTCCATTTATTGAGCTGCGAGCGCACGTAGGCCGCAGGACGTTCTATCTCGTTGGCGATATCGCGTACGCTGGCGCCCGCTCCAAACAACTCGCGTATCTTTGCCGTCTCCTTGCGCGTGCGCTCGTTTTTGGCATCGGTCTTGCATCGATCGCTGCAGTAGTGCCGTTTGACGCCACGATGCCCGGCAAGTGAGTAGGCGCGTCCGCACTGCTCGCAATAGCCAATTTTGACGGTGCTCAGCTTGCGCGAAAAATCAAACCAGAGCCACGAGAGATAGCTGTCAAAGGAGAGGAACCCTGTGTACTCGTTGCCCTGGAACACATCCACGTGCGCGCCCGAGAGATGCGAGATCACAAGCGCCTGCACCAAAGCGGTGAGCGCATCGCGGTCATCGTTTTCAAGTTCTTCGCGGCGCTCCTGGATATCTGCTTGAGGGTCGATTACATAGAAGCTCTCCTCGCTATTGCTGACCTTGAGTCGCGCTGAAATCTCCGAGCTGGAGTCTTCGTCCATGTAGAACATCGCCTGCAAAACACTGAAGTCATTGGCGGTGAGCTCGTGTTCAAAAGAGAGCACGTTGAGTGCAACGAGGGATTCTTCCTCGTCGATCATAAACATAAAGGCGTAGAAATATCCCGCATCGGATTCGATTTTGCGCACGATGGGCAGGCTTTTGAATGAGTCGGTATAATCACCGCCCGCCCTCAGGATAGTGGTGTAGATCTTGAAGGATGACCCGTTTGCCGCGCAGGTCACAACTGATTTCTCGATTCTTTCCAATGCGGAGACCTTTGCGATGGTGCAGCTCCCGTTGAGGTATTCCTGGATGCGCATGGCAATAAGTGCTGCCATCGCGGCATTGGCCCAATCGCGTACGGATTCTATTGCGTGCTTGCCAAAAAGCGGCCCGGTCTGTTCGGCGTAATCAAGTACGTTAAAGAGGCTTGCGCGGAAGGGCTGCTCTTTAACGGCGGTGGGTTCGATGCATGATGCCAGCCTGATCAGATCGGCATGGCGCTTGCTGTGTGCGGGCCCTTCGTTGCTTTTGTTGCCGGCCAGCTCGGTGGGCATGTAGAGTTCAAAGACAAGCTGGGCCTCGCCAACGGGCCTATTGGGTTCGTTCTCTATGAGGTTGACTTTCTTAAACGGAATCGAACCTTCAACGGTGCGTGTTTGGGAGAACTCAAACATTGTTACCCCTGTCTCTAGCTGCAGGTTTAATAGCGTAGCACGTTTAAGAAAATTACCCAGTCAAAATATCTATATCGGATAAACGACAAATCGTATCTTGTGATCGTCAAGAAAAGGGGTAACGAGAAAGGACCCGATTATGCATTGCAAACAGTGTGGAGCAGAGATTAACGACGGCGCCAAGTTCTGCGGCGTGTGCGGAACGCCTACGGTCGCGGCTGCGGCCAGCGCGGTGGGGGATGCGATTTACGTCGAGGCCCAGCCGATTGAGAGCCAGTCTGTCGAGGCTCAGTTTCAAGCGGCGGAGGATGCAGAGGCCGCTGCTTGCCTGCAGGATTCGCTTCACGAGTCCATCGGGTCGCTTGGGCGAGCAGCGGTGATTTCATTGCTCTATGTGCTCTTTTTCAATTACGTGCTGGGAGGTGGCTCGCTGGGACTTAACAATATGATTCCGCTGGCGCTGCTTCTGATTGGTCCCTGGAAGGTGATTATCTCGCTGTACCGCAGCGGTGTAAGGCTTCCCTTTGTCTATGGTAGCGGCATTATCGGTATCACGATTATGCTAATCGAGCTTGTGGTTCTCGTGGGCCTTCCTGTCGTGGTTCTGATGCTTTTTTACTGGTTGGGCAGCGTGATTCACGGGGCGGTTCCGGTTGTTCCCGAATTAGCACCGATGACGATGGTGGCACTTTGGCCTATCGTCTCGGTTGCCAACATCATCTTCAAGGCAATCAAGCTGCACATGGCTCGCGCCTAGCAAGTAGCCCGTCGCATGCCTTCCGCGTGGGGTCAGGCGAATTTGAAAGGTGAAAGAAAAGGTTTACAGTCGAGCAAATTGCTCCTGGGCCTTTTCTGTTTGCAAGCTGTGGGCTATCGTTTCGATATGCTGAAGTTCTAGGGGGGATTTATGTACTGCGCAAGCTGCGGGGCAAAGATCAAAGACGGGGCGCGATTCTGTTCTGCATGCGGAAAACCGTTGGATGTGGATGATGCGCCGGCGAATGCTCAGCAGCCGCTTCCTTCAGGTACACCAAAGGCGTCTGCTGATAGAAAAGCGACAAGCGATCCTGCTGTATCTCGCGCAGAGAGCGCTTCTCCGGCGCCCTCTGATCATATGTCCTTTGCGGCCTTTATGATGCAGCGTCGGCAGATCGGCCGTTTTGCTGTGCCTACGTTTGTCACCATTCTTGCAGCAATCATCTTTACCGCTGGTGTCGCTTACGCCCTGGTCAAAGCTTACGAAGCCTTTGTGCTGCCTCAAGCGCAGCAGCAGGAGCAGCCGGCTGCAGTCGAGAAGAAGTTGTCTAAAAAGAAGGTCGCGGCAACAAACAAGAAAGCACGCAAGGCTTACGAGGGCGTGGTTGCGCGTTACGAGGACTTTGCGAGCTATTGCGAGCGGAAGGGGGCTGGTGCTGCCAGCTACGACGACTGGGCCCAGGGACGCGGTGGTGATTCTGGACTGGGGCAGATATTCGTTTATAACAACCAGACTGCCCCCGGCTTTTTAAGCTACTACTATGCTTTCGATGATTTGAACGGCGACGGAATTGACGAGCTGCTTGTTGGGTTTGTCGATGCGCAGAACGATATTTCGGCGATTGTGGGTGCCTACTGCTTTGTTGATGGAGCGGCTGTTTCGGTTATGCCTTCGTCAGAGATGGTAGAAGGCTCCAGCAATATGACGAATCAGTATGACGGTTTTATTGCTCAGGGTGAGAGCCAAGTCATTACTGTCTGTAAGGACGGCATCGTTAAATTTACTTGTAGTCAGGATTGTAACCAGGCAGATTTCTATATTTCGTTTACTGCAAAGGGTCCTGAGGTCGTAGACGCGGTGCAAATTCAAAATAAGGAATTCGATAGGCAGAATGGCGCCTACTTGGTGAGGACCGTTGAGGATGGTGGCAAACCGCAGGAGGCGATGGTCCAGGGGCGTGAGGAAGCGTGCAAAATTCTTGACGAGGTTGCCGGGAAGTATCCGGAGGCCGACATTGAAATGCCGTCCGCAAGCAGCGATATGTGGAAGGCATTCAAAGGGGTGGAGCCTTCGGAGAGCTCTTTGAAGGACGGTTCTGGCACTGCGGACGATCGAGCTGGCGCATCTCAAGCACCATCTGAAGCGGCATCCGATAGCAGCGACGATGGGGAGGCCGCTGCACGCGGCGATGGCGTGATCGCCGACATGGATGCGTTCATTGCAAACGCCAAGCGCGAGTTGATTGTGCCAGATGACGCCTCTATTACGTTCAAGGTCGCTGATAGGCCAAACTATTGGGAGGGGTCGGCAACGTACGTTTGGTACGTCGAGTTTTATAAAGACGGAAAGGTCGTAGCGTCTGCGGAATGCGGCTCCGAAGGGTACCCATGTCGGTCGATTATGGCCTATCACGAGAGCTGGTAACTTTAACCGAGCCGTTTTGACATTACAGCGCGCGCAGCTCTTATACCTTTCCCCTTGTTCCATCCGACGAGTTTAGTTACGGCTAAAACGGCCGTTACGAAGAGCTGGCCGAGAGGCCGAAGGCACTCGCCCGCTAAGCGGGTATGCCACAAAAGGGTATCTGGGGTCCGAACCCTCCCGGTTCTTCGTCAGTTGACCAAAGGTGCGACATTATTACCGCTCATCGGGGGTGGCTAAATGAGATGACTTGAGGGCTATAATTAGCCAAGCTAAGTTGGGGACAGATTGAGGCGCACAGGCTTTCGATGCGCCTGTCGACTCGGCAGTTCACAATTTATTAGACACGCGGAACGCGTGGTTTGGGATTAACGAAAGGAATCAGCATGTCACTGTTCCATAGCGATAACGAAAAGGAAGAAAAGCACAGCGGAATTCTTGGTGCCTTTTCTGTCGACAATATCAAATGGGAGCCTGGCAACGACGAAGATGCCTCGCTTGTCTCATTCCGCTATCCCTACGAGGATTTTCCCAACGGGTCCTATCTTCAGGTTGCGCAATCGCAGATTGCCGTTTTTACCAACAATATGGGGGCGGGCAGTTCTACTGACGCTACGGGTGCCGGCGATTCTCAGGTAAGCGTGTTTGTCGGTCCGTGCAAGATCAAGCTCGACACGGGAGACAGCCGATTCGCCCCGTTCCGCAATGCCGCCCATTCGCTTACCGGCGGTAGCTCGGCGTTTCATTCCGTTGTGTACTTTATCAATACTAACTACATGAACGAGCTGCGCTGGGGCACGACCGAGCCCATCATCGTCCAAGACCCTGAGGAAGACGTCAACGTTCATGTTCGCGCCTTCGGTTTGTTTGGCGCGCATATCGAGCAGAATGACTCGAGCCTGGTTCCCATTCAGGTGAGGAAGTTTCTCGTTAAGGTCGTGGGCACGCGAGATCGCTATACGCGAGAAGAACTTACTTCCTTTATGCGGGCAAAAATCCTTGAGTATGTTCCTGACCTGCTTGCCAAGGCGATTGTTGACCAGGAGGTTTCCGTTCTTAAAATTGCGACGCATCTGAGCGACTTCTCGTCTCAAATGCAGGGCAAGCTCGTTAACTATTTCGATGAGTTTGGTCTCACGCTCGATAACTTCTCGTTCAACAGCATCAAGCCCTTCGAAGAGGATCTTGCCGCCATCAACGAGATGAAGATCCAGCGTAAGCGGAGCATTCTCGAGGCGCAGGGTAACGCTGCCCAGATGGACATCGAGTCCGAGGCACTTGCCAGGAAGCGTGCGCGCGAAGGCTACAACTATCAGCAGGAACGCGGCATGGACGTAATGGAGAGTGCTGCGGGCAATGAGGGGAGTGCCGCATCGGGCCTCATGGGAGCCGGCATGGGACTCGGTATGGGAGTTGGCATGGGCGGTGCATTTGGAGCTGGCTTCTCCAACTTGGCCAACCAGACCATGGGCGCTGTTGCTCCCATGGTTGGAACGGCTTCCGCGTCCGCAGGTATGCAAAACGGTCCCGTGTGTCCCAGTTGCGGAAACGTTAATCCGATGGGCGCTAAGTTCTGCCTGGAATGCGGACAAAAGCTCGAGCAGGGTGTTGCGTGTTTGGCGTGTGGGCATCTTAACCCGGTCGGTGCCAAGTTCTGCCTGGAATGCGGGAACCGGTTGATCTCGCCAAGGTGCCCGAGCTGCGGAGCCGAGTTGCCCGAAGGGACCAAATTCTGCCCCGATTGTGGAACTAAGATCCAATAAGGAGAAACAAAGATGAACGGTTCTGTTAAACGTGTCATTTTGGGCGAGGCAATCGTCTTGGTGGCGTGGCTTGTAATCATGTTTGTCTGCAAAAACGCGCTGATGAACCCTATCGTCTTTGCTATGTCGCTTGGCTTTGGGGTTTTGGCTTTTGCGGCGGCTTCGATTTCGGCTGCCATGTCCGATAAGCAGTCCACGGTCAAAAGCACGACCGAAATCCATTATTTGCCGGTCGCATCCAGCTGTGTCTACTTTGTCGTTGCCCTTCTGGCCAACACGTACTTTGTGTTTGCGGCATATGGGTGGGGCGGCAGCACGATTCCAGTCGTCGTAAACGTTGTCCTTCTTGCTGTGCTTGTCCTTGTGCAGATGGGTCTTGGCTTCAATGGCCGCCAGGTTGACCAAAAGGTTGCTGCCGTGGCCGCAAAGACGGTTCAAACGGCGCAGTTCGGATCGTATGTGGGACAGCTCCTCGCCGTGGCGCAGGACGCTCAGGTCAAAGCCGAACTCAAAGCGCTTAAGGACGACATCTCCTTCAGCTCCAACATGTCGCAACCCCATGTTCAAGAGGTCGAGCGACAGTTCTCCGCAGCGCTTGAGGCGGTCTCGAATTCCATGAGTGCCGATGAGCCGGCAGATGTTACGGTTGGCCTTGTCCATGATGCGCGCAATATCTGGAAAAAGCGCAATGCGGCGCTGACCGCTGTCAAATAAGGGCTCGCGCTGCTTTTTGCCAGGGCACTTTGATGGTTGAAGTGGGGGAAGCTATTGGAAATCAACGGAATAACTTGTGAGGGCTGCGGCAGCACCGATGTCGAGTTTGACCCCGCAACTCGAAAGGTTCATTGCAACCAGTGCGGTCGCGAGATGTACTATTCGCGGGCGCGTCTGGGGGCCACGGGCAAAATCGCGTTTGCCAAGGACAATGCCATCAAGTTTTTTAAGGGTGGCAACTTCCCGGAGGCCCGCAAATTTGCCGCGGACGTGCTCAATATGATGCAAGACAACGCGGCAGCACAGTTTATGGTTGCGTACTGCGATGAGTTTTGCGAAGGTCTTTCGGGTTCGATGACGGTTTTCTTTAAAAGGGCCGAAGATATCCCTCTCGAATATGACGAAGTGCGTGACTTGATTGACTTGTTTGAGTCGACGCTCTACAACATGCGTGACTTTGAGGTTCAGATGGTATCGCTCGTGGTCGCCAATATGCAGAGCATGGAGGATCGGTCTCGGCTTGAGAGCTTTATCGATGCTGTGTGCCCGTTCTGCATAGCGCGGTATGCTTCGGAAGACTTTATGACCGCAGAGCGGGAGAGCTTCTATCAAGATATCGCCGCCAACTGCAACATACCCAAAACGTGTCTCGCACTACTCAAGGGCATTAGAGAGAACCCCGGGTCCCCCTATAAAACTGGTTCGTTTACGTTACGAAGAAGGACCTCGTACTTTCTCGAACACTATGTGGAGCCCGTCGGGCGCATCGTCAATTCGATGAAGGCAAGCCAATACAAACAGAAGTTTCTTGTGGCCTATCAGCAGGTGTCCGAGCAATACCGAAGCATGGCCTCTCAATAAAGCGGATGGCGGGTGCTTACTCGCTTAAAGCTATTGGATGATCTAAACAGTTCAAACTGAAAGGTGGTACAGATGAGTGATTCGGGATTAGATACTGCCCTTATCGAGCGCAGGATCGCCGCTATTGGAACAAAAGTTGACCAGATGACCACGAAGGTCGATAAGGTCGAATCCCAAATGGAGGAAGTGCGGAAGGACCTTAAAAAGCTCCGAAAGGACTTTCTCGAGATGATGCTCGAACAGCGTCGTACCGCCGCACTTGAGCAGGCGACTACGGAGCTCGTGAGCGTCCGGCAGGAGATGGACAAGAAGTTCGGCAACTACTCGGTGGTTCGAAACACCATGGTCGGTATTCTCCAGGCAACCGATGCAGCGCTCGTGCGCAAGGCGACGATTTCGACGGTCTCCGAGGAGTTAATGATTTCTACCCCGGACTACTGGCTGGCGCCTGTCCTGGTTGCCCTTGCGGCATGGATCAACAACAACCGAGATCTTGCGGAGCGCGCAATACGTGAGGCTGTCAAACGTGACAACGAGCACACGTCGCTTGCGATGGCTCTGATTTGCAGACGTAATAACCGCACGGCTACGTGCTACGAATGGCTCGCACGCTACTTCTCGACGCAAAACGCCGCCCGTATTGATGCCGATGCGATGGTCTACATTGATGCCTATATCAACGGTATCTTTGGCACCGACGAAAAGCACCTGTGCGATGACTATATGGCGGGCTGGATCGAGCAGATCAGAAATCAGAGCCCTGAGTTCGAGAATGAGCAGTCAGAGTCATGGGCGGAGTACTTTACCGGCTACGAGGAGGATATGAGCTCGAGATATCCGGCGCTCAAGGTGGTGGTCAAGGAGTTTGACTACATCAATAAGTATCTCGGAAAAGTCGAGGCAATCGAGAGCATCTCCAATGACTTCGCCGACCTCAAGGCTTCTGATGTTGACGAGAGGACGCTTGCCGAGCAGGTTGACAGGCATTTGATGGAGCTCGTTAACTCCGATGACTCCAAGGAGCGAAATTTGCGTCGTCAGGAGGAGTATCTTCTTGCGGTCAAAGCATTTGGCGGAGACGTGGACCGCGCCCGAGAGCTCGTCAATCGTCGGCGCGATGAGAAGCGTCAGCAGACGATGAACATCATCGACCAGATGACACGCTCGATGCGCGACCAGAGCGCGTCCGTGGATGTGCATAAAAAGAAGACCGCGATTCAGTTTTTGGGTTCCTATATCAACGGTGGTTTCAACCGGTATCGCAAGAGCGATGTCCCCGAATTTCCGCAGGCGATCACCCTTGACTTCGACGGATGGACAAGCAGGGCGGTTACCGGCGATGAGGGTAATGCGCTGCGCGGCGATTATGTTCGCTATGTCGGTGAAGAGAAGAAAAAGGAGCTCGCTGAGCTTGATGTCAAGATCGCGAAGGGCAACAAGAGCTACAAGATAGCGGCCGTTGTCCTCGCTGTTTTGGGAGTGGCTCTCTTTGCATTTGTAAACCAGGTTATTGGCATTCTGCTTCTTGCGGGGGCAGGCTATTGTCTAGTAAAGACGAGCCTCTCGGGCAAGCAGCGCGCTGCGGAGGCAGAAGAGATTGAGGCCAAATACTCCAAACGCATCCAGGAAGGCTGTTCCGAGATCGATCTGGCGCTTAATCAGTGGAAGAGCGCGAAGGAAGCGGCGGCCGAGCGCAGCGACCTGCTTAAGCTCGATAAGGTTGCCTAGCCGATAGGATTGACTCGATAACCATGAATGGAGTGAAATAGATGACTGATGAAGTGACTGATTTCGACCATAACGATGCTGCGATGCAGGACTTCGATGCATTGAGCGAGCTCGATAGTCTGTTTGAAGAGGACGAGCGACTGAAGCAAGCTGAGAACAATGTTTTGACTCAAAATCTCTCAGGCTTTGCAAACTGCTTTCCCGATTGGGATTTGCATCCGCCGGTAGCGTAGAAAAGCGCTTGAAACACAAGCTGCGATCATTTGGAAACATCGATGTTTCTGCGGGCTAGAAGCCATGGGGCTTTTGGCCCGCTGTCTTTCATGTGCCGGTCGGCGGCATAGGGCATCAACCGTATTCCAGGTTCTTGGACGACAGGCCGACTCGCTTCGGATCGGGCGCTACACCAACTTTCTCGAGACTACCAATCTGACAGGGCCTCGTCCGCGTGTGGACGGGGCCCTTTTGCGTGGCCTTTTATGTCTGCTATACTGCTAGCAAGTAGGAAGGAGCCGCTATGGGAACGGCAATGGTGCAGCTCAACACACGAATCGATCCTATGCTCAAGGCTGGTGGTGATGCGGTCCTGACTCGCAATGGATTGGGGCCGAGTGATGCCATTCGCGCGCTTTGGGCCTATCTTGTCGAGCATCAAGCGCTGCCGGGATTTATGGTGGCGGATAAGCGCGAGGCGCCCCGTGCGGAGAGCCTGGCCGAGCAGGGGTGTGGCCTAGCTTTTTCCTCGTTGGGGCTAAGCGCTTCGGATTTTGCGCCAGCTGAATCATCTGCGGAAGACTGGGATGCCGTACGAGATGATATGTATGACGCGATGATTACCGACATCGAGGCGAATTGCCGATGATTGAGGCAAAGCGCCTGCTTGTGGATACGAATGTGTGGCTTGATTATTACTTGCAAGAGGGGGCATTCGACGAAGCGAAGCGCCTGGTGGAGCTTGCCGAGGCAGGAAAGATTGACCTTCTGTACGCGCCGACGACGGCAAAGGATGTGTTCTACATTTTGCCTCGGCGTCTAGCCCGGCGGAATGCGAATGGGATTAGCGTGTCGTTTGCCTCGGCGTCGTGGGCCTGCATTGAGCACATGATGCAGGTGGCAACCGCCTCCCCGCTTTCGTTGGCAGAGTGCGAGATGGCGCGCATGCTTGGCAAGCGCATGCCGGATCTTGAAGATAACCTCATCATCGCTTCGGGCGAGACGGCAGATGTTGACTACGTGGTCACGAGTGACCGGCGCATGCTGGAGGCGATGCCCGAAGTTTGCCTGACGCCTGCCCGCGCACTCGATGTGATTGGAATCCTCGACTAACCTTGCCTGCCTCGTTTCGTTATCATATGGGGCATTGTGAACCTCATGCAACTTTGGAGGACGGTATGGCGGATAACGCCGAGATGCTATTCTCGCCCGAGCTGGTGTTTTTTGATTGGGAGTGCGCGACGCCGGATGAAATGTTTGCGCGGCTCGAGGACGAGCTTGCGCCTCGCGGCTACATTGCGCCCGGTTGGCTCGATGCCGTCCGCACGCGCGAGGATGCCTATCCCACGGGTCTTGCCATGCCGGCGGCCAACATCGCCATCCCGCACACCGATCCGGGGTTTGTGGCTAAGCCCTATATCGCGGTGGTGAAGCCCGCGGCGCCCGTGACGTTTAATGCTATGGCGGGCATGGGTTCCCCCGTGCCGGCGCAGATCATCATCAATCTGGGCATCGCCGAGCCGGGCGGCCAGGTCGAGGCCCTGCAATCGCTTATGAATATCTTTATGGATGCCGACGCCGCAGCCGATGTACTCGGCCAGACCACAAGCCAAGGCATGGTCGATGCCATCCGCCGTCACTTTTAGGGCCGGCACTTGGGGACTGTCCCTAACTGCCGGCAGAAAAGGAACGTCCCTAACTGCCAGCTGCCAGAGCTGTCCCCTTTGCACCAAAATGGTGCAGATTAACCTGTCCCCCATGCACCAGGTGTGTCGCGGGGGCCGCGTTGTGACACAATGGCGTTTGTTCGATTCGTGATGCGAAAGGCCAAACATGGCAAACAAGAAAAAGAACCCCGAGGCCGCGCCGACGCCCGAGCAACAGGCTCGCGCTGCCTCCAGCTCTCGTAAGAAGCAGCGCAAGACGTACGTGTCTAAGACCGTTAAGATCGTTCTGGTGGTTATCGGTGTGCTGGCAATGCTGCTTTCCGTCTCGGCCATGGCATGCTCCGGTCTTATGTCGCAGGCAGAGGATACCTCGAGCTACAAGCTTACCGGCGGCGTCGCCGCCACCATCAACGGCACCAACCTCACCGAGGACACCGTGACCAAGCAGATCATGAGCATGCGCACGTCCTATGGCTACACCAAGGACAAGGACTGGGCGCAGTATCTGGTCGACAACGACCTGACGCCCAAGAAGTACCGCAAACAGCTCATCGATTCCTACGCGCAGCAGATTTTGCTTCAGCAGGCGCAGAAGGAAAACGGCGTGACCGTCTCGGACGAGGAGGTCGAGAAGGCCTGGAAGGACGCCTGCAAGAGCGCCGGCGGCGCCAAGGCCTTTAAGAAGACCCTTAAGACATACGGCTATACCGAGGACACCTACAAAGACTCGCTCAAGGAGAACCTGGCACAGCAAAAGCTTAAGGACGCCGTGGCGCCCACCAGCAAGCCCAAGGACAGCGAGATCGTCGATTACATCAACGAGAACCTGTCTAACTACAATGATGCCCGCCGCTCGTCGAACATCCTGATCAAGGTTGATTCCGACGCATCTGACGAGGACAAGGCCGCCGCCAAAGCCAAGGCGCAGGAGTGCCTGGAGAAGATCAACTCCGGCGAGCTGAGCTTTGAGGACGCCGTGGAGCAATATTCCGACGACACCGGCTCCAAGGAGAAGAAGGGCGATGTGGGTTGGGATAAGCTCACCACCTTCGTCGACAGCTACCAGACGGCGCTCGAGGGGCTCAACAAGGGCGATGTGAGCGACGTGGTCGAGTCGACGTACGGCTACCACATCATCAAGTGCACCGACTACTTCCACGTTGATAACCAGGTTGATGACATCAACCAGGTGCCCAAGGCCATCAAAAAGTACGTTTCCAACGTGGTGAAGACGCAGGCAGAGAGCACTGCGTACAGCGAGTGGCTGGAGCAGTACAAGAAGGACGCCGACATTACCGTCAACCCCATGCCCAAGGATGTGCCCTACAACGTGAGCCTGAAGGGCGTTACCAAGAGCTCGACCGACGATTCGTCGACGACTGAGTAATCATGGGACGGTGCTCGTGCGAGTGCCGCCCACGCTATTGAGGAGGATTTGCAGATGACCAACGAAGAGCTGCAGCAGGAAATGATCGCCGCCATGAAGGCCAAGGATAAGGTTCGCCTGTCCATCATTCGTCAGGTTAAGGCCGAGGTGAAGAATATCGAGGTCAACGAGCGTCGCGACGTGACCGAGGAAGACGTCAACAGCATGATCAAGCGTCTGATTAAGCAGACGAGCGAGACGCTGGAGATGTCCATCAAGGCCGGTACCGACCAGGACCGTACCGACAACCTGACCGAGCAGGTCAAGATTCTGGAGAGCCTGCTGCCCGCGCAGGTTTCGGGTGAGGAGCTCGAGGCTTTGATCGAGAAGGTCATCGCCGAGCTGGGTGCCACATCCAAGAAGCAGATGGGCCAGGTCATGGGCGCACTCGGCAAAGCCACCGGCGGCAACTTCGACAAGCCTGCGGCGGCAAAGATCGTCGGGGCAAAGCTTGCGTAATTTGTTGCGCGGTTTTACCAAACCGCGTAACGGCTCGACGCTGCAAACCCGTACACGCGGCAATCTGACGTTCAATTTCAAGGGCGCGACCATAAGGTCTGCGCCCTTTCATTTCACGTCATCTTGCTCGCGTGTACGGGTTTTCGCTGACTTATGCTCAACAAGGGCGGTTGGGCGCTCACTGGGGACAGACTTAAATGAGTGCCCAATGAGTGGGCGGAAGGTTGCGTGTTCTTTACGGGGGTGTAGTGTGGGCTGCGGAAACGTGGTTCTTTCCGTACAATAGTTCAACTCGTGTAAACGCAGGGAAGGGACATTCATGGCAGACATGATCGAGATCAAGCATCTCAACAAGTACTTTGGCGACCTGCATGTGCTCAAAGATATCAATCTCACCGTCAAGCGCGGCGAGAAGCTCGTAATGATCGGGCCTTCCGGCTCGGGTAAGTCGACGCTCATCCGTTGCGTCGATTATCTGGAGGAGCCCACGTCGGGCGAGGTCGTCATCGACGGTACGCCGCTCACCAAGAAGAATCACCTGGAGATGGCCCGCAAGTACAGCTCCATGGTGTTTCAGCAGTTCAACCTGTATCCCAACATGACGGTGCTGGGCAACCTGACGCTCGCGCCCATCAAGCTGCAAAAGAAGAGCAAAGAGGAGGCGACCGAGATCGCCATCGCCGCGCTCAAGCGCGTCGGCATGGCTCATAAGGCCGGCGAGTATCCGCAGAATCTCTCGGGTGGTCAGCAGCAGCGCATCGCCATCGCCCGTGCCCTGTGCACCAAGCAGCCCATCATCCTGTTTGACGAGCCGACCTCGGCGCTCGACCCCGAGATGGTCCAGGAGGTTCTGGACGTTATGATTGAGCTCGCGCAGGAGGACATCACCATGATCTGCGTGACGCACGAGATGGGTTTTGCGCGTCAGGTGGCCGACCGCGTCATCTTTATGGAGGACGGCCGCATTCTGGAGGAGGGCACGCCCGAGCACTTCTTCGATAACCCCGAGAACCCGCGCTGCCGCGAGTTCCTGTCCAAGATTCTGCACTAGGCGCGGTGATGGACATGACGGATATGACGAGGGCGGCCGTGTCGCGCCGCCACTTTTTGCAGCTGGCGGGCGCCGGCATGCTCGCGCTGACGGGGACCGCGCTTACCGGTTGCGGCAACTCCGCCGGCGGCGAGGGTTCCGACAAGGGGTCCAAGCTTGCGGCCATCAAGTCGCGTGGCCATCTGAATGCCGGCGTTAAGAAGGACGTTCCCGGTTACGGCTATTACGACACCGCCAAGGGCCGCTTTGAGGGCATGGAAGTCGATTTGTGCTACCAGATCGCCGCTGCCGTCTTTGGTGTGAGCTACAAGGATGCCCGTGCCCAGGAGCTTGTCGAGTTTACCGACGTAACGCCCAAGACGCGCGGCCCGCTGATCGATAATGGCCAGCTCGATGTGGTCGCGGCGACCTACACCATCACCGACGAGCGCAAGAAGAGCTGGGATTTCTCGACGCCGTACCGCACCGACTACGTGGGACTCATGGTCAAGAAGCGTTCGGGCTTTACCTCGATTGAGGACCTGGACGGCAAGGTCATCGGCGTGAGCCAGGGTGCTACCACGCAGGGCCTCATCGAGCAGATGATCAAGGACAACGGCTTTAGCTGCAAGCCCGAGTTTAGGGCCTTTAGCGGCTACCCCATCATCAAGAGTTCGCTCGACGCCGGCAATATCGACGTCTTTGCCATGGACCGCTCCACGCTGGCCGGTTACATGAACGAGACCGTTGAGCTGCTGCAGCCCGAGGTCAAGTTTGGCGAGCAGGGCTACGGCGTGGCGACCAAGAAGGGCTGCGACCTTTCGGCCGTGGTCGATCAGGTGATTTGCGATCGTCTGGCCGATGGTTGGCTCGACCAAGAGGTCAAGACCTGGGGTCTTGTATAGGCGCATCGTCCAAGGAAGGAATCAAATGCTCGAAGGATTGTTTGACGCCGACCGCTGGTCGACGACATTTCAAAACATGGGGCCCTTCTGGGAGGGCTTTGGCGTGACACTGCAGGTGGTCGTTGCCGGTCTGCTGCTGTCGCTGGTGCTGGGCACGCTGCTGGGCGTGTTCTCTACCACTCGTTCGCGCGTGCTGCGCGCCATAAGCCGCGTGTACGTGGAGTTTTACCAGAACACCCCGTTGCCCGTGCAGGTGCTCTTTATGTACATGGCCGGACCGCAGTTTTTGCAGGCCATAACCGGTGCCGACCAGCCGGTGCGCATCGCACCGTTCGTGCTGGGCTTCTTGGGCGTGGGCCTGTATCACGCGGCCTACATTTCGGAGGTCATCCGCACTGGTATCGAAGCGGTGCCGCGCGGTCAGATGGAGGCGGCCCAGAGCCAGGGCTTCACCCGTGCGCAGGCGTACTGGTACATCGTGCTGCCCCAGACGTTTAAGATCATTCTGCCGCCGCTGTGTAACCAGGCGCTCAACCTGGTCAAGAACACGTCGGTGCTGGCGCTTGTGGCCGGCGGCGACCTTATGTACCGTTCCGACAACTTTGTGAGTCTGTACGGTTACCTGCAGGGATACATCGTCTGCTGCCTTATGTACTTCATCATCTGCTTTCCGCTCGCCATGCTGGTGCAGTGGCTCGAGCGCCGCTCCAAGGAGCGTCCGCACGGCGTGAGCCTGGCCGAGCTGGGGCTCGACAACGTAGAGGAGGCCTAGCGCATGGAAATCTTCAACGCGACCAACCTGCTCTACATTTGGGGCGGCTTTGTTAAGACGATCGAGATCTCGGCGCTGTCGATCTTTTTCTCGCTCATCTTTGGCACGGTGCTGGCGCTCGTTAAGAGCTATGCGCCCCGCCCATTCCGTATTTTGGTGAGCGCCTATATCGAGCTGTTCCGTTGCACGCCGAACCTGCTGTGGATCCTGTTTATCTACTTTACAGTGCAGGGTTTGGACATTGTGATTTCGACCATCGCCTTTACGCTGTTTACCAGCGCTGTTATGGCCGAGATTGTGCGCGGCGGCCTCAACTCGATTCCGCGCGGCCAGTTTGAGGCAGCGCAGAGCCAGGGCTTCGGCTTCTTTGCCACCATGCGCTACATCATTCTGCCGCAGACATTTAAGACGATCATTCCGGCGCTGTTTAGCCAGTGCACGACCGTCATCAAGGACAGCTCGTATCTTTCGGGCATTAACGTGGCCGAGCTCATGTACGCGGCAAATGTCGTGATGGCCCACGCGATCGACCTGTCGCAGGTGCTCATGCTCTACGGCCTGGTGTTTGCGATGTACTTTGTGCTCAACTTTGGCATCTCGTTGCTGGTTCGCGCATATCAGCGCCGCATCGTAGCCGCATAGTCCTGCTCCCCCAAGCACGGCACCTTGCCCCTCAATCGTCGCTTGCGTACATTTAGTACGCGGCGCTTCTCTTTCGGGCAATCTGCCGCACTTGGGAAACCAGGACGGCGTAAGTGACAAAATGGGAATCAGGAATCGCCTATTTCTCATTTGTTAGAAAGGAATCGCGATGAGCGATCTGGAGAACAAGAAGAATCCTGTGGTTATTACCATCGCGCGCGACTTTGGCGCCGAGGGCCACGAGATTGGTCGCATGCTTGCCGACGAGTTGGGGATTCCACTGTATGACAACGAGCTGCTGGTGCGCGCATCGCTGCGTGCGGGTGAGTCGCTCGATAAGATGGCCGCCTATGACGAACGTCTGGCCGTGGAAAACATGGCGTTCCTGCCCGACCGCTACGACGCGCGCTCGTACTCGGACAAGTTGTTCCAAAAGATGAGCCAGGTGATTTTGGATTTGGGCGAGACCGAGAGCTGCATTATCGAAGGCCGTCTGTCCGATTACCTGCTGCGCAACAACCCCAACCACATTGCCGTGCTGGTGACCGCACCCTTTGAGGACCGCGTCGAGATCGTGCGCAAGAAGCGTGGCCTTAATAAAAAGAAAGGCGCCAAGCTGGTCAAGCAGCAGCAGAAGGCGCGCGAGGCGTTCTATAAGCGCTATAGCGCCGGAAAGTGGAAGATGACGAGCGGCAAGGATATCGTCGTCAACCGCGCCAAGCTGGGCCGCGAGGGCTGCAAGGACGTCATCGCCGCGGCCTACCGCTACAAGGTGGCGCAGCTCGAAGGCTAGCTGACCAAAACCACCACAAAGGGGACAGGCACCTTTGCTGTGGTTTGGGCGGCCGGTATAGAAAAAGTCCCCGCCGGGCGTGAGCTCGACGGGGGCTTTGCCGTTTGGTAGCTAGCGCTGTAGGTGATTACTCGCCCAGCAGGCTCTTGGTGATGGAAGCGGCGGCCTTCTTGCCGGCGCCCATCGCCAGAATGACCGTAGCGGCACCGGTGACGATGTCGCCGCCAGCCCAGATGCGGGGATCGGTGGTCTGGCCGGTCTCCTCGTCGGCGACGATGTAGCCCCACTTGTTGAGCTCCATCTTGCCGCCGATCTTCTTTGCGAAGGGGTTGGCGTTGGTGCCGATAGCCGAGATCGCGACGTCGCAGGGGATCTCCTCGATGGCGCCCTCGATGGGCACCGGGCGACGGCGGCCGGACTCGTCGGGCTCGCCGAGCTCCATCTTCTGGACCTTGACGGCGCACACGGAGCCGTCCTCGCCAGCGACAAACTCGAGCGGGGAGACGAGCGGCAGAACCTCGACGCCCTCGGCCTTGGCATGGTGCAGCTCAGCGCGACGGCAGGGCATTTCATCCTCGGTACGACGGTAGGCGATGATGGCGTGCTCGGCGCCCAGGCGCTTGGCGGTACGGACGGCGTCCATAGCCACGTTGCCGCCACCAAAGACGACGACGTTCTTGCCGTGCTTGGTGGGGGTGTCGTACTCGGGGAACTTGTTGGCCTTCATCAGGTTCACGCGGGTGAGGTACTCGTTGGCGAAGAAGACGTTGGGCAGGTTCTCGCCGGGGACGTTGAGGAACTTGGGCAGGCCGGCGCCGGTCGCCACGTAGATGGCGTCGAAGCCCTGCTCGAACAGCTCCTCGGCCGTGGCCATGTTGCCCACGACGGAGTTGTACTCAAACTTGACGCCCATGTCCTCCAGGCCGTCAATCTCGCGCTTGACGACTGCCTTGGGCAGACGGAACTCGGGGATGCCATAGACCAGCACGCCGCCGCCGGTGAAGAAGGCCTCGAAGACGGTGACGTCAAAGCCGTTGCGGGCGAGCTCGCCGGCGCAGGTGATGCCGGACGGGCCGGAGCCGACGACGGCGACCTTCTTGCCGTTCTTGGGGGCCATCTTGGGCGTGGAGGCGAGCTCGGGGCGGTCACCCAGGAAGCGCTCGAGCTGGCCGATGGCCACGGGCTCGGACTTCTTACCACGGATGCACTTGCCCTCGCACTGGTTCTCCTGCGGGCAGACGCGGCCGCAGATAGCGGGAAGCATGGAGTCCTCGCGGATGGTATCGAGAGCGCCGCCGAAGTCCTTCGCGCGGATCTGCTCGATAAAGCGGGGGATGTTGATGTTGACGGGGCAGCCCTCAACACAGAACGGCTTCTTGCAGTTGAGGCAGCGCTCGGCCTCGGCCAGCGCCATCTCCTCGGTGAAGCCCTTGTCGACGGGGCGGAAGTCGCAGGCACGCTCGGCAGCCGGCTCCTCGTTATCGGGGGTGCGGGGCGACTTCATATCGGCAACGAAACGACCGTTAACTAGTGGCATGCGCAGCTCTTTTCCTCATAGGCCTTGAGGGACTCGCCCTCTTCGGAACGGTAAGCGGCCTGGCGGGCACGAAGGTCATCCCAGTCGACCAGGGTGGCATCGAAGTCGGGGCCGTCGACGCAAGCGAACTTGGTCACGCCGCCCACCTCGACGCGGCAGCAGCCGCACATGCCGGTGCCGTCAACCATGATGGGGTTGAGCGACGCGGTGATGGGGGTGTCGTACTTCTGGGCGGTGAGGGTCGAGAACTTCATCATCGGAACGGGGCCGACGCAGAAGACCTGGCTCACGGCCTTGTCCTGCAGCAGGCGCTCCAGCGGAGCGGTGACAACGCCCTGCTCGCCGTAGGAGCCGTCGTCAGTGGTGATGTGGATGTGGTCCTCGTCGAGGAGCTCGCGGAACTGGTCCTCCATGAGCAGGAGGTCCTTGGTGCGGGCGCCCATGATGGCGTGAAC
Organism: uncultured Collinsella sp.; assembly: GCA_938005465.1. GTDB lineage: Bacteria > Actinomycetota > Coriobacteriia > Coriobacteriales > Coriobacteriaceae > Collinsella. The sequence goes on from CALLNU010000034.1 coordinate 108,120, forward strand.
CTCGTGACCGGTCTCGACCAGGTGCTTGGCGACCGGGAAGGCAATTGCCAGGCCGACGCCGCCGCCAATGACGGCGCAGGGGCCCTCGGCCATCTCGGTGGGAACGCCCAGCGGGCCCACGACGTCGCGCAGCGACTCGCCGGCCTCGTAGGTGGAAAGCATCTCGGTGGTCTTGCCGATCACCATGAAGATGAACTCGACCCAGCCCTCGTCACCGTTCCAGCCAGCTAGGGTAAACGGGACGCGCTCGCCCGTCTCGTTGGCGCGAACCATGAGGAACTGTCCAGCGTGCGCATGCTTGGCGATTGCGGGCGCCTCGATGCGGAACTTGAACACCTTCTCCGAGAACTGCGTCTTCTCCAGGATCTTATACATAGAACCCCTCTCTTGTTAGGGCCGCCGAACCGTGCCTCCACGGAAATGGACGGTAGCCCGAATAAAACCGTACGTGCACAGGCGTTGTGCAGACATACGGTGCAAATTATACCCTCATGGACATGTCACTTACGTGTGTCTTCGGCGGTTGGGAGCAGGGTTTATCCACTTTGGCCTATCAAAGGGGGAGAAGTTTATTTTGGTCGGTTTTATCAGGTAAAACGGCAAAGGGGGCCGGCCTCGGGCTGTGATGAGGCCGGCCCCCTTTGGGGTGCTATGCATGTATGTCGGCGCGCGGTTGATTGCGATGCCGCAACTGGGGAGTTTCCGCAGGTAAAACTTGCCAAAATAAACCTGTCCCTAAATGATAGGTTTTAGTGCTTGCCGTTGGCGGAAGCGGCGCCGTTTACGTGATCGCGGGCGTAGATTACGCCGTGGACGATGGCCAGACCGGCGGCGTCGGCGGCGCGGGCACAGGTGTCCTGGAAATCCTCGGCCTCGCGGGCGCGCAGCTGCTTAAGCACGTAGTCGGCGACAGCCATCTTGCCGGGAGGGTTGCCGATGCCGGTGCGGATGCGGCTGAAGTCGCGGCTGCCCATCTTGTCGATGATGGAGCGCAGGCCGTTGTGACCGGCGTGGCCGCCGCCCACCTTAACACGCACGTCGCCGGCGGGAATATCGAGCTCGTCGTGAATCACGAGCAGCTCCTCGGCCTTGATCTTGTACTCGCGGCAGAGCTTGGAGATGGGCCCGCCCGAGGTGTTCATGTACGACTGCGGCTTGACCAGCACGATCTGGCGCTTACCGCCCTCTTCCTCGGGATCGTTGATGTTGATGAGCGCGACCTCGGCGCCTGCTTGGTTTTTCCAGTACGTGACGCCGGCCTGACGGGCCAGCTCGTCGATTGCTTTGAAACCAGCGTTGTGACGGGTCTCGGCATATTCCTCGCCAGGGTTGCCAAGTCCGGCAACCATGCGAATCTTAAGCGGCTGTGCAGCTGCCATGTTCATCCTTTCGTTGATTTGTCGCCTGCTATGGTGAGCGACCCTGTTGCCGCTGTCAAATGGAGGGTAATTGAGGGCGTTTAGGGGCGTTTGGACGGCCGTCGAAATCAGAGGTGGACAGTTAGTTCAGATACGTATAAGTTCTGAGGACTCGAAGTGCTCAATTCAATGCCGATACGTTGTTTCGGAGCTTTAGTTAGTCCATATGGCGCTGTTTTGAAGTCTACCCTGCCTTAAATAGGGCGAATGGTATAGAGATAGCTGCAAAACAGCCTAATTCAATGTGTCCATCTATACGTATCTGAACTAACTGTCCAGTCCTGTTCGGCGGCGCGCGGGTGATTCGCCGTTTAGACCGGCGCAAGGCCGATTCCGGCCCGCAGAGCGTTGAGCCAAGCGGCCTGACGCTTGCGATAGCCCTTGATACGGTATCGGAATCGGACTCCCGCGAGTCGATGCATCGTTTGGGCGAAGGCTTCGAGTGCAACAAGGTCTTTCATTTGGTCGCGATTGATAACCAGGACGTGGATGCCCATTGCCTTGAGGCCATTATTTCGATTGCCATCGTGGATGCGAGCGTTTTGAAGCTCATGCCCAATTCCGTTGTATTCGTTGTCGACTCCGGCTGCCGGGCAATATAGGTCGCAGATGGCATAGGGGATGCCCGAGGACATGTTGACCGCAAGAGTGTCGAAGTCGATTCGATAGTTGAGTAGCAGGCCTCCCATGGGCAGACTGCAACATCCGAATCCTCCAAAGCGCATGGGCGCTCCGAGAACGGCAAACATTAGGGATTCGGCTGGGGATGCAGATCCGGGTCGGGCAAGTTTGACTGCCGTGCGAAACGATGTGTATGAGCTACTTTTGGCGAAGCGTGCAACCGCCTCAAGCTCTTCGATAGTTGTGGCGGGCTCGCATTTGTAGTGTGCCTGTTCATAGCGGGTTTCGTTCTGTTGCTCGACCACCGACTGGTTGCCCAAGCAATCAAGATCGCCCGTCGCTGCGCAGCCATCGCCCTTGGGCCAGATGTCGTCATGGGCAATGGGGTATGTTGCCCCGGGAGGAAGGGAGTAGGTTCCGAGCAGTTCCATGAGAAGCATCAAGGTTTTGGCGACTGATTCATTTTTGGAACAAAGCATGGCTGTCACGGCAGGAGACGTTGCGTAGATGTCGGCCTCGACGTGCATAATTGCACCTTCAGGAAGCGGAGCGGTGAGAATATGCTGAAGAAGCCGCTTGTCGGGGCGTCTGTTGTCTTCGTCTGAAACGAGAAGATCGAGTAGTTCGGAATCATCTTCATTCCAGGCATCGAGTATCGAAAGTGCGCCAAAGTCTATCGCGTCATTATTGGGAATGCAGCTAGCCAAGGCCTGTGCTTGCTGTTCACTATCAACGGAGTCCCAGGGTAGGGCAGAGTACGCCCGTCGTGCGCGACGAATTGCGCGGAGGGCGGAGAAATGTGAAATCACGGTCGTCATAGCTATAACGTACTAAGTTGGCGGCAGAATGCGACCCCCATACCGTTCTTTTCGCTCAGCGGGGCGCTGCGCGCCATGAACGGCTGGGTGTTATGAAATCGGTTGAGGGGATTGCAGGAAATTGAGCTCTGCCGCGAAGGTTGACGATAGCTACTGGACGGTTAATTCAGATACGTATAAGGCGGCGGGCGTTCGAGGCGTGCCTAAGGCCCTTGAGGGCGATTTGAGGGTAAATATGCAGCGGTTGTACTCGAGAACGATGAGATTTGGATGGCATGGCATCCGCTGGGGAGCTCAGAAGGCTCCGAACGGTCCTTTGGAGCTTTAAAAAAATACGTATCTGAACTAATTGTCCAGGGAAGGTTGGCGAGGGATAGAAAAAGGGTCGGAAGCTCGCTTCCGACCCTTTAAAAGCATCAAAGATGATGCGCGGCAGGCTACAGCGCGAAGTCGCCGCCGACGAGCGTGGAGACGGGCTCCTCGTGGTAAACGGCGGAGATGGCCTGAGCGAACTCCTCGGCGACCGAGATGGTCTTGATCTTGCCGCCGACCTCGACGGGAATGGCGTCGGTGACGAGGCACTCGACGATCGGGGCGTCGTTCAGACGCTCGATGGCCGGACCGGAGAAGATGCCGTGGGTGGCGCAGACGTAGATGTCGCCAGCGCCCATAGCCTTGAGCTCCTTGACGTTGGCGCACAGGGTGCCAGCGGTGTCGATCATGTCGTCGTTGATGATGCAGGTCTTGCCCTTGATGTCACCGATGATGCCCATGACCTCGGCGGCGTTGTGGCGCGGACGGCCCTTGTGGGCGATGGCCAGGTCGCAGCCGAGCATGTCGGACAGCTTCTTGGCGGCCTTGGCGCGGCCCACATCGGGGGAGACGACAACCAGGTTGTCGGTGTCGAAGTGCATGTCGTTGTAGTACTGGCCAAACAGCGGCAGCGCGGACAGGTGGTTAACCGGGATATCGAAGAAGCCCTGGATCTGGCCCTGGTGCAGGTCGAGGGTGATGATGCGGTTGACGCCGGCGCGCTCGAGCAGGTTGGCGACGAGGCGGGCGGTGATGGGCTCACGCGGGCCGGCCTTGCGGTCCTGGCGGGCATAGCCGTAGTGGGTGATAACGGCGGTGATGGAGCGGGCGGATGCGCGCTTCGCAGCGTCGGTGGCGATGAGCAGCTCCATGAGCATGTCGTTGACGTTGCCGCCGGCCACGGACTGAATCAGGAAGACGTCGGCGCCGCGGACGGTCTCGTCGTAGCGGGCGTAAATCTCACCGTTGGCGAACTGCTTTAGCGTAAGGCCCGAAAGCTCGACCCCAAGGTACTCAGCAATCTTCTGAGCGAGGGGACGGTTGGAGGAACCGGAATACACGCGGATGGACTTGCGCATATTCTCCGACTTCTCGGGATCATTAATCGGCATTACCCTTCTCCTTTATATATCGAATGCCATATAGATGCCTTTTTGCATTGTAACCGCGCGACGGGGTTTATCGAGTCTTGATAACGTCTTTACCGTCAACGGACACGAACCGACCACTCATCCGGTTGCGCAGGTCACGATAGAAAAAGGAGCCGCCCCCATGGGAACAGCTCCTTAGATGCTTGGTAAAACGTTATACCTCGTCGTCCTCGTGCAGACGGCGGCGATAATCGGCGGCCCAGCCCTCAATGTTTACCTGACGGGCACGACCCAGGCCGAGTGCGTCTGCCGGGACCGGCTCGGTGATGACGGAGCCGGCGGCCACGAGCGCGCCGTCGCCAATCTGGGCGGGCGCGACCATCATGGTGTCGGAGCCGATGAAGGCATCCTTGCCGATGACGGTCTTGTGCTTGTGCACGCCGTCGTAGTTGCAGGTGATGGAGCCTGCGCCCACGTTGACGCCGGAGCCCATGGTGGTGTCGCCGATGTAGGACAGGTGCGGCACCTTGGAGCCCTCGCCGATCGTGGACTTCTTGATTTCCACGTGCGTGCCGGCCTTGGAGCCGTCGAGCATGTGGGTGCCCGGGCGCAGGTAGGCGCGCGGGCCGCAGTCGACGCCGTTCTCGATGACGGCCTCGATGGCGATGGTCTCATCGATGGTGCAGCCGCTGCCGACGGTGGTGTCGGTGAGGCGACTGTTGGGGCCGAGCTGGCATTCCTCGCCCACGGTGACGTGGCCGATCAGGTGCGTCTGCGGCCACACGACGGTGTCGCGGCCGATAACAGCGTCGGGGCCGATCCAGGCCTGCGTGGGATCGATGAACGTGACGCCCTCGGCCATCCAGTGCTCGTTGATGCGGTCGCGCGCGATGGCGGTGAGCTGCGCGAGCTGAATGCGGCTGTTGACGCCCAGGCCGTCGCGGTAGTCATCGCAGTGGAAGATGGAGACCGCCTGGCCGTGACCCTTGAGGATTTCGAGCATGTCGGGCAGGTAGTACTCGGACTGCGCGTTGTCGTTGCCGATCTCGTTAATGTGGGCGGCGAGCTGCGCGCCGTCAAAGGCGTAGCAGCCGGCGTTGCACTCCAGCAGCGTGGCGGCCTGCTCGGGCGTGCAGTCCTTCTGCTCGATGATGCGCTCGATCTGGCCGTCGGCGCCCAGCTTGATGCGGCCGTAGCCGAAGGGGTCGGGCGGGGTCATGGTCATGACGGTGCAGGCGAGCTCGCCGGTAGCGACGGTCTGTGCGAACTTGGCGACGGTGTCGGCGGTGATGAGCGGCAGGTCGCCGTTGAGCACGACGACCGGGCCTTGCGCGATGCCGCAGGCCTCGAGCGCGACCTTCACGGCGTGGCCGGTGCCCAGGCGCTCGGTCTGCTCGACGCACTCGACCTTGGTGGCGCTGTTGGCATAGGCGCCGTCGATGAGGGCGCGCATCTCGTCGGCGTGGCTGCCGATGACGACCACGACGCGGCTGCAGCCGGCCTTGATGGTGGCGTCGACGATCCACTGGACCATGGGCTTGCCCAGGATCTTGTGCGAAACCTTGCAGTGGTTCGACTTCATGCGGGTGCCCTCGCCGGCAGCGAGGATAATTGCGGTTGCGTCCATGTGATCTCCTGTTACGTTATAGAGACGTGTGTTTGGAAACGATACACGGCGCAATATGATACCGCAGGCATATGTTGAGCGCGTAGCGATTGACGCGTGACGGCTGATGTCGCTGCCGCCGGCGTAGCGTTTGCGCTGCTTGCGTGCGGCGTTGGCGGTGATGCGGGGCTGTCGTTTGAGCGAGGAGACGGGGGTGCCCGTGGACAACATACGTGAGGAGTTTGGCGGCGAGCCCGTCGCGGCATTCTCGATGTCGCATCCGGCTGTGCCGGCACTCTATATAGTGCTGACGCTGGGGCTCACCATGTTCTCGATGCAGCCGGTGCTGATTGCGCTGTCACTTGCGGGCGGGCTGGCGTATGGATTTACGACGCGTGGGGCTGCCCGCACGCTGGGCGCACTTCGCTGGCAGCTGCCGGTGATTTTGATTATCGCGCTGGTCAATCCGCTGTTTAGCGCTTCGGGTTCGACGGAGCTGTTCCGTATTGGCATGCGCGCGGTGTATCTGGAAAGCATGGTATACGGCCTGTGCATGGGCGGGCTGTTTGTGGCGAGCGTGCTGTGGTTTGAGGCCGCGGCGTCGATGCTCGAATACGACAAGGTGCTCGCGCTGCTGGGCAATGCCGTACCGGTGATTGCGCTCATGATCTCGATGTGCATGCGGCTTATCCCGCAGTTTTTGCGCCGCGGCCGTACGGTGCTGGCGGTGCAGGACGCGATCGATGTGCCGGGGCGCACGCCGGCCGACCCCGTGCGCTCGCGCCTGCGGGCGTCGAGCGTGTTGATGGGCTGGGGCATGGAAGATTCGCTGGAGCGTGCGGACGCGATGCGCTCGCGCGGGTGGGGCGCCGCGACGCGTCGAACGACGTATGCGCGGTATCGGCTGGGGCGCAGCGACGTTGCCGCGCTGGTTGGGCTTGCGCTGTTTGGTGCTGCCGCGGTGGCGGTGGCGTGGACCGCGACGACGCAGTATTCGTTTTATCCGCAGCTCTCGGTGCCGGCGCCGTGGCCGGGCTATGTCGTGTACGCTGCCTGGATGGTGCTGCCTTGCGCGTTGCACGCGATTGATGAGAAGAGGTTTGGCTGATGGCTCGGTTGGATAGCTGCTCGGTAACGGGCGGGGCGTGCGGCTCCGATGTGCCTGCGATTGAGGTACGGGGCCTGAGCTTTACCTACCCCGGGGCTGAGGCGTCGGTACTCGAGGGACTCGACTGGTCTGTTCCCCAAGGTGCGTTTGCGCTGCTTGTTGGCGGTACCGGTTCGGGCAAGTCGACGCTGCTGTCGCTGCTCAAGCCCGAGATCGCGCCGGCGGGTACGCGCTCCGGCGATCTGCGCGTGCTGGGCGAGCCCGTCGCCGACATGGATGTGCGGGCATCGGCGGAGCGCGTGGGTTATGTGTTCCAGGATCCCGAGAACCAGATCGTGTGCGAAACCGTGTGGCACGAGATGGCGTTTGGCCTGGAAAACTTGGGGCTAGCGCGTGATGAGATGCGCCATCGCGTAGCTGAGGCCAGCTATTTCTTTGGGCTGGAAGATTGGCTCCACCGCGACACCGATACGCTTTCGGGCGGACGCAAACAGCTGCTGTCGCTGGCGGCTGTGCTGGCATTACGCCCGCGCGTGCTGCTGCTCGACGAGCCCACGTCTCAGCTTGATCCGGTTGCGGAGAAGAATTTCCTGCACGCGCTGTTTCGTGTGAATCGCGAGCTGGGCTGCACGGTTGTTGTGGCGACGCATCAGCCGCGCCCAATGCTCGAATACGCGACGTGTGCGTACCGGATTGAGGACGGTCGCGTGCGCGAGGTGGCGGATATGGCTTCTTTGGGACGCCGAGAATCGCTGTTGTCCGATGACATGTTGGGGTGGGGTGCCATCCGATGTGCAAATAAAGGAGTATTCAGCAGGCGTGAGGACAATTTGGGTTCTCTGGAGCCGCCCGGGGACGTATCGAGCGCGAAAAAAAGTTCGGAATTGGACAAATCGTCCGAATTTGTGGCGCAAACGTCGCTCGAGAACGGCTCGGAAGCCTTCCCGCGCACGGATGGAAGCAGAATACTCCAAAAAATGCACGCTGGGTCGGCTACCACCCTGGCAGGGAGCTGGTTTCGCTACGATCGCGCGGGCGGTTGGGTGCTGCGCGGGCTCGATGCGTCGTTTTCGGCTGGCGCGGTGCATGCGGTTGCGGGCGGTAACGGCTGCGGCAAGTCGACAATGCTTTCGGTGCTGGCGAAGACCGCCAAGCTGCAGCGCGGCCGCATGGTGCGCGGGGCGGCCTCGGCGGCGCTGCTGCCTCAGAATCCCAAAGCATTGCTGGTTGCCGAGACGGTTCGCGATGAGCTGATAGAATGGGCTTCGACCTGCGGATATGACGAGAACTTGGCGCGGGAGCGTGCGGCGCAACTGGGATTGGACGGCCTGGAGACGCGCCACCCCTACGACCTCTCGGGCGGACAGCGCCAGCTGCTCGCACTGGCAAAGCTGCTGCTGATCGGCCCCGAGCTGCTGCTGCTTGACGAGCCCACGAAGGGCTTGGACCTGGAGAGCCGCCGCATCATCGCCCGCGCCCTGCGTGACCATGCGAAGGCTGGCGGCACCGTCATTATGGCCACGCACGATCTGGATTTTGCCGAGCAGGTTGCCGATGACATTGCCATGATGTTTGACGGCGAGATTGCCTGCATGGAGCCCCCGGCCGACTTCTTTGCCGACAACGTGTTCTATAGGGCGTGATGGGATGACGGATTATCGCGCCGCGCGCCTACTCGCAAAACTGGAGATACCGCTGCTGCTGGCGGTTCCCGCAGTGATGGCTGCGGCGTTGCTGGCGGGTGTTGAGCAGGCGGCGTTGGCCATGCTGATTGTGGTGGCGCTGGTGCTTGCGTTGTTCTTTGCGGGTTACGAGGCATCTCGTCCGGGTTTGCGCCAGATTATGCCCACGCTGGTGCTGGCGGCGCTGGCGGCGGCGGGGCGCATCCTGTTTGGGCCCATTCCCGACTTTAAACCGGTGAGCGCTATCGCCATTATCGCGGGGGCGACGCTTGGTCGCCGCAATGGTTTTATGGTTGGCGCGCTGGCAGCGCTGACCAGCAATTTCTTTTTTGGACAGGGCATGTGGACGCCGTGGCAGATGTATGCCTGGGGGCTCGTGGGATACGTTGGCGGTGTGCTGGCGTATGCGGGTGCGTTCGACCGCGCCGACGGCACCGTGCGCATGCCAGCGCTGCTGGCGTACGGCTTTGCGTCGGGCCTGCTCTATGGCGTCGTGATCAACGCGTATGACATCATTGGTTTTGTACAGCCGCTTACTTGGGCGGGTGCCGCGGCGCGTCTTGCCACGGCAGTGCCGTTCGATATTACGCACGGCCTTGCGACCTGCGTGTTTTTGGCCGCCTTGTACAAGCCTTGGTGTCGCCGCATTAACCGTGTCGTCGTGAAATACGGGCTGTAAGGCATTTCGCGTTCCCTCACGAACTTGCGGTGGAATAGTTCTCGTTTTTGGCTATTTGCTGCCCAAACAGGAACTATTCCACCGCAACTTATAGGGGGAGAGGGGTCACATGATCTGTTTTCCTCTGTCCCCCAGGAAATTACTTGGGGCTAGAGCTCTAGCGTGAGGGTGACGGGGCAGTGGTCGCTGCCGAAGATATCGCCACGGATACCGGTGTCGCGAACGTTGGCGGCGATCGAATCGCTTACCAGAAAGTAATCGATGCGCCAGCCTGCGTTGTTCTTACGGGCATTAAAGCGGTAGCTCCACCAGCTGTAGACGCCCTCGACGTCGGGGTTTGCCGCGCGCCAGGTATCGGTAAACCCGCCGTTGAGCAGCTCGGTAAACTTGCCGCGCTCCTCGTCCGAAAAGCCTGCGTTGCCGCGGTTGGACTTGGGGTTCTTAAGGTCGATCTCCTCGTGCGCCACGTTAAAGTCGCCGCAAGTTACGACGGGTTTGCCGGTCTCGCACTCGAGCGCGTTCAAAAAGCCGCGGTAGGCATCGTCCCAGGCCATACGCACGTCGATGCGCGCGAGCTCATTTTGCGCGTTGGGCGTATAGACGTCGACAAACCAAAACTTGTCGAACTCGAGCGCACAGACGCGGCCCTCGGTTGCGGCTTGGGCAACGAGCTCGGCGGCCTCGCCCTCGCCGGCGTAGGGCAGCAGCGCGTCGGCGCGCAGCACGCGTAGCGGCTCCTGGCGGCTAAAGACCGCGGTGCCCGAATAGCCTTTGCGCTCGGCGTAGCTCCAGGTTTGGTGATAGCCGGGCAGGTCGATATCGACCTGGCCCTCCTGCAGCTTGGTCTCCTGCAGCGCCAGGATATCGACGTCGAGTTCTTGCGCGATCTGGATAAAGCTCGGGTCCTTTTTGAGCACGGCGCGCAGGCCGTTGACGTTCCACGAGGCGAAAGTGTAAGTCTGAGGCATGGTGTCCTTTCGACGGGGTTGGCAGGCTTAAGATTAACGCAACAAGAGCGGGGCGGAGTCCGCGAGTGATGGTGCGAACGCCGCCGTCCCGGAGGCACGGACGGAGGACATATATGACGCAGGCAATATCAAACCCCAAACAGGCCTCCGCCGCGCTGGCGGATCTGTTTGACACCCACAAGCGCGTGGTCTTCTTTGGCGGCGCTGGTGTTTCCACGGCAAGTGGCATCCCCGATTTCCGCAGCGTGGACGGCCTGTATCACCAGCAGTTTGCCTATCCGCCCGAGACCATGCTGTCGCATAGCTTTTACGAGGCACATCCTGCGGAGTTCTTCGACTTTTACCGCACCAAGATGATCGCGCTTAACGCTAAGCCCAACCGCTGCCACACCAAGCTGGCCGAGCTGGAGCGCGCCGGCAAGCTCGACGCCGTGGTGACGCAAAACATCGACGGCCTGCATCAGATGGCCGGCTCACAGCGCGTGTTTGAGTTGCACGGATCGGTCCATCGCAACATTTGCCAGTCGTGCGGCGCGGTCTATAGCGCCGAGTGGATTTGCTCGCGCGAGCACGAGGATGCCGCGGGCGTGCCTGCGTGCCCCGCGTGCGGCGGCCGCATCAAGCCCGATGTAGTGCTCTACGAAGAGCCGCTTGACGAGCATGTGTTGACCGGCGCCGTTGCCGCCATCGCCGCGGCCGATGCCCTTATCGTGGGCGGGACCTCGCTCGTGGTGTATCCGGCGGCGGGCCTTACGCGTTACTTTACCGGCGATACGCTGGCCATTTGCAATCTTGCTCCCACCGATCAGGATGCAAATGCCGACCTGCTGATTTCTTGCGACATCGCGGCCGCGTTTGCGTTCTAGCCCGCGCGCGCGGATACAATAGAAAGACTGAGTGCAAAGCGACCCCGCCGCCAGCTCCCCAAGCTCGGCGGCGTGGGCATTTTAGGAGGATGTTCATGGCGAACGACAGCAAGACATGGCGGTGCGGAAAGTACGAGCTCAGCTTTGACCGTCCGCGCATCATGGGCGTCCTCAACGTGACGCCCGATTCGTTTAGCGATGGCGGGGAGCACTTCGACCCCGATGCCGCCATCGAGTACGGCCTGGCGATGCTCGACGCCGGCGCCGACATCATCGACGTGGGCGGCGAGTCCACGCGCCCTGGTTTTACTCCGGTCAACCCCGACGAGGAGGCTCGCCGCGTGCTGCCCGTAGTGCGCGCGCTGGCCAAGGAGGGCGCCATCGTCTCGATCGACACGCGTCATGTGGCGGTTGCCAAGGCGGCCGTGCGCTGCGGCGCCTCGATCGTCAACGACGTGACGGGCTTCACCGATCCCAAGATGGTCGAGTTTGTTAAGACGAGTACCTGCGGCGTCATCGTGATGCATGCCGGCGAGGTCGCCGCGCCCACCCGCACGCACGCAACGGTGCAGCTCGATACCTCGGCAGCGGCGTTTGTTGCCGAGAAGGCGCGCGAGGCGGCTGCCGAGGCCGCGCGTGAGGCCGAGAAGCCGGCTCGCCGCCGTCGCGGCAAGCTGCTGGGCGATCCTAAGCCGGAGGCCAAGCTTCCGGGCGGCGTGGTGCAGCCCTCGTTGCCGTTTGGCGAACCGGAGCCCACGTCCGAGCCTGCAACCGAGCTGGAGCAGGAGACGCCGGCCGCCGAGCAGGCTACTGCCGCCGAGACCGTCGCGCCCGCGCCCGAGGCCACTCCCGCAGCCACCGAGGCCGCATCGGAGTCCAATGACCGCCTGGCCGCCATGATGCGCCGCAGCGTCCGCCGCGAGGAAGCCTACGTGCCCACCTCGCAGCTCCGCCGCTTCACCCTGCCCGATTCGGCGCCCATCATGCGCCGCGTTATGGGCTTTCTGTCCGACCAGGCCCGCACGCTCATCCATGCTGGCGTGTCGCGCGACCGCATCTGCATCGATCCTGGCCCGGGCTTTGGTAAGTCGGCCAACGAGGACATCGTCATCCAGCGCGAGACTGCCAAGATGGCGTCACTGGGCTATCCGCTCATGTGCGCCGTGTCGCGCAAGCGCTTTGTGGGCGCCGTCTCGGGCGTGACCGAGGCCGCCGAGCGCGATGCCGCTACGTTTGGCGTGTGCCTGGGCGCCATCCAGGCCGGTGCCAACATCGTGCGCGTGCACGACGCCGCGGGTTTTGCGCAGTTCCTGAACGGCTACTGGGCGGTTGCCAAGCCGCAGCCGCGCCGCGCGTTTGTGGCCGTGGGCTCCAACCTGGGGCATCGCTGCGACAACATTCGCGCCGCACGCGAGATGATCGCCGAGATTCCACTCACCTGCGTGTCCAACTCCTCCAAGATCTACGAGAGCGAGCCTGCCTACGAGACGCGCCAGGACGCGTTTGCCAACGCCGTCATCGAGATCAAGACCGAGCTGGCGCCGTTGGTGCTGCTCGACGAGCTTATGAAGATCGAGGCTGAGCTGGGGCGCGACCGCTCCAAAAAGGCCAAGGCCAACGGCCCGCGCACCATCGACCTGGACCTGCTGTGGATGGACGGCGAGACCCACGGCGGCAAAAAGCTGCGCCTGCCGCATCCGCTGATCGGCGAGCGCGACTTTGTGCTGGTGCCGCTCGAGGACCTGATGCACGACCCGGCGCGGTTCTTCCGCTACAACGGTGTCGAGGTCAAGGAGCCCGAGGACCGCGTGGGCCATATCGTGGGCGAATTGGGGCGTATGTAGATGATCGAGATGAATGCTGTTGCCGCTGGCACCGAGCTCGACGCGGCGCGCGACGCGGGCCGCGAGGGCATGTCCGCGGGCTGGTGCGCGTGGAGTGCGGGCGATGCTTCGCTGACGTTTTCGCTGGTCGTGCGTCCGGATGTGAACATGCATGCCTTCCACGCCCTGCCGTTTGTGGCTGCGATGGGCATGATGGACGCGCTCGTGGGCACGGCTTCGACGCCGGGGTTGGGCCTTGCCGGTAAGGTGGGTATCCAGTGGCCGAGCGATATCGTGTGCGGTGCGCCTGCGTTTGAGACGTCGCTCGCGCGTGTTGCCGTGAACGGCGGTGCCGGTGCTGCGGGCATGTTTGCCGCGGTGACGGTGTATATTGAGCGTTCGGCGCTGAGCGAGCTTGGTGTGGATGTGGCTGACGAAGCGCTGGTCGAGAAGTTGGCCGCCGCCGTGCTGACCCGTGTGGACACCTGGGCGGTTGCCGCCAACACACCACAGGGCGCTGCCGGCCCGCTGGCTCCGGTGCTGGGCGAGTACTTTGACATGGTGCCACTGCTGGGTCGTCAGGTCGCGGCGGTGTCGCCCAACGGTTTGCCGCTTGCGGTCGGTGTGTTTGCGGGCCTGGACATCTGGGGTCGCGCCACCATCAAGACCGATGCCGGCGAGCAAGAGTTTCCGCCCGAGGCCGTGCGCATTCGCGGACTGTAACGCGGGGCGTTCGCGCCCAAAGATAGACATGACAACAAGACCCTCCTCGGCCTGTGCCGGGGAGGGTTTCGCCTATCTGGGGAATGGGTTGCCAGCGCCCTATTCCTCAAAACTGAAAATTTTTCGATTTTGAGGAATAGAATTAAGCCAGCTCGGGCTTTTGCGAGGTATATTCGTTGCAGAGCCTATTCCTCGAAACTGAAAAATTTTCGTTTTTGAGGAATAGCGATAAAAGACCGCAGGGAGGCGCCAATGAAACTCATCAATAGAACGTCATACATGGACATGTTGACGAGCCTTATTGGCGTGCCGGACATCAAGGTCATAACGGGCATTCGCCGTGGCGGTAAGTCAAAATTGCTCGAGGCCCTCCGCGATTACGTGGAGGCAAATCTGTCCAATTCGAATGTCATCCATATCAATTACAACCTCGACGAGTTCGAGGACCTGCTCGAATATCATGCCCTGCTCGCCTATGTAAAAGAGCATCGAGCGTCCGACAAGCAAAACTTCCTGCTTATCGATGAGGTTCAGATGTGCGACGGCTTTGAACGCGCGATCAACAGCCTCCATGCATCCGAGCAGTACGACATTTTCATTACCGGATCGAACGCCTTTTTGCTGTCGAGCGATCTGTCGACGCTCTTTACGGGGCGTACGTTCGAGATCGAGGTTTTCCCATTCTCGTTTGAGGAGTATCGTCTCTATGGCGACGAGGGCGATGTCGACCGCGACTTCGATGAGTACGCGAGAACCGGCGGTATGTCCGGCTCTTACCCTTATCCACTGCAGGAGCAGCGCTATCAATATCTCTCCAATGTCTTTAAAACGCTCATCGTGAGGGATATCGTGCAGCGGCATAACGTGAGAAACGAATCGGCGCTGCTGCGCATTGCCGATTACATGATGGACAACGTTTCCAACATTACGTCGGCACGCAACATTACTGATGCATTAAATGCGGATGGGCTAAAGATTACGAACAAGACGGTCGGCACGTACATGGGGTACCTGTGCGATGCGTTTGCCTTCTATAAAGTTCGTCGGTACGACATTCGCGGCAAAAAATACCTTAAGAGCGGCGAGAAATATTACCTGGCAGACCACGCGTTCAAATACGCACTGCTCGGTACACGTGATATGGATTGGGGACGCGTATACGAGAACATGGTGGCCATCGAGCTGCTGCGCCGCGGATACGAGGTATACGTCGGTGTGCTCTATAAAAAGGAAATTGACTTTATAGCAATTAAGCGAAGCGAGAAGCTCTACATTCAGGTGAGCGACGACATCAGCTCGGATAAGACATTTGAACGCGAGATTTCGCCACTGCTGAGCATTGGCGACGCGTACCCCAAGATGATTCTCGCCCGAACGCATCACGAGGCCACGGACCGCAATGGGGTGCAGATCGTGGACCTGGCGAGGTGGCTATGCGGCGAGGCGTAGCAGAAAGCCTATTCCTCAAAACTGATAAATTTTCGATTTTGAGGAATAGGACCAATGCATTGCTTAGTTCGCCGCTCGCGCCCGTGCTCGACTTAAGCCCCTGCTCTATCCCAGCTCCTGCATGCGGCGGTAGATTTCGCAGATACCCTTGATGGTGAGCTGTCCGTCGACCACGTCGAAGGCATCGGTCGAATCGGCGACGATGCTGGCGAGACCGCCTGTGGCGATAACCGTGGCGTCCTCACGACCCAGCTCGCGCTTCATGCGCGCGACCAGGCCCTCGGCCATGGCGGCGGCGCCCACCACGGCGCCGACCTTGATGCATTCCTCGGTGTCGCGGCCGATGGCGTGCTCGGGTGCCTCGAGCGGCACGCTGGCGAGCTTGGCGGCACGGGCGGCAAGCGCGTCCATGGAGATGCGGATGCCCGGCGCGATCGCTCCGCCAATGTAATAACCGTCCTCATCGATGACGTCGATATTGGTCGCGGTGCCAAAGTCCACCACGATTGCCGGCGCGCCGTAGAAAGTCTCGGCCGCAACGGCGTTGGCGACGCGATCGGCACCTACGGCCTGGGGGCGCGCCGCGCGCAGCTTGGTCACCGCGGCCGTCTGCGGCCCGATGACGATGGCGTCCGCGGCAATGCGGTCGGCCACGGCGTGCCATTCGCGCGAGAGCTGCGGCACCACGCCCGCAAAGGCGATCGCGTCGACCGCGTCGAGCGAAAGGCCGTACATTTTAAAGAAACCCATCAGGCGCACATGGATCTCGTCGGCGGTATAAGAGCGGTCGGTGGGCATGCGCCACGACTGCACCAGCTCGTCTCCGTCAAACAGGCCCATGGCCGTCTGCGTGTTTCCCATATCGATAGTGAGCAGCATGTCTACTCCCAGTGTTGGCATAAAAGGACGCGCACCATTGTATACGTGCCGTCGACGGCGCTCGGCTGCGATTCGTTTACGGTGATAGGGGCTGAGGGGTTTAAATATGAAGGAATTATGCTCTACGAGATTTTCCTTGCCGTTTACCGAACTCCCGCGTAATATTCTTTCTTGCGCACATGAGGCGCCCAGACATTGCGGGGTGGAGCAGTCTGGTAGCTCGCCGGGCTCATAACCCGGAGGTCGTAGGTTCAAATCCTGCCCCCGCGACCAAGAACTTGCAGCTCGGAAGCAAAATTGCTTCCGAGCTTTTTCTTTATCAGTTTACTTTGCGGGTGAATTGCGGGTGAATCCTGAGTCAATTTATTATGTGAAGCAAATAAACCATTGATAATCGCGGGCCGGTCGGCTTGACTTATCGACCGATAAACTCCAATTGGGAGGAGTTTCGGCGGTCCTTAGCTAATAATAGTGCCGGGGATGGACCGCGCCATCCCCGGACCTTGCGCGCCAAAGGGACGAGTCCCCTTGGAACCCCGTCTATTGCTCTCAACACGGAAACAGGGGAGTGGGGGATACGGGTTGTAGGATGCCGACGGGCGAGCGCTATGCTGTCTCAAGTCCGCATGTAGCTTGTTCGGAGGCCGTCTCTGCGTCTCAAAGCGGGCAATGAATTCTGGCAATGGAACTTCTTCGTATCTGTTCGCTGCGACTTGAGCGATGCGCTCCGCACAAATAATGTTGCCGAAGCATGCGGAATATCAGAAGAGAGATTGCAGGACATGAGTCAGCGCATGAAGAGCTGCCCGTCGTTTTGATAATGACATAATTAAGTGGCAAACTAAAGCGATCGGAGCGACCATGATTCTTGACAGCCTGCGTAACAGCGCGTCTTTTAATGAAACCGACCGAGCCATTGCTACCTATCTGCTCAATCATACCGGCGACCTTAAGACCCTCACTATGGCAAAGCTCGCACAGGAGACTTACACCTCGAACGCGACAATCATCCGCTTTTGTAAGAAATTGGGCCTAAGCGGCTATCGAGAGTTGATCATGCAGCTCATCCAGGAGATAAGCGGAGACTATCTTCTGGCTGCCACTGTCGATCACAATCGTCCTTTTGGCAGTACCGATTCAATTGAGGCCATCGAGGGCAACCTTGCAAATCTCCTGAAGGGCGTCATAGATCAAACGAAAATCGAGCTCGATAGCGCCAAATTGAGCATAATCGCCAAGGCAGTTCTTAGCGCCCCGCGAATTTACATCTTTGCTAAAGGGGAAAGCTATCTGGCGGGATGTATCTTTCGCAACAATCTTCTCAAGCTCGATCGTCATGTCACCATGGCGGACGACGGTGGCCTGCAGACACTGCACGTTAAGAACGGTAGGCCCGGCGACCTGTTTTTATTCCTAAGCTACAGCGGCATTCACTATGATTATTCCAAATACGCCGCCGCTCTTTCCGAGCGCGGAATCAAGCCGTGTTTAATCACGGCGTTTTCTGATTCGGCGCTCGCCAGGCAATGCGACACTGTCTTGCTCATTCCAAAATCAGAGCGCGTGATTGGAAAGGTTGCCAATTACTCTTCCATGATCTCGCTCACGTATACGCTTCAGGTTATTTATTCGCTTATATTCAATCAGGATTATCAAGAGAACTATCGTGTAAAACACGAGGCCGATTCGTTCATCTTTACGAGTTTTGCGGAGATTTAGTCATACAAAAGGTGACCCCAAAGCATTTTGCCTTGAGGCCACCTTTTGTGCTTTTGCTATCTGGATGGCTTCTCTACTGCTTCTCTACTTCAGCTCAGGCCAATAGCCCTTGTTCGCCTCGATCATGTCGTCCAAGACTTCCTTAGCCACGCGCGCTGAGGGAATCGTGCGATTGAGGGTGAAGGCCTCGAGTGCCTTCTGGTAGGAGCCCTCGATAACGGCCTCGACCACAAGGCCCTCGCAGGCATCCTGCTGCTCGATAAGGCCCTTGTAGAAGCGGGGAATCTTCCCGACGCGGACCGGTTCGGCTCCTCGATCGGTGATGTACGCCGGAATCTCGACGGTCGCGTCGTCCGAGAGATTCTCGATTGCGCCATTATTGGGCACAATCACCAGCTGGCGATGGCGCAAATCCTTCGCCAGGGACTTGACGACATCGACAATGAACCTGCCGTGGACGCCTACGTAGAACTGCGTGAGATCGACCTTTTCACCGCGCTTAAGCGCCGCAGATGCGTCGAAGATACGCTTTTCGCGGCCGTTTACGACCTGCATGCCACGCGTGTTATTGATGTCCATGTACTCCACGCAGGCATCGGGCAACAGGTAATACTGGTAATAGGTGTTGGGGAGGTAATCCTGGAATAGCGTAGAAATCGTTGCCGCATTCTTGAAGGTGTGGGCCCAGTCTGGGTCCTTTACCAATGCGTCATTGAGGCTTGCCTCGGAAATGTAACCGTACTTACGCACGTGCTCTTTGAGCTTGTCCGTAACGTCGACGCCCTTGCAGCGTACGCTGGTATACCACCCAAAGTGATTGAGGCCAAAGTAGTCGACTTCAATGTCGTCGAGTTCGCAGCCCAAAATCTCCGCCATGCGGGCTTCAATCTCTACCGGCATATCGCAGATGTCGAGAATGCGAGCGTTTGGACGCAGCTTGTGCATCGCCTTGGCTACGATGGCAGCGGGGTTAGAGTAGTTGACGATCCAGTAGTCCTTGCAGGCGTACTCCTCGCAGAAATCGACAAGCTCGCACATGGGGAAGATGGTCCTCATGCCATAGGCCATGCCACCTGCTCCGCAGGTCTCTTGGCCGACTACGCCATGGCGCAGGCTGATCTGCTCATCCTGGATACGCATCTTGAGCCCGCCCACGCGCATCTGCGCCATAACAAAGTTCGCATCTGTAAACGCCTCTTTGGGGTCGACGGTTACATGCAAGGGGATCTCGGGGGCAAGGTCATCGATAACTGCCTTAACCACCACAGCGACCGTGTCCTGGCGTTCCTTGTCGATGTCATAGAGCCAAAGCTCACGAATCCCCAGTTCGTCCTTTTGATCAATCAGGTCTTTGACGATACCGGCGGTATAGGTGCTGCCGCCGCCGCAGATGACAATCTTGTATCCGTTCATGTTGTTCATGCCTTTCAAATCAAATTGAGCTGCAGACAATCTTGGTTACTATCTGCACGAAGTAGGTAGCGATGTTGATGACCGCCGCCATGCCTGCAATGCTGCCTGCGTCCGCGTGCCTTCCTGAACGCCGGGTCCAAACCGCAGCGAGTAGACCCAGGAGCGGCCAGATAAAACCACATGCGAATGCAGCCATAAGTACGAGAAGACCCCTTGTCGACTTTTCTTTGTACATGTTGAGCAGGCGTTCGAACATGCCTCGGATTGAATGAAACGTTTTGGTCAACATGAGGTCTCCTCGCTTATCGCTTATCGATTACGCGACTGTTAATCTTCCAGATTAAGGATGGGACGCAGCAGGTCGTAGACGGAGTGCACGTTGGTTCCCACGACAATTTGAACATTGGTGCCGTTCTTAAACAGGCCCTTGTCGATAGCCTTCTTGATGGTCTCTTCGTTGACCTTGTCGGGATCTTTGACTTCGACACGGAGACGAGTCATGCAGCAGCCCATGGTGTTGATATTGTCCTTGCCGCCAAGGCCGTTGATGATGTTCTGCACCATTTCCTGCTGTTTTGCGTCGACTTCCGGAGTTCCGGAGGACTCGAGAGCATTGTTGCCTCCGGAGACCTCTGCAGACCACTCTGCGGAACGGCCGGGCGTCATGAGGTTGAGTTTCTTGATCGCCATCGCCAGAACGATGAACGAAACGGCGGCAAACACGATGCCCAAGACGATGTAAATCGGGAACTTGGTGACGCCCATTGGCAAAGGCAGGCCGAGCGTGAGCAGCTCGATGCCACCGTACATGTTAAGCAAGCGGACTCCCAGGACAAACAGGAGCATCTCGCCCAGTCCGTAGAACAGGCTGTAGGCAACCCAGAGAATCGGAGACGCGAACAGGATCATGAAGTCGAGCGGCTCAGTGATGCCGGAGAGCATGGCGGTGATGTAAATGGGCACCAGCATGGCTGCGACAGCTTTTCGATTCTCCGGACGGGAAGTCGCAATCATTGCGAGCACGGTGCCGAGGGTTACGAATTCCTTGCCAAAGCCGAACATGGCAAAGCGGACAGAGGGGTCGACTGTGGTGAGGGATCCGTCGGCGATATGGGGAAGCTCGGCATAGAAGATGTTTGCTGCGCCGGAAACACTCTGGCCGGCGACGACCGCCGTGCCGCCAATCGCGGAGTAGTCAAACGGCATCCACATAAAGTGGTGCATGCCGAGAGGTACGAGGACGCGGTTCAGGAAGCCATAAATGAAAACGCCCAGACCACCCGAGGCTGCGATGAATGAAGAAGCGTTGCTGATGGCGTTGGCGATAGGGGGCCACACGATAGTCGCTCCGATGCCGAAGACAATGCTCAGCGGAACCATCGCCAGAAGGGCCAGGCGGGGTCCGCCGTAAATCCGGATATACTCCGATACCTTTACGTCGATCAGTTTGTTATAGAGCCAACCGCAGAAGCATCCGATGAGTACGCCGCCGAAGACGTTGACATCGGTAACTTGAAGACCCAGTACCGTTGCCTGGCCAGTGCCATACAGACCCATCGCGCCAGCTTTTGCCAGCTGATCGGTGAGCGTCAGGTAGGCGTTGTTGACATACAGGAACATGAGGTAACTAATAAGTCCAAACACTGCCGCGTTGGATTTTTGCTTCTTTGCGAAGCCTGCCGTTAGGCCGACTGCGAAAATCACCGGCAGGTTGCCGATCACCGCGGAGTTGGTTGCCGCGGAGAGCAGCGTGCCCAGATCTGCGACAACTCCGCTGCCGAGCGAGCATACCGTGGCGATGGCCAAAATGATGCCCGTTACCGAAAGGTACAAAATAGGGTCGACGATAACGCGGCCAAAGTTCTGGAAGGCCGTTTTGACTTTATCCATCTCTTCCCCTCTCCTAACTAATCTCGGGGGCTTGCCCCTTAGGCAGAGACGACACTCGCATACTTGCCGGCGTCAGGTGTTGATGTCGCCTCTGTTTACGGATTTCATGATAGTTGGGGTGTTTGCAAACAGGGCGGGCTGGAACAAACGGTTCTTAAAAACAAGTGCGACTAATCTATTTCGTTGTTACCATCTTTCCATTTCGGTCAGCGGTATTCATTTTTAGGCAAATGGCTTTGGACGCGAGTGACTAGCTACGCCTTGATTTGCCAAGTTTGAAATCCATCCATCTCTTTTTAATAGGCTCTTGCCGCCCGGGCGTCCCGGAAGAAAGGAGGAGGAGCGGAAGAAGCATTCCGATCCTGTGCGCGTCCATTTCCTGTGACAGCAGGGTTTCAAGCAGCTTTTTCGCTTCATCGAGGCGCAGGGGCTGCCTTTCGGCTCCCTGCGACCGCGGGACTGATATTGCATCGCTTGCGATGCAACTGTTGAAGTCAAGCAATCGTTGGTCGAATTTTGGTCGAAATTGGCATGGCATTGATTCAAGCATTTTATCAAAATATATTAATCTACCTGCGCATATAACGGTATCAAAGAGCTTCAAAAGGTGTCGATAAACATCGATATTCTGTTCTCATGACCCGAAGGTCGTAGGTTCAAATCCTGCCCCCGCGACCAAGACTTTTGTAGCCAGGAAGCTTAACGGCTTCGGCTTATAGGACAAAAAGTGTGTCCGCTTTGGGGGCATCGGCGCAGGTCGATGCCCCTTTTTCAGCCGTTTAAAATCCGCGCCCGCTTTTTACCGCTCGGACAGAATGTGTGTCCGGTTGCCTATCGTTCTCGCGGGTAGATAACCTTTTCCGGAACCGTAAAACCCTTTCGGAAGAGGTACCCATGAAGGCCGTTTATTGCCCCTACTGCGGCGGTCGGACCAAGCGCAACGGCAGGACGTCTTCGGGCTACTGCGCGTGGAAGTCGCGCCCGCCGAGCGCGAGCTTTGCGGCGGACATGGTCACGTTCTCGTATTTAAACCCGAACTACCTGCCCTACTCGTGCACGAACCTTGCAGGCATTTCCGGCCTAGGGAACCTCTTGGGCGTGCGGTCGATGGGCTACGCGTTCTCGTCGTGCACCTTCGCAACCATCGACTTCCGGGGCATCGACCCGTCCAGGCTCACGAATCTGTTCTGCACGTTCTTGGGGTATTCATACCTGACGATGATTTACGCGGACGCGACATGGGCACTGCCAACGAGCGGCATCACGGGTTCGCAGTGGTTCTATTCCTGCTCCACGTCGCTCGTCGGCGGCAACGGGACCGTGTGGGCAAGTAGTAAGACGGCCTGCTCGTACCTGTGCGCCGAGGTGGCTGGTACGCTTGGGTACATCATGGCTTCTCAGCAATGAGTTTGGCCTTGGCCACTATATCGGTATTGGCCATATCTGAGAACATTTCGTCGACGAGCCGAACGTAGAACTCGTAGGCTTCGTAGCGAGATGCTTTCAGAGCGCCTTCGGCTTCCCTCAAACGCAGCCCAGCATCTCTCGCTTGCGCTTTTCTTGCCATCTGCTGCATGACTGGTTCGTCACCGCCTTTGGAATCATCACCTCTCTGCAGTTTCGCCACCTCCGCATCAAGGCGCGTCATCAATAACTCGTATTCACTCTCACCAACATTTGAGAGGCTGATCAGCAAGTCTTTGAAAGTTCTGGCAGTGAGCATGCGATTTAGAGCTGCCCTGCAAGCATTAAGTTCTGCGTTGGCTTTTTCGACCATATCCTGGGCAATGAAGGCACTCCCTGCAGATGGCTTCTCATTCTCCAGCGTGGTCTTTCCAAGCGGCCACTCTACGCTTGCCTTCCCCGTGATGCTTTTAAGTGCGGTGACTGCCCTGCTCTCCAATCCAACGATGTCGGCGACATCTTGGAGCTCGTACGAATCGCAGTCCGTTTCGCCGATTAGATAGCCGATTGGTTTTCCGAAGAAATCGGCAAGTTCGACCAAATCAGTCCAATTCGGGAAATGGTCTCCCTTGAGGAAGTGGCTAATCCTTCGCGCTATGGCCTTGCACGCCTGGTCCGTCTTCTTTACGCATTGAGCATCGATGCTCGATTGGTTTTCTCCTCCGTAACGCCTTTCGTACATGAGCCTCGCGAGCTCGATTTGCGAGAGGCCAACTCTACCGTCCGTATTGACGAAACTCCGCATTAAGCTTGCAAGTCGTTCTGGAAGCACATCTTCTGGCTTATAACGGCGGACATACATTGTCTGAATACCCTTTCTAAATAGCGCAGCAGACATATCTTAGACATTTACTGTTTACTTGTGCAGTTGCATTATTGACCCAAGTAATCAAGTAGCCAGCGGGCGGTCGAGTTAGGAGGACACGATGACGGATTGGGACTACGCGCAGCTGTCACATATTGCAAAGGAGTCGGGCGGACCAAGGGCGCTTATCGCAAACATCAGAAATGGGGGAATTGCCACAGGAAGGTGGCAGGGTTGCATTGTTGGATCTGCTGTAACGCTTGCCATAGGGAGTATGGGTTTGTGCCTGTATAACAGGCACCAGAAGAAGCTGGCGCTTGCCAACGAGAGCGCCGAAATCCTTGAGTCGAACATCGAAGCCTACGATGCCATCCAAGCGGAGGGGGCCACGGGCGCAGCCGATGAAGACGAGCAGAGTATTCGGGATGAAGGACTAGGTGTCGAAGCCGCCGTTTAACGACGAGCAATATTGCTAGCCAATTCAACGATATAAACCTAGAAGGGTCGAGCCCCCGGCACAGCGCCGAGGGCTCGCTTTCGTTGCGGATTGATTACACTGGGCGGTCTTGAGCTCCCGATACGTCGGGCCGCCCTTGCTGATGTTTACTTAAAAGTGGTCCGAATGGTCAAGCTAGCGTACTGGACAAGGATCTTCGAAAAACGCTTCGAGCTGACGGCGGCGCCCTTTGATGCTAAAAGGCATCGGGCCTGCGTTTCTATAAGGCCGGCCACCCAATTAAGAGCCATCAGGACGCATGGCTGCGGTACATCGAGGGGCGGCTTGGATGGGCTATCGAGATGAAAAAGATCGTTGCGGAGATCGGGTTTTAAAAACGCTTCGGCAATTTACTGGCTTATAGGACACACTTTTTGTAGCTTTCAACTATGAGTCGACTGTTTTCCGACTACAAAACGCGGGGATGCCATCGAAAAGGACACTTGCGGTATCCAGAGTCGGGTAGGGATGGATGCCGCAAGTAGAGAGTCCAATATTAGATGATGCGCCCGGTAAGGTACCCAGACGCATCGCGGTCGGTCTGTTGGAAGCCGTGCGTCTGACGGTGAGATCCATCACGATGTTACAGGGCATGCCATCTTGCGGTCTTTCCCGTTCCGTCGCTATCGATGGTCTTGTCTACCTTCTTCATCTTCGCTAACAGGTTCGACACCTTCTTGGCCTTTTGCGCGTCGGTAAGGCCCGAGGGGAGAAGATCGTTGATGAGGGCGGTGATTTTCGCACGTGGTGCGGGCCCCGTTTCTGAGAGCATCTGAATGACAAACGCCTTGCAGGCCTCTTCATTGAGGCCTTTGCTGCGCGTGTAAGACACCTCCTGCCCCGTCTTCGAGGCAAGGGCGTTCGTGATGGAGATATGGGGGTACCTGCCTTCGATAAGCTTGAGTCGATGCAGCTCTGCGGCCTCCTCGTTCGTGATTTCCTCGCCTTTTTGAACCTTGTCCAAAAGGTAGACGACGTCCATCGGAAGGTCCGGTTTAGCATAGAGTAGCCTGCTGTAGCTCTCATTGATGGTCTTACCGTAGACGCTTACGCGCACGCGGGTTGGATCCGAAAGGTCGTAGGTGGGTAGGGGGAAGTATCGCTTTCTCTGCATCTGGAATACTTTGGGGATTCCCATGGCGATGGTGTCAATCATGTCCATCTGCACCATCGCCTCGGAAAGGAAGGGGTTGCGGTAGTAGCTTGGCTTAAAACCCGGCCGCATCGCATTTTCGATTGTCTCCGGAATGAAGGACCCTTCGTTTAGGAACACGAGGTGATCCTCGAATTCCTCGACATTGATTCGCCCCTGCATGGAATAGTCCTGATGGGCGATACAGTTGTTCAGGAGCTCTCTGATGATCTCGGGTTCGTACTGGTCAGCCTCAAAGGGAAACAGACTCGCGCCATTTGCGTTGAACCGGTACTTCTCGTTGCGGATTTTCCCGAGTACCTGGTCAATCGCGAGAAGGAAGGGTGGTTTGAAGTGCTCGTAAGAGGTTACCGATCCATTGGAGGCATAGAGAGTCCAGGTGATGCGCGGGCTCATCCCATCGAGCAGACGGGTGGATTCTGGCCTTCCGAGCAGGATGAGTGTCGTCGGGTTGATCTTGCCGTTTCTGGTTAGGTTTGCCATGTCGAGAATCGTGCGGTCATCCATGTCCGCGAACGCCCCGGAATGCCGCCGGTGCTTGGAGAGAAAGAGCTCCACCGCTTTCTTCACGGCTTTGGGGTCGAGGTCCTCGAAGGTTGCTTCTTCGATTTCGAGGGCACTCCAGTCCGGCCTCCGCATTTGGCGTATCTGCTCGTACTTATCGATGGGGAGTGGCCCGAGTGATTCGCCCTCGCGCGCCCATGCCGCATTGTTGAACGCCGTCGGCATGCCTGGCGTTGCGGCGGGGATTTGAAACGCGAGGACGCGTTTGCCGTCAATCCTGAGTTCATGGATCTCTCTCAGGGTGAGGTGGTTGTTCGCGCGGTCCGCAATCTCCTTTTTAAGGGATCGAAGGTTGGCCGGATTTCCTTCTCGGTAAGCGGTTCCGCATGCGACCTTGTCGTTGTCCATACCGAAGATGAGCCAGGCGTCTTGTTTCCCGCGCAGGACCGCTTCGTTACTCAGGGCGGAGAAGTACTTCCCGAGGTTCTTGAAACTGAAGTCGTTTTTCGCTTCCTTGAGCTCGATAACCTCGCTCTCATAGGGCTTCTCGATACGGGCGATGAGTTCAAGGACGTCGTGATCGCTGTAGTACAAGATCGCTCCTAACGGTCTCGTGGCTGATATTTAGTCGTAAGATACGACTAAATATCGAAATTAAAGTCATTTTAGTCCAATCTAACGACTAGAAATAAAGATGTTGGACTGTTTATAGGACTAAATACTGTGGAAGGCACGGCTTTAGTCCAATCGCTGTTTGACGGCCCGCCATATCCATAACCCGGAGGTCGTAGGTTCAAATCCTGCCCCCGCGACCAAGAACTTGCAGCTCGTCGGCCTAGCCGGCGAGCTTTTTTGTTATTTCGGGACCGTGTTTTCGGTCCAATTCTCGGCCTCTCAAACAAAATCTCGATCTGTAACATCTAGACCCGATTTGGGCGGCTAGGTGTTACAGATCGAGATATACCGGTGGGTTGGGCCGTGTTTGTCTAAATCTGTAACACGAGGGACGGATTTTGCCGAGTTGTTGTTATAGATTGAGATTTTCTAGCAAGCGGGTTTGGTTTGTCTCGATCTGTAACAGTAAGACCCAGTTTTGCCGCGTAACTGTTACAGATTGAGATAAACCGACGGGCCGCCCCGCCCATCCCCATCCACCTGCCGCTACCTGCTGTCCGCCGATTTCCGTTGCGCTGCTGTATTCCCATGCCATATCCTCTAGATAACTACGCGGCATCATCGCCGCCGCGCCTACAAGAGAGGAATGTCCATGACCGCACCTGCATCCAAGCTGCTCCAGCCCATTACGGTTGGCCCCCTTGAGCTCAAGAACCGCATTATGTTTCCGCCGCTGACCACCGGCTACGAGGAGCGTGACGGTTCCATCGGCGAGCGCAGCCTGGCTTTTTACGAGCGCTTGGCCCGTGGCGGCGTGAGCTACATCGTCATCGGTGACGTTGCTCCCGTCATGACCGCGAGCCCCACGCCCAAGCTGGCGACCGACGCTCAGATCCCCACGTTTAAGGCGCTGGCCGATGCCGTCCACAAGCACGGCGCCAAGGTCGCGCTGCAGCTGTTCCACCCCGAGTACGATGTGCCCGGTGTCGGCCGCATGGTCATGGGCTCCATGGCTGCCGTCAAGGCCGCGCAGGAGGCCAAGGCCGCCGGCGACGAGGAGACCTTTGCCGCCAAGATGGCCGAGTCCAACGAGATCCGCAACCAGGCCTACGCCAAGCTGCATCACGACATGCAGCACTTTGTGAACGAGGCGAGCGTAGAGCAGCTCACCCAGATCAAGGAGGCTATCGCCGCCTCGGCCGCTCGCGCGCAGCAGGCCGGCATCGACGCCATCGAGGTCCACGGCGACCGCCTGGTGGGTTCGCTGTGCTCGGCCATCCTCAACCAGCGCACCGACGAGTATGGCGGCTCGTTCGAGAACCGCGTTCGCTACGCGCTGGAGGTCGTCGCTGCCATTAAGGAAGCCGCGCCGCAGCTGATGGTGGAGTACAAGCTCCCCGTGATCATGGAGAACCCCGACGGTACGCCGCGCGGCAAGGGCGGCCTGCAGCCCGACGAGGCCTGCGAGTTCGCCAAGCTGCTCGAGGGTGCGGGCATCGACATGATCCAGGTCGCACAGGCCAACCACACAGGCAACATGGGCGACACCATTCCGCCCATGGGCGCCATGCCCTACAACTGGACGCTGCCGGTGGCCGAGCGCGTCAAGGCCCTGGTCTCCGTGCCGGTGGCAACCGTCGGCCGTGTTGTTTCGGTCGAGGCCGGCGAGAAGATTCTGGAAGACGGCGCCGCCGACATCATCGCCTATGGCCGCTCGCTCATGTGCGACCCCGACATTGCGCTGAAGGCCGCCACGGGTGAGCCCATCCGCGAGTGCCTCAACTGCAACAAGGGCTGCGTCGACGCGATTCAAAATCGCAAGTACATCTCGTGCGTGCTCAACGCCGAGAACGGTGACGAGGCGACCATCGCCATCAAGCCGGGCGAGGGCGACAAGAAGATCGCCGTGGTGGGCGGCGGTATTGCCGGCCTGGAGGCCGCACGCGTGGCGGCCAAGCGCGGCTACGACGTGACCATCTACGAGGCGAGCGATCACTTGGGCGGCCAGATTGTGCTGGCGGCTGCGCCTCCGCGCAAGGACGAGATCATGCGCTCGGTCGAGTATTACGAGAAGATTCTGCCTGGTCTGGGCGTGAAGGTTGAGCTCAGCCATGCCGCTACCGCTGAGGACCTCAACGCCGCCGACGCCGCGATTGTGGCCGTGGGCGCGCACGACGTGGTCATCCCCGTTCCGGGTGCCGATTCGAACAAGGTCGTCTCGAGCTGGGACGTGCTGGCCGGCAAGGTGGAGCTTACGGGCCGCGTCGCTGTCATTGGCGGTGGCCTGGTGGGCACCGAGACTGCCGAATACCTGCTGCAGCACGGCTGCGAGGTGGCGATCGTGGAGATGCTCGACAAGATTGCCGCGGGCGAGTCCGAGACCATTCTGCCGCTGATTATGAGCGACTTTGCCGAGCACAACGTGGAGCAGCACGTGAAGACCCGCCTGACCGCCATTACCGACGAGGGCGTGGAGGCCGTGCGCACCACCGAGGACGGCGCCGAGGAGCCGGTAAATATCGCCTGCGATTACGTGGTGATGGCCGTGGGCTCCAAGGCCAACGCGTTTGACCTGGATGGCGTGACGGTGCCCGTGACCTGCGTGGGCGACTGCTCGGGTGAGCGCACCGCCGACATCGCGAGCGCCATTCGCACGGCGTATCACGCGGCCAACGAGCTGTAGTTGAACATCGCGGCCAGGCGGGGCGGTAGCACGGATCCGTCTCGCCCGGCTGTGTCCCGTCGGGTGTTAACCGGTGCGGGGCCTGCAAGCGCAGCAGGTCCCGCCCTTTTTGTTTTGCTCCGGTGGACGGCAATGCGCGGTAATCATGAGGAGTGAGGACGTCTACTGTCTTGCAGATCACTCAAAATTATTGAGGGAGGGGTTAATAACTATATCCTCTATACCAAAGGACATAAAGAGATGCCAATTTTGTTGACGAGCGAATGACGATTAGCTGCGAGTCAGCTACCAGCGTAAATAATCGATAAAGAAATGTCGTAATTTGGTGCGAAATGCCCAGATAACGCCGCGTCTATTTTAATTAACTGCTTTGAGCAAACGGTAAAATGCTACTATCTAACTTGCACGTAAGAAAGCAGATTAACGGTTAAGGCTAAGAAGTGGCAGGTATGTCGGAAGCAACTAGGACTCGCACGCATGCGCCCGAGGTTAGGCAGCGCGCCGTCGAGATCCTTCAAGAGGGGGTCGGTCATCGCCCCCTCGCCGCGGAGCTTGGCATTCCCCAGGCCACGGCTCGTCAGTGGGCCCGCGCGTATGCCGTGGGCGGTGCCGACGCCGTTCTCAATGCCGGTTCGCATCATCACACCTATTCGTACGACGTAAAGCTCGCTGTGGTTAAGGACCGTCTGGAAAACGGCTTGACGGTTCGCGAGGCCATGATCAAGCACAAGATTCCCAGCGAGTCTTCGGTCAAGGCTTGGTGCCGTCAGTACCGCGAGAGCGGTGAGGCCGCACTGGTCGATAAGCCGCGCGGTCGCAAGCCGCGCGTTAAAAAGGCGGAATAGCAAACGGGATGGTGCGCTCATAGGGGCGCATTTTTCTTGCCGCCTCTCTGCTCCAAAGCGGACGTGCCCTTGCCCCGTACGCCTAAAACTCCCCAGTTGACCGAAAACCCGCCGCCGCTACTCATCAATTGAGCTATAACGTTAAACAATTGCAGCGTTTTTGCATGGGGGAGTGATGGTATGACGCTACTGTATTTCCTTACCCTGTTTCCGCTGGTACCGGCGCTGGGCATGCTGCTCGCGCGCGGTGACCGCGCCCGCGATGCGGTGGGACTCATAGGCTCCGGCATTATCATGGCGGTGACAGTTGTAGTCGCCGTCATGTTTTTTTGCACGGGTCCGCAGAGCTTTGAGATTGCCCCCGGTACCTCGCATGCGCTCTCGATCATCAGCTCCGTCATCGACGTAATTCTGTGCGCCGTCATCCTGTACAACGCGCACAAATATAAGAGCGTGCTTACCACGGTGCTCGGCATAGTCCAGCTGGTGGGCTCGCTCGTCTTTGCGGCCATGACGCTGCCTGCGGCCGAAGCCGTCACGGCGACGCCGCTCTACCTAGACTACATGAGCGTGATCATGGTCCTCGCCGTCGGCATCGTCGGCAGCCTTATCTGTATCTACGCTTTGGGCTACATGAAGGACTTCCAGGCCCATGACGAGCACGAGGCCGCGCTGCGCGGGCAGACCGCGCCCGACCGACGTCCGCAGTTCCTGGCGCTTATGTTCCTGTTCCTCTCGGCCATGTTCGTCATCGTGACGAGCGACAACCTCGAGTGGCTGTTCTGCGGCTGGGAAATCACCACCGTGTGCTCGTTTCTCATGATTGGCTACACGCGCACGCCCGAGGCCATCAAGAACGCCTTTACCCAGATTATCCTAAACATGCTGGGCGGCATCGCGTTTTTGGCCGGACTCATGTACCTGCACGTTAACGGCATGCCGCTGACCATCTCGGGCATGATCGATCTTGCCGGCGCTGGCACCACGCAATCCGCGCTGCTGGTGATGCCGGTCGTCCTACTGTCGCTCGCCGCACTCACCAAGGCCGCACAGATGCCGTTCCATACCTGGCTGCTCGGCGCCATGGTCGCCCCCACGCCCACGAGCGCCCTGCTGCACTCGTCAACCATGGTCAAAGCCGGCGTGTTCCTGATGGTCAAGCTGAGCCCGCTCTATGCCATCTATCCCGTGACTGGCTTTATGGTTACGAGTGTGGGTGCCATCACGTTTTTGCTCGCCGCCCTCATGGCCATCTCGCAGAGCAACGCCAAACGCGTGCTCGCGTACTCCACCATTTCCAACTTGGGCCTCATCAGCGCCTGCTTGGGTGTCGGCGCGCCCGAGGCCGTATGGGCCGCTATCTTCCTGATCTTGTTCCACACGGTGGCAAAGTCGCTGCTGTTCCTGTGCGTGGGCACGGCCGAGCATCATATCGGCAGCCGCAATATCGAGGACATGGACGGTATGTTCAGCCGCATGCCGCACCTGACGCGTCTGATGATGCTGGGCATCATGGGCATGTTTGTGGCGCCGTTTGGCATGCTCGTGTCCAAGTGGGGCGCCCTGGTGGCGTTTGCGCAGACCGGCAACGTGCTCATGATCATGGTGCTGGCCTTTGGCTCGGCCGCGACGTTCTTCTTCTGGGGCAAGTGGCTTGCCAAGCTTTCGGGCGTCGACCCCACGGCTCAAAACGTGGAGGTCAATGTCCACAAGACCGAATGGATGGCGCTCAACACCATCGCCGCGCTACTGATTCTGTGCTGCGTGGCGTTTCCGGTTATCTCGAGCGGTCTGGTGTCGCCTTACTTGGCCATGGTGTTTGGCCGCGTGCCGTACGTTATTGGCAAGGACGCCATGTATCTGATGGTGGTTATCGTGGCGTTTATCGCCGTGGTGCTGCTGACTTCATTCCGCGTGAGCAACAAGCCGCACGTCAACGTGTACCTTTCGGGTGTGGGAACCGACAAATATCGCCATTTCCGCGGCTCGATGGGACACGAGGTGAAGGCCGAAAAGCGCAATTGGTACTCGGAGGACGCCCTTGGCGAGAAGCGTATTAGCCCCGTGGGTAGCGTTGTGTGCTGCAGCATTATCTTGTTTGCGCTGCTGTGTTGCGCGTGGATTGGGCCCGAGCGGCTTGCCATGAGTGCGCCCTCGGTGCTGCGCGGTAAGTATTTCGAAGGCTCGGGCGTCGTGGGCATATTTATTGGTACCGTGGTGTTTGCCCTGCTGGCGCCGCTTGTGGGCGGCCTGATTGACGGTCTTGACCGTAAGCTTTCGGCTCGCATGCAGGGCCGCGTGGGCCCGCGCCTGCTGCAACCCTTCTACGATGTGGCCAAGCTCCTGCGCAAGGCCCCCGCCAGCGTAAACACCATGGACGACACCTACATGGCGTGCGCGCTCATCTTTACCGTGGTGGGCGGCGGCATCTTTGTGTCGGGCTCCAACACGCTGCTGTGCGCCTTTATGGTGACGCTCGCCGCGATCTTTGTGGTGCTGGCGTCCGCCTCGACGCAAAGCCCGTTTGCCCAGGTCGGCGCCGACCGCGAGCTGCTGCAGGTTATGAGTTACGAGCCTGCCGTTCTGCTGATGAGCGTGGGCCTGTACCTTGCCACCGACAGCTTCGATTCCATTGCCGTGACGGGGCAGTCGGCCCCCATCATCGTGTACAGCGCACCCATTTTCCTCGCGTTGCTCGCGGTGCTTACCATCAAGCTGCGCAAGTCGCCGTTTGACCTTTCGTACTCGCATCACGCGCATCAGGAGATTGTCCAGGGCGTCGCCACCGAGATGAGCGGCGGCACGCTGGCCAAGATGACCCTTATGCACTGGTGCGAGACCGTGCTGTTTTTGATGTGGGTGGGCATGTTCTTTGTTTGGGACAACCCCGTGAGCTGGGTTGTAGCCCTGGTCGTGATGGCCGCGACGTATTTTGTCGAGGTCCTGATCGACAACACCTTCGCCCGTAGCACCTGGCGCAGCTGCGTTAAGCTCGGCTGGGGTGTGGCGCTGGTGTTTGGCCTGCTCAACCTTATGCCCATCCTCGTCGACGTGTTTATTTAGGAGGCGGCATCCATGGATCATAAAATGTCGCGCTCGCCGTGGGTTATTCATTACGACGGTTCGAGCTGCAACGGATGCGATATCGAGGTGCTGGCCTCGCTCACGCCACTGTTCGATGCGGAGCGGTTTGGCGTGGTCAACACCGGCAACCCCAAGCATGCGGATATCTTTTTGGTGACGGGGTCGGTCAATGCCCAGAACCTGCCCGTCGTGCGCCAGATCTACAACCAGATGCTCGAGCCCAAGTGCGTGGTGGCCTGCGGTATCTGCGCGTGTTCGGGCGGCGTATTCCGCGATGCCTATAACGTGATCGGCGGCGTGGACCGCGCGATTCCCGTGGACGTGTACGCGCCCGGGTGCGCCATTCGCCCCGAGACGGTGATCGATGCCATCGTGGAGGCGTGTGGCATCCTGGACCAGAAGGAGGCCGTGATGCGCGCCGGCGGCGACCCGCTTACCGTGGGCGGCGCCGCAACCTGGGACGGTGGCGTTGAGCTGGGCGAGGGCGGGTTTGTGGCTGCTGCGGAGGCCGGCGACGCGACCGCCGCTGCAAGGGAGGCCGAGTAATGCAAAAGGCAATCTATACCACCGTCGGGATCGAAGAGCTTCTGTCGCATGTCCAGGCGCTTAAGGGCGTCGGCGCGCGCTTTGTGCAAATGCACGCTGAACGCAACGTCGACGACGGCTCGTATCGCTTGGTCTATACGTTTATCAACGTTCGTGCTGCTCAGGAGCATATTGCGCAGGACAGCAGCTATGCGATTGAGGACCTGGTGGTTGAGGGCATCGACCAGTACCAGGAGATTCCGTCCATCAGCTCGTATTACCCCGCGGTGTTCCCGTTTGAAAATGAGGCCCACGACCTGTTTGGCCTTGCCATCACCGACATGCAGATCGACTTTAAGGGCTTTTTCTACCAGGTTTCGACTGCCGAGCCCATGAGCGTCATCACGCCCGAGGTGAAGGCCGCGCGCGAGAAAGCCATGAAGGTCCGTGCCGCTGCCGAGGCCAAGGCGCGCAAGGCCGCGGCCGAAAAGGCCGCCGCTGCGGCTGCTGCAGAGGAGGGCACTGCGGGCGCTGCCGTCGCTCAGCCCGCTGCGGCTGCCGGCTCCGATGCCCAGCATGACGATGCCGCTGCCAAGGCCGCGCTCAAGGCTGCCGAGATGGAGGCAAAGCTCGCTGCCATGGATCCCGAGAAAGCGGCCAAGGTCCGCGCGGCGCTTGCCGCCAAGGCCGCCCGCGACAAGCAGAAAAAGGAGGCGTAAGGCCCATGGCACATCGCTCCGTCATTCCGTTTGGTCCGCAGCACCCGGTGCTGCCCGAGCCGCTTCATCTGGACCTGGTGATCGAGGACGACCGCGTCATCGAGGCAATTCCGCAGATCGGTTTTGTGCACCGCGGACTCGAGAAGCTCACCGAAAAGCGCGACATGCACCAGTTTGGCTACATCGCCGAGCGCATCTGCGGCATCTGCGCCGTGGGCCACAGCTACGGCTATGCCAGCGCCTGCGAGCGCATGCTCGGCATCGAGGTGCCCGGCCGCGTGCAGTATATCCGCACCATTTTGCACGAGCTTTCGCGCATCCACTCGCATCTGCTGTGGCTGGGCCTGCTTGCCGACGCCTTTGGCTTCGAGGCGCTGTTCTATCGGTCATGGACCCTGCGCGAGCAGATTCTCAAGATTTTCGAGAGCACTTGCGGCGGACGCGTGATCCTTTCGATTAACGAGATCGGCGGCCTTAAGCACGACATTGAGGATTCCGAGCTGGCGGGTATTGTCCAGACGCTCGACGCTATGCGCCCTGACTACGAGGCCGTGGTGCATACATTTTTGGACGACAATAGCTGCGGCGAGCGCCTGCATGGCGTGGGCGTGATCAGCAAGAAGGACGCGCTGGATCTGTCGATGGTCGGCCCGTTCGGTCGCGCCTCGGGCGTGGATTATGACGTGCGCATGTTCGGTGACGGTGCCTATGCGGACTTGGTTGCGTTTGAGCCGATTGTTGCCACCGATGGCGACTGTTATGCCCGCTGCCAGGTGCGTTGTGCCGAGGTTACGCAGGCCATGGACATTATCAAGGAGCTTATCGGCAAGATTCCGCACGACGGTATCGGCGGGCGTACCAAGCTCACGCCGGCCGACGGCGCGCGCGGCGAGGTTGTGATTGAGCAGCCGCGCGGCGAGGCGTACTACTATGTGCGCGGCAACGGCACCAAGAATCTGGACCGTTTTCGCGTGCGCACGCCGACGTCGCAGAACCTGGCGGGTCTGACACATGCGCTGCAGGGTGTGCTCCTTGCCAACGTGCCCATGATTATCCTGACCATTGACCCCTGCATTAGCTGCACGGAAAGGTAGGCGCGGCATGAGTTTACTGACATTTGCCAAGACGGCCTTGGGTTCTATGGTCAAGCAGCCGGTAACGGTGTGCTATCCGCAGGAGAAGCTCGCGGCACCCGAGCGTCTGCGCGGACATATCGTCAACGACATGGACGTGTGCATCTGCTGCGGCATGTGCGCGCGCCGTTGCCCGGCGGGCGCACTCTCGGTCGATCGCAAGGGCGGTACCTGGTCGATCGATCCGTACGCTTGCGTGGTGTGCGGCGAGTGCATCGAGAGCTGCCCCAAACACTGCCTGACTATGGACACCGCCCGCACCCCAGTCGCGGCGGACAAGACTCCCACGGTAGAAACCAAGCCGGAGTAGCGCGAAGACGGGGCCGGTGGGGCAAAAATGCCCCACCTGCCCCGCGCTTAAACGCGCGGTTGTGCCGTCGCGAACAAAACTATGCCGGATTACGGGGCTGGATAGCGAATCTCCGACCATACAGAAAATCGCAAAAACAAAACCGCAGGTAGACTGCTTGCCGTTTTTCAAAAAAAGGCTGTATGGATGAGGACTCCGACTTTAGCCCCGTAATCCGGCATAGTTTTGAAATAGCACCATATCCGTAGCAGCCCTTGATCTCCCGTGGACAGAGGGAAACGGATCATTTTTGCCTTGTGAGGGCTGCCGCGTGACCCGTCTGCCACGAAATAGGCCCATCTACTACGTTTGGGTGGCTACCCTCAACCACGGCGAAAAACGCGAAAAGAAAACCGCAGGTAGAACGCCTGCGATTTTGCATGAAACGCGATTGTGGTCGGGGGTACCGGACTAAACGTAGTGGATAGGCTCATTTCGTGGCGAGCGCCGTCGACTGCTCCCTCGGGGATGGAGGAAAACGGGCCCTTTTGCCCCGTCCATCTTGAGTCGCACCCGTTTTCCTGCGAAAACGCCGTGTCTCAACTTTGGTGAGACATTTGTCTCACGCCAAAAACCGAATCTGGAACATGTGTCACCTGCCCAAATTGTGTCTCATTTCGTAACTTTAGGCTGTTGCAAGGTCTGAGACCGCGAGAAGGGAGACGCGATGAGTAAGTACACGAGGGGTCTCTTGGCGGTGATACTGGCCGTGGTGCTGGTGTTGCCGGCTGCAGCATTTGCCATGCTGCCCGAGGCCAACGCCAGGTCCAGCACCGGAATGGACGGACCGACGGTGAGCGGAAAGATAGTCGACCCTGACACCACCGGCCGCTGGCAGTACTGGGCGTCGGGCGGCGAGCAGGACCTGACGACACGTTATGTAGGCCGAATCTGGACGGACAAGACGGTCGAGCCAGCGCAGGACGAAAAGTCCGACTTTGTGACGACGCTCTCCACGATGTCTTCGACTTCTGACACAACGTCGCTGGTCACTAAACCGCTCGATATCGTGATGGTGCTTGATGCCTCCGGGTCGATGGATAATGACATGGGTGACAGCGATTCGACCAAACGCATCGACGCACTCAAGGCAGCTGCCAGTTCCTTTATCGACACCATCGCCGAGCAAAACAAGAGCATTAAAGATACGAATAAGCGGCATCAGGTTGCCATCGTTAAGTTTTCGGGTGCAAAGAAAAACGAGATCGGCAACGATACGTATCGCGATCGTCAGGGATACACGCACAACTACTCGCAGACCATGAAGAGCCTGACGCCGTGTGTTGATAGCGCTGCGACGGAACTTAAGAATACGGTCGGCTACATCGAACCTGCCGGTGCCACGCGGGCTGATTACGGCCTTGAACTTGCTCGCGACATGTCGGGCCGCGAGGATGCCCAGAAGGTAGTTGTGTTCTTTACGGACGGCACGCCCACAGACGTCAGGAACTTTAACCCTACGGTTGCCAATAATGCCATAGTCGCCGCCAAGAAAATGAAGGGGAAAGGCGCTACGGTCTACACCATCGGCATCTTTGATGATGCGAATCCCGCTGACGAGCCTACGAACTACTGGACGAGCGACGAAAACAAGTTCATGCACGCCGTGTCGAGCAACTATCCAAACGCCACGTCCTACACAACCAATGAGCTTGGTAAGCGCACCGAGAATTCCGATTTCTACAAGGCTGCGTCGAATGCCGATGAGCTCAAGAAGGTGTTTGATGATATCTCGAGCTCTATCACCTCGGGCAAGGGCTCTCCCACTCAGATCGAGGATGGTTACGACGAGAGCAAGTCCGGCTACATCACCTTCAGTGATGAGCTGGGCGACTTTATGCAGGTCGATACGTTTGTCAGCGCTCAGATTAATGGCGTCCCCTTTGATGAAGTGACCAAGACAACCAAGGGCAATACGGACACGTACGAGTTTTCGGGCGTGGCCAAGGACCTGGTCATCACCGTCGAGCGCTCTGCCAATGCGCAGCAGGGCGATATCGTGACGGTTAAGATCCCCGCATCGCTGATTCCGCTGATCCGCTATCACGTGGACATGGAAAACGGGATCTTTGAGCGCACGTCGCTCAATGACATCAAGCCTATTCAGATTAAATACACCTCGAGCGTCAAGGACGAAGCACGCAACAACCTGTTTACGCCCGATAAGGTGCTCAAGAAGTATATCGATGACCACAAGGACGCCGACAACCAGACGGTCTACTTCCTGGCCAACAAGTGGTCGGGCGGCGAGCTGGGCGATGTTGTCGCCGAGTTTGAGCCCGCCGATACCAACAGCTACTATTACTTCCAAAAAATCACGCCTATCTACACGGACAAGGAATGCACCCAGCGCGCGACGGTAAAGCCGCAGGGCAACGACGTCTATTACTACAAGGACGAGTTTGTGGCGATGGGCGCAAACGGCAAGCCGAAGGACGACTATGCCGTTGTGGAGTTTGAGGGGCACGAGATCGCCAGCTACGACGGCGCTCTGGTCAAAGATGACGGCTATTGGTCCTTTAATAAGGGAACCGCGCGCTTGGCCTATATCGACCAGCTGCATACCACCAAGGACGATGTGGAGGTGAATGGTAACAAGACCGAGACCGCGCGCGACGTGCTTAACCCCAGGTGGAATGACCTTTCCTCCGTTGCGACTTCCACGCACGTGCATTCGCACCTGGGCAACAACGGCAAGATTATCTTTAGCCTTGCAACCAAGCCGACAACGGTGGATACCAAGACTGACTTTGGTCTGACCAAGGTGCTCGAGGGCCGCAAGTGGGCGGATACGGATGCGTTTGAGTTTGAGCTCTCCGCGACGTCCGACAACAATGCCCCGATGCCCGACCCCGCGACCGTAACTGTGACCAATGCCGATCTCGACAAGGGCAAGGCAGCCATTAACTTTGGCAAGATTACTTATGCCGAGCCGGGCGAGTACACCTATGAGGTCCGCGAGGTCAAGGGCGACGCCGGTGGCATTACCTACAGCAAGAACGTTGCCACGTTCAAGGTGGCTGTGACGGTTAACGCCAAGGGTGAGCTTAAGGCCGACGTTGAAAAGACCTCGGGTGAGACTAAGTTCACGAACACCTATAGCGCCAAGACGGAAACCTCGCTGACTCTTGAGGCAACCAAGAAGCTCACGGGGCGCCCGATGGCCGATGACGAATTTAAGTTTGCGCTGAGCTATGCGGAGCACGACGAGGTTCTGCTGGATGCAACCAACAAGGGCGGCAAGGTTGAGTTCGGTCCGCTGACGTATACGACCGAGTCGCTTGCCAAGCTGGTCGAGGAAGAGAAGGCGTCGTTTGACGATAGCTCAGACAAGCCCACGTGGACCATTCGCTACACTGCTGCCGAGCAGACCGGCAAGCTGCCTGCGGGCGTGAGCGCTGCCGTGTCGGCAATTGACGCATATGTAACCGTTGTCGACAACGGCGATGGTACCCTGACGGCGACGGCTGACTACGGAGACGCCGGCAACGAGTTCGTGAACGCCTACACTGCCGCGCCTGCCGAGGCATCGCTTGTTGGCAAGAAGAATCTGCAGGTTCCTGATGGCCTGACCCCGGCTGACATTACCGGCAAGTTCACCTTTACCGTGACCGGTGAAGAGGGCGCACCCATGCCCGCGAACGCGAGCGTGACCAATGATGCCAAGGGCAAGGTCGACTTTGGCAAGATTACCTTTACGCTCGACGACCTTAACAAAGCCCTGGGCGAGAAGCCCGAGAAGCGCGAGCATACCTTTACCTACACCGTGACCGAGTCCGGCGAGGTCGCTGGCGTGACCAACGACGCCAAGCTGTCGCGCGAGGTTTCCTTCACCGTGACCGATGACAGCAAGGGCAATCTGAGGGTGTCCCGCAAGCCGGACGGCAACGTAGCCTTTACGTTCACCAATACCTATAGCGTGACGCCTGACGAGTTCAGCGTCACCGATCAGATCACCGCGACCAAGGTCCTGACCGGACGCGAGCTTGCTGCCGGCGAGTTCTCCTTCGAGCTCGTCGAGGGCGAGGGCAAGGACGCCAAGGTCGTCGCCACCGGCAAGAACGCCGCCGATGGCAAGATCACGATGAGCGCCGTGAAGTACACCAAGGCCAGAACGCACACCTACACGCTGCGCGAGGTCAAGGGCAACGCCGGCGGTATCACCTACAGCGATGCCAAGTTCACCATCGAGACCACCATCACGGACAGCGGCGACGGTACGCTCAGCGCCACGCATGTTCTGAAGGACGTCAAGGTTGCCGAGTTCAAGAACTCCTACAACGTGACCCCCAAGAGCTCCAGCGTCACCGAGCAGATCACCGCGGACAAGGTCCTGGACGGGCGCGACCTCAAGGCTGGCGAGTTCCGTTTCGAGCTCGTCGAGGGCAATAACGTGGTCGCCACCGGTACCAACAATGCCGACGGCAAGATCGTAATGGATCCTGTCACCTACACTGCGGCTGGCGAGCACACCTACATACTGCGCGAGACCAAGGCCGGCACCACCGAAAATGGCATTACTTACAGCACCGCTGAGTACACTATTGTGACCACCGTCAAGGATAACAACGATGGCACCCTCAGCGTGGAGCACAAGCTGCAGAATGTTGACAAGGCGACCTTCGAGAACGCCTACACCGTAACCCCCAAGAGCTTCAGTGTTACTGATCAGATCACGGCGACCAAGGTCCTGACCGGGCGCGATCTCAAGGAAGGCGAGTTCTCCTTCGAGCTCGTCGAGGGCAACGATGTTGTTGCCACCGGCAAGAACGATGCCCGCGGCAAGATCAAGATGAGCCCCATCGAGTACACCGCTGCCGGCGAGCACACCTACACGCTGCGCGAGGTCAAGGGCGACGCCGGCAACGGCATCACCTACGATGGCAAGACCTACACCATCGAGACCACCATTACCGACAAGGGCGACGGCACGCTCGAGGCGAAGCATGTCCTGAAGGGCGACGGCGAGGCGAAGTTCAGCAACAGCTACAAGCCGAATCCTGGTGAGTTCAGCGTCACCGACCAGATCACCGCGACCAAGTCCCTGACCGGCCGCGACCTCAAGGAGGGCGAGTTCTCCTTCGAGCTCGTCGAGGGCGACAAGGTCGTCGCCACTGGCACCAACGACGCCAGCGGCAACATCACGATGGGCGCCGTGAAGTACACCGAGGCCGGCGAGCACACCTACACGCT
Organism: uncultured Collinsella sp.; assembly: GCA_938005465.1. Classification (GTDB taxonomy): domain Bacteria; phylum Actinomycetota; class Coriobacteriia; order Coriobacteriales; family Coriobacteriaceae; genus Collinsella. The sequence goes on from CALLNU010000034.1 coordinate 148,753, forward strand.
GCGCGAGGTCAACGGCGGAACCACCAGCAAGGGCATCACGTACAGCGACACCAAGTACACCATCGAGACCACCATTACCGACAACGGTGACGGTACCCTCAGCGCTACGCACGAGCTGAAGAGCGCCACGCCTGCGACCTTCAAGAACACCTACAGCGTGACCCCGCTCGATGCAGAGCTCGACTTTGACCTGAGCAAGGCCATCGACGGTCGCGAGTGGACGGATGGGGACAAGTTCAGCTTTACCATTACCGCCCCCGATGGCGCCCCGCTGCCCGATCCTGCAACCGTGACCGTGAACAAGCACGATGCGAAGGATGGCATCGCCGCCATCAACTTCGGCAAGATCCGCTACACGGCTGCCGGAACCTACAAGTATGAGATCCGCGAGAACGCGGGCAACGCGGCGGGCATGACGTATGACGGACATGTCGCGACCGCCGAAGTGACCGTGACCGAGAACGGCGAGGGCAAGCTGACCGCCAACGTCACCAAGAAGGAAAGCGGCCGCTTCACCAACACGTACCGCACTGAGCTTAACTACACCGCGGCCGGCGGCCTCAAGCTCAGCAAGAGCCTCTCCGGACGTCCTATGACCGAGGGCCAGTTCACGTTTACCGTGACGCCTGCCGACGAGGCCTCGGCCAACGCGCTTGGCCTGCTGCCCGGAGCCAACAACTTCAAGACCCCTGCGACGGCAGAGGCAACGGTCGGCCTGATCGACATCCTGGCTGGCCATGAGGTCAAGTTTACGCAGGCTGACGCCGGCAAGACCTTCACGTACACCGTAGCCGAGAAGAATGACGGCAAGCCCGGTTACACCTACGACGACGCCGTGCGTACCGTGACGATCGCCGTCGCCGATGACGGTGCCGGTACGCTTACCGCCACGACGACCGTCTCCGGCGGTCCCGAGGGTACGCATACGACGGTCCACAAGAGCGGTGAGAACAAGGTCGAGAGTGCCCTGGTTCCGTTCCACAACAGCTACAGCGCTACGACCAATACGCCTGGTGGTACCGCTGCTCAGGTTGTCGCCACCAAGACCCTGACCGGTCGTCCGATGGCCGACGGCGAGTTCTGGTTCGGCATTGCCTATCAGGGCGAGCTTGTGGGCTACGAAAACCTCAAGCCCAATATCGGCGGGCATGTGAGCTTTGATGCGCTGCACTACGACACCGAGATGCTTGCCAATCTTGAGGCGGCTGGGCTTGCCCATCGTACCGACAAGGACGGTAAGCTCGCCTGGACCATTAACTACACGGCCTACGAAGATTTATTCGGGCTGCCGAATGGCGTTTCCGCTACAACGTGGAGCTTTGGCTTTAAGGTTATCGTCGTCGACAACGGTGACGGTACCCTGACGGCGACGGTCGACTACGGCGGCGTCGAGCCCTTGTTCGAGAACGTCTACGGCGCCGACGCCGTTGACGCCGCGCTCGCTGGCACTAAGAAGCTCCAAGCTGCCGAGGGCCTGACCCCGGCTGACATCACGGGCAAGTTCACCTTTACCGTGACCGCCGACGAGGCTGGCGCCCCGATGCCCGGGCGCACGACCGCAACCAACGACGCGGCTGGCAACGTGGACTTTGGCAAGATCCACTTTACGCTCGAGGACCTCAACCGCGCTCTGGGCGTGACGGACGATGCGACCGATAAGGCCGAGGCAGACGAAGCTGACGAAGCCGAGGCCGACGAGGCAGAGGCCGACGAGGCCGACACCGATGCCAACGCCGACGAGCCCAGCGACGAGCCCGAGCCCGCAGCCCCCACCGCTCCGCGCTCGCACACCTTTACTTACACGGTGACCGAGTCCGGTAGTGCCCCTGGCGTGACCAATGACACCAACGCCACGCGCAAGGTTTCCTACACCGTGTCTGACGACGGTGCCGGGCATCTGAGCGTCAAGCGCGAAGGCGACGACGGTGCTGCCTTCACGTTTACCAACACCTACGGCGTGGCACCTACCGATTCGTCCGTGACCGATCAGGTCAAGACAGTCAAGCGCCTGACTGGACGCGACCTTGCAGCCGGCGAGTTCACGTTTGAGCTGCTCGAGGACGGCGTGGTTGTCGCCAGCGGTACCAACGACGCCGACGGCACTGCGACGCTGAGCCCGATCCGCTACGAGGCACCCGGCACGCACACGTACACGCTGCGCGAGGCTTGCCCCAACGCGCTCGGCCTGTACAAGGGCGTCACCTATGACGGCACGACCTACACCGTCGTGACCACCGTTTCCGACAACGGCGACGGCACGCTGACCGCGACGCACAAGCTCGAGGGAACCACCGAGTCGGCTGGCTTTACCAACAAGTATCACGCCATGCCTACGCAGGTTTCCATCGGCGCTATCAAGGTGCTCGAGGGACGCGAGCTCAAGAAGGACGAGTTTAGCTTTAAGCTCGTTGGCGAGGGCATCGAGTCCACCGTCACCAACGATGCCGACGGTAAGATCAGCTTCGATAAGTTCGAGTACAGCGAGCCCGGCACGCACGTCTACACCATCAGCGAGGTCAAGGGCGACGAGGTCGGTATGACCTACGACAGGTCCGTCTTTACCGTGACCGTCAACGTGGTCGATGACGGCGAGGGCAACCTCAGGGCGAACGTCGCCTTTACCAAGGGCGACAAGAGCGTCGAGGGTATCGTGTTCAACAACACGTACAAGAAGCCCGAGACGCCCGTGCCGACGCCCGATCCCGGCACGCCCAAGACCGTGACGAATATCGTCAAGACGGTCAAGGGTTTCCTGCCCACCACGGGTGACCAGCAGGCCGCCGCTCTGCTTATGACATTTGTCATCGCCATGGCCGGCGTCGGAGCCCTGGTTTGGGGTATCCGTAAGCGCTAGGCACGCTGGTAGCGCCCGGGGCCAAAAGGCCCCGGGCGGCCGGCGGGGAGCCAGAAATGTAGCCCCCACCCCACCCCCAGCCGCCACGGAGGCATCTCCCTCCTCCGTGGCGGCATTTTTGTGCGTGGGGGAGGTGGGTGCGCCACGAAATCGGCCCATCTACTACGTTTGGCCCCTTACCTCCAACCATGCCAAAAAACGCCATAACATAACCGCAGTTAGAACGCCTGCGGTTATGCTCAAAACGAAGGTATGGTCAGGGGTGTCGAGTCAAACGTAGTAGATGGGCCGGTTTCGTGGCGCGCGGTTCCGGCTGATCCCTTGGGGGCGGAGGAAAACGGATCATTTTGGTCCCGTGAGGCTGGCGGAGGCACTCGTGCAGGGCCGCCCGAACAAAACTATGCCGGTTTACGGGGCTGAGTCACGAGTCCCCAACCATGCCGATATTCGTGAAAATAAAATCGCAGGTAGACGAGCCGTCATTTTGCAGAAAACGCGGGTATGGATGGGGGTCCTGAGTTTAGCCCCGTAAACCGGCATAGTTTTGAAATGGTATTAAATCGGTGGCAGCCATTTTGCTATGCCGGGGCGGTCAGTCGTTGGGCAACTACCCTCGCAGGTAGGCGATGGCGATCTGCGTGCGGTTGCGCAGGCCCATCTTTGCAAGGATCGAGCTGATGTGGTTGCGCACGGTGCCTTCGCCCATGTAGGCGGTGGCGGCGATCTCCTTGTTGTCGAGGCCGCGGGCGATGAGCTCGGCGACTTCGAACTCGCGGTCGGTTAGGCCGGCAAAGGCTGTGGGCCGGCGGGGCGCGTCGGCTTCGGTGCCCGCCCCATTAAAATCGATATCCTCGATCGCCTTGCCCTCGAGCACGCGTTTGCCGTCCATGACCTGCGCCAACGCCGGCGGAATGGCAGCGACATCGGTCTTGATCAGGTAGCCGCGGGCGCCCAGCTTGAGCGCCGACACAATGTACTCGTCATCCGAGAACGTCGTCAGAAACACCACGCGCGCCGCAGGGTCGTGCTCAAGGATCTCGCGCGCGGCCGAAAGGCCGTCGCGTCCCGGCATCTGGATGTCGAGCAGCGCAATATCGGGTGCGTGCTCGGCGTAGAGCGCCACCGCATCGTTGCCGTTGGCACCGGTGCCCACCACTTCGATCTGCGGCTGGGCGCCCAAGATAATCTTGAGCGAATCGACCACCAAGCGGTCGTCGTCGACAACGATGAGCCTCATCGGCCCTCATCTCCTTGCTGTTTGGGAACGGTGGCAAACACACGCCAGCCGCCGGCGCCGGCACGCGGGCCGGCGGTGAAGGTGCCGCCAAGCGCCTCGATGCGCTCGCGCATGGAGGCGAGCCCCATGCCCTCCGCGGTGCCGCGGCCGCTTGCTTGGACCTCACCCACGCCATCGTCGGTAACAATGAGCTGGTAAAACGACGGATGCTCCATGCACCGTACGGTGACGGTCTGGGCGCAAGCGTGGCGCATGGTATTGGAGAGCGCTTCGCGCAGGACCGCTGCAAAGCAGTTAGCGACGTTTGCGGGCGCATGTTCGGCCATAACTTCAAGCTCAATCTGCGGGCCGCCGTCCGAGCGTGTGCCTTCGACAATGCGTTCGAGCTGCACGGAAAGGTCGACGGCGTTGTCGTTGAGCGCGTGGACGCTGGTGCGCACAAGCTGGAGCGCCTCGTCAACCGTGCGTTTAACGTCGGCGAAATCGGCGGCGACGCCGGGCTCGTCGGCGTGGACCACGCGCAGGGCTTCGGCCTGCAGTGAGGCGCGCGTGAGCTGGTGCCCGACGTTATCGTGAATTTCGCGCGCGATGCGGGCGCGCTCGGCCAGGGTCGCAAGTTCGACCTCATAGTCCTGGCGATCGGCGAGGTCGCGGTTGCGCGCTTCGAGCGCGAGGGCTCGTTCCTGCAGTTCGTCGCGGGTACGGCGCATGCGCTGCTGCTCGCGTTCCAACTGGGCGGTGCGTAGCGATAGCAAGGTGGCGGCAACCGAAAGGATGGCGGTCAGCAGGAGCGTTCGGGCGGTAAGCGCGTCGGTGCGAAGGTCCGCGATGAGCGCGCAGACACACACGGCGCCAATCGCCAGCGCGGGCCAGATTCGTTCACGGCGCACGCGCCGCGCGATGTCATAGAGGGCGAGAGGCGCAAACGGCACAAACGGCGGCAGGACGACTGCCGCGATGATGTAAGCGCAGCTCGCGGTCTCGCTCGCGCGCCGGGTGCGTTCCCCCTGTGCGACCTCGGCCAGTGAGGTGGCAATAACGCCAAGGCAAAACGCCGCGACCAGGTGAGCGTCCACAGCAAGGCCCATGGCGGCCGCAATACAGCACGCCAGAACGATCGATTTGTCGAAAAGCCTGTTCATACGGGTATTGTACGCGAAGCCGCGCGTGGTGGAGGGACCGCCTGCGCAACCGTGACATTCCTCCCACGCGGCAAATCGGGGACGTCGGCAGGCCACGCGGCCAAGCCTCGCACTCGTGACAAAGCTCACTGGTGCGCGCCGGCGGCTCCTGCGATGATGCAATCGTACCGGGCCACGACCAACAGAAGGGCCGCCTCATGACAGGCATCGTCCACGTCGAAAACCTCGTCAAGCGTTATGACGATCTTATCGCGCTCGACCACTTTAACCTGAGCATCGCCCCCGGCGAGATCTTTGGCCTGCTGGGTCCCAACGGCTCGGGCAAGACCACGTCCATCAACTGTATCCTGCAGCTGCTTGCCTACGACAAAGGCACCATCGAGCTCTTTGGCGAGCCCATGACGCCCGCCCGCTACGACCTCAAGCGCCGCATCGGCGTGGTGCCGCAACAGGTGGCGGTGTTCGACGAGCTCACCGTGCGCGAGAACATCGACTATTTCTGCAGTCTCTACGTCAACGACCGCAAGCGCCGCCGCGCGCTGGTGGACGAGGCGATCGACTTTGTCGGCTTGGGCGACTTTACGAAGTTCCGCCCCGGCAAGCTCTCGGGCGGCCTGGCGCGTCGCCTCAACATCGCCTGCGGCATCGCGCACAAGCCCGAGCTCATCTTCTTTGACGAGCCCACGGTGGCGGTCGACCCGCAGAGTCGCAACGCCATCCTGGAGGGCATCTGCCGCCTGCGCGACGAGGGCGCCACGGTGGTGTATACCAGCCATTATATGGAGGAAGTCGAGCAGATCTGCAGCCGCATCATGATCATGGACGGCGGGCGCGTGCTGGCGCAGGGCACCAACGACGAACTCAAGCGCATGATTCAGATGGGCGAGAAGATCGTGATCGAGGTCGGCGAGGTGCCGAGCGCGGCGCTCGGTGCCGTCGCGAGCCTGCCACATGTCCTGGACCTGTCGGCGACGGCGGGCCAGCTCACGTTTTCGTGCGAGGCGAGCCCGCATAGCCTGACGGACATTCTCGATGCGCTGCGCTCGCATGACGTGGCGCTTGGCCGCATTTATTCCGAGCCGCCGACCCTCAATGACGTGTTCCTCGAGATCACCGGCCGCGAGCTGCGCGACTAGGGGGCAGTCATGTTCAAAACCATCATCACCACGGTCAAGACGCTGCTGCGCCGGCCGAGCACGTGGGTTTGGGGCGCTGTCTTTCCCGTCGCGCTTTCCACGATGTTCATGTTTATGTTTGCGAACCTCAGCTCCGACGGCACGGTCGACCCGGTGCCGGTTGCTGTCGTGGCGGATGAGGCTTGGGACGCCTCGACCTTTAAGGACGTGGCGACGTCGCTTGCCCAGGAAGGCGACGACCGGCTGCTCGAGATCCACGAGTGCGATGACGCAGCCGATGCGAACCGTGCGCTTAAGGCCGGCGAGGTTGCGGGCATCTATACGGTCGACGATGCGGGCACGCCCAAGCTCACGCTGCTATCGAGCTACGACAGCTCGCGTGCCTCATCGGTGCTCACCGACCGCAGCATTCTGGAGACGGTGGCAAGCTCGTATACACAAAATGCCGAGCTCATGTACCAGATTGCCCAGGACAACCCGGCGGCGCTCGCCGACTCGGAGGAGGTTGAGCGCGCCCTGTCGCTCGAGGGCGGCACCCGCCGCGTAAGCCTGACACGCACCACGCCCGATGGCACGGTCATCTACTACTACGCGCTCTTTGGTCTGGTGGCGATGATGTCTGCCGAGTTTGCCGCCTTGAGCGTCGTCGATCTGCAGCCCAATCTGTCGGGCCTCGGCGCGCGTCGCTGCGTGGGCGGCCTTTCCAAGACGGCGTCGCTGGCCGGCATCTTTGTCGGCTCGTGGCTGGTTTCCTTCGCCTCGATGGCGATCGCAATCGGCTACGTGCGCCTGGTCGTGGGCGTCGACTTTGGCGGGCGCGAGGGACTGTGTTTGGTGGGCGGCGCCGCTTCCGCGCTTGCCGCCACAGGCCTGGGACTCTTTGTGGGCACGCTTCCCGTTAAGGGCGGCAAGGCGTCCAAGTCCGGCATCCTCACGGGCTTTGCTACCACGTGCGCCCTGTTCGCTGGCCTCTACGGCGAGCCGGCGATGGCGCTTGCCGACGACGTCGCCCGCGCCTGCCCGGCCGAGTGCTGGCTCAACCCCGTCAAGCTTATCTGCGACATGTTCAACCGCCTGTATTTCTTTGAAGACTTGGGACCTTTTGCCGTTCGCGCCGGCGCGCTGGTCCTCATGACGCTGGTGTTTGTTGCCGCCGCCACGCTGATTTTTGGAAGGAGCCGCTATGAGCACCTTTAAGACCGCGCTTCGCATGGCGCTGGCACACCCGTTCTACCTGCTCATCTACACGGTGTTCATTTCGCTGATGGGCGTATTCATCGCGGCATCGGTGAGCTGGAACTCGTCGCAGCTCACCGAGTACAAGCCCTACGACGCCAACGTGATCGTGGTCGACCGCGATGGCAGTGATCTTTCACGTGCGCTCACCAAGCACCTAGGTTCGCGGTTTGACCTGGTCACGGGCGTCGGCGATGACACGTACGACCTTGCGGACGCGCTCTCCAAGAGCAACAGCGCCAAGGGCAGCGCCGACTGCGTGTTCTTTATCCCGGAGGGGTTCGAGGACGACCTGGTCGCGGCTGCCCGCGCGGGGGAGTCCCTGCCCAAGCTCGATGTGACCTACGGTGCCGGCACTATGGCGGCGGCGCTTTCGTCTGCCGAGGCCTCGCGCTGGATCTCGCTCGCGGGCGCTGCGGCGGCGCTTGAGCCCGCTGCTTCTAACGGCGACGTTGCCAAGGCCGCCGAGCATGCCGCTGCAAAGCGCGCGGAGGTCCAGATCGAGCAGGTCAAGGTCGACTCGACTGCTGCCGCCACGCTCGAGTCGTACTTCAACTTTGGCGCGTACGCGATTATCTCGTCGGTCATCGTGTCGGTGGGACTGGTGTTCTCGGGCATGAACGAGCCCGAGCGCGTGCGCCGCATGGATGCCAGCCCGGTCTCCGAGCGTCAGCGTTCGCTTGCCGTGTTTGCGGCCGCCGCCGTGCTCACCGTCTGCATTTGGCTCGTGTCGAGTATGATGGGCGTCGTGGGCTTTGCCGGCGCGGTTGCCGAGGTCGGCGCGGGTCGTGTGTGTCTGGCGCTGGCGGCGACGTTTGCCCTGGCGTGCACGCCGCTGGCCGTTGGCTTTGCGTTGTCGAGCCTGGGTGCGCGCGAGGAGCTGCTCAACGGTGTGGGCAACTTACTCGGCATGCTCATGACGTTTTTGGGTGGCGCCTGGATGCCGCTGTCGCTGATGGGCTCGGCCGTGCAGACCGTGGCGCACTTTGTGCCGACATATTGGATGAACGACGCGATTGGCAAGGCGCTTGCCTCGGATTTGACGTCCGCCGTGCTGGGGGACATCGCCTGCGACCTGGGCGTCACCGTGCTCTTTGCCGCGGCCATCGCCGCCGTAGGCCTAGCCCTCGCACGCACCAAATCCCACGCCTAGCCACCTAGTCATCGGGTACTCATTGGGGACAGACTTAAACGACCAAGAGTGGTCATTGGGGACAGACTTAAACGACTAGTCATTGGGGACAGTCTTTGCCGATCGGCTGTTTTGCCGGCTGGGTTGGCAAAGACTGTCCCCAACTGCCGGTAGGAAAGGAACGTCCCCAACTGCCGGGTGGCGAAAGAGTGTCCCTAACAGCTAGTCATTTAAGAACGTCCCCAATGACTAGTCTGAAATAAAATCCAGGCCTCGCTCCAAAATAGTTCGCCATGGTTTACTATTACGCTCATAAAGTAGTACGAGGCTAACAACGGGGGATACCATGGCAACGCAGAAAGCCTACGTCCAGGTTAAGGATCTCAAAAAGCACTACGGCGACGGTGATGCGCGCCTGACGGTACTCGATGGCATCGACACGTCCATCAACCGAGGCGAGATCTGCGTCATGCTGGGGCCCTCGGGCTCGGGCAAGTCGACGTTTCTTAACCTGATCGGCGGCCTGGAGGATGCCGACGCTGGCTCTATTTTGGTGGACGGCTGCGACCTCACGGTGCTCAAACCTACCGACCTGGGCGAGTATCGCCGCCGTGAGCTGGGCTTTGTCTTCCAGTTCTACAACCTGGTGCCCGATCTCACCATCAAGGAAAACATCGAGGTCACGGCACACCTGTCCAAAAAGCCGCTCAACATCGACGACCTGCTGCGTTCGCTGGGTCTCTACGAGCACCGCAACAAGTTCCCGCGCCAGGTTTCGGGCGGCCAGCAGCAGCGCTGCGCCATCGGCCGTGCGCTCGTCAAAAACCCGGGCCTGCTGCTGTGCGACGAGCCCACGGGCGCGCTTGACTATAAGACGTCCAAGGAAATCTTGCAGCTCATGGAGGATGTCAACCGCACCTACGGCTGCACCATCATCATTGTCACCCACAATGCCGCCATCGCGCGCATGGCCAATCGCGTGCTGCGCCTGCGCGACGGGCACATCGTCGAGGATGAACTCAACGAGTCGCCCGTTGCGGCCGCCGAGCTCGATTGGTAGGCGGCGCCATGACACCTCTCGCAAAACGTCTCCCGCGCGAACTGCGCCGCAATATCGGCAAGTACCTGGGCATCTTTTTGCTTATGTGCGGAAGCATCGCTCTCACCTCGGGCTTTTTGCTCGCAGCGCATTCCATCGGCTGCCTTATCGACGACATGCGCGATGCGTACACGATTGAGGACGGCCGCGTGACCACCTCCTTCGAGGCCACCAAAGACCAGCTCAAGGCGGCCGAGGATGCGGCCGACGACGTCGGCGGCGTCACGCTCTACAAGAATTTCTCCATCGACGCCATCATCAAAAAGACCGCCGGCGACGACGGCACCAAGCGCACGCTGCGCACCTATGCGCACCGCACCAAGGTCGATATCGCGTCCTACTGTGAGGGCAGGCAGCCCAAGACGGACGATGAGGTGGCAATCGACCGCGTCTTCGCCACCAACAACGACCTCGCCGTGGGCGATAAGGTCGAGCTCGAGGGCCGCACCTACACCATCTGCGGCATCATGACCCAGCCCGATAGCCAGGCGCTGTTCCTCAACAATTCGGACTTTACGGTGAACACCATCACCTATGGCGTGGCCGAGGTCACCGACGCCGGCTTTGCCGCGCTTGAGGACGCCGGCGGCGCACCCGCCTACACCTACTCCTTCACCTTTGCCGATCGCGATCTCTCCACCGCGGACCGCACCGATGCGGAGCAGGATATGGTCGAGGCACTGACCGAAGCCGATGCGCGCGTGGACGATCTGATCGATGCCGATTCCAACCAGGGCATTGGTTATGCGCGCGACGACGTGGACGGCGACTCCATGATGTGGATGACGCTGCTCGACATCATCATCGTGATTATGGCGTTCGTCTTTGTGGTCCTTACCGACGCCACCATCGAGGAGGAGAGCGCCATCATCGGCACGCTGCTCGCCAGCGGCTATCGTCGACGCGAGATCGTGCTGCACTACCTTGCGCTTCCCGCCATCGTGGGCGTGATCGCGGCGCTTTTGGGCACTGCGCTCGGCGTTGTGTTCTTTACCGAGCCCATGCGCAGCCTCTATTACGGTTCGTATAGCCTGCCGCCCTTCCAGGTGTACTGGAGCTGGGAGATCTTTGTGAAGTGCGCCGTGGTTCCCGCCGCCGCGCTCATCCTCATCACGCTGGTGGGCCTGCTTCGCAAGATGGGCAAGACGCCGTTGCAGTTCCTTCGTCACGAGGCGAGTGGCAAATCGGGCACCAAGCGCGGCTTGCAGCTGCCGGAGCGCATGGGTTTTGTTTCCCGCTTCCGCCTGCGTATCTTCCTGCGCAACCTGGGCAACTTCGCCACGCTCTTCGTGGGCATTGCGTTTGCCTCGCTGCTGTTGCTCTTTGGCTTGGCGATTCTGCCCACGATGACGCACTATGCGGACAACCTCGAGACAAGCCTGGTCGCCGAACACCAGTACACGCTCAAGGCGCCGCTGGAGCTCGAGGGCACTGCCGAGGAGCGCGAGCAGTGGTCGGCACTCGAGCGCTTGCAGTCGGTTGACGGCGCGCTGCTTTCCGCCGCTCAGGATGCCGATGACGAGCTTGACGACGCGGCCGATGCTGCGCAGGCGGCAGCCGATGCCGCGACCGCATCTCCGTCTGCCGAGAGCCTGACCGCAGCGCAGGATGCGCTTGCCAAGGTCCAGGACAGGAAGGATGCGCTTTATGCGCGCCTCGATGACCTTGCCGACGCTCTCGGCTGCGACCGCGATGAGACTATGGACCTGATCGGCAAGGCCTCTAAGATCGACACTGACAACGACGATATCCACCCGGTCAATACGACCGATAACGGCGCGGGCGCAATCGCACAGGCCGAGAAATACGCCGTTTACCAGCTGCAATACGACCGCGGCGATGGAAATGGCGAGGAGACGATTTCCGTCTACGGCATTTCATCCGATTCGCGCTATTGGAAAGACCTCAACGTCGGCAACGGACGCGTCGTCTTTGGCGGTGGCTTGCTCGACAAGTTTGGCTGGAGCGAGGGTCAGAAGGTTAAGCTTCGCGACAAGTACGAGGGCAAGAATTATTCCTTTGAGTACGCGGGCAAGGACTGCGTTTGGGGCTCTAAGTCGGATATGAATGTCTATATGAGCATCGACGACTTTAACGAGCTGTTCGGCAACGACGCCGCCTACTTTAACGGCTATGTGAGCGACGAGAAGCTCAACCTCGATGCTCGTTACTTTGCCGGCGACACCACGCCCGACGACATGCGTGCCGTGGGCGACCAGTTCATCGGCATGATGAGCAAAATGATCGGCATGATGGTCGGGCTCGCGGTGTTCATCTTTCTGCTGTTTATGTACCTGCTGACCAAGGCTGTGATCGACCACAGCGCCCGTTCGATTAGCTACATGAAGGTCTTTGGCTATCGCGATGGCGAGATCTCGCATCTGTACATCCGCTCGATCACGCTGTGCGTGGCGGCGTCGCTCGTGCTGAGCCTGCCCGTGATCATCGGCTCGCTCACGGCCATCTTCCGCTCGATGCTGCTCGTCTACAACGGCAATATCGAGATCTACGTGCCCGCTTGGTCCATGGCGGCGTGCGCAGGAATCGGCTTTGCGACCTACCTGGTCGTGGCGCTGCTGCACACGCGCTCCATCAAGCGCGTCAGTCTGGCCGAAGCCCTCAAAGTCCAAGAGTAGTCATTTAAGAACGTTCCCAACGACTAGGTGTCGTACTTGACTTTAACTCTGCTTTAACTGGTACCATCCTCTATGTCTGTAACGCCATATAGACCGAGGGGATATATCTATGACCGCAACTGCACCCGCAGCACCCGCTAAGGTGTACTTCACCAACCTGCGCACGCATGCTCGCGAGAGCCAGCTCGACAAGCTCAAGCGCCTCATCCGTCACGCCGGTATTGAGCAGATCGACTTTGAGAACAAGTTCGTCGCCATTAAGATTCACTTTGGCGAGCTGGGCAACCTGAGCTTTTTGCGCCCCAACTACGCTCGCGCCGTCGCCGACGTGGTGAAGGAGCTGGGCGGCAAGCCCTTCCTCACCGACTGCAACACGCTCTATGTCGGTAGCCGCAAAAACGCGCTCGAGCACATCGACACCGCCTACCAGAACGGCTTTACCCCGTATGCCACGGGTTGCCAGATCATCATCGCCGACGGCCTCAAGGGCACCGACGAGGCGCTCGTCCCGGTCGAGGGCGGCGAGTACGTGCACGAGGCCAAGATCGGTCAGGCGCTCATGGATGCCGATATCGTGATCAGCCTCACCCACTTTAAGGGCCATGAGCAGGCCGGTTTTGGCGGCGCCATGAAGAACCTGGGCATGGGAGGCGGCAGCCGTGCCGGCAAGATGGAGCAGCATGCCGCCGGCAAGCCGAACGTCGCGACCGATCACTGCGTTGGCTGCCATGCCTGCGAAAAGATCTGTGCGCACAACGCCATCTCGTTTGACGATACCCGCGAGCGCGAGCTTGCCAACGGCAACACTCGCACGGTGCACGTGGCTGCCATCGACCACGATCGCTGCGTGGGCTGCGGACGCTGCATTGCGGCATGCAACCAGGACTGCATCAAGCCCGGCTATGAGGCCGCGGCCGACGTGCTCAACTGCAAGATCGCCGAGTATACGAAGGCCGTCGTCGACGGCCGCCCGAGCTTCCACATCTCGCTTGCCATGGACATCAGCCCCAACTGCGATTGCCATCCCGAAAACGACACGCCTATCGTCAACGATATCGGCATGTTCGCGAGCTTCGACCCGGTCGCCATTGACCAGGCCTGCGCCGATGCCGTCATGGCATCCGAGCCGCTGCCCAACACCGAGCTCACCGATAGCGCGGCCAAGATGGAGCACAACCACGAGTATCTGGAGGGCGAGCAGGCCAAGGATCCCTTCTGCATCACGCATCCCGACACCGACTGGCGCGTGTGCATCGCGCACGCCGAGAAGATTGGCCTGGGCACGAGCGAGTATGAGCTCATCGAGGTCAAGTAGCGCCTAGCTATTGGACAAAATAAGCGCCTTTGTAGCGTTAGTTGAGCAAAAGCCGCCCGTGAGCACAGCGCTCACGGGCGGCTTTTTGGAAGTGCGGCGAAAAATCGAATCCCGCCGACCACAAACCGTTTTTTGGCAACAAAACCCCAGACGTTGCTTTTTGCCTAAAAATACTCGTCGAGGAAGTTGTCGACCGTGTTCCAGTAGAGTTCGGGGTCGACCTGCGCGCTCTTGGCGTGGGTGGCGCCATGGATAGTGAGCTTTTGCTTGACCTTGCTGGCGCACGCGTCGTAGTTTTGGTCGAGCATGCTGTACGGCACAAAAGTGTCCTGGTCGCCGTGGATAAACAGCATGGGAACCGTCGCGTGTTTGAGTTGCTCCACGCTGCTCGCCTTATGAAAGTCGTAGCCCGCGCGCACGTTGCATACCAAGTTTGCTACATCGAGCAAGGGAAAGCTGGGCAAGCCGAACACGTTCTTGAGCTGCAGAGAAAACTCGTCCCAAACACTCGTATAACCGCAGTCCTCGATAATGCATTTCACGTTTGCGGGCAGAGATTCCCCCGCGACGTTCATGGCGGTCGCCGCGCCCATGGATTCGCCAAAGACCAGGATGCGCGCCTTGGGGTCAGCCTGAACGATTCGCTCGATCCATGCGACGATGTCGAGGCGCTCGGGCCAGCCCATGCCGATATAGTCGCCGCTGGAGCGCTCGTGGGCGCGGGCGGCGGGTGCGAGTACGTTCATGCCGCGGTCGTGGAATCGCTTGACGTATCGGGCCATACCGATGGGCTCGTTGGTATATCCATGCAGGCAGACGGCGTAGTCGTGCGTGCTCTCCGACGCAGCAAAATACCAGGCGGCAAGCTCGGTCCCGTCGTCCGCGGTGAGGTTGCTGCTCTCGCGATTCTCTTTAAACCACGCCCGCGCCTCGGTTTCCTCGGCATCCGGCTGCTCACCTTTTTTGTCGTCTTTGCCATCTTGCATCATCTTCATGGTGTACGGCGCTTGGGGATTCAGCGCGAAGTCAAACAGAAAGTTGCCGGCAAATCCGAGCAGCGCAACGACAGCCACCAGTGCAACGATGCCGGCTATCTTGAGCTTTCGATGGGAACGTGCGTTTTGAGACATAAGAAGCTTTCCTATAAGATGTTAATACATCAACATTTAATGCAAGCGCATTATGGACGTTCGCCGTTGATGCGTCAACAGACAAAGAATGGGTAAACAAAGGGTCACGTATGGTGCAAATTTCGCACGTACCTAGACGCTTTGATATAGTGTTGAGAACTCTTTACGTTGGAGGATGTAACCGGCATGTCCGATTCGAGCGACAGTTCTAAGCCGCGACCCAAGACCGCGGCCGTTCCACACTACACGGTGGGCGAGGAGATCATGAACTCCGTCACCCATGGTGTCGGCTGCCTGCTGGGTATCGCGGGCCTGGTGCTCCTGATCGTATTCGCTGCCCTGCGCGGCGGAGGCCCGGCCCACATGGCCGCGGCGATTGTCTATGGTGTCAGCATTATCCTCGAATACCTAGCCTCCACGCTCTACCACGCGATTCAGCCCGCGCGCGCCAAGCGCGTGTTTCGCATCATCGACCACAGCTGCATCTACCTGCTCATTGCGGGCAGCTATACGCCGTTTTGCCTCATCACGCTCGCAAACGACGGCGGCGCTATGCTGTTCTTTGCTGTATGGGCCATCGCCATCATCGGCATCGCCCTCGAGTGCTTCCTACGCGAGCGCCAGCCGCATTGGGTAAGCGGCCTGGTCTACCTGCTGATGGGCTGGCTCGTTGTCTTTAAGCTGCCCGAACTTGTTGCGCTGCTCAACCCCGTGGCACTTGCCCTGCTCGCCGTCGGCGGCGTGTGCTACACCGCGGGCGTGCCGTTCTATATCGCCAAAAACGTGCGCTATCTGCACAGCGTGTTTCACCTGTGGGTGCTCGCCGGCAGCATCTTCCAGTTCATGGCGGTGATCCTCTTCGTAATCTAGCGACCACGCCTGCGCGCCCGCGTTCTCGTTTGGGCGCCGGTGCAATTGCCGTATCCGCCATCAACGTTTTAACCTGACGTCCCGAATCTTGGAGGTTCGAGAAACTCCCGATGGACATAACCATCTCCCTTATCACCACCCTCGTTTTGACCCTCATCAACGGCTACTTCTCTATGTCCGAGATGGCGCTCACCACGGCCAAGCGCGCCGTGTTGGAGCACGAGGCCGAGGAAGGCGACAAGCGCGCCGAGCGTGCTATTAAGCTGGCTGCCGACTCCGACCAGCTGCTCGCCACCATCCAGGTTGCCATTACGCTCGTGGGCTTCGCCTCGTCCGCCGTCGCCTCGACGAGTCTGTCCGACCCGCTCGCCACGTGGCTCATGAGCTTTGGCATCGCGCCGCTCTCCGCCATCGCGCGCGGCCTGGCGCCGGTCATCATCACCGTCGCGGTCGCCTTCGTGTCCATCGTGATCGGCGAGCTCGTCCCCAAGCGCATCGGCCTGGCCAATGCCGAGGGCGTGTCCAAGCAGGTCGTGGGACCGTTGTCATTTTTCCAAAAGATCGCCCGTCCGCTCGTGTGGCTGACCGGTGCTTGCTCCGATGGCCTGGCCCGCATCCTGCGCATCAAGAGTGCCGACGACCGCCAGAACGTCTCGGAAGAAGAGATCAAGTACATGGTCTCGGAGCAGGACGACCTGCTCGACGAGGAAAAGCGCATGATCCACGAGATCTTCGACCTGGGCGACACCGTTGCCCGCGAGGTCATGGTGCCGCGCGTGGACACCACCATGTGCGAGGACGACGAGACGGTCGCCGACGTGCTGTCCACCATGCGCCAGACCGGCTTCAGCCGCATCCCCGTCTATCACGAGGATCCCGACAACGTCGCCGGCATCGCGCACATCAAGGACCTGATTCAGCCCGCGCTCGACGGCAAGGGCGACCAGCCCATCGCCGGCTATTTGCGCGACGCCACCTTTGTGCCCGACACCAAGGACATCCTGCCGCTACTGTCCGAGATGCAGACCTCGCACGACCAGATCGTGGTGGTCGTGGACGAGTACGGCGGCACGGCCGGCATTATCACCATCGAGGATATCGTTGAGGAGATCGTCGGCGAGATCGAGGACGAGTTCGACCCCGACAACAAGTATCTCACGCGCCTTTCGCGCCGCGAGTGGCTCGTTGATGGGCGTTTTTCGTGCGATGACGCGATTGAGCTTGGTTGGCCGCTCGAGGAAAGCGATGATTATGAGACCATCGCCGGCTGGATTTTGGAGCTTTGCGACTCGGTGCCCGACATCGGAGAGGTATTTGAGGTTGCGGGGTACAAGTTCAAGGTGCAGTCGATGCGTGGCCAGCGCATCTCGCTCATTCGCGTGATCGCTCCGGCCGAAACCGATAAGAAGGATTCCGAGTCTTCGGCAGAGAAGCCGGCGGCGTCGGGTGCGGGCTCTGTGGATCCGCACGATGGCGACGAGTAGGGCAAGGAAGAGTAGGGGAGAGTTATGGCAGGCCTGTTCAACATCCTTAAGGTCACCGTCAGCGAGGACAAGATCTGCGCGCATGTGCTGGTGAACCCCGGCATGCCGCTCATGACCTCGGAGGATATCGAGGCCACGGCGCGCGTGTATTACCTGGTGCCGGCGATTGCCAAGCACCTGTGCCTGGGTGATTCCGGTCGCGAGTTCCAGGACTGCATGGGTCAGACCGAGCTTTGCCATCTGCTTGAGCATGTGACGGTCGAGCTCATGAACGAGACCGGGCTTGCCGGCAGCATCTCGTGCGGCCGCACGCGCGTAAGCGAGCACGACGAGCGCGTTTTTGAGGTTGAGCTTTCGTGCCCCGACGACGCGCTGGCCATCGGCGCGCTGTCTTCGGCCACCTTTATGATGGACTGGGCGTACTTGCACGCCGACCAGCCTGCCCCTGACGTGGAAGGCACGGTCGCGGGCCTGCGCAACCTGGTGCTGGGCATGCGCGCCGAGGCCGAGGGCAAGGATCCTCACGAGGCCGTCGCCGCTGCGAACGGCGAAGATGCTGCCGAGGCCGAGGGCGCTGACGAGGGCGATGTGCCGGTCGACGCCGAGCCCGTTGCCGATGCGACCGCCGAGCCCGTTCCCACCGAGCCCCAGGGCGTCCCCAACTTTGACGACGAGCCCCAGGTGGCGATTGATACCGAGGGCGCGGTTGCCGAGAACCACGAGGCCTCCGCTGCCGTCTTTGGCGGTGCGGCGACGGTTCCGGCAGGACCTGCGCATGAGGGCGGCCTGCCGCTCGTGGACGGCGCCGGCGAGGACCCGGGTGCCACGGTGGCCATGCCGGCTATGCCTCAGGAGTAGGCCTACGCGTTTATCACCATCACGTACCTGCGCCTTTGCCGTACGCAGATGAGCAGAGCGGCAAGTGATGCGCTGCGGGTATAATGGACAGCATTCAAACGGTGGGCACCGACGTGCCCGCAGGAGAGGAATGATCATGGGTAAGACTTTCAGCTTTGTCTCCGGCGCACTTTTTGGTGCCGCTGCCGGCGCTATTGTCGGCGTTGCTCTGGCCCCGCGCTCGGGCGCCGAGACCCGCGCCATGGCTGCCGATATCGCCAACGACGCCTGGGACAATATGCGCGACACCTACGAGCACAGCGCCGAGGAGGCCCGTGCTGCGGTGAATGACTTTGGCCCGATGGTCGACGCCAAGACCGACGACCTGCGCGCCAAGGTCGACCTGGCCCGCGAGCGCATGGACCAGCTGCGCGAGCAGCTCAACGACGCCATTTCGGGCGGCAACGTGACGCCTGCCGCCGACGTCGTGGTCGAGAACGCCGTCGAGGCTGATACCGAGGCTGCGGAGCCCTCGACCGAGGCATAATGCGCGCCGGGGATTTTGTCGGCGCCAAGATCTATCGCAAGCCTACCGAGGACAAGCGCACCAAAAAGGACGGCACACCGCGCAGCCCTAAAAAGCTCGGAAAGATTCACTTTCCGGTCTTTACCCCGGGCGGTACGCGCGTGGTCGGCTTTATGGTCCGCCAATCCGATATCGCGGGCATGATCGAGCGTTCCGACCGATTCGTAGCGCTCGACGCTATTGGTGTCTACGAGGGCGCCATTGCGGTCGATGACGTCAAGGACACGTACGATGCCGCCGCTGCCAAGCGCCTCGACATCAACCTGGACGATTGCATCATCTGGGTCGGTATGGACGTGCGCACGGAATCAGGCGACGTCGTGGGCTATTGCTCGGACGTTGAGTTCAAGCCACGCTCGGGCATCGTGCAGGCATTCTATGTGACCGCCGGTGCTGCTTCGAGTGTTTTGGTTGGTGACACGCAGGTACCGCCGACGATGCTGCGCGGCTATGCGGACGGCGCGATGATTGTTTCGGACGAGGTCAAGTCGCTCGGGTATTCGGGCGGTGCGGCTGCCAAGGCCGCCGAGGCCAGCGTCGTGGTGGGCGACAAGGTCAAAAAGGGCGCCAAGGTGCTCGACGACAAGGGATCGGTTGCCGTGGACAAGGGCAGTCGCGCACTGGGCAAGCAGCTCGGCAAGACGCGCGGCATGTTCAAGGCGTTTAAGGACGAATACCAAAAAGCGAGCGGAGGCTCGTCAAAAGCTACAAAATAGCGACGTACCAAATGATGGGAGGCAAGCCGGAGACCTGTTGCTCCGGCTTGCTGTGTTTATGGGGGAGGGCACATGCGCCAAAACGGATCCAACTTAAACGGGCGTTCGGGTGCGCGTCCGACGGCGCGCCGCGACCTGGGGCAGCTGCCCAGCGGTCAGCGCAAGCGTCACCGTAAGCCCGGCGCGATGTACCTCAACCATAGCCGCGGGTTTAGCGACCGCAGTGCGCGCATCGGCAACAGCCGTACGCCCCGTCGTTCGTCTCGCCTGCCCTACGCACTCATCGCCGTGGGCTGTGCGCTCGTGCTGTTTATCGCTGCCGTCGTGGGCTACGTCAACCGCAGCGTGGATGTGGAGCTCAACGGCCAGAAGACCGCGGTGCGCGTGGGCTCTACGCTGCAGAATCTCATCGACGACCAGGAGTTGACTGACACCTACGACGCAGGCGACCTGCTGGCCGTCGATGACAGCGTGCTCAAGCGCCATGGGGGCGAAAAACTGTCGGTGAAGGTCGACGGCAAGCGCGTGAAACAGGGCAAATGGGATAGCCGCGAACTTGAGGGCGGCGAGAAGGTGACGGTCAAGGATGGCCGTAACACCTACGAGAAGCACGAGGTTCAGGCTACGGTTATCGAGCCCAAGCTCAAGGTCGAGGGTACGGGCGCTATCGAGTATGTGCAGACGTGGGGTGTCCAGGGCCGCTCCGAGGTGTGGGTTGGTGAGCAGTCGGGCAAGACGCAAGACCGCGGCGAGGTTGTGCCCGCCACCGATTGCGTCGTTGCGTGCGCCAGCGTGGCGCCCAAGGGCAACAAAAAGTACGTGGCGCTGACGTTTGACGAGGGTCCGAGCGGCGCCACCAAACAGATCTTGCAGGTGCTCAAGGAAAAGGGTGCCGCCGCGACGTTCTTCCTTTCGGGCGATGCGGCCGAGGCCTCGCCTGCCACGGCCAAGGCGATTGTCGATGCCGGGTGCGAGATCGGATCCAACAGCTACAGCGACGATTCGCTCAAGGGTCAGGACCGTGAGGCGGTACGCGAACAGATCACGAAAGGTACCGATGCGATTAAGTCGGCGACCGGCGTGAAGACGATGCTGCTGCGTGCTCCCTACGCTGCCTTTGACGAGCAAAACTGGATTGATGCGATGGACCTGGTCTCCGCCGTGGTCTCGTGGAATATTGACTCGGGCGACTGGCTGCTCAACGGTGCCGACGAGCAGGTCTCGACGGTGCTCGATTCGGTGACGCCGGGCAATATCGTGCTGCTCACCGATAGAGACGAATGCGCCGAGCAGACGCTCGAGGCGCTGCCGCGGATTATCGACGGCCTCATTGCCGACGGCTACAAGATCGTGACGCTCAGCGACCTGGTCAAGACGGACATGTCGCTGAGCAAAAAGCTCACCTCGCTGACGAAGGTCACCATGCCCAAGGGCGCCGTGTTCCCCCAACTTGCCGAGGACGACGACGCCACAGAGTAGTCATTGGGTAGTCGTTTAAGAACGTCCCCAACGGCTATGTCACGGATGCGTCAGCGTTTGGTATGCCTGCAATGTGCAGCGCATAAATTCGATGCCGCAGGGCGATGCTGATGCTATAGTTACTGCGGTTAATGAGGGTCAAGAGAAAGGTTACAGGTGAAATCCAAACCTCGACCATACAGTCGATGACCCCATGCAGGTGCTTTTTGCGCATGCACGGGGTGTAAGCGTCGAGCGGCGTGCCGCCTGCGCATGCGTATACATATCCAGAAGCCCCCGGACGCCGCATGCGCGGCCGCGTCCGGAGGAATAATGATGGGGAGCACCATTGAATTATCTGAGTGAGATGCTCAAATTGCCGGTCTTGGACGTCGACGGCGAAAAGCTCGGCGTGGTCAACGATTTTGGTATTGCTACCGGCGAAGTTTTTCCGCACGTGACGTCGCTCGCGTTCCGCGGACCCGGCAAGACGCCGTTTATGATCAGCTGGCGCAAATGGGTCGACCGTATCGACGAGACGGGCGTACACCTTAAGACGTCGGCTACCGAAATTCGCTTTTCGTACCTGCAACCGACCGAACTCTTGCTTGCCCGTGACGTGCTCAACAAGCAGATTGTCGACACGCAGGGCATGAAGGTCGTGCGCGTCAACGACATCAAGTTTTCCATGTCGGGCGAAAATCAGCTGCGCCTGCTGGGCGCCGAGGTCGGTGCCCGCGGTCTGCTGCGCGCGATCAGCCCCACACTCGAGCATGTCGTCGAGGGCTTTATGAAGCATCTGGGCAAGCCGCTCAGTGAGGACATCATCGCTTGGTCCTACATGGACCTGCTCGACCGCTCGACCAAGAACATTCAACTCTCGGTGTCGCACAAGACGCTTGGCGAGCTGCACCCCGCCGACATTGCCGACATTATCGAGCAGCTCGACCCGCGCCTGCGTGCGCAGGTGTTCGCGCAGCTCGACACCGCCCAGGCCGCCGAGGCCATCTCGGAGTTCGATGACGACGAGCTTATGACCGAGATGCTCGAGGGTCTGTCCGATACGGATGCATCGTCGATGCTGGCCATGATGGACCCGGACGATGCAGCCGACCTGATCGACGAGCTCGATTACGAGAAGGCCGAGAAGCTCCTGCGCCTGATGGGCGTCAAGGAGGAGAAGGCGATTCGTAACCTGCTGGGGTATGAGGACAACACCGCCGGCCGCATCATGACCTCGGAGTTTGTCTCCCTGCCCGCCACGGCAACGGTCGGTGACGCCATCGAGGCGATTCGCGAGCTCGACGAGGACTTCGAGAGCGTCTACTACGTCTATACCGAGGATCCGAGCGGCATGCTGACCGGCGTGCTTTCGCTGCGCACGCTGATCGTAGCCGACCGCGACGCCACGCTGGGTCAGCTGGCCTATCGCGACCTGGTCTATGTGTCGCCCGACGAGGACCAGGAAGACGTGACGGACGAGATGACCAAGTACGACCTGGTTGCCATCCCTGTCTGCGACGAGAACCGTCATATCCTGGGTATCGTGACCTTCGACGACGCCATGGACGTTATCGCCGAGGAGCATCAGGAGGACCTGCAGATCGCCGGTGTCGGCTCGGGCGATAGCGCGTCGGACGACTCGACGAACGTGCTCAGCTGGTTCGTGCATCGCCAGTACTGGGTTGTTGTATGGGGCATCGCGTCGTGCATCATGGCGACCGTGCTGGGAACGGCGCTCGGCTCCGCGCATCTGGTGGTGTTCCCCATGTGCGCCATGCCGCTCGTGCTGCTGGCGGCCTCGCGCATGGTGTCGTTCGTCAAGAACTACTTCCTCGAGTACGACGGTCACGACGACGAGCCCAAACCGTACCTGGGATTCTTCTTCCAGAGCACGGGTATGGGCCTGATCCTTTCGCTTGTTACTTACCTGTGCGCGCAGCTGGTGCGCACTGCCGCGTTCCTCGATGCCCCTATGTTTGAGGAGCAGCTCTTTACCGGCTGCTTTAACATCGCGGCCATCATCTGCCTGGTGGGCAACATGAGCGCCGTGATTTACCTGATGGTGCTGTTCTGGCGCGATGAGCACGACCTCAATACGTCGGGTACCGCCATGAACGTCATCGCCGTCATGATCTCGTGTGTGGCGTACTGCATCGCCGCGGTGCTGCTCACCATGTCGGTCATGGGGTAGGTGGTCGCGTGCAAAATACCAAGCAAAAGTCGGGCACCAAGCAAAAGTTGACCATCGCGGCCATCTTTGGCGCTATGGGTCCCGGTCTGCTGGCGGCGCTTTCGGGCAATGACGCCGGCGGCATTGCAACGTATTCCAGCGCGGGCGCCAGCTATGGCTACAAGATGCTCTGGATGCTTCCCGTCATGACTGTGCTGCTCATCGTGACGCAGGAGACCGCGGCACGCTGCGGCTGCGTCACGGGCAAGGGCCTGGCATCGCTCATTCGCGAGCGCTTTGGCGTGCGCAAGAGTGTACTTGCTATGGCGGCGCTGTTGATCGCCAACACAGCCGTGACCATTTCGGAGTTTGCGGGTATTGCGAGCGGCCTCGCCCTCTTTGGCGTGCCGGCGAGCATCTCGGTGCCGTTGGTGGCGCTGCTGGTGTGGATGCTTACCATGTCGGGCAGTTTCCAGCGCATCGAGAAGATTCTGCTGCTGGTGAGCTGCGTGTTCGTGACCTATATTGTCGCCGCGTTTATGGCTGGCCCCAACTGGGGTGAGGTCGCGGTCGACCTGGTCGTGCCTAACATTCAAAATGACCCCAGCTACGTGTCGCTCGTGGTCGCGACGATTGGTACCACCATCGCGCCGTGGATGATTTTCTTGGCGCAGAACAACGTGGTCGATAAGAACGCGGGCGAGGACGATATCGTGCTGCAGCGCATCGACACCGTGAGCGGCTCGCTTGCCGCCGATGTCATTGCCGGCTTTATTATCATCACGACCGGTACGGTGTTGTTCCCGGCGGGTATTCAGATTAGCGATGCCGCCGATGCCGCCCGCGCGCTGGAGCCTATTGCGGGTCAGTGGTCCACGGTGCTGTTTGCCTCGGGCCTGGTCGCGGCGAGCTTCTTGGCCGCCTGCGTGCTGCCGGGCGTCACGTCGAGCGCTATCTGCGAGGCATTTGGCTGGGAGCGCGGTGCCGACCGCAGCTGGGACGAGGCCCCGGTCTATCGCGGCATCATTACGGCCATCATTGGCATCTCTGCCGTGCTGGTGCTTATGCCCGGCGTCGATCTGTTCCAGATTATGATGACCTCGCAGGTCATCAATGGCGTGCTGCTGCCTGTGGTTCTGGTGTTCCAGGTGGTTATCGCCGCCGACCGTCACATTATGGGCGCCAACCGCAACGGCCGCGTGTGGAACGTGCTCACTTGGGCGACTATCGCCGTGATTACGGTGCTCACGGCCGTCATGTTTGTCCTGCAGGCGATGGGTTACAGCGCTTAGCGCCTCTTTTGGACTCCAAACAGGCCGCAGCGATGGGCTACGGCCTGTTTTTGTCTGCTATAGGGTGTTAGTTATATGGCAGTGGGCAATAAATGCCAAATATGAGTACTGTTGCTAAGTGAATAGCATTTACATTCAAGAAGATAATAAACATAACCTATAGTATGTTCATTAAAATTGGCTCCAATACGCCTTAAACCAGTCAGGTTGGCTGTCTTAGGGGGTTGTAGGGTTCGCTCGGACGTCATTTTGGGTGGTTTTGCCTGCTACTAAAATGGTAACAGTACTCATATTTGCCCTTTTTTGCCCACAGACCTTTGAGGGTGCGGCGAAAAGGGCTTGTTTTGATTGTTTGGGGCAGGCACGAGGCGCGGAAACGATGTCTGGAGCGACGGAGCGGCCTGGAATTCATCCGTAGGGGTCTTCATTGGCTGCGCCAGGAGTGTCCCTAACTGCCGGAGGGGGTGTCTGCCGTGGCAGACACCCCCTCCGGATGTGGGAAGTTTGCGCTGCAGGTTACTTGTCGGTGCCCAGCTTGTGCGGCTTGAGAGCGAGCGCATTGACGAGTGCGTCGGTGGCAGACTTGACGGCTGCCGGCTGCGGATCGTTGACGTGATCCTCGGGGTGTACGGGCAGGTCCTTCTTGACGGCATCGTGGATCAAGTTGAGGTACTCAGTCACGCCAGTGGTCGATAGGTGCGTGCCATCGCCATCGAACAGGTCGTTGCGGTTGGCACTGTATCCGTACCAGTCGATAACGCGCACGTTCTTGTAGCGCGTAGCGGCGTTGGCGATGGCCTGGTTGGTAGAGCCAACCCACGGCTGCGGGCTGCGCGTGTTCACAAACACCACCATACGCTTATCTCCCGCATCGGCCATGATGGCGTCGATCTGGTCGTCGGTTACCAAGCCGTTGGTGCCCAGGGCAAAGACCACGATCTTGCCGGCAAGGTTCTGCTGGATATAGCCTTCAAATGTCGTGCGCCCCGCATCAAACTGGCGGCCCTTTTCGGCATCGATATGGCTGTGCGGGAACACGCCGTCAAAGGTGTCTACGGCACGCAGCGACACGGAGTCGCCGATCATAAGCAGATCGTAGGAGCCATCGGGGAAGCCGTCGTTGTCCTTGTCGGTGTCGTCGGCCGCCTGCTGGTCGGTGGGCGCGGTGTTCTTGGCTTCCTTGTTCAGAACTTCGGCGCCCTCGCCGCTCAGCGCAGACGTCTCGGGCACAAAGATCAGGCCGCCCAGTGCAACGACCAACACGACAGCGCAGGCTGCGCAGACAGGGACGTGCGCGCGTACCCAGTTAGCGGGCGTGGTGGTGCCGTCGCGGAACTCGGACACGGTGCGCTCAAAGGCGCCCTTCCTAAACGGAGTCTCGATAAAGCGATAGCAGCACTCTGCCACGGCGACCACCAACAACACCTGCAAAATGTACTGCCACCACGGCGTATCGTTGATGTTGGCGACCGGGTTCATGAGCAACAGCAGCGGATAGTGCCACAGGTAGATGCTGTACGAGCGCTTGCCAACCCACACGAGCGGCTCGGCGGACAGCGCGCGGGCAACCATTCCCTGGGGCTGCACGCAGGCCGCGATGACCATGAGCGTGAGGATCGAGCACAGCAGCGTGCCTCCGCGATACTGGAAGGCGGTGTAGCCGTTGGTGAGCGCGACCATGGCGGCAAGGCCAACCAGACCCACGACGCCCAACACATCGATGGATGCGGGCGAGGACCAAAAACGCACGAGGGCGCTCGGCTGTGCCGGGGCGGTCTCGGCTGCTTCGTCGGCCTTCTCGCCAAGCTTGCCCTCGGCGTTCTTGCCGTGCTTGGCGGCGCCAGCTAGGCGATTGAGCCCCAAACGACGAGCGAGACGCACCGGCGCCAGGTCGCGATCGGGGATAAAGGCCATCCAGGCACCCAGCAGCAGCGAGAACACACGGGTGTCGGTGCCGTAGTACACGCGGCTGGGGTCGGCGGCAGGGTTATAGAGCACCATCATGGCGATGGCGGAGACAGCAGCCAAGCCCAGAACCACGCGGCGCGTGTTGGGCTTGCTCACATGCATGGATACCATGGCAAACAGCAGTGGCGGCCAAATCAGGTAGAACTGTTCCTCGATGGCAAGCGACCAAAAGTGCGTGAGCGGCGAGGGGTCGCCCAGGGCATTGAAGTACGAGACGTTTTGGGCAATCTGCCACCAGTTGTTGAAGAACAGCAGCGACGGCAGGATGTCGGGACGCATCTTGGTGAGCATCACGTGGTTAAAGATAGTGCACAGCGCGCAGGTTACAAACACTACCGTTACCACGGCGGGGACCAGGCGACGGATGCGGCGAATCCAGAAGCTCTTGAGGTCGATGTGGCCGGTCTTAGCGACTTCGTTGAGTAGCAGGCGTGTGATCAGATAGCCCGAAAGCACAAGGAAGATCGTGACGCCGAGCAGACCGCCCTGCGCCCACGTGAGGTTGAGGTGATAGAGCACCACCGCGACGACGGCAAGCGTGCGCAGGCCGTCAAGGGCAGGGATGTAGCGGGACTTGGGGCGAGCAGGCGTCTGCTCCGCGGCGGGAGTGTTGGCGCGGCCCGCGTTGTTGGCAGAAGCGCGATGGGGGCTCGCGGTGCGTCGCGGCTCGTTGGCACGGCGTTCGCTCTTCACGCGTTCGTGCGGCGCCGGCTCGTTGCCCGTGCGGCGTCGACCGCGCGAGCCCGATTGCGAGAATTGTTCCATAAAACATCATCCAATGACGAGAATAATCAGCACGTATTCATTGTAGCTGCCTGCTCCTGTGAATGCTTGCTGCTGGCGCAACCTCAAGGGTGCGTTCACATCAAAGTGAACTAAAGTTATAGAGGTGCGAAGGCGCGCAATCGACGGTCGACGGTGGGTGCAAAGCCCGCAGATGAGGAGGTTTCCATGGCAGATCGCGGCATCGTTGCGGTGTTCGGCAGCATGAACATGGACCTTTCGGTGGCGTGCGAGCGCATGCCGCGCGCGGGCGAGACAGTCGGTGGTAGCGGTTTTATCACCAACGCCGGTGGCAAGGGCGCTAACCAGGCCGTCGCCGCCGCGCGCATGGGTGCGCGCACGTGCATGATCGGCGCTGTCGGTCGCGACGCGTTCGGCGCGTCGCTCGTGGTGGGGCTCCAAGACGCCGGTGTGGACTGTGACTTTGTAGTGCATCGCGATGACGTGGAGACGGGAACGGCAACCATCATTCGCTGCGAGGGCGACAACCACATCATACTGTCACCGGGCGCCAACCATGCGTTTGCGGGCGCGGACGTTGCCTGCGCGTTGAGGCGTCTGGCGGCCCATGAGCTCGACGGCGACGCCAGCGAGATTGCCCCGGCTGCCGGAAGCGTCTTTATCGCCCAGGGTGAATGTGACCTTGCAGCGACGGCCGATGCGCTTGTTTGCGCTCACGAGCTGGGGTTCTATACGGTCTTTAATCCGGCGCCTGCCTGCGAGCTGCCTGCGGAGGTCTGGCCTGCGGTCGACCTGGTCTGTCCCAACGAGACCGAGTGCCAGGTTCTGACGGGAATCTTGCCCGCGGACGATGCAAGCTGCGTCGTGGCGCTCAACGCCCTGCTCGCTAGGGGTGCCGGAGCTGCGGTCATCACGTTGGGCGGTGCCGGCTCGGTTACGCTCGGCGATGACGGTGAGCTGCTGCGCATGCCGGCACTTTCGAGCACGGTAGTCGATACCACGGCCGCCGGCGATACGTTTATCGGCGCGTTGGCGGCGGCTCGCCTAGAGGGCTTGCCGCTCTTTGAGTGCATGGCCGCGGGTGCTCGCGCCTCGGCAGTGACGGTGTCGCGCCTGGGCGCTCAGCAATCGATTCCCACGCGCGCCGAAGTTGAACATTGGTTTGGTTAAACGATAAAGACGGAGAAGCGGAGTAGAACAATGGCAATCAAGAAGCTGATCCTTGATCTGGATATGGGTGTGGACGATGCGATGGCGCTGGCCTATGCCATCGCGAGTCCCGAGGTGGAGCTCGTGGGCATCACCACGTGCTTTGGCAACGTACGCGTCGAGCAGTCGGCGCACAACTGCTTGGCGGTGCTCGACCTGTTGGGTCGTCCCGAGGTGCCGGTGTACCTGGGTGCCGACCGTCCTCTGCAGGCGACTGAGCCCTATGCGCCGCCGGCGTCCACCGCGCTCATTCACGGCAAGAACGGCATCGGCGGCGCGAGCGTGCCCGCGTCGCCCTACGAGCCGGTGGGGGCGACCTCGGCCGACGGCAACGCTGCGGTCGATTATCTGATCGATGCCGCGCGCACCTATGGTCCCGATCTGGTCTACGTAGTGACTGGCCCGCTCTCCAACCTGGCGCTCGCCCTGGAGCGCGATGCGGCGGCGATGATGTCCATCGGCCGCGTGGTCGTGATGGGCGGCGCCCTTACCGTGCCCGGCAACGTGAGCGCGGGCGCTGAGGCCAACATGGCGAGCGACCCCGAGGCAGCCGACGCGGTGCTGCGTTCAGGTCGCAAGCTCACCATGGTGGGTCTGGACGTGACGCATCGCGTGGTGCTCACACGCCGCGACGTTGCCGGCTGGACGGGCTCGGGCACCATGGCGGGCTGCGCATTTGCGAGCATGGTCGAGCACTACATTGGCTCGTACGAGATGAACGCACCCTACCTGGGTGGTTGTGCGCTGCACGATCCGCTGGCCGTTGCCGTGGCGATCGACCCCACGCTCGTAGGTGCGCTCGGCTGCAACCTGCGTGTTGATCTGCTGGGAGAGTATCGCGGCCGCACCATTTGCGACGAGCACCGTCTGTCTGATCCGGACAAGAGTGCGCTTGTGGCACTGACCGTGGATGCTCCGCGCTTCCTGTCCGAGTTCAAGACACGTATGGCCCGTGTCCTTGGCTAAATGTTTTTCACGCCCCGCCCCATGTAGTCAATTTGGGACGGGGCTTTTTAGCTACCGAGTAAATGTGCCCGTTGGGGGAATAGTCGCACCACTTCGCTTGACAACAGGCTAAACTAGCTATTAAACATTTACTATTCTGTTTAGATTGAATTTGCGGTCGTTTAGTTGTCGAGTCGCGGGGCGGTCAGGCCACGATGCTCGACCGCGACCGTTACTAGGGGGAACAATGGCTAAAGCAAGTGTTCGCGAGATCAGCCGCATCACCGGTTTTTCGCCTGCGACTGTGTCCAACGCGCTCAACCGCA
The DNA here is from genome assembly GCA_938005465.1 of uncultured Collinsella sp. Lineage (GTDB taxonomy): Bacteria > Actinomycetota > Coriobacteriia > Coriobacteriales > Coriobacteriaceae > Collinsella. The sequence goes on from CALLNU010000034.1 coordinate 178,278, forward strand.
AGCGCAGCGTGAGCGAGGAGACCGCTAAGGTCATCCTGGAGTGCGCACAATCGCTCGGCTACCAGCAGTCGACGCAACTCGAGAGCATTCAGTTTGTGCTTGCGCGCAAGACGGGCGCCATCCTGGACGAGAGCACCTTTCACCCCGCGGTCATCGAGGGCGTGGAGCGCCAGGCGCGTCGCCACGGCATGAGCACGAGCTTTGTCTCGCTCGACTTTAGCGACTTGAACGCCGTGCGCCCGCAGGTCGAGGGCCTTATCGCCGACCCGGCTGCCGCCATCGTGTTGATGGGCACCGAGCTGGGTGAGGAAGACTACGCCTTGTTCGCCAACGCTGCCGCCCACCTGATCGTGCTCGACGGTTGGAGCGACCGTCAGTACTTTGATGCCGTAGTCATTGCCAACACCGATTCGGTACTGCGTGCCGTGGATTACCTTATCGAAAAGGGTCACAAGCAAATTGGCTACCTAGCAGGCGACCTTCGCATCCGCAACTTTAAGGATCGCGAGCGCGGCTATCGCCAAGCGCTTGAGGATGCAGACCTTGAGGCCAACCCGGCATGGCGCGTCACGCTGGGAACCACGCTCGAGGGCGCTTATCGCGACATGGGCGCGTGGCTCGACAGCATCTCGCGCGACGACCTGCCGACGGCTTTCTTTGCCGAGAACGACGTGCTCGCCGTGGGCGCCATGCGCGCGCTGAGCGAACACGGCGTGCGCGTGCCCGAGGATGTCTCGATCATCGGCTTTGATGACCTGTCTCTAGGCGCCTTCTCCAACCCGCCGCTCACCACGGTGCACGTTCCCAAGCACGAGGTGGGCGAAATCGCGGTGCGCCGCCTGGTGGGTAACATCCGCAATCCCAAGAGCTATACCTGCAAGACGGCCGTATCGACGTATTTTGTCGAGCGCCAGAGCGTGCGCGAAATCTAGGCGAAGGCAGCATCGTTTGCGGCGCGTCAAAGCGCGCGAGGGCAGTAAAAACAACGCTATTCAAAAAGGGGGTCCTTCGGGACCCTTTTTGTTCTCCTTGTATGTTCAGTTTGTTTACATACCGTTTAGGCTGATTTCACTACCGTCCACGGGTATTTCGCGTTAAACTTCTAAACAGAAGAGTAAAACATTTAGTAAACAGAACAAAACGAAACACGCGTCTGTTTACTGAACATGTGACTAGGGGAGGACGTACATGGATAAAATCAAGCTCGGCTTTGTGCCCACACGCCGCAGCATTTTTAGCGCGCCGGACGCGATTAAGTATCGCGGCCTGACGGCCGATCGCCTGCGCGAGATCGGCGTCGACATTGTGGACATTGACGACATCAACGACGAGGGCCTGCTGTTTGACGACAGCCATATCGAGCCTATCGTCAAGAAGTTCCGCGCCGAGGGCGTCGACGGCATCATGCTGTGCCACGCCAACTTTGGCACCGAGTACGTTTGCGCCCGCCTTGCCCGTGAGCTCGACCTGCCCGTGCTGCTGTGGGGCCCGCGCGACGAGCGCCCCGAGCCCGATGGCACCCGCCTGCGTGATAGCCAGTGCGGCCTGTTCGCCACCGGCAAGGTCCTGCGCCGCTTCCAGGTTCCCTTTACCTATATGACCAACTGCCGCCTGACCGATCCCGAGTTCGAACGCGGCGTTTGGGACTTCTTGGCCGTGTGCAACGTGGTCAAGACCTTCAAGCGCACCCGCATCCTGCAGATGGCCACCCGTCCGTTCGACTTCTGGTCCACCATGTGCAACGAGGGCGAGCTGCTCGAGAAGTTCAATATTCAGCTTTCGCCCATCCCCATGACCGAACTTGTTCAGGCCGTGCGCGACGCCCAGGCCGACGAGCAGGCCATGTCCGCCATGCTCGACCACATTCGCGACAGCTTTGAGATCTGCATCCCCGAGGACAAGGTCCCCGCGGTCGCAGGGCTCGCTATCGCTATGAAGCGCCTGGTCGATAAGTACGGCTGCAACGCCGGCGCCATCCAGTGCTGGAACGCCCTGCAGGACGAGCTGGGCATTATGCCCTGCGCCGCCAACGCCATCCTCAATGAGATGGGTATCCCCGTCGTGTGCGAGACCGATATCCACGGCGCCATTACCGCGCTGATGGTCGAGGCCGCCGACCTGGGCCGTCACCGCGGCATGTTTGCTGACTGGACCGTGCGGCATCCCGATAACGAGAACGGCGAGCTGCTGCAGCACTGCGGCCCCTGGCCCTGCAGCTGCGCGGCTGTCAAGCCCAAGCTCACCTACCCGCTGGCTTTCGATCACCCCGGCGCGCTGACGGCCGAGGCCAAGCACGGCGACCTCACCCTTGCCCGCTTTGATGGCGACAACGGCGAGTATTCGCTGCTGCTCGGCAACGCCTGCGGTATCGACGGGCCGGCCGGCATGGGCACCTACCTGTGGGTTGAGGTCGACAACCTCAAGCGCCTCGAGGCCAAGATCGTCGAGGGCCCCTACATTCACCACTGCGTCGCCATTCACGCCAACGTGGTGCCGGTGCTCTACGAGGCGTGCAAGTACATCGGCATCCAGCCCGACCTATACGACCCGATTGAAGAAGACGTCAAAGCCTACCTGCGAGGAGAGTAGAAATGGCAACTATCGAAGAGCTTGAGTCCCTGCGTTGGGATCTTCGCCGCGATTGCGTCGATATCATCATGGCTGGCGCCGGCGGCCACATCGGTGGCGACATGTCGGTGATCGACGCCCTCATGACCCTCTATGCCAACCACCTCAACATTTCGCCCGAGACCGTCGACGACCCCAACCGCGACCGCTTTGTGCTCTCTAAGGGCCACGCCATGGAGGCCTACTACGCGGTGCTGTGCCACGAGGGCTATTTGGACCTCGACGACGTCAAGGCCCGCTTCTCCAAGTTCGGCAGCCCCTACATCGGTCACCCCAACAACAAGCTCAAGGGCATCGAGATGAACTCCGGCTCGCTGGGCCATGGCCTGCCCGTGGCCGTAGGCATGGCGCTTGCCGGCAAGATGGACGGCCGCGACTACCGCGTCTACACCATCATGGGCGACGGCGAGCTTGCCGAGGGCTCGGTCTGGGAAGGCGCCATGAGCGGCGGCAACTACCAGCTCGATAACCTGTGCGCGCTCGTGGACCGCAATCGCCTGCAGATCAGCGGCAGCACCGAGGACGTCATGAAGCAGGATTCGCAGGAGGAGCGCTGGGCTGCCTTCGGCTGGAACGTGCTTTCCATTCCGGGCAACGACATCCAGGCCATTGACGCCGCGCTGACGCTTGCGGCCGAGACCAAGGGAAAGCCCACGGTCATCATTCTCAACACGGTGAAGGGCTATGGCTCGCCCATTATGGAGGACAAGGCCGCCTGGCATCATCACCTGCCCAACGATGAGGAATATGCCCAGATCATCGCCGATTTCGCTGCCCATAAGGAGGCCATCAATGGCTAACAAGATCGCCAACCGCAAGGTTATCTGCGACACGCTGCTCGAGACCGCCGAGACCGATAAGGACATCGTCGTCCTGTGCTCCGACTCCCGCGGTTCCGCATCGCTCACGCCGTTCTTTGATCAGTATCCCCAGCAGTCCGTCGAGGTCGGCATCGCCGAGCAGGACCTGGTGAGCATCGCCGCCGGCATGGCTTCGTGCGGCAAGAAGGCCTGGGCCGCCTCGCCGGCGTCCTTTGTGACCACGCGCTCGTATGAGCAGTGCAAGGTCGATGTCTCGTACTCCAACACCAACGTCAAGCTCATCGGTATCTCGGGCGGCGTGTCCTACGGCGCCTTGGGCATGAGCCATCACTCCGCACAGGATATCGCTGCCATGAGCGCGATTCCCAACATGCGTGTATATCTGCCGAGCGATCGTTTCCAGACTGCCGAGCTCGTGCGCGCCCTGGTTGCCGACAACAAGCCGGCCTACATCCGCGTGGGCCGCAACCCGGTCGAGGACGTGTATACCGAGGACGAGTGCCCGTTCCAGATGGACCGCGCCACCTGGGTACGTCGCGGCACCGATGTGACGATTGTCGCCACTGGCGAGATGGTCCGCCATGCCGTGGACGCCGCCGACCTGCTGGCCGAGCAGGGTATCTCCGCTACCGTGCTCGACATGTACTGCGTCAAGCCGCTCGACGCCGAGGCCGTGATTGAGGCCGCCGGTGCCACGCGCGCCGTCGTGACCGTCGAGGAGCACAGCCCCTTTGGCGGCATGGGCTCCATGGTCGCGCAGGTCGTGGGCGAGCATTGCCCGCGTCCTGTTAAGTGTCTGAGCCTGCCCGACGCGCCGGTCATCACCGGCACGAGTCCCGAGGTCTTTGCGCACTATGGCTTGACGGGCGAGGGAATCGCCAAGACGGTCGCCGAGTTCCTCGGCAACTAGTAGAAACAGACGCTGCGCTGCCGCCAAGCACCGCACCTTGCCGTTCAAACTGTCGCTTGCGTACACAAAGTACGCGGCGCTCCTCTTTCACGGCAATCTGCGGCACTTGACGGCCGCTCGCTCCTTGTCCGTCGGATTTTAGTTTTTGAATCGACGGGGGAGACAGGAGAGTACATGAGCAAATACATCATCGGAATCGATCAGTCCACCCAGGGCACGAAGGCGCTGCTGGTGGACGAGGGCGGCCACCTGATTCATCGTGCCGACCGCTCGCATCGCCAGATTGTCAACGAGGCCGGCTGGGTGAGCCATGATCCGACCGAGATTGCCGCCAACGTGCTGGCCGTGGCGCGTGCCGTGGTGGAGGAGACCGGGGTCGATCCGGCAGATATCGCCGGCATTGGCATCTCCAACCAGCGCGAGACCACCGTTGCCTGGCGTCGCACGACGGGCGAGCCGCTGTGCGACGCCGTGGTGTGGCAGTGCGCCCGCGCCCGCGAGCTGTGCGACGAGCTTGCTGCGCGCGAAGGCGTGGCCGAGCTGGTGCGTGACACGACAGGTCTGGTGCTCTCGCCCTACTATCCGGCGGGCAAGATGGCCTGGATCCTCGCGAACGTTCCGGCGGCTGCCAAGGCCGCGGCGGCGGGCGAGCTGTGCCTGGGCACCATCGATGCCTGGGTGGTCTGGACGCTCACGGGCGGTGCGGAGTTTCGCTGCGACTGGTCCAATGCCAGCCGCACGCAGCTCTTCGACCTGCGCCGTGGCTGTTGGAGCGAGCCGGTGTGCGAGGCTTTTGGCATCGATCCGGCCTGCCTGCCGCAGGTGACCGACTCCGATGGTCTCTTTGGCACGACGGACCTGGACGGCTTTTTGCCCGCGCCCGTGCCGGTGCACGGCGTGCTGGGCGACAGCCATGCGGCCCTGTTTGCGCAGGGTTGCCACAGCCGCGGCATGGCCAAAGCGACCTATGGCACCGGCAGCTCGGTCATGATGAATGTCGGCAACGAGTTTGTCGCCAGCTCGCACGGGCTTTCGAGCTCGCTCGCGTGGCGTATGGACGGCGTGACCGAGTACGTGCTCGAGGGCAACGTGAGCTACGCCGGCGCCGTCAAGACCTGGCTGCGCGACGACCTGGAGCTCATCAACAATCCCGAGGAAGTCACCGACCTGTGCTACGCCGCCAATCCGGCGAGCCGCGTCTACTTTGTGCCGGCGTTTACCGGCCTGGGCGCGCCGCACTGGGCAAGTGATGCCGAGGGCTGCGTCTTTGGCATGACGCGCACCACGGGTCGCGCGGAGTTCGTAAAGGCCGCCGATGAGTCGATCGCCTATCAGATCTTCGACGTTATTGATGCGATGGTCGAGGATTCGGGCGCGGCGCTTGCCGAGCTTCGTGTTGACGGCGGCCCCACGCGCGATGCGTACCTGATGCAGTTTGAGAGCGACTTGGTCGGCTCGCCCATCCGCATTGCGAGCAATGACGAGATGAGCGGTCTGGGCGCAGCTTGGGCCTGCGGCATTGCGCTGGGCATGTACGCGCGCGATGTCGTCGACGTCTATGGCGCCCGCGGCATCGTGGAGCCTGCCATGCCCGCAGACGAGCGAGCCAAAAAGATCGCCGGCTGGCGACATGCCGTTGAGGCGACCATCGCGTACACGGCCTAAAATGATTTTTCTGGGACGGGGATTAAAAACTCATTGACCCCCGTCCTAGGCAGCTCATTTGGGACGGGGCTTTTTTGACTGGTATGATGGGTGCGACCATTCGAACCAGCTAAAAGAGCCCCGTCCCAAATTGACTACCGAGAGGAACTGCCATGGAGCGCATCGCGAGTTTTTCCGTTGACCATCTGCTGCTCGAGCCCGGCGTGTATGTGAGCCGCATCGACCGCGATCCGGCGACCGGCGCCGCCGTCACCACCTTTGACCTGCGCCTGACCACGCCCAACAAGGAGCCGGTCATGAACACCGCCGAGTGCCACACCATCGAGCACCTGGGTGCGACGTTCCTTCGCAACCATGCCGAGTGGTCGAGCCGCATTGTCTACTTTGGCCCTATGGGTTGCCGCACGGGCTTTTACCTCGTCGTGTTTGGCGAGGTGACGAGCGAGGAGATCCTGCCGCTCGTGCGTGAGCTGTTCGAGTTTGTTGCCGGCTTTGAGGGCGATGTCCCCGGTGCTGCTCCCGAGGAGTGCGGTAACTATCTGGACCAGAACCTTCCCATGGCTAACTGGCTCGCGCGCCGTTACCTCGACCGTGACCTGGCCGATATCGACGAGAAGCACCTGCACTATCAGCAGGCCTAAGGGCTATATCGCCTAAAACGCGTGCATTGGGCGCCTTCGCTTATGCGGGGGCGCCTTTTTGTTGAGTGATCGGGACGAGCGTTCAAAATCGCTCATGTTTGTTCTAGAATGTTCGTATAGTCACATTTACGAACAGGAGTGAACATGCATATCTACTCTGTCAACGATCCCGAGTTCAAATCCTATGGCAACGTTTGGGATGACGTTTCGTCCGAGCTCACGTCGCCCGTGCTCGAGGCGCTCTCTGCCACGCCCATTCCCGAGGGCAGCAAGTACGTAGCGAGCGCGCCGGAGCTCGAGGGCGTCAAGGATGCCGATAAACTGGGCTTTCTCATGTTTGGCGGCCGTCCCTTCCAGCTGGGCTGGTGCAACGGCCACAATACCCGACTCAACTGCCTGGAGTATCATCGCGCGAGTGAGTTCAACCTGGGCGCGCGCGACTTTATCCTGCTCGTGGCGCATCGCTGGGAGATCGAGGACGGCAAGCTCGACACCGCGTGCGTCAAGGCGTTCCGCGTGCCGGCGGGCAAGGTCGTCGAGGTTTTCAACACCACGCTTCACTACACGCCATGCATGGTCGACGACGGCGGCTTCCAGGTGATGGTGGCGCTGCCCGCCGGCACCAACGGGCCGCGCCCCGAGGCTGCAACCGACATGCCTGCCGCCGGTGACAGCTACTGCTACTGGAAGGCCGACAAGTGGGTCCTCTGCCACGCCGACAGCCCCAAGGCAGCCGAAGGCGGCTACGTGGGCCTCATCGGCAAAAACCTCGACATTACCTGCGACTAGAATCTTTTGTCTCGATCTGTAACATCTAGCGGGCTAAATCGCCTCTACCTGTTACAGATCGAGATAAACCGTAGAGGGCCGCCCGAAAAATCTCAATCTGTAACACCAAACCCGATTTTGACGGCCTAGCTGTTACAGATCAAGACAAACCGGCCCAAACCACCACAAAGGTACCTGTCCCCTTTGTGGTGGTTTGGGCAGGCGGGTATCAAAAAGTGTCAGACGGGGGCGGCCGGCAGGCGTCTGCGTGCGAAAAGAAGTGTCGACCTGCGCTGTTGCCGTTGAGCGGCGCACTGTTTGCAGGGATACTGAGCCTACGACAAACAACGTGTGAAAGGATCGATGCATGGCTTTCCGTAACGACTTCCTGTGGGGCGGCGCAACAGCTGCCAACCAGTGCGAGGGCGCCTACAACGTGGACGGCCGCGGCCTTGCCAACGTGGACGTGGCTCCGCACGGCCCCGAGCGCTATGCGGTGGTCTCCGGTCAGCGCAAGATGCTCGACTTCGAGGACGGCTATTACTATCCCGCGCAGACCGGCATCGATTTCTATCACCATTACAAGGAGGATATCGCCCTCTTTGCCGAGATGGGCTTTAAGACCTTCCGCATGAGCCTGGCGTGGACCCGCATTTTCCCCAACGGCGACGAGACCGAGCCCAACGAGGCCGGCTTGGCCTTTTACGAGGACGTATTCCGCGAGTGTCAGGCGCACGGCATCGAGCCGCTCGTGACCATCACGCACTTCGACTGCCCGATTCACCTCATCAAGGAGTACGGCGGCTGGCGCAACCGCAAGCTCATCGACTTCTATAAGAACCTCGCGACCACGATCTTTACCCGCTACAAGGGCCTGGTGAAGTACTGGCTTACCTTCAACGAGATCAATATGATTCTGCACCTGCCGTTTATGGGTGCCGGTCTGGTCTTTGAGGAGGGCGAGAACAAGGAGGCCGTCGAGTACCTGGCCGCCCACAACGAGCTCGTCGCCAGCGCTTGGGCAACCAAGATCGCCCACGAGATCGACCCCGAGGTCAAGATCGGCTGCATGCTCGCCGCGGGCAGCTACTATCCCTACAGCTGCCGTCCGGGCGACGTGAGTCAGGCACAGCTCGACAACCAGAACAACTACTTTTTTGTCGACGTCCAGAGCCGCGGCTACTACCCGGCCTATGCGCTCAAGAAGCTCGAGCGCCTGGGCATTGACGTCGGGATGACCGATGAGGATCGCGAGATCCTGGCCGCCAACACCGTCGACTTCATCAGCTTTAGCTACTACAGCACCCGCTGCTCTGCCGGTGCCGACAACCCCGATATCGAGCGCACCCAGGGCAACGCTTTCGCCGGCGCCAAGAACCCCTATCTGCAGGAGAGCCAGTGGGGCTGGGCTATCGATCCGCTGGGCTTCCGCATCACGCTCAACGACCTGTACGACCGCTATCAGAAGCCGCTGTTTGTGGTTGAGAACGGTCTGGGCGCCAAGGATGTTGTCGAGGAGGATGGCTCCATCAACGACGACTACCGTATCGACTACCTGCGCCAGCACATCGCTGCCATGCGCGACGCGGTGACCGAGGACGGCGTGGACCTTTTGGGCTACACCACCTGGGGCCCGATCGACCTCGTCTCTGCCGGCACCGGCGAGATGTCCAAGCGCTACGGCTTTATCTACGTCGACCGCGACGACGCGGGCAACGGCACCCTCAAGCGCTCCAAGAAGAAGAGCTTTGATTGGTATAAGAAGGTAATCGCCACCAACGGCGAAGACCTGGCCTAAGGGCCTGAGGCACTCAACCTTGGGGCTCCAACCCTCCTCGCGTACCTAAAGTACGCTTCGTCGGGCTTGTCGCTCCCAATCTTGAGCACCTCAGGCCCTTAGGAGGTAGACCTGACCGTCGCATTTCGAAAGTCATGCTTTATAACGTTCTAACCAAGGCGCCCGGCGAGCAACTTATGCCCGCCGGGCGCCTTGTTAAAAGAAGTGAAAGAAAGCAAAAGAAGTTAAAGCTTGCAAAAGAAGTGAAAGCGGGATGGCAGTAGTCATCGGGGACGTTCTTAAACGACTGGTCGCGGGGGACACTCTTTGTCGAAGGCACTCATTGGGGACAGACTTAAATGAGTGGCAGTTGGGGACACTCTTTGCCGAGCCAGCAGTCTACGTCGTGCCCCTTCTGGGCCGGGTGGCTCAAAACGCTGCACGCCGTGGACTGCTGGGGTCAAATATGCGGCATTTCGAGCTCGATTTTGACATTGGGACTGGTTCTCTATTAGAATTGATTTCCAGACATTTGAGTGCGCGGGGGGGGGATTCATGAGAGGCATGGGAGACACAGCCGCATACCTGCGTCGGGGCATTCGGGAGATTATATGCCTGGTGCTGTTCTATTTTACGTATTTGGCTGGCGAGTATCTTTTTGACGTGCGCGTTGCCGAGTTTGTGCCGCCGAGCGAGGTCGGTGTCTACGAGAGCTTCATCGTCGGTGCGAGCGTGATCGGCTTTCTTGTGCGCCCCCTTCTGTACTACCGCCGCCCCCATGCGATCGATACGACGAGCGACGTCACGGGCGTGCTGCTGGTATCGGCATTGCTGCTGCTGATTATGGCTGTTCGGTTTGAGGTGGTAATCGCCGGCGGTTTGATAGCGTGCTGCACGCTGGGCTACTGCGGATCGACCGCCCATGCCAACTTTGCGCGACGCTTTGCACGGACGCCGTATTTGGCGCGCGCGGCGGCGCTTTCGTATGCCCTGGGCGTTCTGGTGCAGGTGCTCAACCATATGGTGATGCCCGCGGGGATTCCGCAACAGTTTGTTCTTGTTGCCTGTGCGGTTGTGCAGGTGGCGCTGCTCCACGACGCTCGTCGTGCCAAGCTGCGCGGTGAATCTGAGCCTGGGCGCGAGTCCGATATCGCCGAGCTTTCGGTGGATGCGTCGGAATTTGGCGCCAAATGGCAAGACGATTCTGAATCAACGGCGGCTTTTCGGCGCGCCGTGGTGCGTTTGACGGTCGCAACCGCCTGTCTTGCTGGCGTGTTTGCCGCCCTCAACGCGGGGCTCACGACCTCGCACGCCGCCGGGGCCATCGACTTGGGCGATTGGCCGCGCTTGCTGATGGGCGTGAGCGCTCTAGTCGCCGGCGTCCTATTTGACCTGCACGGTCGTTCGTATATGAACATCACCATGACTTGCACTGCCATGTTGTCCACGCTTTCGTTCTTTGTCTTGCTCATCGACGGCAATGGCGGCAATGCGCTTGCGGCCATGGCGATTTTCTATCTGTTTCGGGCTTCTTCGTGGTGTTTTTCACGACGAAATTTGCTGCCATTTCGGTTTATGCGCACTGGTCGTATCTGTGGCCGTGCATGGGTCGTGTCATCAGCAACGTTTGCGCGATGCTCGTGACGGCGCCGGCGGTGGCGATTGTCTCGAGCCAGAACGTGCTGCTGGCGGTGAGTGCGGTGCTCGTGCTGTTTGTGGGCATTGCGATTTCGCTGCTGGGGCAGTCTGGGCATCGGACCGATGACGCTGCGGCGCCCGGCGAGCTGGCGTTTGCTGCCGATGATCTTGGTGCGGACCGCGCGTCTGCTCAGAGCGAGCCCGATTTCGCGGAGGTTCCGGAGCTCACGCTCGGCGAGCGGCTCGATGCCTTTGTCGCCGCCTTTGAGCTTACAGAGCGCGAGCGCGATATTTTGGAGGCCTTGGTCGCATCGCACGAGAGCGTTCAGGACATCGCCGCAAAGCTCTTCCTTTCGCGCTCCACGCTCTACCGCCATATCGCCTCGATCAATAAAAAGACCGGTGCCGAGTCGCGCGTGGCCCTTATCAATTTCTTCTGGTCTTGGACGCCAAATGACTAGCTCATTTGGGACGGGGCATTTTTAGCTGTTTTGGGCCGCTGCGGCCAGCAGGGACAGGTCGTAGCGGCCCAAGCATTCTTGACGATGGTACCTGCGGCACTACAGCAGCTCGCCGTGGCGGGCGATGTAGCGGCGCTTTGCTAGTTGGGTGAGCGCGATGTAGGCGGTAACGATGCCGATGAGCAGCGCGAAAAAGCTCGCGGGCAGCGCCATGAGGCCGAGCGCATCGGCGATGGGGCTTGCCGGCAGCCAGGTGACGAGCGCCAGACCCAGCACGGTGAGAGCGCACAGCGCGGGCGCGGCGTGGTCGCGCAGACTCGGCAGGCGCGGGGAGCGCAGCATGTGGATTACGAGTGTCTGCGACCACATGGACTCAACGAACCAGCCGCTCTGGAAGAGTGCTGCAAAGGCCGTCATGCCTGCGACGTTGCCCGCGGCGGCAAGCTCGGACCAGCTCGCGCCCACGGCGGCGGGGCATACCACAAAGAAGAGCGCGGCAAAGGTTGCAATGTCAAACAGCGAGCTCACGGGGCCCAGCTCAAGCATAAAGCCCTTGATGGACGCGGCATCCCAGGCGCGCGGGCGGGCGGTCCAAGTGTCATCGACGGTGTCCCACGGCAGCGCGATGCACACGATCTCGTAGACCAGCGACAGCAGCACCAGCTGCAGGGCGCTCATGGGCAAAAACGGCAAGAACAGGCTCGCGACGGTCACGGACAGCACGTTGCCAAAGTTGGAGCTCACCGTGGTCTTGAGGTACTTGAGCAGGTTGCCGTAGGTGCGGCGGCCTTCGATGATGCCGCGCTCGAGCACGCCCAGGTCCTTCTGGAGCAAGATGATATCGGCGGATTCCTTGGCGATGTCGACGGCTGAATCGACCGAGATGCCGCAATCGCTCGCACGCATGGCGGCGGCGTCGTTGATGCCGTCGCCCATAAAGCCCACGGTGTGACCGAGCAGCTCACGCATGACGCGCACCAGGCGCGCCTTCTGCAGCGGCGAGAGCTTGGCAAAGAGATGAGTTTTCTCAGCGCGCTCGGCAAGCTCGGCGTCATCGAGCGCATCGATCTCGGAGCCCAGCAAGACGTTGCTCGCGTCGATACCAATCTGTTCGCAGACGGTTGCAGCGACGCGATCGTTGTCGCCGGTCAGGACCTTGACCGCTACGCCCTTGGCCTCGAGGGTGGCGACGGCGCCCGCGGCACTTGCCTTGGGCGGATCGAGGAAGGCCAAAAAGCCCATCAGCACCATGTCGCACTCGTCGGCGATGCCAAACTCGCCCACGCAGCGCGGATTGGTCTTCTGCGCCACGGCAATTACGCGTAGGCCCTCGGCGTTAAGTCCGGCGATCTGCTTGCGAATCTGGGCGAGCTTCTCGTCGGTGAGCGGCTGAGCGATGCCGTTGACCTCGACAAAGGAGCAGATCTCGAGCATTTCCTCGGCAGCTCCCTTGGTAACCATCTGGGTTTTGCCTTGGGTGCCGGCGACAACTACGCTCAGGCGGCGGCGTGAGAAATCGAAGGGCACCTCGTCGACCTTGGTATAGCGGTCGCGCAGGCTCTGGCCCAGCATGGAATCGGGCACGACGGTCGAGGGCGTCACGTCGGCACGGTCGATTACGGCCAGGTCGATAAGGTTCTTGAGGCCGGTCTGGAAGAAGCTGTTCAAAAATGCATGGCGCAGTACGCGTGCGTCCTCGTTGCCGTCGGTGTTGAGGTAGCGCTCGAGCACGATGCGGTCTTCGGTGAGGGTGCCGGTCTTGTCACAGCACAGGACGTCCATGGCACCCAGGTTTTGAATCGCCGGCAGGTCCTTGACGATAACCTGGCGACGGGCGAGGTCCTTGGCGCCCTGCGACAGGCTCGTGGTCACGATGACGGGAAGCATCTGCGGCGTGATGCCCACGGCCACGCTCGTGGCGAACAGCAGCGCGTCGATGACGTTGCCCTTGGTGGCGGCGTTGATGGCAAAGACGGCCGGCGCCATAACGAGCATGAGGCGTATGAGCAACATGGAGACGCTCGAGACGCCGCGGTCAAACGCGCTCTTCTCGCCGCGCCCGTTGAGCATCTTGGCGATGCCGCCCAGGTAGGTGTCCGATCCGGTAGCGACGACAAGTGCCATGGCGCTGCCGTTTTGCACGGAGGTGCCGGTAAAGACGATGTTCTTGCAGGCAGAGAGCGGTAGCGCGGAGCTGTCGGCACCCTCGATAACCGTGGCGGCAGCGGTCTTCTCGACGGCCTCGCTTTCGCCCGTGAGCGCTGACTCGATCACAAACAGGTCGCGCGCGGTGATGATGCGGGCGTCCGCCGGTACCATATCGCCGGCAGAGAGGTGGATCACATCGCCGGGGACGAGCTCGTCGAAGGGGATCTCGAGACGCTCGTCGTCGCGCAGGGCGCAGCAGGTGTTGGAGACCAGGTCCTTGAGGGCCTCGGCTGCATTGCCGCTGCGGGCTTCCTGGATAAACTTCATGCCGCCCGATACCAGCAGCATGATGCCGATGACGATGACCGTGGAAGGGTCGCGCTGCGGCTCGGGCACGGCGAGCACGTCGATGTAGAGCGAGACCAGCGCGAGCGCGGCGAGGATGCCGGCGAAGGGATCGATGAACGCGTCGGCGATGCGGCGGGCGAGCGTTTTGGTCGGCGCCTCGATGGTGTTGGGCCCGGTGGCGTCTAGGCGCTCGGCGGCGTGCTCGGCAGTGAGCCCGTCGGCCGTGGTGTCGAGCAGCACGAGGGCGTCCTCGGCGCTATGGGTGGCGGCGAATATGGTGTTCTTTGACAGGCCGGCGTGAGCGGCGGGGCGCGCCGTGCGGCGGCGCTTGGAGATGGCTTCGAGTACCGTGGCGGTTTTGAGCATCAGCATAGGGTCCTCCTTGTTGAAGGGAGTTAGCGTACGTGTCGTATTTGCTTTAAAAAACCTAGATGTCGCTCACGTCATACTCGCGAACCACCACAAAGGGGACAGGCACCTTGGTGGTGGTTTTGACGATCAGTTCGTGGCGCTTATGCGTGTGCGGAATCCTCGCGGCGTGCCGAGGGCGACATGCAGGTTTTTCGACTATGACTGCCTTCCATGGCACACCTCCTTAAGGCCGGGCGCAGCGCGCTTTGGGTATCTCGTACCCGTTTCAATCCGCCCGTATTCTTGATGAGGGGGTTTGAAATGTCAACCCCCATTGTTCGGAAAACCATTCCCCCTGACAAAGCCTTTACAGAACGCCGCGGCCTCAAAGCGCGCCCGCATCGACGCTTCGCCTGCGCTAAACTGGAAGGCACGTACGCGATTACGAGAGGAGCCCGCATGGAGGCTTACAAGCAAGAGTTCATCAAGTTCATGGTCGAGTCCGACGTTCTTAAGTTCGGCAGCTTTACGCTCAAGAGCGGCCGCCAGTCCCCGTTCTTTATGAACGCCGGCGCTTATGTGACGGGCTATCAGCTCAAGAAGCTGGGCGAGTATTACGCCCAGGCCATCCACGATAACTTTGGCGACGACTTTGACGTCCTGTTTGGGCCGGCCTACAAGGGTATTCCGCTGGCTGTCGTGACCGCCATTGCCTACCACGAGCTGTACGGCAAGGAGGTTAAGTACTGCTGCGACCGTAAGGAGGCCAAGGACCACGGTGCCGATAAGGGCAACCTGCTGGGTTATGAGCCCAAGGACGGCGACCGTGTGGTCATGGTCGAGGACGTTACCACCAGCGGCAAGTCCATCGACGAGACCTATCCCAAGGTCAAGGCTGCTGCCGATGTCGAGATCAAGGGCCTGATCGTGTCCCTCAACCGCATGGAGGTCGGCAAGGGCGGTGTGACCACCGCGCAGAAGGAGATCGAGGCCAAGTACGGTTTCCCCGTCGCGAGCATCGTCTCCATGGCCGAGGTCGTCGAGACCCTCTACAACCACGAGATCGACGGCAAGGTTGTCATCGACGACGAGCTCAAGACCGCCATCGACGCCTACTACGAGCAGTACGGAGCACGTTAGTTACGGCGTTTTACCAAACGCCGTAACTGCTCGACGCTGCGCGGGTCGCATTTGGACAATCTGACGTTCAACTTCAAGGGCGCGACCAGAAGGTCAGCGCC
>CALLNU010000035.1 GCA_938005465.1 uncultured Collinsella sp.
ACAAATCCAAGTTAGACCATTTCAAATGGTTCGATGTCTGCCCGGATGCGACACTCGGAAGTGTCCATCCTCGCAGTATCCGGTTCTCAAGGTGCACGCTCTGCGGCTGATCCGGTTGCACCGGGCCGCGCGGCAAGGAGATATATTGCCAGACCGGAGGGGCCCCGGGGGCGGGAATCTGGGCGTACACATTTCCTACATATATTTTAACTCAGCCTACGTTTGCCAGCCGTTCTCTACCACTCGCCGAGGGCCTCTTTATAGTAAAGCGTCATATGGCTAAATCTGATAGGCTCCCTTAGCCAAGGCGCAGCCGGCATCGAGCAACTCATCGCGCTCCTCCACCGAGAACCCCTCGGCGTATACGCGAACCACCGGTTCGGTCCCGCTGGGGCGGATCAACAGCCAGGTGTCATCCTCGAATGCCAAACGTAAACCATCCATATGGCTTACAGCCTGCGGCGCCTTGCCGCAAATCGATTTGGGATTCATGCCAGGAAGCAGCGTTCGCAGCGATTCGGCATCTTCGGCCTCAAGGCGCAAATCGCGACGCCCATAGCTCGTCTTACCAAAACTGGCCTCGAGCTGATCGACCAAAACGCCCAAGGGCGCGCCCGTCTTTGCCATAAGCTCACACAGAATCAGACAAGCAAGGATTCCATCACGCTCGGGCATATGCGCGGCGATGCCGATACCGCCGGCCTCCTCGCCTCCCATGAGGACGCCGCCCTTCTTCATCTCTGCAGCTATATACTTGAAACCGACCGGCTTAACGGTCACACGACAGCCAAGCGCCTCAGCAATGCGGCGCACGAGCGTCGAGCACGAGAGATTGACGACGACACGGCCCTCCAAATTGCGGAATTGAACGAGGTCGCCCAGAACAAGCGCCATGATTTGATGCGGATGTATATATCTACCGCGTTCGTCGACCGCGCCGATACGATCGGCATCGCCGTCGGTCACCAGGCCCGCGCACGCCCCGTCCACGACAACCGCACGCTCGCAAGCGTCCACCCATGGCTCAACAGGGTCGGGGCAAATGTCCTCTTGATCGGACGACTCTCCGGCATGAATCTCGTGCACCTCGACGCCTAGCTCCCGCAGCAGGTCGGCAAGATATCCCTGGGCCGCGCCGCCCATGGGGTCAACCACCACACGCAGGTGAGCGGCTCGAATGGCCTCGGCATCGACAAACGACGCCACCGCCTGCATATAGTCAGGAATAATATCCGCGGTGCGATAGCTTTCCTCGATCCCCATCGGCTCGGGGGCCATGGTCTCTTCGAGCTCTTCGATGACATCCTGATTGGCCGTCGAGCCATCTCCCATGCGTAGCTTAAGGCACAGATACCCCTGCGGATGATGGGACCCCGTCACCATGAGCGCACCGCAGGCCTCGCCGTCATACGCCGCCGCCCACGTAAGGGCGGGAGTCGGGACAGGCCGAGATGCGAGCACTGCGTCCAATCCGTGAGCGGCAAGCACGCCTGCCGCAAGTTCAGCGAACTCGCGCGCCTGCGGCCGGGTGTCGAACCCTATATATACCGTTTTGCCGGGATTGATCTTTTGCCACAACTCGCCGACGGCATCGGCAATGCGGGCAACGTTGTCGGCGGTAAAGTCGTCGTCGACGCGGGCGCGCCAACCATCAGTTCCAAAATGAATTATCGCGCACACGCGCAGACACCTCACAGTGTTTGGATCATGGTACGCATGGGGTATACCCGCAACGCTCGCCCAGCAACCTGCCAAAATCGTCATTCACCATTTGGGCAAACGCTACCGACGATGTGCAGGCAATAAAAAACCGCCCCGTATGGAGCGGTTTCGACCTTTATATATCGAGCGCCTCGGCCATCCCCGCCGTGGTGATCGCCGTGGTTCCACAGCAACTGCCCACCATTGCGGCACCGGCACGCCTCCATTCGATGCAAGCGCGCGCGAAGGCTTCGGGGTTCTCGCGCCACACAGGACCATCCTGTGTTTGGACCGGATCACCCACGTTGG
Source organism: uncultured Collinsella sp. (assembly GCA_938005465.1). Lineage (GTDB taxonomy): Bacteria > Actinomycetota > Coriobacteriia > Coriobacteriales > Coriobacteriaceae > Collinsella. The sequence goes on from CALLNU010000035.1 coordinate 2,011, forward strand.
GGCGTACCGTGACGGGCGTAGTCGCCGATGCAACCATCCTGGGCACCGCCACGTTCGCGGCCGCAAGTGAACAGCAGTTAACGCCAACCGAGTTTGCGCCGTGCTTTTCGGCGTACAAAACAGCAGCCTCGATGTTGAGGCCATCGCCTAGCAGGTCGCCTTTATCGTCAACGACAAAACTTACCAAAACAGGCATGCCGTCGGCGGCATCCTGGGCGCCGGCAAGCATGGGCTGCAAATTACGGATAGACGTCACCGTCTCGATCAGCAGACCGTCAACACCAGCATTGAGCAGGGCGTATGCCTGCTCTCTCGAAATGCCTCGGATTTCTCGATACTCGGCAGAGTCTTCGGCAAACCACTCAATGCCGATCGGGCCCATCGAGCCCAGCAGCAGCTGAGGGTGCGCCTGGCGCGCATCGTCGACGGCAGCGCGATTGACCTCAGCCACGGACGGCGTAATCTGATCTTGCTTGAGGGCATAGCTTGATGCCTGAAAGGTATTGGTAATGAGCACCTGCGCACCGGCGGCGACATACAGGCGATGGATACGAGAAACAGTCTGCGGCTCGGCAAGGTTCCAAAACGCCGGTGGGATGTCGGCGGCATCGTATTCACTCATCAGCACGCTGCCCATGGGGCCCTGCGTCAACAGGGTCTCGCTCGACATGCGGCGCATAAGTTCCTCGCCGCCGGGGCGGTTGTAATAACTCGTATCCATATATAAGTTTCGCTATTCCTCGACGCTGATTCCCTGTTTTTCGAGATAAGCGAGCCAGCGGCTCATCGTGTCCTCGGAAAGCGCATGTTCCATCATGCACGCCTCGGAATCGGCCCGCTCAAAATCGACGCCGAGCTCCTGGACCAAAAACGTGCGAATAAGGCGATGACGGTACCAGATAGCCGTGCCGACCTCGCGACCACGGTCGGTCAGGATGACCTTGCCGTAATGCGATTGCTCGACAAGCTCGGACGCCTTAAGCGCCGAAACTGCCTTATTGACCGATGCCTTGGAGACACCAAGACGCTGCGCGATGTCGACCGATCGCACGCCATTGGTCTCCCCTTCTTCGCTTTCGATGCGAACCATGCACTCCAAGTAGTCTTCGTTCGCCACCGTTAGATGCAGCTCGCGCGAGCTATTTGTCGTATCCATGACCTTCCGTCCCTTCTGCTTTCAAAGGCTGATTCTACCCCATCCAAGTGTCGCGGTATGCCGTGGCATACCGTGCTAGAGTTCTTGTTGCACACGACGACCAAGATTGGAGCGGTCTTTATGGAAAACAACACCACGAACCCCGACGTCCTTGAGCGCTTTTTGCGCTACGTCCAAATCAACACGCAATCCGAGGATGCAAACTGCGACCAGGTGCCTTCGAGCACCGTTCAGTTTGACCTTGCTAATGTGCTGACCGAGGAGCTGCGCGAGCTCGGCGCGGCCGATGCCCATGTGACCGAGCATGCCTACGTCTGCGCGCATATTCCTGCGAGCGCGGGCGCGGAGGACAAGCCCGCCCTGGGCCTGATCGCGCACCTCGACACCACCGAGGTTGCGCCGGGCGCCGGCGTGAAGCCGCACATCGTGCGCTACGAAGGCGGCGACCTGGTCTGCGGTACCGTTGACGGCAAGCCCGTGGCCATGAGCACCGCCAAGCTTCCCGCCCTGAACGACCTTGTGGGTGAGGACTTGGTCTGCAGTGACGGCACCACGCTGCTGGGCGCCGACGACAAGGCCGGCGTCGCCGAGATCATGGCGCTTGTCGCGCGTATCGCTCAGGACCCCTCGCTGCCCCACCCCGCACTCGGCATTTGTTTTTGCCCAGACGAAGAGATCGGTCACGGCGCCGAGCTGTTGGACATCGAGGCCTTTGGCTGCAATTACGCTTACACGGTCGACGGCGGTCCCATTGGCGAGCTGGAGTGGGAGTGCTTTAACGCCGCCGAGGCAACCGTTCACTTTGAGGGCCAGTCCATCCATCCCGGTGACGCCAAAGGCCGCATGGTCAACGCGGGCAATCTGTTCTGCGACTTCAATGCCCTGCTCCCCTACGAGCAGCGTCCGGAATACACCGAGGGCTACGAGGGCTTCTATCACCTTGAGGGCGTCTCGGCAACGGTCGACCATGCCACGGCGCGCTATATCGTCCGTGATCACGATGCCGCCAAGTTCCAGCAGAAGCTCGCGCTGATTGATTCCGCCGCAGCCCTGCTCAACCAGCGCCTGGGCGAAGAGCGCGTGACGGTCGAGATCAAGCAGCAGTACCGCAACATGGCCGAGATCGTGCGTGACTACCCCGAGCTTATCGATGTCGCCAAGGAAGCCTACCTTGCCTGCGGCATTGAGCCCCAGGTGCTGCCGATTCGCGGTGGTACCGACGGTGCGCAGCTGTCGTTCCGCGGCCTGCCCTGCCCCAACCTTTCCACGGGCGGCTACTGCTACCACGGCGTCAACGAGTTTGTCCCGGTCAGCTCGCTCGTCAAGATGACCGACGTCCTCCAGGAACTCGTCGCCCGCTTCGCATAGATCTGGCCGCACAAGCCCAAAAGACGAATCGCCCCGTCCTCAACCGAGAACGGGGCGATTTTTGGTGCAAGGAGTGTAGTCGGCATCGCTGGTTGAATCAACGTCAGTGAGCGACGTCCAGGGCGAACAAGTTGGCATGAAAAAGGCAGGGCATTGACCTTCTGGTCATGCCCTGCCTTTTGAATGACAAATTGTCGCTCTGGGCGGCGCGCAGCGTCGAGCCGTTACGCGGGCTGGTAAGCCCGCGTAACTCTAGTAGTTGGCTTCGTAGCCGTTGCCGTCGCCGGTGGGCTCTTCGTAGTAGTCCGAATCGCTCGAATCAGTCGAATCGTCCGAATCGTCAGAGCTAACCGATGAGGTTGCGGTGCCGTTGGCGTAATCATCGGACGTGTTGTTGTTCAGGTCGCCGATCGTAGAGCTGGAGCCATCGGACTGGCCCATGGTATTGGGGCCCTTGGGATCCTTACCAGCGTCGACGCGCTCCATCATTTCCTTAAGCTCGTCCTCGTAGACAAAGACGTAGCTCACGCCATCAATCATGGTGCTGGCATCGGCATACGAAGGCAAGTTGGCCGAATAGATGCCGTCAACATCCATGCCGCGCATGGCATTGACCGTAGAGACGATGTCTTGAACGCTCATATCGGTCACGAGCATGTCGGACAGCGAATTGACGAGGTCGAAAACCTTGGTGGCATCGAAGTTGTTGAGGATCTGGTTGGCGAGGGCGCCGAGCACCTGACGCTGGTGGCGCATGCGTGTGTAGTCGCCATCGGCATAGATGTAGCGGCAACGGGCATAGGTAAGGGCGGTCGCGCCATCCATGTGCTGCTGACCGGCGGTGATCTTAATGTCGAGATGCTCGGGGTCGTCGACATCGTCGGTTGCGTTAATGTCGATGCCGCCGACCGAATCGATGAGCGACTGCATGCCGTCGAAGCTGACCTCGGCATAGTGGGAAATCTGGACACCGCACAGCTCGTTGACCGCCTGGACCATGGCTTCGGCGCCGCCGTAGGTATGGCAGGCGTTGATCTTCATGGTCGAGCCGTTGTAGACGACCTTGGTATCACGCGGAATGGAGATGAGTGTCGCCTGCTTTTGCGTGGGATCGATACGCGCCAGGATAATCGAGTCGGCGCGGTATGTATCCTCGCCCGGGCGACCGTCAGTGCCAAGGAGTAGCACGTAGAACGGGTCCTTTGCCTCGTCGGTATCAACCAGGATCTGGCGCAGGTTGTCGGTAATGACGTTGGAATCGCCGAGCTTGCCCATAATGGTGGCAAACCACAGGCCGGCGGCAGTCGTAGCGCTCAACAGCACACCGAGCACGGCAATGAGCGCGACGCGGCGAACCGTATGACCGCGACGGCGCTGACGAGCGCGCTCGGAATAGCGGGCAACGTTATCGCGGCTATAGATTTTTGCCTGAGCGCCGGTCGAAGGTCTTCGAGATTCCGTAATGGGCTTTTTCTTAAACATAGGCAACCTGCATTAGTAGATGACGGGATCGGGAACAATGGCGTGCTCGACATGAGCGCCAAGCGCCTGCAGCTTTTCGACAAACTGTTCGTAGCCGCGCTTAATGTGATGGATGGCCGAGACCTCGGTCGTGCCGTCGGCAATGAGGCCGGCAACGACGAGTGCCGCGCCACCACGAAGATCCGGTGAGGTTACCTGAGCGCCGGAGAAGCCCTTGACGCCGTGAATCATAGCGTGGTGGCTCTCGATGCGAATGTCGGCACCCATGCGCACCAGCTCGGATGCGAACATAAAGCGATTCTCGAAGATGTTCTCGGTGATAACGGAGCTGCCGTCGGCCAGGGCGGAGAGCACCATGATCTGCGCCTGCATGTCCGTGGGGAAACCGGGGAACGGAAGCGTCTGGATGTCGACCGGCTTGATGCACTCGGCACGGTTCACATGGACGCCATCCTCGACGCGCTCGCAGTCGATGCCCATGAGCTCCATCTTCTTGAGCACCATGCCCAAGTGAATGGGGCAAAAACCCGTGACGTCAACACCGCGATCGTCGGCCATCAGCGCACCGGCGACGATAAAGGTACCGGCCTCGATGCGGTCGCCCACCACGCGATGGGTAACGGGATGCAGCTCCTCCACGCCCTCGATGGTCACGACAGGCGTACCGGCGCCGACAATCTTGGCGCCCATTTCGTTGAGCATGTTGGCGAGATCGACGATCTCGGGCTCGCGGGCGGCATTGTCGATTACCGTGGTACCCTGCGCGCGCACGGAGGCCATGATGAGGTTCTCGGTCGCACCGACACTGGCAAACTCGAGCGTGACGGTGGTACCGTGCAGGCCCTGGGGCGCGTTGGCGTTGATATAGCCGTGGGCGGTATCGAACTCAACGCCCAAGGCCTCAAGACCCAAGATATGCATATCGATCTTGCGAGCGCCCAGGTTGCAGCCGCCGGGCATGGCGATCTTGGCGCGATGGAAACGGCCCAGCAGGGGTCCCATCACGGCAGTGGAAGCGCGCATCTTGGCAACGAGCTCGTAGGGCGCCTCCCAAGAATCAACCTGGGAGGTATCGATCTCGAGCGTGTGCTCGTCGAGAACATCGATCGTAGCGCCCATACCCTTGAGCACCTTGCCCATCACGTGGACATCGGAAATATCAGGCACGTTCTGCAGCGTCGTCTTGCCCGGCGCCAGAAGCGTTGCCGCCATAAGTTTGAGCGCGGAGTTCTTGGCACCCGAAACAGGCACGGAACCTCCGATGGCGTGGCCACCCTCAACGCGGATAATATCCAAGGTCTACCCTTTCAAAAAGCATGCCCGGGGTGGCTGGGCCATCCCGGGCATGATGTGTTCGCAAATGGTCGAACGCCAAAACGTTTGACTATTGGGCAAGCTTGAGCTTACACCATGCGATTTCATTATAGAGGTAGGAGCGGCGTGCATCATCCTCCGACAAATTACCCAGCTTCTCTTCAAAACCTTGAATATCAGCTTTAACCTTGTCGGCGTCGACGGTCGCCAAATCGCAAGCGCGCTCGGCGAGGACGGTCACGACATCGTCCGCAACCTGGGCATAGCCGCCGGCCACGGCAAACGTGTGGTCGACAGTGCCCATGGCCTTATCGGAAACGCGAACGTAACCGCGGTCGATCGTGCAGATTTCGCTGGAGTGAGCAGGCAGAACGCCAAACTCGCCATCCGTGGACGGAATCGACACAAACGCAGCGTCGTCCTCATAGGCGCAGCTCACGGGGCACACGATGCGGATACGCATAACCTACTTCTCCCCCATCTTGCGGGCGCGCTCGCGCACGTCCTCAATCGTGGAAGCATAGCGGAATGCCTGCTCGGGCAGGTCATCGGCCTTGCCGTCGACAATCTCGGCGAAGGAGCGGACGGTATCCTCGACGCGGACGTAAACACCGGGGTTGCCGGTGAACTTCTCGGCGACGTGGAAGGACTGGGAGAGGAACTGCTGGATCTTACGGGCACGGTTAACCGTAAGGCGCTGCTCCTCGGACAGCTCGTCCATACCCAGAATGGCGATGATGTCCTGAAGGTCGGAGTACTCCTGCAGGAGCTCCTGGACCTTGACGGCGACACGGTAGTGCTCCTCGCCGACGATCGAGGGATCAAGAGCGTCGGAGGAAGAAGCGAGCGGGTCGATAGCCGGGAACAGACCGAGCGACGAAATGCTACGCGAAAGAACCGTGGTGGCGTCGAGGTGCGTAAACGTCGTGGCAGGCGCCGGGTCGGTCAGGTCGTCTGCAGGGACGTAGACAGCCTGGACGGAGGTAATGGAACCCGTCTTGGTCGAGGTAATGCGCTCCTGGAGGTCACCCATCTCGGTAGCCAGCGTAGGCTGGTAACCGACGGCGGACGGCATACGACCCAGCAGTGCGGAAACCTCGGAGCCGGCCTGGGAGAAGCGGAAGATGTTGTCGATGAACAGCAGAACGTCCTGGCCGCGATCGCGGAAGTACTCAGCGGTGGTAAGGCCAGCCAGACCGATGCGCAGACGCGCTCCAGGCGGCTCGTTCATCTGACCATAGACCAAGCAGGTCTTGTCGATAACGCCAGACTCGCTCATCTCGAGGAACAGGTCGGTGCCCTCACGAGTACGCTCGCCGACACCGGTGAACACCGAGGTGCCGCCGTGCTCCTGGGCGAGGTTGTTGATGAGCTCCTGAATCAGAACGGTCTTGCCGACGCCGGCGCCGCCGAACAGGCCCGTTTTGCCGCCACGGATGTAGGGCTCGAGCAGGTCAACGGCCTTGATGCCGGTTTCGAAGATCTCGGTCTTGGTGGTGAGCTCGTCGAAGCGGGGCGCTGCGTGGTGGATGGGATAGAACTCCTCCACCTCGGGCATGGGCTTACCGTCGACAGGCTTGCCCATGACGTTCCAAATGCGGCCGAGCGTCTTGGGGCCAACGGGCATCTTCATGGGCTCACCGGTATCGGTGGCGATGAGACCACGCTGCAGGCCGTCGGTCGAGGACATGGCGACCGTGCGGACGACGCCGCCCGGAAGCTGGCTCTCGACCTCGAGGATCGTGCTCAGGTGACCGATCGGGGTCTCGGCCTCGACCGTGAGCGCGTTGTAGATCGGGGGCACCGCGCCGTCAAACTTGACGTCGACGACAGGGCCGATGATACGCACGATGCGACCATCACCGGCAGTCGTCTTCTTGGTGGCTTCCTCGACCGCAAGCTTTACGGTGTTATTAGCCATTACTGTTCCTCCAATGCTGAGGCTCCGCCGACGATCTCGTTGATCTCGGTCGTAATCGAAGCCTGGCGCACGCGACTATACGTGCGGGTAAGGGTCGAGATGATCGCGGTGGCGTTTTCCGTCGCGGAGTGCATGGCCTTGCGGCGCGCACCCTGCTCGGCGGCCGCCGAATCGATCAGGGCCTGGTAGATGACCGTCAGGATATAAGACGGTACAAGCTTGCCGAGAACATGCTCGGGAGAGGGCACGAACTCGAACGTGGACGAGATGCGCTTAGGGGCGTCGGTCTCGTTCTTACGCGGACCGTGGGCCATAGCGATCATCTCGGGATCGAGCGGCAGCAAGTGCTCGACGCGAAGCTCCTGATCCACGCGGTTCTTGGCGTGGTGGTAGACAAGCTCGACACGGTCAAGCTCACCGGCACGATACGCATCGCAGATATGAGAGGAGATCATGCGAGCCTGATTGAAATCGGGCTCGGAGGAATTGCCCTCAAAATGCATGATGACATTTGCGCGGTCACGGAAATACGTGGCCGGCTTACGCCCACACGCGATGATCTCGCACTCGATGCCATCGTTCGCCCAAGAAGCGGCGAGCTTTTCGGCCGTGCGCTCCACCGTCGTATTGAAACCGCCGGCAAGGCCGCGGTCCGAAGCAATGACGACAATCAGGCCATGCTTGACGCTCTCATGCTTCTGCAGCATGGGATCGGTGCCCGAGCAGGAGGCGTCGCCGGCAACCGTCAGCATGACGTCGGTCAGCGCCTCCTTATAGGGCTCGGCCTGCTTGGAGCGATCGAGGGCACGACGGATCTTGGCCGTAGAGACCATCTCCATCGTGCGCGTGATCTGCTTGGTCGTGGTAACCGAGGAGATTCGCTTCTTAATGTCGCGAAGGTTGGCCATAGGGCTTAGTTCTCCTCTGATCCAGTCGTGTCGGCATGGTGTTTGGCCATGAACTGCTGCTTGAAGTCACCGATGACACGCAAGAGCTCGGCCTTGGTGTCGTCGTCGATCTTCTTGGCGCGAACCTTGTCGAGCAGCGAGCCAAAGCCATTGTCAATATACTCGATAAGCTCGGCACGGAAAGGCAGCACGTCGGCGATCTCCAGGTCATCCAGGAAGCCCTCGTTGCCGGCAAACAGCGTAACGATCTGCTCGCCAACCTCAAACGGTTTATAACGCGGCTGCTTCAGGAGCTCGGTCATGCGAGCGCCGTGGGTCAGCTGCTTCTGAGTAGCCTCGTCGAGGTCGGAGCCGAACTGCGTAAAGCCGGCGAGCTCCTGGTACGAAGCAAGGTCCAGACGGAGGTTGCCGGCGACCTGCTTCATGGCCTTGGTCTGTGCATCGCCACCGACGCGGGACACGGAGATACCCACGTCGACTGCCGGGCGCTGACCCTGGAAGAAGAGCTCGGACTGCAGGTAGATCTGACCATCGGTAATGGAAATAACGTTGGTCGGAATGTAGGCCGAGACGTCGCCGTCCTGGGTCTCGATGATCGGCAGAGCCGTCATGGAGCCGTAACCGTTCTTCTTGGACATCTTGACGGCACGCTCGAGCAGACGAGAGTGCAGGTAGAAGATGTCGCCAGGATAGGCCTCGCGTCCGGGCGGACGATGCAGCGTCAGCGACATCTGACGGTAGGCCACGGCCTGCTTGGACAGGTCGTCGTAGATGACGAGCACGTGACCGCCGGGGTTGGTCTCGCTGGCAGGCTTGCCGTCCTCGCCGTTGTACATAAAGAACTCGCCGATAGCGGCACCGGCCATAGGCGCGATGTACTGCATAGGGGCGGAATCGGCAGCGGTGGCCGAAACGATGATGGTGTAGTCGAGCGCACCGTGCTGAGCGAGGGTCTCGCGGATGTTGGCAACCGTGGAGGCCTTCTGGCCGATGGCGACATAGATGCAGACCATGCCCTTGCCGCGCTGATTGAGGATAGCGTCGATGGCGATGGCGGTCTTACCGGTCTTACGGTCGCCGATGATGAGCTCACGCTGACCACGGCCGATAGGCACCATGGAGTCGATGGCCAACAGGCCGGTCTGAACCGGCTCGCACACCGGGGTACGGTCGATGACACCGGGGGCCTTGAACTCGATGGGGCGACGATGCGTGGCGACGATGTCACCCAGGCCGTCGATAGGCTGGCCGAGCGGATTGACGACGCGGCCGAGCATGGCGCGGCTCACGGGGATATCCATAATGCGGCCAGTGGTGCGGCACTCGTCGCCTTCCTTGATGGAGTCGACGGCACCGAACAGAACGGCGCCGACCTCGTCACGGTCAAGGTTCTGGGCAAGGCCGAAGACAGTCTCACCGGTATCGGAGCTCTTGAACTCCAGAAGCTCGCCTGCCATGGCGCTCTTGAGGCCGGAGACGCGCGCGATGCCGTCGCCTACCTCGTCGACCGTTGAAACCTCATGCGTATCGACCGTCGCGGAGAGGCTCGTGAGCTGCTCCTGCAGTTTCTTGGCGATATCCTGGGCATTGAGGGTTTCGGACATTAGGCTTCACCTCCGTACGAATTAGCAGAGTTTGCGAGGGTCTCCTGCGCGATGCGCAGCTGCGTCTTGACGGAAATGTCACGACGCTCGCCGCGGGCCTCGAGCACCAGGCCGCCCACGATAGACGGGTCGACCTGCTCGATAAGGAATACCTTGCGGCCGAAGTCCTGCTCGCATTTCTTAGTGATGGTTTGACGCAGCTCGTCGTCGAGCGGGATCGCCGTGGTGACGGTCACGCCCACTACATCCTCGTCTTCCTCGGCAACATACTTAAAGGCAGCTGCCACCTTGGGAAGAAGGTCGAGCTGGTCGCGCTTGGACATGGTGTCGAGCACGGCGATGATCTCGGGGCTGGCAGAAGCCAGGCGCTCGATCATCTCGAGGTCCTCGAACACATGGTTCTCGGCCTTGGCGGCTTCCAAAAGGGAGCGCGCGTAGGTCTCGAGCACCTTGTCCTGATAGCGGCTAGTCGGCATTCAGGCTACCTGCTTCCTGGATGTAGCGCTCGATGAGCTTCTTCTGCTCGGACTCGTCCTCGAGTGCCTCGCCCACGATCTTGGTGGCGACGGCAACGGACAGGTCGGCGATGGAGCTCGCGGCACCGGCGTAGATGGACTTGCGCTCGTCCTCGACGGTCGTATGGGCCTTGGCGATAATCTCCTCGGCCTCCTGGTGAGCAGCCTCGATGATACGGGCGCGCTCGGACTCGGCGTCCTTACGGGCCTCGAGAACGATGTCGGCAGCCTGACGACGGGCGTCGGTGACGATCGAGTCGGACTCAGCGCGCTTGGCGATAGCCTCCTGCTTGGTCTTCTCGGCCTCATCGAGGCTCTCCTCGATCTTCTTGCCGCGCTCCTCCATGGTTTTCATGATGCCCGGCAGGGCGACCTTAGCCAGCACGATCCAGATGATCAGGAAGGCGACAAGCGCCGGGATGAACTCCGCCATCTTAGGGATGAGGATGTCCGCACCGGCAGCGCCGTCCTCGGCGAACGCGGAAACCGGCATGAGCAGCGCGGCCGCGGACGCGGAGAGTGCGATCGCGCTCTTCTGGGATGAAAGATTCATACTTGACGCTCCGTGCTATTTAACGATCAGCGCGACAACGAAGCCGATCAGAGCCAGAGCCTCGCCGAAGGCGGAGCCCATGATGAAGACGGTGAACACGCGGCCCTGGACCTCAGGCTGACGGGCCATAGCACCCGTAGCACCCAGAGCAGACAGGCCGATAGCAAGACCAGCGCCGATAACACCGAGACCGTAACCGATAACTCCCACGATTCCTCCTTTGTCGTGCGTGTCTTATTTCACGCAGGATAACCTTTTTATAACTGCCGGGCTCCATGGGTACGGGCACCGGCGGTTTAACGAATTGCCTTACCTTTAAGGCGCGAACGGAAGATTACTCCTCCTCCGCGACCTCCTCTGCCTCGGAGACATACACGGCGGTAAGGACCGTGAAGACGTAAGCCTGGATGGCGCCGACCACAAGCTCGATCGCATAGATCAGGATGAGGATGGCAAGCCAGGCCAGCGAAGGCAGGGCGCCGACGGCGTGGGCCGCGGAAACCTGCTGAAGCAGCGGCTGCATGAACATGCTCGCCATGATGGCGAACGAGCCCATGACCACGTGTCCTGCGAACATGTTGCAGAACAGACGGACGGCGAGCGTGATGAGGCGCAGGAAGGTCGAGAAAAGCTCGACGACCCACACGAGCACGTTCATCGGGAAGCTCACGCCCTGCGGGGCGAGGCTCTTGATGTAGCCGATCACGCCGTGAGCCTTGCATCCGTAGTAGATGAAGTACACGAAGGCGAAGATGGCGAGCGCGGCGGTGGAGCCGATTGCACCGGTGCCGGGCTTCATTCCCGGGATCAGGCCGATCATGTTATTGATCAGGATGAACAGGAAAAGCGAGCACAGGAACGGGAAGTGCTTCTTCCAGTTCTCACCCACGACGCCCTTGCCGATATCGTTCTCGACGTACTCGATGATGTACTCGAAACCGTTGACGAAGAAGCCCTTGGGAACCAAAGTCTGCTTCTTCTTGAACACGGCCAGGACGATCAGGAGCACGATCGTGGAGACGATCAGCCAAAACGAGTACTGCGTGATGCCGCAGCTCAGATCGCCCACGACAGGGGTGGAGCTGAACTCGCTGACCAGATGATTAATCTCATCAGGCAGCTTTTCAAAAATTTCCACGACTTACCTTTCGACCTCATGAGGATCTCGCAGCGCCTTGGCGACGCGAACCGTGCAGGCGGCCATAAAGGCCACGAAGCCGATCGCCTCGCCCAGGAGGAACATGCGAAATGCCTCTCCGAACAACACAAACACAACCAAGGTAAAGACGAGCAGGGCGATTGCCGAGACCGCCAGACTCACCATACCCTTGAGCATGTCCGCATTCTGTTTATCGTCAAGAACCGGCTTGAGCGTAAAGACAAAGGGAAGGAAGGCAATTGCGCCCGCGATGGCGCCTGCAACGATAGCGAGCAGATCGGCTATCTGAAACATTGGCGTCCTCACTTTCCTTTTTTAACGCCTCACAGAACAGTTCCCGCCAAACATTGGTGACTATTGTACGAGCCAATCGCTAAAGTACAACCGAAAAAGCATCGGTTAATACGCACCTGTTCGTTTTCTTAAGACCTTCTTTATGCCGCAGGTACGGTAATACGTTTTTCTCGAACCCTGCAGGGCAAAACGTCCGTTAACAGGAGTGCGCGTGGACGTCTTTTGCTCGCCCGCGCGCACCATTTCTTCGTATTTTCGACGTTAGCCGGTATGGCCCAGAGATTACAGCGTGCCGTAGATGCGGTCGCCGGCGTCGCCCAGGCCGGGAACGATGTAGGCAGCCTCGTTGAGATGGTCGTCGATAGCGCAGGTATAGATATGCACATCTGGGTCCTTCTCGGTCAGCGACTTGAGGCCCTCGGGGGCAGCGACGATGCACAGCATGCGGATGTCCTTGACACCGCGCTCGCGCAGGTAGCTGATGGCCATCTCGGCCGAACCGCCCGTGGCGAGCATGGGGTCGACGACCAGGCAGATGCGCTGGTCGATATCCTTGGGCATCTTGCAGTAATACTCATGCGGCTCATGGGTAACCTCGTCGCGTTCCATACCGATGTGGCCTACGCGAGCGGAGGGCACCAGGTCGAGAATGCCGTCGACCATGCCAAGGCCCGCACGCAGGATGGGCACGATGGCGAGTTTCTTGCCGGCGAGCTGTTTGAACGTGGCGGTAGTGATGGGGGTCTCGACTTCGACGTCTTCCATAGGCAGGTCGCGCATGGCCTCGTAGCCGTCAAAAAGCGCGAGTTCGCGCACGAGCTGGCGGAACTGGTTGGTGCCGGTGTTTTTGTCGCGCAGGATCGACAGCTTGTGCTGGACGAGCGGATGATCGACAAGCGTCACACGGGACGCATCGTAGGTGACGGTCATGGGTTGATTGCCCCTTTCGTTGCGGCCGCAAAACGGCCTTGCTGACAAGGCGCGCAGCAATGTTGCCGCCGCACGCCATGCATAAGTTTAGCGGTTTGTTGTATCGAGCAGCCCATCGCAGCCCTACTGTGCGGTACTGAGCGAGCGCTTGACTGCATCACGCCAGCCCGCAAGGTTTTGCTCGCGACGCTCGGCGGACATATGGGGAAGGAAGGTCCTAACGATCTGGGCATTTTGCTCCAGCTCTTCAAGGTCTTCCCAATAGCCGACGGCAAGACCCGCCAAGTACGCGGCACCGATTGCCGTGGTCTCCACCGTCTCGCATTGCAGCACGGGGATATCCAGCAGGTCGGCCTGGAATTGCATGATGAACTCGTTGCGTGAGGCGCCGCCATCGACGGACAGGCGCTCAATCGAAAGTCCCACGTCCTGCTCCATGGCGCGCAGCACGTCATAACTCTGGTAGGCCATGGACTCGCAGGCCGCACGCACAATGGTCGCGCGACTCGAGGCACCGGTCAGGCCGCACACGATACCGCGGGCATGCGGATCCCACCAGGGAGCGCCCAAACCCGCAAAGGCGGGAACGAAGTAGCAGCCCTCGTTGTCGTTGATTGAAACGGCGAGTTGCGCGGACTCGCTCACACTCGAGATGATGCCCATGTTGTTGCGCAGCCAGTTCATGGTTGAGCCGGCGGCAAAGATAGAACCCTCGAGCGCATAGCTGATCTTGCCGTCCGCGGCGATACCGATCGTGGAGACCAGACCGTTCTTGGATTCGACGACCTCGTCGCCGGTGTTCATGAGCATAAAGCAACCCGTGCCATAGGTGTTTTTGGTCTGGCCGGGATGGAAGCAGCAGTGGCCGAACAGCGACGCCTGCTGATCGCCCGCCACGCCCATGATGGGCGGCATGTTGGTCATGATGTCGCTCGCGACGCGGCCGTAGTCGCCCGAGCTCCAACGAACCTCGGGCATCATGGAACGTGGAACGTCAAAGAGCGCCAGCAGGTCGTCGTCCCAATCGAGCGTATGGATATTAAAGAGCGCCGTGCGGCTGGCATTGGTGTAGTCGGTGGCAAAGACCTGACTGCCGGTGAGGTTGTAGATGAGCCAGGTGTCGATGGTGCCGAACATGAGGTCGCCCGCCGCCGCGCTCTCACGCGCACCGTCGACGTTGTCGAGGATCCACTGCACCTTGGAAGCCGAGAAATACGGATCGAGCGTGAGTCCCGTGCGGGAGCGCACCAGCTCTTCTGCGCCTCGCTCGACCAGCTCGTCGATCAGAGGTGCGGTGCGACGGCATTGCCACACGATGGCGTTATAGATGGGTTGGCCGCTTATGCGGTCCCACACCACCGTGGTCTCGCGCTGGTTGGAGATACCGATGGCGGCGATGCGGTCAGAATGGATGCCGCTCTTAAACTGGACCTCCATCATCACGCCGATCTGGCTGGCAAGCACCTCCATGGGGTCTTGCTCTATCCAACCGGGACGCGGGAAGCTGGTTTTGACGCTACGACGTGCCTGCGCGACGATGCAGCCGTACTCGTCGACGATGGTCGCAAGTACCGAGGTGGTGCCGCAGTCGAGCGCCATGATGTAGGAACCGCCAAAGTTAAACGAGGCATCTTCCATGCCCAGGCTGCCCAGATTCAACGACATCGCTTACACCTTTCTATTGCATCGGGTCGGACAGGACCCGTTCGATCTCTGATGCGGGAAGTGCACCTTGGCGCAGGATCTGGAGCCCGCCGTGCTGGAACGACACGATGGTCGAGGCGTCGCGACACGGGGTCTCGCCGGCGTCGACGGCAACATCGACCCCCTCTAGGATGCGACCTTCGACGGCGGCAAAGCTTGCCGGCGAGGGCGCGCCGTGTGTGTTGGCGCTCGTGCAGGCAAGGGGACTGCCGCAGGCGCGGATGAGCGCTTGGACCACGGGAGAGGCCGAAGCGCGCAGGGCCACGGTGTCGTCGGCAGCACGCATAAAGGTCGGCACGCAGGGAGCCGCCTTGACCACGATAGTCAGGGCTCCCGGCCAGCATCGTCGCGCAAGTACGCGGGCATCTTCCGGGATATCCACGCCATAGCGGTCGAGCGCCTCGACACCATCGACCAGCCAAGCGACGGTTTGCGTGAGTTCACGTTGCTTGAGAGTGAAGATACGGCGGTAGCCGGTACCGAGCGCAGGGACCGCGGCGCCATTGACGGCAGCCTGCGGATCGCGCGGCCACGATGGGAATTCGCCTGTATCTTGGGGCACGGCGTCCGAGAAGGCGTTGACCGCCACGGCGACACCGTAAACCGTCTCGGTCGGGATCAGCGCCAGGCCGCCGCGGCCGAGCACCTCGGCCGCGCGCTCGACGGCAAGCCGATGCGGCTCGCGCGTTCCCTCATATACCCGATAGACCGTCTGCATGTGTATGCCAGCCCCTTACGCTCTGGTGCAAGTTTGTTTACTGTGGGGCATTCTCGCACGAAACGTTCAACCTATTTGCCCAGAGCGCATGTTGGTTTGGTGAGCGGCTCTAGTAGTCGGTGAAAGTGAGGGGGTTATTGGACTGCGACGAACTTCTTTGGCCTGCCGGCGTGGCGTTCTTGGGCGGCGTAGCGCTCGATGCTGTCTATCGTTATCATCCGACGGCCGTCGACAAGTTCAACATCGAGCTTTCCGGCTTTGACCAGCGCGGTAATCCGCGGAGCGGAGACTTTGAGGTCCAGCGCTGCGTCTTTAAATGTTCGGCACGCCGCTTCCCGAGCGTCCTCGTGGTCGATTTCGACTGAAAGGGCCACGACCTCGGCCGAGCGTTCGTACCCTGCCGGAGTCAAACCGTTGTTGAGGTCGTCGGCCAAAAACGCCATCAGTGCCTCGGTGGCATGGGCAATCGCTTCTTCGCGCGTATCGCCATCGGCAAAGGCGCCGGGAATCTGCGGGAAACTGGCGCAGTAACCGTCGTCTTCTTTTATGAGAACGCAGTCATAGGTAAATCGCTGCCTCATTTTGCCTCCAACTACCATTCAGCTTGGCGACGAATACTTGCCCACGTGCCCTTCTTTGGTCGATCACCACCAGAGCCGTTCACGGTGACAACACGGTCACCAGAAACATACTTAGCATGACTACCGACTTGCGCGACCTTCACGAATCCATCGTGCTTGAGTAGGGCAATGATTTCCCGAAAGGTAGGAGGTTGCATGGGCCGACCTCTTTCAGCCGTCCTAATTATAAACTACTTTATAATTTTTGCTAACCAGTTAATAAATATTACTGGCGCTGTTTGGGCTCGGTGACGATGGCTCGAACGATGCGGGGACGATTGGTGAGGTCGTGGACGATACGCACGTCCGAAAGGCCTGCCTGGCGACAGAGCTCGGCCGCGGCATCGAGGGCGCCCTCGTAGAGCTCGCAGGCAAACAGGCCGCCGGCGCGCAGCATGTAAGGCGCCGCATTGAGCAGGCGGCGGAAGATGTCCAGGCCGTCGGCACCGCCCTCGAGCGCCAAGTCGGGCTCAAAGTCCTTGACCTCGTGCGGCAGCGAGCGCATGACGCCGGTCGGGATGTAGGGCGGGTTGGAAACGAGCACGTCGAAGGTGCCCCACTCTTCGCGGGGAATGGAGCTCACCAGGTTGGTGAGACTAAAGGCAACCTCATCTGCCGTGAGGCCGAGCGCGTCGCGGTTTTTGGTGGCCAGATCGATGGCGCGCGGCTCGATATCGGTGGCGGTGCAGGTAACGTGGCCGCGGCGCTCCCAGGCAAGGGAGAGCGAGATGCAACCCGTGCCGCAGCCGACCTCGAGAACGCGGGCGATACGGGGCTCGGCTGGGGCAGGCGCAGCGGCATCCTGAGCCGAAGCCGTCTCCTGGCCGGCACCCTCGATGGCGATGCCGTATTCGTCGAGCTCGGGCTCGGCGGCTTCCGCGGCTTCGGCTTCTGCTGCCTGCGCGGCGGCTTCCTCGGCCTCGCGGTCGGCCAGCTCCTCGGCATAGGCGCGGCTGCCCAATACGTCGCCGCCTAGCGCCGCCTCATCGGCAGCCGTCAGGTTAGCGGCACGGCGCTCGGCGGCCGCGCGTTCGTCTGCCAGCGCGGCCTCGGCCTTGCGTGCCTCCTCGACCTCATCGTTCCAAGGCAGCTCCACGCGCTGACGGGCAGCAGCCTCGGGGCTCAGCACCTCGGCATCCAGATAATTGAGGACTTCCTCGACGAGCATCTCGGTCTCGGGGCGCGGAATGAGCACGCCGGGGGCGCACGCGACGTCGATCATGCGAAACTGCGTGCTGCCGGTGATGTACTGCAGCGGTTCACCTTTAGCGCGACGAACAACGGCCGCGTGCATGGTCTCGAGCTGAGCCGCGTTAAGCGTCTCGTCCATGCGCATATATAAGTCGATGCGTGCCAAACCCGTGGCAGCGCAGAGCAGCCACTCGGCAGAAAGACGGGGGTGCTCCTCGCCGCGCTCGGCCAGGTACTCCTTGGTCCACTCGAGACAACGCTTGATGGTCCAAATCTCGTTTGCCATGGGGCCCTCCCCTCTTAAGCGCCGGACGGCGCGCGAATGTCGGAGCAGATTGTACGCGAGGCCAGCGCTTGGCAAGGGACGATTGAAGGCGATTATCGAGAATCAGCCCAGATTTTTGCTTGGAACCTGCCTGAAGTGCTCATTCGTCGACGTCAAAATCTGCATTCGTCAAGCTTTTGGCAAGGTTGACCCAAAACTGACCAATATCTAACCAAGAACTTGCCAAATCACTTGACGTGCGACGCATCAAAAAATGCACTGCGACTTCTCGGACGATTTTTTGAGCATTATTATCGATAGCAGATAAACGCCGTTGATTGCTTTAAGCAGTTAAATTGCTTAATTTCTAACAAAGCAGATTAAATAAACTCGAATAGCAATTTACTCAACCTAGTCATTTAAGAACGTCCCCAATGACTACCCAAGAGAACGCCGCAGGTAGAGGACGGACAGCGAGCGACGTCCAGAGCGAACAAGTTGGCATGAAAAAGGCGAGGCATAGACCTTCTGGTCATGCCTCGCCTTTTGAATGACAAATTGTCGCTCTGGGCGGCGCGCAGCGTCGAGCCGTTACGCGGTTTGGTAAAACCGCGTAACCTAAACTGCTTGTGCCAGCTTCTCGGCTCGCTCGGCGGCGGCGAGCGCCTCGATGACGGTGCCGAGCTGATCGCCCAGAAGGACGCCGTTGTAGGTGGAGTTGAAACCGATGCGGTGATCGGTCACGCGGTCCTGGGGCTGGTTGTAGGTACGGATCTTCTCGGAACGGTTGCCGTGGCCGATCTGGCTCTGGCGCTCGGCACCGAGCTCGGCCTGCTGCTTCTCGAGTTCCATCTCGTACAGACGGGCGCGCAGCATCTGCATGCAGACCTCGCGGTTCTGGATCTGGGAACGCTGCTCCTGCGACTGCACCACGGTGTTGGTGGGCAGGTGGGTGATGCGCACGGCGGAGTAGGTGGTGTTAACGCACTGACCGCCAGGGCCGGAGGCGCAGTAGGTGTCGATGCGCAGGTCGGACTGGTTGATCTGGACGTCGATCTCCTCGGCCTCGGGAAGTACGGCGACGGTAGCCGTGGAGGTCTGAATGCGGCCCTGGGACTCAGTCTTGGGAACGCGCTGGACGCGGTGCACGCCGGACTCGAACTTCATGACGGAGTAGACGCGGTCGCCCTCGACCTTGAACTCGATGGACTTAAAGCCACCGGCCTCGCTGGGGCTGGAATCGAGCACGGTAGTCTTCCAGCCGCGCGACTCGCAAAAGCGCTGGTACATCTTGTACAGATCGCCGGCGAAGATGGCCGCCTCGTCGCCACCGGCGGCGGAGCGGATCTCGACGATGGTGTTCTTGTCGTCGTTGGGGTCGCTCGGGATGAGCATGTACTTGATGTCTTCCTCGAGCTGGGGAAGCTTGGCCTCGTTTTCGGAGATGTCCATCTGGAGCATCTCCTTCTCATCGGCATCGGTGGTATCGTGCAGCATTTCCTTGGCAGCCTCGATGTCATCGAGCGCGCCGATGTACTCGCGCGAGGCGGCAATGAGGTCGGACTGGTGCGCGTACTCCTTGTTGAGACGCGTGAACTCCTTGATATCGGAGGCGACGGCCGGGTCGGAAAGCTTCTTCTCGAGCTCCTCGTAGGCCTTGATGATCTTTTCGAGCTTGTCGCGCATGACGGACTCCTTTATATGCGTGAAGGCGAAAATCGGCAGAATTGATGGGGCGCGGGGCGCCGCTGCGGGGGTAAGTCCAGCTAGAGCATGTCGATCTTCAGATACATGCGCATCCCTTCGCGTATGGGGTACATAGTTGCGGTCTAACCCATATATGATAGCGTGCGCAGGCAAACCTGCATATAACCCGCACGGAATCCGACAAAGGGACAGTCCCTTTGTCGGATTCTAAAGCGTATGGAGTAGGGCGATGAGGAAGCGAACACCCTGGAGGTAGGCGCGGCGGGTGATGCGCTCGTTGGTGCCGTGGACGCCTCGGTCGCACTCGTCATCATCGACCACAAAGGCCGAGAAGCGAATGCACTCAGGGCAAATGTGCTGGTAGTTGGCAGCGTCGGTCGCACCGATCACGGTCGAGGGCACAATTGCCACTGGCTCGAATGATCCGTTTTCCTCCATCCCCTTTGGATCACGGAAATAGCGGACGGCGATGGAGCGAACCGCCTCGAGACCGGGACCACCGATGCGCGGGGACGGCGAGGGTTCGGAGCTGCCGGGGCCCAGCTCCACTTCGACACGACCGGCAAGGTCCGCCCCGGCAACCGCCTCACGGCAGCGCGCCACAACGTCGGCCACGCTCGTGCCCTCGAGCATGCGGAAGTTAATGTTGGCCCACATATCCTGCGGCATTACGTTGGCGCCGGTGCTGCCACCCTCGATCTGCGTGGGCGCGCAGGTGGTCGTCACCAGCGGATAGAGCTTTTTGCTGGCGAGGCAATCGCGGACAATGGCATCCCCGTTGGCGGCAATTTCATCGGCCGTGTAGAGCCCCAACTCGACGAGTTGGGCGGCAAGCAAGTCGGTCACGCGCGTCGGCCACTCGATATCGCAGATTGCGGTGATGGCACGGCTGAGCACCTCGAGTGAAGTGCCCCCGTAGGGGTTGGAGGAATGCCCGCCCTCGCTACGCGTCCTCAACACGATATCGGCATAGCCCTTCTCCGCGAGGTCGGCGTGCATGAGCCAACCCTCGCCCGCGCTGTACTCGGCAGCCGGAACGATGCGGTAGTCGCCCTCGTCGATCAGGTACTCAAGCTCAATGCCGCGCTCCTCGAGCACGCGGCCGATGGCGTCTGCGCCGTACTGCGTAGTCTCCTCGTCCTGGCCAAAGGCCAGGAGCAGCGTGCGCTCGTGCTGCCAACCGTGCGCCAGCGCATACTCGACAGCCTCGAGAATGCCTGCGACCTGGTCTTTCATATCGATGGCGCCGCGACCCCAAATGTAGGTGTCGTCTACATGCCCGCTAAAGGGGGCGTACGTCCAGTCGTCCTCGGTACCCGGCACCACGGGGACCACGTCCATGTGACCCATGAGCACAACGGGCTTGAGTGCGGAGTCGGAGCCGGAAAGCGTCACCAGCAACGAATGATCGATGAGCTCGACCTTACCCGCTGTAAATACGTGCGGCCAGGCCCGCTGCATATAGGCGCGCAGGTCGTCGAACGGCTGCCAGTCCACTGCCTCGGCATCCATACTCGAGATGGTCGGGAACGACAGCACGCGGCCCAGGCGCTCGCACGCACCAGCCTCGTCCAGATCGGCAAAATCATCCTCATGCGCAAAGAAGCGCCAAACCTCGGCCATGACATCCTTTCGATTGTGACGACAAGGGCCGCCCCACGGGAGCGGCCCTGTCATGCAAACATTTGCGGTCGGTTACTTGTCCTCGAGATAACGCGAGAGGAACTCGCGGGTGCGCTGGTGTTTGGGGTTGCCAAAGATCTCGGCCGGCGCGGCGTCCTCGAGCACCACGCCCTTATCCATAAAGACCACGCGGTCGGACACGGTTCGGGCAAAGGCCATCTCGTGCGTGACGACGACCATGGTCATGCCGTCGGCCGCGAGCTTGCGCATGACCTCGAGCACCTCGCCCACGATCTCGGGGTCGAGCGCGGAGGTCGGCTCGTCGAACAGCATGATCTGCGGATTCATACATAGGGCACGAGCGATGGCCACGCGCTGTTTTTGACCACCGGACAGGCGACCCACGGCGGCGTGCGCGAACTTCTCGAGCCCCACGCTCGTCAGATGCTCCATCGCGACCTTCTCGGCCTCGGCCTTGCTCATCTTTTTGAGCGTGACGGGCGCGAGCGTGCAGTTGTCGAGCACGTCCATGTTGTTGAACAGGTTAAAGCCCTGGAACACCATGCCGATGTCCTCACGCAGCTTGTTGATGTTGCAGCGCTCGGCCGTGAGGTCCTGGCCGTGGAACCAGATGTGGCCCGCGTCCGGGGTCTCGAGCAGGTTGAGGCAGCGCAGGAAGGTCGACTTACCCGAGCCTGAGGCGCCGATAATGGTGACGACCTCGCCGGGGTTAACGGACAGGTCGATGCCCTTGAGCACCTCGAGCGAGCCGAAGCTCTTGCGCAGGCCCTCGACGCGGATGAGCGGCTCATTGGTCTGTGCGGCGGCCGCGGTGCCGGTAGTGGCGGTATCTGCCATGATGATTCTCCTCGTCTTGAGCCTAGTTGGAGCTGGGCAGCGTGACCGGAGCCTCGGCGCCAAGCTTTTTGCCAAAGGCCTCGAGCAGGCGGCTCGCCACGAGCGTCAGGATCAGGTAGACCACGAGCGCCACGCAGTAGACCTCCATCTGGCGGTAGTACACGCCGGCGACGGTGGTGGTGGCGTACATGAGGTCAAACACGCCGATAACCGAGAGCACCGACGAATCCTTGATGTTGATGATGAGCTCGTTGGTGAGCGCCGGAATCGCGTTTTTAATGCCCTGGGGGAACACGACTTTGCGCATAGCTTGCCACTGCGACAGGCCCAGCGAGCGTGCTGCCTCGGCCTGGCCGGGATCGATGGACTCGATGCCGCCGCGCAGGACCTCCATCATGTAGGCGGTGGAGTTGAGCGAGATGGTGACGAGGCCGGCGGTGAAGGTGCTCCAGATCTGGTTGGCCTGGGCGGTCTCGAAGCCCATGCCGCGCAAAACGGTGAAGCCCGCGTAATAGATGAGCAGGCCCTGGACCATCATGGGCGTGCCGCGCACGATGGTGGAGTAGACGGTCGCAAAGCCGCGGCCGATACTCTTAAAGAAGCGCACCAGGTCGTTGTCCACGCGATCGAAGGTCTGAATGCGCAGGAACACGAAGAGCAGCGCCAGGAAGAATGCGATGACGGTGCCGAAGGTGGCAAGCGCGATGGTGATCTCGATGCCGCGGATAAAGAAGTCGCCGCTCTTGTAGGTCATGTAGACCAGGCTCGACAAAAAGTCGCTGGGGTTGGAATCCGAGACAACGCTCACCTGCACCAGGTCGATAAATGACATGACGCAGCGGTCGATAAAGAAGATCGCCGCGATGGCGACCACGACGTAGCTGCCTAAGCGTGCGCCACGACGGAAGCGCTCGGATGCGAACGGCGACGCCTCGCGATAGTCGTTCCAGTGCATGAGCTTGGCGACCAGCGCCGCCGCCGACACGACGAGCCAGGCCCAAAGGATTGCCCAGAGGCAGTCTTGGAACACGCCCGTAGGCGCCAAGAAGCTCAGCGGCGTGGGGTTGCGCTGACTAAACGCCAGGCCGAGCGCCGCGATAACGCTCGTGCCCAGGTACACGTAACGGTGGTCGGCCTTGATAAAGGAGGCCAGACGATTGATGGTTTTCATGCTGCCTCCCTATGCCGGCTGACGGTCGAGGCACGCGTCCCACATTTGGTCGCGCTCCTCTTGGCTAATGCCCTTGAGTGTCTTGTCGATGAGCTTAAGCAGTTTGTCCGAGCCCTTGCGGCAACCGACATTTGCCGCGACCTCCTGCTTAAAGCCCTCGCCCTCGGCAAAATGAACCGGCACGATACCCGGGTTTTGGGCCATATAGCCCTTCTCGTTCTCGGTGTTGTAGGTCACGGCGTCGCACGTGCCCTGCAGCAGATTCGAGAACACCGTGGGGACCGAATCGACCGGGTTCTTGTGCACAACGCCCGAGATCTCGTCGATGACGGTGTCGAGCATGGTGTCCTTTTGGCCGAGCACCGTGGCACCGCTAAAGTCGCTAAGCTTGGTGGCGTTTTGGTAGGGGGAACCCTCTTTTACGAACAGGCCAAAGTAGCCAATGAAGTACGGGTCGGAAAAGCCGACCGACTCCTCGCGCTCGGGCGTGGCGCTCATACCGGCGATGATGAGGTCGATCTGGCCGTTGTTGAGCGAATCGATAAGGCCCGAGAAGCTCTGCTTGACGGCAACGGGCTCGCCACCGAGGGCCTTGCAGACGATCTTGGCGATCTGCACGTCGTAGCCATCGGCATAGGCGCCCTGCACGTTGTCGATGGGGATGGTGTACTCACTGGCTTCGGAAACCTGCCAGTTGTACGGGGCGTAGGCCGCCTCCATGCCAATGCGGATCTTGTCCTTGCCGATCACGGAATCGGACAGGTCGTCGCGACCGCCGCCCGTCGTGGGCTGAACCACCTTGAGCGTGGACGGGCGCTGACAGCCGGCGAGCGCGCCGGCGACGACGGAAGCGCTCGCAGCGAGAGCGCTACCCAAAAAGATGCGACGGCTGCATACCGGCTGGCGCTGCGCATCGCGCTGTTGGGGAGAATGCATAATCTGCCTTCCCTGTTGAACCGTACGCTAACGACTTAACAGGATACCGCTCAGCGTCACTTCCAGCAGATGCATATATAAGATGCATATATACAAATTAACGAACTGAAAACGATTGGTAGTCGTTGGGGACGTTCTTAAACGACTAGTCAAACAAGAACGTCCCCAACGGCTAGGCATGAAAAAGGCAAGGCATAAACCTTCTGGTCATGCCTTGCCTTTTGAATGACAAATTATCGCTCTGGACGGCGCGCAGCATCGACCGAGCGGCGGAACCTCTAGAGCAAGGTAACGCTAAAGCTGCGCTTGTCCGTCTCGCCGGGAGCCAAGGTGATGGTGTTGACCTTGTGCTCAAAGACGTCGTCCTCGGTGTCCGTGGTGGTATGACCGGTCCAGGGTTCGAGCGCCACAAACGGGGCGTCGTTGGCGGCAGACCACACGCCGATGTACTTAAAGCCCTCAAAGTCGATCTTGACGCCGTGGCCCGACTTGCGGCCGCGCAGCGTGAGCGTGGAGCCCGGGGTATCGGTGAACATGATGGCGTCGTTATCGAAGCTGCGGTGCGTGATGGGCAGCACGTCCGAGTTATCGGGAGCCTTGTAGCTACCCTCGAACGTCATGAGGCCATCGGGCGTGATGATGGGGGCCTCGTTGGTCCAAGCCTCGGTAAATGCCAGCTCGTAATCCTCGAACGCCTCGTCCTCGGCACCGGGAGCAGGTACGTTAAATGCGGGGTGGCCGCCCACCGAGAACGGCAGGTCCACGTCGCCGGTATTGGTGACGGCAAAGGTCTGGGTAAGTGTGGCGTCACCAGTCAGGGCATAGGTCATGTTGAGCTTAAAGTGGAACGGAAAAGCCTTGAGCGACTCGGGCGTGTCGGTGATCTCGTAAGTTACCGAGGAGCCGTCCTCCGAAACCTCGACCAGCTTGTGCTCGACGATGCGCGCGAGGCCGTGGCGCGGCATCTCGCAGGTGCCGGCCGCAGACGTCGCCGTGTTGTTGCGCAGCGAGCCCACAATGGGGAACAGGATGGGCGCATGCTTGCCCCAAAAGGCGGGGTCGCCCTGCCACAGATACTCGTTGCCGTTGAGGGCAAGGCTCGTGAGCTGGGCGCCCATGGAATCGATGGCCGCGGTGAGGCTGCCGCGCTTGATGGTAGTGACGGTAGACATGCTACTTCCTCCAAAAGTAAACAATAGTGTCGAGGGCTATTGTCCCACTCTTGGCGGCGGGGTTGAGCGACAGGCGCAGTTATTGAGCAATAGCGTAAAGGTCAAACCCGCCCTGCGGAGTGCTATCGACCGTATCGGGCGCCTGCGAGTTAAAGCTCACGGGAACCATGCGCTTTGAGGCGCGGAAGCGCGTGCCGTCGGTGGCGACGGGCGGTTCGTCGACGGTGAGCTCGTAGTCGCCGGGCTTGAGCTCGATGCCGTCACCAGCGGAATTGACGTATTGATACTCGTCAATCGTCTGCCCTTTGAGCGTACGCCCCACGATGTGGATGAGCATTTGGCTGTCGCCACGCGCGGTGTCCCACATCGCGCCGTCCTTGACCTCAACCGACACATGTACCGAGCGCGTGCGGCTGAGCGATTGCTCGACAGACATCTCGACCTTGGCGGCGTCTTGACGCTGCTGCTCGACATGGCTCCAAACGCTACCGATTGCCGAGCAGGCGATAACGCCGGCCATGAAGGCGATGAGGATGGGGCCGAGCGGAGAACGGCGGCCCGCGTCTTCCTCACGAGCCAGGTCGGGGCGATGTGTGGGCGCAGGCGCCTGGGCGCCTTGCGCGGGCACGTCGAGAATGCTGAAGGATGCCGTGCTGTCGGGGTCGATGGTGTGACGCGGCTGCGGGATCTTTGCCGGCGAGATGGACATGTCCGCCGGCTCACCGAGTGTGGCCGTGGCATCGGCCTTAGCCTCATCGGCCTCGGCTTGGGCCCAAGCCTGCTCAAAGGTCAGGGGCTCGGCGGCATCGGAGGCGGCATCAGGCTCGACAGCGGCATCGTTGCCGGTCTCGTCCTCGTCGCTCGACACGTCACGCGACGCGGGCTCGTCCCACTCCTCGTCCGGAGCCTCGCCCTCGCTATACCACCATTCAAAATTATCGATATCCATACGGGGCGCCCCCTTGGCCTCGCAAATAAACACTCGCTAGCCTTATACCCCCAGACGGCGCCGGAGCTCGCCCGCGCCGGACACGAAAACCGTCACAACATTCAACGCTTTTCCTCGATTTCGAGATTTTCATCGAATGTTGTGACGGTTTGAGCGGCGGCAAGGCCGCAGAATGTGACAAAGGGACTGTCCCTTTGTCACATCTGGAGGGCGACGGGGATTTGGATGCAGCAGAAGTCCTCTTGGTGGGACTCGTCGTAGCTCGTGGTGTCCAGATAGCAAAAGTCGAAGGCGTTGCCGATGGGCTGGAGCGCGTGCCCGTCCATGCAGGCGACGATGGCGCGGATGCCCTCGGGTTCGTACGGCATGCCCCAGCGGCTCATGCACAGGTACGTGCCCTCGGGCAGCACCTCGACGCCAATCTCCGCCAGCTCGGCAGGATCGCTCGGCAGTATTTCCTCGGCACCACGCGGCAACACGGCAAAGGAACCGGCACCGGCGATGGGGTCGTCGGAATGCAGCGCCTCGCGACGCAGCATGGCGCCCCAACCGCGCATGGGGCGTGTGCCCGTGAGCGCACGCATGCGCAGAATCGCCCGCATGAGCGTGGGTGCAGCATCGAGCGGCCACGCTCGATATCGCTCGGGAACTCCTCAAAGACCACGTAGCGGCGCTCGAATTGCTTGAGCTCCGGTTTGCCCTCGCGCTCGCGCCAATAGACCGCCTCGTCGTAAAAACTCAGCCGCTCCTGCACGCTCGCGCGCTCGGCTTTGAGCCCGGCAATCTGCTCGTCGAGCGCCTGCACCCGCGAGCGCAGGTGATCGGTCATCTCTCCAATGTCGAACGTCGAGGTCAGGCGATCGATCTCATCGAGTTCCAGTCCCAAGTCGCGCAGCATGCAGATCAGACGCATGAGCGGGATCTGCGTGGGCGAATAGAAACGGTAGCCTTTTTCGTTAACCACGGCGGGTTTAAACAGACCGATCTTGTCGTAGTAGATGAGCGTTTGGCGCGAAACGTTAAACAAGCTCGCCATCTCGCTAATCGCATACATACCCGTCTGCATAGGTCCTCCCGACACACCCTTTGACACGAAAAGCCCGCCGCCCACAGGGGCAGCGGGCTCAAACACTACTCGTATCCTACCCTAAAGATGCCTATGACCAGCGCTTATAGTTGGCGCACGACACGCCGACGGCCTCGAGTGCCTTGGCGGCGATGTGATGCACCGCCTCATCGAGCGTGGCGGGGCCGTTGTAAAACGTGAGCATGGGCGGCATGAGCATGACGCCCGGCACGCGCGCCAGGCGTGCCATGTTGTCGACATGGATCGCACTGAAGGGCGTCTCGCGCACCATAAGCACCAGGCGGCGCTGCTCTTTCATCTGCACATCGGCCGCACGCAGCAACAGGTTTTCGCTGTAGCCGCTCGCGATGCCGGCGAGCGTCTTCATGGAGCAGGGAGCCACGATCATGCCGTCGACCGGATAGGTGCCGCTTGCGATGGCAGCGCCAATGTTCTTGTTGTCGTAGACCACATCGGCATAGCACGCAAACTCGTCGAGCGTCATGCCGAGCTCCTGCTCGATGGTGATCTCTCCCCCGCGCGTGACGACAAGCGCCGACTCAGCGCCGGCCTGGCGCAGGCATTTGAGGCATTCAAGGCCCAGTGCCGCACCGCTGGCGCCAGACACGCCAACGACAATGCGACGGGGACGAACAGAAGACTCAGGCATGACAACTCCTTAACTACTTGGTAGGGCTACTTACTAGAAGGCGAGCTCGGCGGCCCACTTGTCCTTGTCGATCTCCATGAACTGCGAGCGGATGAAGTTCTTCTTGAGGTTAAACGGAACCGTGCAGTCGAAGATGGCCTTGCAGGCGATACCGTGCTCGCGGATCGAAGGATCGAACGCGGGGTCGTTGGACGGATCGAGCACGTGGCAGTGGCAACCGGGGATGGTGATGAGGTCCACGTCGGCCTGGAAGCGCGTGGTCATGGCCCACATCACGTCGCTCATATCGAAGATGTCGACATCCTCGTCGACAAGGATGACGTGCTTGAGCTCGGAGAACGCCGAGAAGGCGAGCATGGCGGCGTTGCGCTGACGGCCCTCGTCATTTTTGCTCGACTTCTTGAACTGCATGATGGCAACGAACTTGCCGCCACCGCAGGGAGCGGCGTGAACGTTGAGCAGGCGGCCCGGGATAGCGGTCTCGACCATCTTGTAGATGGAGGCCTCGGTGGGGATACCGGCCATGGACACGTGCTCGTGCGAAGGGCCGATGCAGCTCTCCATAATGGGGTTGACGCGCGTGGTGACGGCGGTGATCTTGATCACCGGGCAGACCTTGGCGCCACCGGTGTAGCCGGGGAACTCGGGCATGGCGTAGCCGTGGCCGTTGACATCCTCGTTGATGGTCTCGTCGTGCATGAGGTAGCCCTCGAGCACGTACTCGGCATTGGCAATGCACTTCTGCGGAACGGTGACGCAGTCGGCAAGCTCGACGGCGCGGCCGCGCAGGGCGCCGGCGATCTGCAGCTCGTTGAAGCCGAGCGGCGTGGTGGGAGCCTCGAAGCCGCAGCACATGTACACGGCGGGGTCCAGGCCGATGGAGATGGAGATGGGCATATCCTCGCCGCGCTGGCAGTACTCGTCAAAGAACGCACCCAGGTGACGGCTGCCCGGGGTGATCCACATGGCGAGCTTGTCCTTGTCGACGCAGGAGAAGCGGTGGATGGTTACGTCGGACTGGGTGCCATCGGGGCTCGTGCCATAGGCGAGGCCCATGGTGATGTAGGGGCCGCCGTCAACGGGCGTGTTGGTGGGAGCGGGAACGATCTTGCGCAGGTCAAAGCCCTCGTCGGTCGCCTTGTACACGACCTCCTGGCAGTCGACGTGCTTGCCCTCGGCGATCTGCTCGGGGGCGATCAGGTTCTCGAAGCGCTTGCCGATCTCGAGGCCCAGGTGCTCCTCGTCCAGGTCGAGCAGGGCGGCAACGCGCTTGCGGCTGGCAAGCATACCGATGCAGACCTTGGCGTCGTCAAAGCCCTTGACGTTGTTGAAGACCATCGCCGGACCCTCTTTGGTCGGGCGCATGACGGTGCCGCCAGCACCGACGTGACGGTAGACGCCCGAGACCTCGGCATCGGGATCGACCTGGGTGTCGGTCTCGAGCAGCTGGCCCGGCATCTCACGCAAAAAGTCGAGCGCGGAACGCAGGTCGTGGATCTGGGAAGCATCGGTAGTGGACATGGCGTACTCCTTTCGGGAGAGTGTCCGGCGACGGGGTGCCGCCGGACGGGGTAACGTAATGGGGCCGCGGCGCTCACAAATGGAGCGCTCGACCACTCGAAGTTCAAGCGCTTGGCTGCTTACAGCCGGGGCGCTCGACCGCTTACATCAGGCCAAAGAGGTGGAACCAGGCGGCCTCGACCAGCACGACGACAAAGACGACCGCGGTGAGGGGGATGCCCATGCGCATAGCCTCTTTGGAGGTGTAGCCGCCGGCGTCCTTGCCTTCGCCGATAAGGATCGGCAGGTTATGGAACGGCAGGATGTAGTGGATGTTGATGGACGTGAAGACGATGAGCGCCACGGCGAGTGGGCTCACGCTGGAGCCGGCGGCAAAGCTGATAAATGCCGGCACGCACACGCCGAGCACGGCCATGACCGAGCCCATGAACATGTGGATGATCATGGAAAGCGCGGCGACGAGCAGGGCGAACAGGAAGATGTTCTCAGGCACGGAGCTGGGGAGCACGACGTCGGCGATCCAGGCGTTCATGCCGGTGGCACCGCCCACGGAGCCCACGGCCATGGCGGCCGTCAGGAACATGAGGGACTTGATGTCGACAGCGTTCCAGCTGGCGGGAGTGAGGACTTCGCCGATGATGGGCATGGCGAGAGCAACGCCAATGGCCAGGGTGACCCAGCCGATATAGTCGCCCGAGACGGTGAGCCACAGCGCGATGGCGATGACAAGCCACACGATGGTGCGGATCTCCTTGACGGAGAGCTTGCCGAGCGCGGCCTGCTTGGCCACGATCTGCTCGCGATCGTAGACGAGCTCCTTGCTGGGCTTAAAGAGGAAAAGGCCCAGGAACAGGGTGCACAGCAGCGCAACCAGCATAGGCACGCTCATGTACAGGAACCAGTCGACGAAGGACGGGCTCATGCCGCCGGCCTCGGCACTGTACTGCGCAACGAGCGGGTTAAGCGTGGAGTCGCCCGTCAGGAAGAACATGGAACCCGGGGCGGCAGCGGCAAACACGAGGAAGCCGAGCTTGCCCTTGTCGTCGTCACCGTAGCCGGCGGACTCGGCGATGACCGAGACGACGGCGAGGATGAGGAAGGCGCGGGGGAACGGATGCGGGATCAGCAGCGACAGCACAAAGGTGAGCGCGAAGATCGAGATGATGAGCGACTTGGCGTCGCGCACGAACTTGAGCATGAACGCGTAGGCGATGCGCTCGCCCAGGCCCGACTCCTTGACCGCGCTGGCGATGAGGTAGGCGCCGATGACGAGCCACATGGTGGCCTTGGTCCACGAGCTAAACGTGGAGGCGACCGTCGCCGAGATGCTCGCGGCGCCCGTGTCGTCCACGCACACCTTGAACAGGACGAGCAGTGCGCAGTAGAGCAGGCCCACAAAGCCCGGCTGTGCCACGCCGCATGCCCAGAACACCACCGTGGCGAGCGTCAGTGCCAGACAGGTCTGACCGCCGACCGTGAGCTCGACCGTCGAGCTCAGCTCCGCCAAAGGAAGAAACTTCACCAGCAAAAAGACAACGATACCCAGCACAAAGCCAATTTCGCGCTTGGTGATCTTAAACGCCTTCTTTTCCGCTTCCATCTCCCCACCTTTCTTGTTGGGGGCGCTCCGAATTCGCAGCCATGTTGCCGCTTAAAAAGGGGCGCCCGTTATCGGACACCCCTTACGTTGCGCTGTGTTGCGGCAATACAGTCAAGCGGATTTTTTGGATGAGAAGCGATTCCCTAGACAAAAACCGTCACAACATTCGACGCTTTTCCTCGTTTTCGAGATTTTCGCCGAATGTTGTGACGGTTTGGATGTGGCAAAGGGACTGTCTTTTTTACATAGCGAGGGCCGTGCGGATGAATGGGTCGCCGAGGGCCTCGCGGAGCCAGGGGGCCAGCTGCTCGGGGTGACCCTGCAGGTAGCCTTTGAGCTCGGACGGAGCCACGCGACGCACTTCCGAGATCTCCTCTTGGTTGATATGCAGCTCGCCCGGCTCAACATGGGCAAGGTAGACCTCGCACCATTCGCACTCGCAGCGGCCGTCGCCGTGGTCCTCGCGGTATACCACGTGTCCGAGGTGCTTGAGCTGATCGGGCTCGCGTGTAATGCCAAGCTCTTCGTTGATGCGGCGCGCCGTGGCGGCCGCGACGTCTTCCCCGGGGAGCGGATGGCCGGCACAGCTATCGGCCAGCACCCCGCCCCACAGTCGCTTGAGCGGACTGCGGCGACAGAGCAGCAGGCGCGCGTCTTCGCCCCGGCCCTCGACCAAAAGCGTCAGAAATGCCTGATGCAGGATGCCCTCACCGGTATGGGCCTCGATGCGGTCGACGGGGCCAAGCGTCTCGCCGGTCGTGGCATCGACCGCCACGACCTCGGCGCCCGCACCGCCCTCATCCCAGCCGGCGCGCAGAATGCGGGCTGCGGCTTCCTCGAGCGCGGCGATGAGCTCCTTGGTGGTGTCGAGCACGCGCTGCAGGTCGTCACCGCTCGCTTGTTCAACATGAAAACCCGTGCTTGCAACTACCGGCACGCCAAAGCGCGTGGCCAGCGCCGCCGCGATATCGTGCGCCGGGATCTCGTCTCGATGGCACGGAACGGCCAGGATGCTCACCGTTGCCGTACGGCCGGGCTCGGGGCGCGGAATGGCCTGCGCCGTGGCGCCCAGGTGCGCAAACTCCGGCGAGCAGGCGTACACCGCCATGCCTCGCGGCGTCACCGTCAGCTGGGCCTCGAGCGCAAACTTGCCCTCGCCCACTGCAACCTTTGTCGTGTGCATACCCATGGGATCTCCTGCCGCCCGCGATGTACCTGAGACCATCTTCGCCTGTATTGCGACTATACAGGCAAGCCCTCCATGTGACAAAGGGACTGCCCCTTTGTCACATTCTGTTAGAGTTGCAGGGATTGAATCCCGCTTATTCATGCGACATTGGAGTGACAACCTTGACCGCCGCAACCACGCCTAAAAGTAAGCCAACCGCCGCCGCGCTCTCCCCCGCGCGCACCAAGCTCTGCCTGGCGCTGCTCGTGCTGTTGGGATTCTCGCTCGGCTGCTCCGAGTTCGTGGTCATCGGCATCGAAAGCGACTTGGCAACGGAACTCGGCATATCACTTGCCACTGCGGGCCAGCTCATCAGCGTGTTTGCGCTCGTCTACGCTATCGCGACGCCGGTGCTCGCGCTCAGCACGGGGCGATTCCGCCGCTACCAGCTGCTCGTGTGCTATAGCGTCGTCTTTGTGCTCGGCAACCTGGTCATGGCGTTGGCTCCCAACTTCCAGGTGCTGTTTATCTCACGCATTGTCCTGGGCTCTGTCTCGGGTGCGCTGCTCGCCGTGGGCGTGACGTACATCCCTGAGCTGCTATCCCCGCAGTAAACCTCACTTGCCATCTCGGTCGTGTACGGCGCGTTTTCCGTGGCGATGGTCTTTGTGACCTCGATTGGCAAGTTTGTGGCCGACACACTCGATTGGCACGTGGCCATGTACGGCACGCTGACCTTTGCCGTTTTGATCTGTAGCGCGCTCGTGGCGTTTATGCCTCGCGCCGGGCAGACCGATGAGCCCGCCACCTTCCGCGAGCAGGCGGGGCTACTACGCGAGCCGAGTATCATCACCGGCATGCTCATCTTCTTGTTTGGCGTGGGCTCGGTCTACGTATTCTACGGCTACGTGACGCCTTATCTGGAGCAGGTGCTGGGCATGGATACCGTTCAGGCGAGCACCACACTTATGGCCTATGGCGTGTTCTGCCTGATCTCGAACATCCTGGGCGGATGGATCGATGCGCGTTTTGGCATGAAGGCGCTGCTGGTTACGTTTGTGCTGCAGGCGGCGGCACTGCTCGGGCTGTTTGCCGTGGGCGCCGCCATGCCGCTCGCGCTGGTCTTTGTCTTTAGCCTGGCGATGCTCATGTACCTGTTCTCGGTCTCATGCATCACGCACTTTATGGACGTGGCACGCAGCCGCCATCCCAAGTCGATGGTACTCGCAAGTTCGGTTGAGCCCATGGCGTTTAACGTCGGTATCTCGTTTGGCACCGCAGTGGGCGGCGCCGTGGTAAGCAGCATTGGCATTGCGTACGTGGGTGCAGTGGGCGCCGCGTTCTCGCTTGTGGCCTGGGCGCTCACGCTGGTGACGATTAAGTTGGCTCGCTGGGAGCGCCGTCGTCAATCAGCACAGCCCCGGATGCAGGCATAGGGGCGAACATAGCCCAAGGTGGCGAGCAACCGGTGAAAACCGTCCCATACGAGTAGTGTTTATCCGCCTGCAAGCTCCAGCAGTGCAATTTCGTGTACTTCAGATACACACTTTTCCACTATTTCGTGTATTCCAAGTACATGAAATCGTACTAAACTATGTATCTGAAGTACACGAAATTGGAAAGGCGGCCCCATGCGCAGATCAATCGAATCCGTTATCGAATCATGGGCGACAAAGGACGCGTCGCGCCCCATCCTCATCCGTGGTGCGCGACGCGTAGGCAAAACGTACGTTGCCGAGGAAATCGGCAGACGAATCGCCGGCGATGCGTTTGTCAAACTCGACTTTCAGACCGATCTTGAGCTGATCGCTCCGCTGTTCGACTGTCCCACCGACGACGTTGACGCCATCGTGGCGCGAATCTCAGACTATAAACGCACCCCCATTCGCAAAGAAACCGCCTTCATCCTGTTTGACGAGGTGCAGCTCTGCGAACGGGCGCTCAACTCGCTTCGCTTTTTTTCGGGTTCGGGCTGGCGCATATGCGCGACCGGCAGTCAGCTCGGCGTCGCCACGCGCAAGCGCAAGTTGCCTTTTCCCAGCGGCGTTCGTCAAGAGACCATGCATCCTATGTCGTTCGAGGAGTTTCTCTGGGCGCTCGACGAGGAGCAGATGGCCAATGCCATTCGTACCCACGCCGGCACGCTCGAGACCTACGCCGCGCACCAAGCCGCGCTCAGCCTGTTTCATCGATACCAGATCGTGGGCGGCATGCCCGCCGCCGTCAACGCATATCGCAAGACGTTATCCATCGAGGATGCGCGCGTCGAGCAGCGCGAAATCGACGAGACCTATACCGCCGATATGACCGACCCCGAAAACGGGATCAGCGGCGTGGCGGCGCGCAAGGTCTGGCGCTCCATTCCGTCCCAGCTGCTGAGATCGTCCACAAAAAAATTCAAGTACTCCGAGGTCGAACGCGGAGGCCGTCGCGCCAAGCTTATCGAGCCGCTCGACTGGCTCGAAGGCGCCGGCATCATATCGGTCAACAACCTGACCGAAGGCATCGAGCCTCCCCTCGTTCCCTTCGACGACGAAGATGGAAGTTTCTTTAAGGTCTATCTTCTCGATACCGGCCTCATGTTCTACAAACTCGGCATCAACCCGCGGCTCTGGCTCGACCTCAAAGAGGATTCCGCCATAGCGCTATCTTCCGACTTCCGAGGCGCCCTGGCGGAAAACTCGGTCATGCAAGCATTTTCGGGCAATAGCTTGCAGACGTATTACTGGGTGCCGCCGTCGTCTTGGAAGACGACCGGCGAGCTCGATTTTTTACTTCAGACCGACCGTATGGAAATTGTGCCCGTCGAAGTAAAGTCCGCACGTAACGTGCGCGCGAGAACCCTCGGGTCGTTTATGGACAAAGCCCGATCGCCATATGCCTACATTTTGTCCGAGAACAATTTTTCCCGCAGCGAAACCGATGACGGGCGCGAGCTGCGCCACCTCCCCTTGTACGCAGCGGGCTTTATTGGAGCAAACTGCCTCAAGAGCAGTCTGTAAGCCCTGCGCGACCGCCTAGAAAGGAAGCCGCTCATGCAACGCATTCTTTTTATCTGCTATGGAAATATCTGTCGCTCGACGATGGCTGAGTCGGTGTTTACCGAGCTCGTGTGCCGCGCTGGGCGCGAGGCGGAGTTTGTCATCGATTCCGCTGCGACCTCGACCGAGGAGATCGGCAACCCGCCACACCACGGTACCGTTGCCAAGCTGAGCGAGGTTGGGATTCCCGTCGTCGCACATCGTGCACGTCAGGTGCGTCGCGCGGAGTATGGCGACTGGGACCACATTGTCTATATGGACGACGAGAACGCCCGCGGCCTGTACCGAATTTTTGGGAAGGACCCCGATGGCAAGATCTCGCGCCTGCTCGATTGGACCGATCGCCCCGGCGACGTGGCCGATCCCTGGTACACCGGCAATTTCGACGCCACCTACCGCGATGTACTCGCCGGTTGCACCGCTATGCTCGAGCAGCTGTAGGCGCTCGGTCGGCGCGGGCACACGGGCCACGCCATCGGCATAAAACGAGCGTGGATTTTCTCCCACTTTGAGCGTTCGAGCGCGCTCTAAACGGGAGAAAATCCACGCTCGTTATCTCGGTGGGAGAAAATCCACACTCATGAATGTGACAAAGGGGCTGTCCCTTTGTCACATCCGGGACTGGCCCTAGACCGGCTTGACCTCCAGCTTTATCCCCTCGGCACAGGAGTCGCCCAAAACATCCGAAAGGGCCCAGGTCGCATATAGCGGCAAATAGAGAACCGCTCCGTTGCGCTCAACGTTGCCTCTCGAGAAAACAATCCCGAGCCTTACGCCATATTCAGCCGTATCAAGCACATGACCGAGCGCAGCGTGCGCGTGGTAATAGGAGCCCGATTTAACCTCGATCGGAACAGCCGTCCCATCCGGTCCATCGACCACAAAGTCCACTTCGCCGCGCTTTTTTGTCTGATAGTAGTAAAGCTGGCGATTTTGGGCAGCTAGCTGCTGGGCCACCACGTTTTCGTAAATGCCGCCCAGATTGGGCTCTTTGCTATCAAGATACGCCGCTTGGGCGACTCCAACGGGGTAGCGCGCCATCAACATGCCCGTATCCGATTGATATAGCTTGAACTGCGATGGCCGTGCCGTCTTGAGCAGGGGCGATTTTGGCTCGGTTACGATATCGGCTTTGAGAGCAACGCCGGCATCGACAAGCCATACAAAATCTCGCTGATACTTCTCGTAGTGAGCCTTGGGGTCAATGGAATTGAGCACGAAGCGCTTGTTTTCGCCCTCGAGCATAATAGGGAGCTGATCGTAGATGCTCTGCACCTGCAGGGCTCGCCCGCTTGCATACTTGGAGATATCCCGCCGGTACTGTTCGTTGAGCTCTGACTGCAGCTGACGAACAGAAGCAAGGTCGCCCTGCGTGTCAAGGAAACGCTGCACGACCTCCGGCATTCCGCCGACAACGGTATAGGTCCTGAAGTTTGCCATCATCGCGTCATGAATGTAATCAGGAATGGGCCTCTCGCTGATACACGCGTCACGTATCGTTTGGCGAGCCCCCTCGCTCACCCCGGTTGCCCAGCAAAACTCCTCAAAATCGAGCGGGAACATCCTAAGCTCGTGGACATACCCCACGGGATAGGACCTGACGCCCTTGAACTGGGTCCCGAGCATTGACCCCGAAAACGCCCAGCGGCACCTCCCGTCCTCTACAAGGAACTTTGCCATCGTCATGATGTCGAGGGCCTCTTGGACCTCATCGATAAACACGAGCGTTTTGCCTGGTGCAATCGACTTTCCCGAAAGAAGCGTCACCCTGCTGATGAAATCATCGGCATCTCGCGCCTCGAGAAGAGCATCTTTAGCCTGGCGATTTTCCATGAGGTTGAGTTCGATGTAGGTTGCGTGGTTGGCTTTGCCAAACGCGCGAATCGAATAGCTTTTGCCGATCTGGCGAGAACCCGTAACGAATAAGGCCTTTTGCTCGGCAGACTTCAGCCAACGCTCCAGCTCTGCCGCTATTTTCCTGCGCAGCATAGGCTTTCCCCTCAGTGTTATCAAATGAAATGCAAAGTTTTATGCGCTTGATTATCGATGAAATGTAGGATTTTTAGAACCTATAATCGGATGAAATGCAGAGATTTGAGATTATAAGCAAAAGAAGGGGCACCACCGGCGAATGTGGCAAAGGGACTGTCCCTTTGCCACATTGCGCTCGACTACTCGTCAACGATCTCGGCAAGCCAGACGTTCAGTGTATCGACTTCGGGGCAGCAGAACTTTGCCGTGCCGGGCTCGTTTCCAGGCACGGTCCCGCCATAGCGCAGGATATCGATATAGGGAAAGCCCACATGGCAGGCCATGGCGCACATCTTGCCGCGATCGCGGTCGAAGTCAAAAACGTCGCCCGGCTTGTGACCGTGGTGGCAGCGGCATGTGCCCAGCTGGTCAACACAGCTAATGCGAATACGCGGGCGCTTGCCACGCGGTGCGCCGAGCGGCTTGTTCTCGCCCGTGGCCTCGGTGCCGCTCTCGTCGGCGTTACTCATGGTCAATCACATCCAGGCAGGCCTCGATGGGAAGGCCGGCGGACTTATCCTCCTGGTCGGCATTGCGCTCGATAAGCTCGGCTACCACGCGCATGGCATCGCTCGTCGCGCGCTGCAGGCTCCAACCGGCCATAACGCGGCCGACGAGCACCGCCGAGAACGTGTCGCCCGTGCCCGGGAAGTAGACCGGGATCAGGTCGAAGGGAATCGTGAAGTACTCCCCCGCCACATGGTCGTAACCGATGACGACATTCGCACCGTCGACCACAGCGCTCGTAATGACCACCGACTTGGCGCCCAAGGCACGCACGGCATCCACGAGAGCGCGGCCCTCATCGGGCGTGATTTGCTCGGCAATGGGCGTATCGGTGAGCAGGCACGCCTCGGTGTAGTTTGGCACCGCATAGTCGGCGCACTCGAGCAGGCTGCGCATGAGACCGATCGTGGACTCGGGCACGCCGGCGTAGAGCTTGCCGTTGTCGCCCATGATGGGGTCGACGAACACCTTGGTGCCCTTTTGCGCACGGCGGTGGCAAAAGTCCGAGATGATGCGCGTCTCTTCCTCGGTCACGATAAAGCCGGTGGAGATGGCGTCGAACTCAAACCCGAGCTCCTCCCAGATAGCGAGGCTCTGGCGCACGTACTCGGTGGTGTCATGGATGTAGAACTTGGGATAGTTGAGCGTATCGGACACCAGCGCCGTCGGCAGGTTGTGGATGCGATAGCCCATGTGCGACAGCACCGGCAGCATGGCGGAGAGCGCGACCTTGCCGTAGCCGCACATATCGTTGATCAGCAGCAGCTGAGTGTTCTTCATGAGGGTCTCCCTTGGTTTGGGCACGGCGCAGCGGCGCCACAGTGCGACTAAGTGTAGCGCAGGGGACGTTGTGAACGGGCGCTGGCGCCGCGGAGGCCACATTGTTGCGGAAAGGTTTCGGAAATGGGGGCATAGGCCTTGTGGCCATGCCCGACGATTGAACGTCAGATTGCCGCTTAGGAACGCTTGCAGCGTCGAGCCGTTGCGCGGTTTGGTAAAACCGCGCAACAACTACTTTGGTACCTTGACATTGATTTCTCACACTCCTAAATTGGTTAGGCACAAAACAATTCCACTACCTAACTAAAGAAAGGAGCAGCACTAATTCATGTGCGATGAACCTCTTAACCTTTGTTCGCACGAGCCCGGCGGCGACCCGTCACAGCCGGCGGATGTACCCGAAGCGGTTAGCTCGGAAGACAAGCTTGCCAAGCGCATCCTGAGCGGCCTGGGTTTTTGCGGCCATTACATGCATTTTCATGGCGGAGGCGTGTCCGGCAAGGCGCCCATCATCTGCCTGCTGGCCAAGCAGCCCGGCGGCGAGATGTCTCAGCAGGAACTCGGCATGCACTTTGACCTCAAGCCGGGGTCGCTTTCCGAGATCTTGTCCAAGCTCGAGGTCAACGGCCTCATCGAGCGCAACCGTAACCCCAAGGATCGACGGCAACTCACCATTCGCCTGACCGAAACCGGCCGGGAAAACGCCCGCATCGACCAGGCGGCCCGCATCCGCTTTAGAGAGCGCGCCTTTAGCGCCCTCACCCACGACGAGCGCGAGCAGCTCGCCGAAATGCTCGAGAGAATCCGCAAAACCTGGGAGGAACTGGATGATTAAAACCCTCATGGGCAGCATCCGCGACTATATGAAAGTCACTGTTGCCACGCCATTGCTCGTGCTTGGCGAGGTGCTCTGCGAGATGCTGATTCCATTTATCACCGCCAACCTGATCGACGCCATCAAAGACGGCGCCACCGTAGCCGAGATGCTTCCCACCGCGGGCTTTTTGGTGCTCATCGCGCTGGCGTCGCTTGCTTTTGGCGCCGCCGCCGGCGTCACCTGCAGCCATGCGAGTTGCGGTTTCGCCAAGAACCTGCGTCACGACCTGTTCTACAAGATCCAGACGTTCAGCTTTGCCAACATCGATGAGTTCTCGAGCTCCTCGCTCGTCACGCGCCTGACCACCGACATCAACAACGTGCAGCAGGCCTTTATGATGATCATCCGTATCGCCGTGCGCGCGCCGCTGGTATTGATCTTCGCCTTTACCATGGCGTTTATCATGGGCGGCAGCGTTGCCATGGTCTACCTGGTCATCATTCCGCTGCTGGGCTTCGGACTGTTCTTTATCATCTTTAAGGTGCGCCCCATCTTCTCGCGCGTGTTCCACAAGTATGACGCCCTTAACGAGTCCGTCGAGGAAAACGTCACCGGCATGCGCGTGGTCAAGAGCTACGTGCGCGAAGACTTTGAGAAGGAGAAGTTCGCGACCGCCGCGCGCGACGTCCAGATGGACTTCACCCGCGCCGAGAAGCTGCTCGCCTTTAACAACCCCATGATGAACATCTGTGTCAACGGCGCGTTTGTCGTCATCATCTACCTGGGCTCCAAGCTCATCATCACGAGCCAGGGCACGCTGTTCGACGTGGGCCAGCTCTCCTCGATCTTTACCTATGGCTTCCAAATCCTCATGAGTCTGATGCAGCTGTCGATGATCTTTGTCATGGTAACCATGGCCGACGAATCGGCCCACCGCATCACCGAGGTGCTGGCCGCCGAGCCCACGATCGCCGATCCCGCCGAGCCCGTAATCGAGGTCGCCGACGGCTCCATCGACTTTGACCACGTGAGCTTTAAGTATTCCGCGCATGCGAAGCGCCAGGCGCTCGACGATATCGACCTGCACATTAAGAGCGGCGAGACCATCGGCATCATTGGCGGCACCGGCTCGGCCAAGTCCACGCTCGTAAACCTCATCGCCCGCCTGTACGACGCCACCGAAGGCACCGTGCGCGTGGGCGGCGTGGATGTGCGCGGCTACGACTTGGACGCCCTGCGCCACCAGGTGGCCATGGTGCTGCAGAAAAACGTGCTGTTTAGCGGCACGATTGCCGAGAACCTGCGTTGGGGCGACCCGAACGCCACCGACGAAGAGGTCCGCGAGGCCGCGCATCTGGCCTGCGCCGACGAGTTTGTCGACGGCTTCCCCAAGGGCTATGACACCTGGATCGAACAGGGCGGCTCCAATGTTTCCGGCGGTCAGAAGCAGCGCCTGTGCATTGCGCGTGCCCTGCTGCGTCGCCCCAAGATTTTGATCCTGGACGACTCCACCAGCGCCGTCGACACCAAGACCGACGCCAAGATCCGCGCAGGGTTGGCAAGCTATCTGCCCAACACGACCAAGCTCATCATCGCCCAGCGCATCAGCTCCGTACAGGACGCAGACCGCATCATCGTCATGGAGGGCGGCCGTATCGCGCAGATCGGCAACCACGACGAGCTGCTTAAGACAAGCGAGATCTACCGCGAGACCTTTACCTCGCAGAACAAGATGTCTGCCGAAGGCGAAGGGGCCGTCGAGGCCGACACCGAGGCATCCGTAACGCAAGCTCAGACCCAGGAAGGGGGCGAGGCACATGAGTAAGGCAACGACCGCCGAGCGCGCGCTCAACCGCAAGGGCGGCACCATGTCGCGCCTCATCAAGACGCTCTTTGGCTTTTACCCCGTGCTTTTGCCCCTCGTCGTCGCCGGCGTGGTGCTCTGCGCCATCATCAACTCCATCGGCGCGACCTTCCTTCAGAGCGCCCTGCAGATTATTAGTGAATCGTGGCAGTCGGGCGACTGGACGACCGCGCAGCCCAAGATTCTGAAGCTTGTGACCACCCTCGCCTGCATCTACGGCGTCGGCATCCTGTCCTCGCTCTTCTGGAACCGCGCCATGGCCATCGTCACGCAGGGCTCGCTCGAGAAGCTGCGCGAGAAGATGTTCAACCGCATGCAGGACCTGCCGATCCGCTACTTCGACACGCACCAGCGCGGCGACATCATGAGCCACTACACCAACGACATCGACACGCTGCGCCAGATGATCAGCCAGTCGCTGCCTAACCTGCTCATGACGGTCATCGTCATCGCCACGGTGTTCTTTATCATGCTCTACTACAGCGTGTGGATGTGCCTGGTCATTGTGGCCGGCGTCGCCTTTATGACCTTTATGACCAAGCTGCTCGGCTCCAACTCCGCGCGCTTCTTTATTGCGCAGCAGACCGAGCTCGGCGTGGTCGAGGGCCATATCGAGGAAGTCATGAACGGCCAGAAGGTCGTCAAGGCATTCTGCCACGAGTCTGCCGCCGAGGCCGATTTTGACGAGCGCAACGAAAAGCTCTTCGAGGTCTCGCAGAAGGCCAACATGTACGCCAACATCCTCATGCCCATCCTTATGAACCTGGGCAACCTGCTCTACGTGCTGGTCGCACTGGCAGGCGGCATTTTCCTGGCGCTGGGCGTGCCCAACCTGAGCATCTCGGGCATGACGCTGTCCATCGCCGTCGTGGTGCCGTTCCTCAACATGACCAAGCAGTTCTGCGGACAGATCGGTCAGATCTCGCAGCAGATCA
Organism: uncultured Collinsella sp.; assembly: GCA_938005465.1. GTDB lineage: Bacteria > Actinomycetota > Coriobacteriia > Coriobacteriales > Coriobacteriaceae > Collinsella. Next base: position 44,129 of record CALLNU010000035.1, read on the forward strand.
ACGCCGTGGTCATGGGCCTCGCCGGCGCCGACCGTATCTTTGAGCTCATCGACGAGAAACCCGAGACTGACGAAGGCTACGTGACGCTCGTCAACGCGCAGGTGAACCCCGATACCTGGGAGTTCGAGGAGGCCGACCACCACACCGGCATGTGGGCATGGAAACACCCGCACCGCGCAACCGGCGAGATCGAGTACGTGCCGCTGCGCGGCGACCTGGTCATGGATAACGTCGACTTTGGTTACACACCCGACCATGAGGTGCTGCACGGCGTGTCCGTGTTTGCCAAGCCGGGCCAGAAGGTCGCGTTTGTCGGCGCCACCGGTGCGGGTAAGACGACCATCACCAACCTCATCAACCGCTTCTATGACATCGCCGACGGCAAGATCCGCTATGACGGCATCAACATCAACCACATCAAAAAGGCCGACCTGCGCCACTCGCTCGGCATCGTGCTGCAGGATGTGAATCTGTTCACCGGCACGGTCATGGACAACATCCGCTACGGCAAGCTCGACGCGACGGACGAGGAATGCATCGCGGCGGCGAAGCTCGCCAACGCGCACGACTTCATCACGCGTCTGCCGGACGGCTACAACACGATGCTCCGGGCCAACGGCGCAAACCTCTCGCAGGGCCAGCGGCAGCTGCTGTCGATCGCCCGCGCGGCGGTGGCCGATCCCCCGGTCATGATCCTCGACGAGGCGACGAGCTCTATCGACACGCGCACGGAGCTGCTGGTACAGCGCGGCATGGACGCGCTCATGAAGGGACGGACGGTGTTCGTCATCGCGCACCGGCTGTCGACGGTGCAGAATTCCGACGCCATCATGGTCCTCGACCACGGCCGCATCATCGAGCGCGGAAGCCACGAAAAGCTCATCGCCGAAAGGGGCACCTACTATCAGCTCTACACCGGCGCATTCGAGCTGGAATAAGCAGAAAATCGGGGGCGGCCCGTGCCGCCCCCCGATTTTTCGTTTCTTTGCCCGAAAGGCTCTTGCTTTTTCACGCGGATACGCTATAATGACTTCTACGAACGTCCCGTCAGGCTCTCTGCCGGGGCGCTGCTTTCTCTCACGGAATAAGGAGCCTGCTACGCTTATGGAAAATAAAGTCACCGTTCGCAATCCCATCACGGAGGGCTGCATCTGGAAGGGAATGCTGCTCTTCGCGCTGCCGATCATGCTCGGCTCGCTGCTCCAGCAGCTCTACAACACCGCCGACGCCGTCATTGTCGGCCGCGCGCTCGGCAAGGCCGCGCTCGCCTCGGTCGGCGGCTCGTCGGCCCGTATCTCCAACCTGCTCGTCAACGCTTTCGTTGCACTCTCGTCCGGCGCGAGCGTCATCGTCGCGCAGCACTTCGGCGCGCGGGACACGCAGCGCGTGCGCCGGAGCATCTGCACCGCTATGCTCCTTTCGGTGGTCTGCGGCCTTATCCTCACCATCGTCGGCGTCACCTCGGCGCGGCAGCTGCTCATGTGGATGCAGACC
>CALLNU010000036.1 GCA_938005465.1 uncultured Collinsella sp.
ACGAGCGGGGGCTCCTGTCGTTTCCGTGCCCTCGGATTGGGTCATAGTGTCTGTCGTTGCCAAAACATCGGCGTTGCCGTGGTTGTCGCTGTAGTCATTGGGTAGTCATGGACGTTCTTAAATGACTAGTCAAAGGGGACACTCTTACGGCACTTGGCACTTGGGGACGTTCCTTTTGTGCCGGCACCTGGGGACAGTCCTTATGTCATGAGATCGGTGCAAGAGGGATAGGTTGCCTTGCGTCGATCTAAATAAGTTGCGGTGAGATAGTTCTTGAATTGGCTTTTTGAGGGCTAAACAGGAACTATCTCACCGCAACTGCGTTGAGCGTTTTTTGGCAGCTGGTTTACTTGCTCGCGAACAGCCAGACTAGGATGATCACCAGGATTGCGGCGACGATGCAGACGATGGCGCCGGTGAATTTGATGCGTGAGTCGCGGGTACGCTCGCGCACCGCGTCCTCGGTGGCCTCGAGCTGGGCGACTTCTCGCTCGGTCTCGGCGTGTTCGGCTTTGTCTCGGGCCAAGGATCCTGCAAGCGACTCAGTGATCTCTGGGTGGTCGTGCACCTCGGTCGCCTGTTCGATAATCGACTGCGCATGCGCGGCATCTGCTTGGGCGTTGGCTATGCTCTGCTCTTGGTCGCGGCGTGCCTTGTCCTCGGCGGCGATCTTCTCGCGCAGTTCGCGCTGGCGCGTCGCGGCGGCGGTTTTTGCGGTCTGCAGCTCGTCGCGCGCGGCATCGGCCTCTGCCGTCACGGCCTGATGGGCTCGCTTGGCGTCGGTGATGGGGGCTTGTGCCTGCTCGACGGCCTGCTCGGCTGCGGCAAGCGAGTGCTCAAGGTCGGCGGTGATGCGCGGGACATCTTCTTCGGCTTTACGCAGGGCATCCGCCGTGTCGGAGATCTGCATCGAGAGCTCGCTGGTGCGCACCGTATAGTTGGCGGGATTTGCTGAGGGATTGCGTTGCAGCTCGGCATACTCATGACGCAGCGTCTCGAGCTGGGCGCGCGTGGCGTCGACGGTTTGTTGTGCAGCCGCAATGCCGGCGTCTCGCTCGGCCTTCACCTTGTCGCGGATGCGCTTGGAATCCTCAAGGCGTCGAACGAGGCGGTTGCCGGTCTCGCGAGAGCTCGCCTCGCGGGCCTCCACGGCGTCGAGCGCGGCCTTCAGGCGGAGCTCAGTCGCGTCATCCTCTGTCTTCATTTGTTCGAGCTGACCATTGAGCTCTGTCGCTTTGGCGCCGTGGGCATCACGGTCAATCTCGGCTGCCGCAGCGGTCTTTTGCGCTGTGGCGATCGCCTGACGCTGGTCGGCGACGATCTGCTCGTAGCGGCCTGCGATATCCTGGCGCGTCTCGAGTTCCTCGGCCTGATTGGCAATGCGCTGCTCAAGTTCGGCCAGGTGGGTGCGGGCATCGGCAAGTGCCTTTTTCGCGGCATTCATCTCACGCATGGCCGAGGCGCCCTGGGCGATAAAGGTGCCCACGGCGTTCGCAGTGTTCGAGACAGCGGTCCCCAGATCGCGGCTCGCGGCGGGGGAGTGCGGGGCGGTCGGGCGAGTGGTGTCGGCAGCGTCCGCATCGGCAGTCTGCGGCACGGCGATATTGCCGGTACCGCCCTCGACCACAGAAAAGCCTGCTGCGTGCGGATCGACCGCATCGGCGCCAATCGTGGGGTGCTCGAGCTGCAGAAACGAGGGCATGGTGCTGCCCTGGTCGGCAACCGGAGTCTCGCCGGGCACAAAGGTCGAGGCCGCCTCGGCGGCCTCCTCTTCCTCGGCATCAATATCGGCATCGGCGACGGCGTCTTTCATCGCTTTGACAGCATCCATCATGGAGTCCATGACGGCATCGAGCTCTTCTTCCGAAGACACCTCGATGGGGCCCGCTGCTTGCGGGGCGTCGTCCTGTACAGGGGCGTCGTCCTGAGCGGGCGCATCGTCGTTTTGCTCATCGGCGTTTTCTGTTTCGGGGGTTTCCGCCGCAGCGCTTTCGTCCAAGATGGGGCCGTCGACGTCGGTACCATCGCAGGTCACAGCGTCAGTATCTGCGGTGACGTCTGCGGGATCATCTATATGCTGTTGAGTCTGGGGGTCCAGCTCGTCTGTCATAGGCATGTGCTCCTCATCGTTGTTTGTCACCCTATGATAAAGTCTCGCGCCGACATCCCGCGCGCCGCAGCAAAGTTTCAAAACGTGTTCGATGGCTCGATCTGATAACAATAACTCGGCCGCTTTATCCGGTTTGTACTTGACAATCCCTTCGCCGAACGACGTGGTGCCGTTCGCCTGCTGCGGTCTTTATTTTTCACTTGAACCCGCTAAAGTTGCATTTCAGCTTTTGGCGCGTGAAGTTGGATACGCGCAGTCGGCGGGCGTGCCCGTCGCGATTTGAAAGGACTTTGTATGGGACTTTTCACTGGTAAGACCGTGATCGTCACCGGCGGCGGCAAGGCCACGCTTAAGGACGGCTCCGCTGGCTCCATCGGCTACGGCATCGATATCGCTTTTGCCAAGGAGGGCGCAAACCTCGTCATCACCGGCCGCAACGTCGCCAAGCTCGAGGCTGCCAAGGAATCCCTCGAGGCCGAGTACGGCGTCAAGGTTCTGCCTGTTCAGGCCGATGTTTCAGCCGGTCAGGACAACGAGGCCGTCGTCCAGAACGTCATCGACAAGGCCATTGAGGAGTTCGGCCGCATCGACGCCGTCGTCAACAATGCTCAGGCCAGCGCCTCGGGCGTGACCATCGCCGATCACACCATGGATCAGTTTAACCTGGCCATTTACTCCGGTCTGTATGCTACCTATCTGTACATGCAGAAGGCCTATCCGCACCTGAAGGAGACCAAGGGCTCCGTGGTCAACTTCGCCTCGGGCGCCGGCCTGTTTGGCAACTATGGCCAGTGCAGCTATGCTGCCGCCAAGGAGGGCATCCGCGGCCTGACCCGCGTTGCCGCCAACGAGTGGGGCAAGGACGGCATCAACGTCAATATCGTTTGCCCGCTTGCTTGGACCGCTGCGCTCGAGAACTTCCAGGATGCCTATCCCGAGGCGTTCAAGGCCAACGTCCACATGCCGCCGGCTGGTCACTACGGCGACGTCGAGAAGGAAATCGGCCGCGTGGTCGTTCAGCTCTGCGGCCCCGACTTTAAGTACATGAACGGCGAGACCGTCACCCTCGAGGGTGGCATGGGCCAGCGTCCTTAGGGGTTACGTCTCAGGTTCCGCCGTTCTAACGAACGGCGGACCAGCCGACACTGCGCGGTCACCAGAGCGACAACTTGTCATTCAAAGAGGACGGCATGACCAGAAGGTCTATGCCGTCCTCTTTTCATGCCAATTTGTTCGCTCTGGCGACCGCTCGCTGACGTTGTCAGAGCATCGGCGTTGCCTTGGCCGTTGGAAATAATCCCAGATGTAGTCGTTGGGGACGTTCTTAAATGACTAGTCGAAAGGGACGCTCTTGCCGGCACCTGGGGACGGTCCCTAAGTGCCGGCAGATTGGGACACTTCTTTGCAAGATGGCGCTGAAGATTGTCCCCGACGACTAGTCGTTTAATGCATCAGTTTCTGTCGAGTCGGTGCTTCTTGCGGGTTGCCCGTATAATGGTTTGCGTATGAACCGCAACCAAGGAGTTCCAGTTTATGGACCAGAGCCTTTTTAAATTCGACCTGATCGCCGAGGACCCGACGACGCATGCGCGTGCCGGCGTGCTGCACACCCCGCACGGCGACATCGAGACGCCGATCTTTATGCCCGTGGGCACCAAGGCAAACGTCAAGGGCATCCCCACCGAGACCGTCAAACAGCTCGGCGCCCAGATCGTGCTTGCCAATACCTATCACCTGTCCATGCGTCCCGGCGAGGACACCATCGCCGAGCTGGGCGGCCTGCACAAGTTTATGAACTGGCACGGCCCTATCCTCACCGACTCGGGCGGTTTCCAGGTCTTCAGTCACAACGATGCCGTCAAGCTCACTGACGAGGGCGTGCGCTTTATCGTCAACGATTACGACGGCCGCCACGTGTTCTGGACACCCGAGGACAACATGGAGATCGCCATGAAGCTCGGCTCCGACATCTGCATGCAGCTGGACCAGTGCCCGGGCTATCCCGCCACGCGCGCCTACGTTGAGCGCGCCGTTGAGCTGTCGAGCATGTGGGCCGAGCGCTGCTATAAGGCGCATACCCGCGACGACCAGGCACTCTTTGGCATCGTTCAGGGCGGCATGCACCTGGACCTGCGCTTGCGCTCGCTGCGCCATCTGGAGGAGTGCGGCGACTTCCCCGGTTACGGCATCGGCGGCTACTCGGTGGGCGAGGACCACGAGACCATGTTCGAGACCTTGGCACCGCTCGTAAGCGAGTACATGCCCAAGCACAAGCCGCGCTACCTGATGGGCGTCGGCAACCCCACCACCCTCGTGCGCGGTGTGGGTGTGGGCATCGACATGTTCGACTGCGTGCTACCGACGCGCACCGGCCGTATGGGCACGGCGTTTTCGAGTGAGGGTCGCCTCAACTTCCGCAACGCGCGCTTTGCGCACGACGACGGCCCCATCGACCCCACCTGCACCTGCCCGGTGTGCACGGGCGGCTACAGCCGCGCGCTCATCCGTCACATGGTCACGCAGAAGGAGATGCTCGGCGGCATTCTGCTTTCGATGCACAACATCTACTACCTGCTCAACCTTATGCAGCGTGCCCGCCAGGCCATTATCGAGGGCCGCTACGGCGCGTTTGTGAGCGACTGGATGAACAGCCCTGCGGCGGTGGATTACTAAGGGCGACAGACACGCTTGCAGAGCGTGGGCAATGGCAAAGGCTGAGCGGCAACCGCTCGTCACATTTGCTGACACCGGCTGCGCGACCGCTGACCGATAGCTTGCAAGCACTTGATGCATCGTGGGTACCATACCGAATAGTTGATGTTCGGGCGGGTGTTTGGCGCATGGCGTCGACCCCGCCCGCTTTTCTTTTTCTCGATAGGAGTACCCATGATTAAGAATGAGAACGTCGAGGGCGAGCCTGCCTACGACGAGACGTACCGCCGCGGCCCCGTGGTCATGCGCGGCCCCATGATTCCTAAGGACAACACCTACGCCAACCTGCTGGCGCCCGAAGATTCAACCGACTGGTTGCATGCCGATCCGTGGCGCGTCCTTCGTATTCAGGCAGAATTCGTCGATGGCTTTGGCGCGCTTGCCGAGCTCGGGCCCGCGGTGACCATCTTCGGCAGTGCCCGCACGCCCAAGACCGATCCGCTCTACAAGGCGGCGCGCACGGTCGGCCGCAAGATCGCGCAGCGCGGCGTGGCGGTTATCACCGGCGGCGGCCCCGGCATTATGGAGGCGGCCAACAGGGGGGCGGCGAGTGCCAACGGCAAGTCGGTCGGCTTGGGTATCGAGCTTCCGCACGAGCAGGGGCTCAACAAATACGTGAACCTGGGTATGGACTTCCGCTACTTCTTTGTGCGTAAGACCATGTTCGTTAAGTACAGCTCGGGTGCCATCGTGTTCCCCGGCGGTTTCGGCACGCTCGACGAGATGTTCGAGGTGCTCACGCTGGTGCAGACGCACAAGGTCAAGCGCATGCCGCTCGTACTGGTGGGCAGCGAGTACTGGCAAGGCCTGTTCGACTGGCTCAACGGCCCGGTGATGGACGCCGGTATGATCAGCCCGCTCGATCCCGAGCTCGTACACATCACCGACGACATCAATGAGGCCGTCGACATCGCCCTGAGCGGGCTGATGTAGATCAATCGTGCCCACGCGACATGAATACGCATGGCAATCTGATGTTATTTAACATCAGATTGCCATTTATATTGGGTATACTGGTGTAAAAGACGAGGGCGAGGAGGTCGCAAATGTCTACAGCAACAGTTAAGCCTACGACGGTTCGAATCGAAGAGGGGCTCAGGGAGCAGGCGACTGAGTTCTTGGATTCGGTCGGCCTCAGCCTCAATTCCTATCTCAATCTTGCCGTTCGGCAGCTGGTAAATCAGCGAAAGATTCCTTTTGAGATTGTAGGAAGGGCGGAGGTGCCCAACGAGGCGACGAGACGCGCCATGGTGATTGCCGAGGCTCATGAGTTGGGGATTCTGCCAGACGACAGCCCGTCATTCAATAACGCTGATGAGCTTATATCGTTCCTCGATGAGGGCTAGCGATGTTTGAGATTAAAGTCGAGGCTCAGTTTAAGGCGGATTACAAACGGACGATGCGCATCCATCCGCAGCTAAAAAGTGAGTTTAAAGCGGCGGTTGCAGAGCTTGTGGCTCATGGGTCACTTCCGGCGGAGTATGGCGCCCACGAGTTCTCAAACCCGGGCGGAAACTACAACGGCCACATCGATTTCCACCTATCCGACGGCTTGGTCGATGTGGTCGTTCTTTATCTTCCCCATAAGACTAACCCAGTGATTAGGCTGGTGAGAATGGGCACTCATCAGGAGCTGTTTCAGGGTCCGCTGGGCTGATCGCCGATTTCCAAGTTGCGGTGGAATAGGGACTGATTTGCGGTCGATTGGCCAAAAACAGTCCCTATTTCACCGCAACTGATAGGCGCGCCCCGTTCGCTGCTGCGGCCCCCGGTTCTCCTCATTGCTGGATTTCGCTCAAAAACTCAGCGGCGACTTCGTTGCTTTTGAAACGGATGCTGCGGTCTTCTTTCTTGGGGAATGCCAGCAGCGGGATAGTCCCGTACCAGACAGTTTCCTCGTCAATCACGGCCGCGCACAGCCGCCCTTTGGCCTTGACGGAATAGTCGACGTTCATCTCGGCAAAAATCGCTTTCGCGTCATCGCGCGGAGGTGAGGCAACATAAACCTCAAGGGTAATCCCACGGGCGGCTGCGCCTGCGAGTGTGGTGGTGAGTTTCGTGAGGCATGCGGCGGATGCGTAGGATGCGGCTATGAAGGCACTCTTTGTGGCACCGGTGATGTCTTTAATTAATGCCTCAATAGCGTTTGCCGGCTCTATGAGAATGTTGTAATCGGGTTGCTCGCTGTCCTCTGCTGAATAAATTTCGTACCCCAACTTGGCGTACGTCTTGAGTCTTTTCTGGTACATGCGGGCGAGCATGGGTATCGACAGGTCAATGTAGTCGAATATCTCAACCTGTTGCTTGCCCTCGTGGCTTCTATGCAGTCTGCCCACCTGCTGCGTTACGCTGCCGTCCCAAGATATCGGCGTGGCAATGAAAAGGGTGTCAAGGTAGGACAGATCGAAGCCCTCGCTCAGAAGGCTTTCGGTGGCGACGATGATTCGATGTTCATGCTCAAAGCCGGGAAGACTGTTCAGTATCGCTTTTCTTTCTTTGGCGCCGATTTCTCCGGTTAAGAGTATGGGCTCGTGTCTGCGATCATTAAGCAACCTGAACAGTTCCTCAGCATGCTTTTTCCTTTTGGATAGTATGAGCGGATGTCGACCGTTTGACGCTGCTTCGAGGGCGTCATCGACAATCAATTCGTTTCTTGCCGCATGTGCACACAGCATATCGAGAATCTGATTGAAGCTTGCATCCGGCTCGTAGGCGGATAGCCGAATGCCGGTAAATCTCGGTCGAACGATGCGCTGGATGCCCTGCTGAATTGCCTGCGTTTTTGGATCGATGACATAGCGAAGCGGGCCGCAGAGCATCGAGAGCGCCCGCGTGAGTCCGTCGGAGCGCTCGGGTGTCGCGGAGAGGCCATATATATATTTGGCTGGAGCGGACTTGAGGACGAGCTCGAGCTGTGGCGCGGCAGCATGGTGGCATTCGTCGCAGATAATGAGGCCGTAATTACGAACAAGGTTCTTAACTATCGGCTCCCCGGTTTGGGAGTCTTTGATCGCGTCGAAAATGTTGGTGTAAGGGTGACACCCTAGCGCCCGTTTAACGAAA
>CALLNU010000037.1 GCA_938005465.1 uncultured Collinsella sp.
CCGGAGAGCACTTAATGTGCTCTCCGTGCGAGCAGGACTGTCCGAGCAGGCGACCTTATGCCCCGCCCCTCGGGACGACGGGATAGAACAGGAGCGCATATGGCAGGCAAGCCGCAAACACTAGCTACGACCTCGGCATTCGAGATCTTGGGCCCCGTCATGGTCGGCCCCAGCTCATCGCACACCGCCGGCGCCCTGCGGTGCGCCCAAGTTGCCGCCAGCCTGCTAGAAGGCCGCATCGCCAAAGTCACCTTTGGCCTATGGAACTCCTTCGCCCACACCTACCGCGGCCACGGCACCGACCGTGCGCTCGTCGCGGGCATCCTGGGCCTCGACACCGATGACGAGAACATCAAGCAGGCCTTCGACCTCGCTCGCGAGCAGGGCCTCGAATATCACTTTGACATCAAGGGCGACGACGCCTCCATCCACCCCAACACCGTCGACATCGATATGGTCGACGACACGGGCGCCACGGCGCAGGTCCGCGGCGAGAGCCTGGGCGGCGGCAAGATGCGCATCAGCCGCATTAACGGCGTCGGCGTCGACATCTCGGGCATGTATTCCACGCTCTTCGTGGCGCACAAGGACGTTCCCGGCGTGCTCGCCGCGCTCACGAACCTGCTCGCCTACGCCCACGTGAACATCGCCTTCTGCCGCACCTACCGAACCGAAGTGGGCGGCCAGGCCTACTCCGTCTTTGAGACCGACGGTGCGCCCGACGACACCGTCGTCCCCATGTTACGCAAGCTCGACAATGTCGATTACGCGACCTTTATCGAGCTCCCCGGTTCTGCCTCGTCGCTCTCCCCCGGCGTCTCGGCCAAGGAGATCTTCGACGACGGCGAGCAGCTGCTCGATGCGTGCGAGGAACTGGGGCTCAGCATCGGCGCCGTCATGGCCGTGCGTGAGGCGCGCCTGACCGGCGAAGCCCACGCCGTCGACGCCATGCGTCGCGTGCTCGACGTCATGCGCGAGGAGACCACGGCCCCCATCGCCAATCCGCAGCGATCGCTCGGCGGGCTTATCGGCGGCGAGGCCAAACTCGTCGATGCCACCGGCCGCAACGATTTGAGCACGAGCCTGATGGGCGCCGTCCAGACCGACGCCGTAGCCCGCGCCATGGCCGTGCTCGAGCGCTCGGCCACGATGGGCGTAATCGTCGCAGCTCCGACGGCAGGATCCGCGGGTGTTGTGCCCGGCTGCGTGCTGGCGCTCGCCGATCGCCTGCAGCTCGACGACGAGCAGGTCATGGACGCGCTCTACTGCGCAGCCGCCATCGGCCTCAACCTCACCACAAGCGCCTGCGTCGCCGGCGCTGAGGGCGGCTGTCAGGCCGAGGTGGGAAGCGCCGCCGCCATGGCGGCCGCCGCGCTGGTGCAGATGCTCGGCGGCACGCCCGAGCAGGCGCTCGACGCCAGTTCCATCGCGCTGAGTAACCTGCTGGGTCTCGTTTGCGACCCCGTCGGTGGCCTCGTGGAGGTGCCCTGCCAAAACCGCAACGCCATCGGCGTAGCAGCGGCCTTTAGCTCGGCACAACTCGCCCTCGCAGGCATTAAGAGCTTGGTGCCGTTTGACCAGATGGCACATGTAATGCTCTCGGTGGGCCACGCGTTGCCAGCCACGCTGCGCGAGACGGCAAAGGGCGGCATCGCGCAGGCTCCGGCCGCACTTTCGGCCTGTGCAAAATGCGGTGTGTGCGGATAGCGACTAAGAACGACTCAAAGGTGGGACATTTGTCCCAGCTCTTTCGAATGCCACCGTTTCCGTACCACAAACAGCAGGGCAATCGCTATAATGCAAGCCCAGTAAAAACACGATGAACCGCAAGGCGAAAATCGAAGGATATGCATACGATGTCGCAAAACGATCGAACTCAACTGATTCCCGATCCGCAGCAGCCGAGCAGGCACACCGGCAGCGTTCAGTCGCCGCGTCCTATCGCGCCGAGCCACGGTCAGCAGCGTAGTGCAGCAAACGCTTCCCAACACCCGAACCAACAGCGACAGCAGCGTCAACAGCGTCAACAACGTCAGCAGCGCCGGGCAAACGGCAATGCGCCCAAGCAGCCCCCCACGCACGCTCGAGGCGATCGCGGCCCCGCGCGCAAACCCGCCGAGAACAATAAGTCGGGCAAAAAGACGACGCTCTTTGTCGTCCTGGGTCTTATCGTCATTGTCTATATCGTAGGCGTCGTAGCGTTTTCGCAGGTAGCCTACCCCAACACCACCATCGCCGGCGTCGACGTCTCGTTCTCCAACGCTTCGTCTGCCGCCACCAAGGTCAATTCGGCATGGAAGCACTATAAGCTCGCCGTGACAGGCGATGACTTTAGCTGGACCTATCAGCCCGAGTCCGATGAGCCCATCGTCGACGGCGAAGCTGCCGCAAAAGAAATCATCAGCCACAACGAAGCCTTTGTATGGCCGGTCCGCCTTGTGGAATCCTTAAGCGGCAAGACCAAAGCAACCGCCACCTCCAACGAAGTCGATCTTGATCAAGACGTCGACCTGTCCATGCTCTCCGACACCTTTAACCAAAAGCAGTTTGAGGAGGACCTGGGCGCCGCTATCGACGAGTTTAACGAGGGCCGTTCGGGCACGTTCGAGGCCAATAGCTCCTATGACGAGCAGGCCGGCAAGTTTACCGTCGAGAAGGCGCGCTCCAACGAAAAAATCAACCGCGAGCATGTCATTAAGTATGCCGAGCTCGAGCTTGCCTCGCTGGCCGAGACCGTAGATCTTTCCAAGCTCGGCAACGATGCCTATGAGCCACTCAATGAAACGCTGACAGATGATCAGATTCAGGACGCATGTGATGCCGCCAACAACTTCCTGGGCGTCAACGTGACCCTCAAGCTCAACGGCGAGGATGCCGGCAAGGTTGATGGCAGCTCCGTGTTGCAGTGGATCAGCTTTGCCAATCCGGCCAACCCCACGCTCGATACGTCGCAGATCAGTAGCTGGGCAGCCGAGCTCGCCAACGGCTTTAATACCGTGGGCTCCACTCGCTGGTGGACGCGCGCCGATGGCAAGCAGTGCGCCGTCGAAGGCGGTGTCTTTGGTTGGTCCATCGACAGCAGCTCGCTAGCCAAGCAAGTCGAGGACGCCATTAACAACAAGCAGACCGGCGAAATCGAGATTAAGTATTCCCAGAAGGCCGATACCTTTACCGCAAAGGGCGAACCCGACTGGAAGGCATACATCGATGTCGATCTGTCCGAGCAGCACGCGCGCTACTACGACGAGAGCGGCAATATCGTATGGGAGGCCAACTTTATCTCGGGCAAGCCGGGCGAGGACGCCACGCCCGAGGGCGTCTGGCAGATCAACAGCAACGACGGCGCGAGCACGCTGATTGGTGCCAAGGACCCCGAGACAGGCAAGCCCAAATACGAGAGCCCGGTGAGCTACTGGATGCCGTTTGAGGGCAACATGATCGGCTTCCACGATGCCACCTGGCAAAACGACAAGAGCTTCGATAACGCCGAATCGTACAAGTGGTGCGGCAGCCACGGTTGCATCAACCTGCGCCTAGCCGACGCCAAAGCGCTTCACGACTGCATTAAAGTCGGCCTGTGCGTGGTTGTCCACTCGTAGTGCAACGCGCGCATTCATACAACATGGAACTGCTGCGACTAATCTAACAGTTCCGAAAGAAACCGTCTTATGCGCCTGCCCCGACCGGTGGGCGCATATACTTATGGAGGTTCTTTCTATAAAGGAGACGCTATGCCGAATGCCCCCACGATCACCCCGGACCCAGATGATATCGAGCGCACGCCCGAAGGTGTCACCGAAACGATTCCTCTGATTACAGACGTTCATGCCGAAAAGCAGAACGAACGCATAAACGATACGGCCGAGATTTCCGATGAAGAGGCATATGCCAAGCTCAAAGCAAAACGTGCCGAGCGCCGACGCAAAAAGCTGATTCGACGCGGTATTGCTGCCGGTGTCGTAGGTGCCATCGCGCTCATTGCCATTGTCGCAACCCTGGTTATCAATGCGCAGCCTCAGAGCGCTAGCGGGCCTGTGACCGACATGGTGACCGAGGGCACGTTTACCACAACGGTCGAGGCGAAAGGCCAGCTCAAACCCATTTCGTCCTCAGTGGTCTCCCCTTCTGTCGACGGCACGGTCGATTCGATCAACGTGCAGGCAGGCCAATCCGTCAACGAGGGCGACATGCTTATGACCATTAAAAACGACGAGCTCGATCGCAACGTTGCCGAGGCGCAGCGTGCAGTTGCAGCCGCTCAGGAAGACCTCGCCAACGCGCAGAAAGCCGCAGCTGCCGCGCAGGCCACCCCAACGACGGACGTCGAGGGAGCTTCCGCAGCGGCTGGCGTCTCTGACGCATCAGCGGACACGAACGCCGTATCGGCCGCGCAGCGCAGCCTCGCTTCGGCCCAGGCAAACCTAGACCAGGCGAACGCCAAGGCCGCCAGTCGCACGGTCACGGCCCCGAGCTCGGGTAGCATCGTGGAGCTTAACGCCAAGGTGGGCGCAACGGTAACAGGCGGCATGATCATGGGCGAAAGCGATACGAGCGGCGGCAAGCAGTGCACGCAGATCGCCGACCTATCCAAGATGAAGGTGACCGTGCAGGTGGGCGAAAAGGACATCGCCAAGATCGCCGTTGGGCAGAGCGCCAACGTCACGTATCCCGCGTTTCCCGATATCGTGAGCCAGGGAACCGTCACGGCTATCGCGTCGGTGGCAAACTCCGACGCCGCCAACGGCGGCGGCAGCGTGACCTTTAACGTCGACATCCTCATCGAGGCGCCCGACGCGCGCCTGAAGCCGGGCATGACGGCCGAGGTCTCGGTGGTGACCGAGCAGCTCGACGACGTGGTGATGGTGCCGACGATGGCGCTCATGACCGAAGACGGCGAACACTATTACGTCAACGTGGCAACCGATGACGAGGGCAAGCAAACCCGCCGCGTCAAGGTGACCGTCGTGACGCAAAACGACAACGAAACCGTAGTCGGCAAGACACAGGTCAAGCGCGACGACCAGGGCAACGAGATCAACCCCAACGTGCCGGTTACCAAGCTGCGCGATGGTGACACCCTCGTCATGGACACCGGAGCGGACGCAACGGCTGACGGCGACTACAGCGCGGATTCGGGCAGTATGTCTGCCGATGAGGACATGTAATGCGTCCCGTTATCGACATCCGCAACGTGCACCGCATCTTTGAGAGCGAGGCAGGTTGCGCCCACATCCTGCACAACGTGAGCCTGGCGGTAAATCCCGGCGAATTCGTCGCTATCACTGGCCCCTCGGGTTCGGGCAAATCAACGCTCATGAACATCCTAGGCTGCCTGGATAAGCCAACGGCAGGCGACTACTACCTGCAAGGGGTCAACGTGGCCGAGCTCGATGATGACGAGCTCACCGAAGTTCGCGCCCTGAGCATTGGCTTTGTCTTTCAGAGCTTCAACCTGCTGCCGCGCCTGTCGGTTATCGAAAACGTCATGCTGCCGCTGGCCTACACCAATGTGCCCCGTAGCCAGCGCGAAATGCGCGCCGTGCACGCGCTACAGGCCGTCACGCTGCCCGTCGACCACTGGGACCACCGCATATCCGAGCTCTCGGGCGGCCAGATGCAGCGTGTCGCCATCGCACGCGCCCTCGTCAATGACCCGCCCATCATTCTGGCCGACGAGCCGACGGGAAACCTTGACTCCGCCACCGGAGCGCTTGTGATGGAGACCTTCCATAGACTTCAGGAGCGCGGCAAAACCATCGTGCTTATCACACATGACCCCGGCATCGCCGCCGAGGCCGACCGTGCCGTGACCATCCGCGACGGTCGCATTCACGACGGCGCGTATATTCCACATGCACCGCGGACCCTACGCAGCGCTGTAGATAGCCTGCCCATGATTTCCGCCTCCGCCAACCCGCCGAAAGGAGTGGTGGCATGAGCGCCCGCGATCTCATCCAGGAAGCCCTTCACTCGCTCGAAGCCAACAAGGGGCGCAGCCTGCTCACCATCCTGGGCATTGTCATCGGTATCGCCTCGGTTATCGCCATGACTTCGCTCATCGGCGGTATCCAAAACAGCCTGGTCAACAGTCTGGGCCTCAATGCGGCACGCATGGTGCAAATCTATTCGTCGCAAGAACTCACCGAGTCGGACATCGAGAAGCTTCAAAAACTGGTGCCGCAGATAGAGCAGATCGGCATTGTCGACAGCGCGTATACCGAGTATAAGACCGGCGATAAAAGCTATACCGTCATGGCACAAGGTGTCGATAGCGACATGCTCGACGCGGTGGGGGCCAGCAAGCTCGTTGCGGGGCGCACCTATTCCCAGGCCGAGTCCCAGTCAGGCTCGCACGTGGCGCTCATCAGCCGCAACGGCGCCGATCAGCTTTACGGCAACGAACAGGATGCGCTGGGGAAAACCATCAAGGTGTCCAACGGCGAGGTGCAGATTGTAGGCGTGATAGATGGTGGCAGCGACTCCATGGGCTCGCTCACGCTGTATATGCCACGCGAAACCATCTCCGGCCTGTTTGGTGACGAGAATCCTTCATTCCCCAGCGTGACGGCACTTGCCGCCGAGGGCACGGACATGGATGAGCTTTGTAAGACCATCGAGTCAAAGGTGCGCGCGATGAAGGGCATCGAGGAGGAGGATGGGTACGACAGTGTATCGGCGACATCCATGAAAAGCGCCATCGATGCGCTCAACTCCTTTATGGGCGCGTTCTCGCTCATCATGGGTGCTGTCGCCAGCATCTCGCTGCTTGTCGGCGGTATCGGCATTATGAATATGATGCTTACCAACGTAACGGAGCGCATCCGCGAGATCGGCATCCGCCGCGCTCTGGGCGCAAGTCGTCGCGATATCACTGCGCAGTTTTTGGCCGAATCCTCGGCGCTGTGCGTCACCGGCGGACTGCTAGGTGTCCTGATTGGCTATCTGCTGGCCTGGGCTCTTGCGATGTTTGCCGCAGGATCAGGGGTTCTCGGCGAGCTCGGTGCCAGCGGGCAAATCACACCGAGCTTTTCAATCGCCACGGTACTGCTGGCCTTCGCCGTCTCCGTCGGCATCGGCGTAATCTTTGGCTTCTATCCCGCTCGCCGCGCGGCAAAGCTCGACCCGGTGGAGTGCCTACGCTACCAGTAAGCCACCACCAACAAGTTGCGGTGAATTAGGGACTAAATATGCTATCTAGCTTCAAAAACAGACACTATTTCACCGCAACTTATTGAAGGGCTGCTTGCGCCAGTTCCGGGCGTCGTCCTCGAGCTATTGGCGGATGACGGGCTTGTACGAGTCGAGCTTGCTCGGGGCGCTCCTCTTCGCGGGCGGGAGGGCGCGCAGGCGCGGCGAGCGCCTAGCGCGCGAGCTCCCGTAAGAGCGCGTCTTCCACTTCCCGAAGCGAAAGGGCGCCGCCTCCCTCGGCGGGACGGGCGACCACGATGCAGCGCGCTCCCACGTCGCGCGCGGCGGCGAGCTTCTCGGCCGTGCCGCCTACGGTTCCCGAGTCCTTGGTCACAAGCCACTGGGCGCCCACCTGCCGAAGCATCGCCTCGTTGAGCTCGCGGGTGAAGGGCCCCTGCATGCCGATGACGTGCGACGGCGAAAACCCCGCGTCGATGCACTTCGTTATAGCGCCGGGCAGCGGGAGCACACGCACGAAGAAGCGCTCCGCGAAATCGGCGACGCGCGTGTAGGGAGCAAGCTCCTTGCTCCCCGTCGCGAGAAGCGCGCGACCCGGGTTCTCGGAGAGAAAGCGCGCCGCGCAGGCGATCGACGCGACCGACACGACGCCTTTGGGCAGCGCCTCGGCCGGGCGCGCAAGGCGCAGGCATCGTGCACCCACGGCGAGCGAAGCGGCCCGGATGTTGCCGCTTGCGAGCGTAGCGTAGGGGTGCGTGGCGTCGACGACGATGTGCGCGCCGGAAAGCTCGCGCTCCATGTCGGCCTCGTCGAGCCTGCCCGCATGCACCTCGATACCCGGAAGCTCGCCCAAAAGCTCGCCTCCGTAATCGGTTGCCGCGTAGGCACGGGCGGGGATGCCCGCCCCGCTCGCCCATTCGCACAGAAGGCGGCCCTCGGTGGTGCCAGCGAAGATGCGCAGCGCCGGCGCGGATGCGGGCGCCGTCACTTCGGGCCCCCTGGGCGCGTGATCTGGTAGAGCAGCGCGTTCATAATGGCAGCCGCCACGGTCGAGCCGCCCTTGCGACCCCTCGCGACGATGGCCGGCACGCGTCGCGCGAGTAGCTCCTCTTTCGCCTCGACCACGTTCACAAACCCGACCGGCACCCCAACGACGAGCGCGGGCGCGATCTTCCCCGCGTCCATAAGCTCGGCGAGGCGCAGAAGTGCTGTGGGAGCGTTGCCGACGGCCACGATGAGCGGACCCTCGATGCCGCAAGCTTTGTCCATGCTCGCAACGGCGCGAGTCGTGCCCGCGGCGCGCGCAGCCGCGGCGACATTAGGGTCGGCCATGTAGCACACGGCCTTGCAGCCGAGCTTTGCGAGCGCGGGCTTGCTTATGCCTGCGAGCGCCATGTTCGTGTCGGTGAGCACCGTGGCCCCTGCGCGCAGTGCGTCGAGAGCACAGTGCGCGGCGTCATGGGTGAATACGAGGGAATCGGCGTACGAGAAGTCGGCAGTGGTGTGGATGACGCGCTTCACGACGGGCTCTTCAAGCGGCGGGAACGTGCGGCCGCCGAGCTCTTCGGTGATGATCTCGAAGCTGCGCCGCTCGATGTCGCCGGGCGCCATCTCCTTGGAATCCATCTAGTACTCCACTCCTTCCCTTGCACCTATCCCCTGAGCGTAGGGGTGTTTCTCGCACCGCATCTCGGTTATGTAGTCGGCCTTCTCCACGATCTTGCGGGAAGGCGCGCGCCCGGTGAGCGCTACTTCGACGCCGCGCGCGGACATATCGAGCGCGCGGTCCACGAGCGCCTCGTCGACAAGCCCCTTCGAAAGCGCGTCGAGCGCCTCGTCGAGCACGAGCAGCCCCTCCTGCGCGCCCTCGAGCTCGGCGAGCGCGGAAGCGAGGTTCCCATCGTGCAGCTCGCGCGTCGCGGCAAGTTCTTCCGACGTCATGGACCAGGTAAACTTGTCCGACGCCTTCCCCGCGAACACGTGCACGCCGAAATGCTCGGCGAGCAGGCGCACCTCCCCGCTTTCGCCGTCTTTCAGGAACTGCACGACGACGACGCGGCGGCCTGCGGCGAGCATGCGAAGGGCGAGGCCCATCGCCGCCGTGGTCTTGCCTTTGCCGTCGCCATGATACACGTGGATCATACGCCCTCCTCGATAATGCGGTAGACATACTCCATGTCGAGCGCCACGCGCACGGAGTCGGCCAGGCGGTCGAACTCGCGCGCACGGTGATCGGCCGCGGACGCCGCGCCCGCAGCACCCACGACGCTCTCGGGCAGGCCACGCATGCGCGCGAGCGAGCGCGCGAGGGCGAGCGCCACCCCCGGTTCGTCGAACAGGCCGTGGAGATAGGTTCCAAACACGTTTCCGCAGGCCGCGCCTTCTGGTTTGCCGCCAATCGTGCCCGCAGGGGCGCAGGAGACGATCGTTTCGCCGTCGTGGATCTCGTACCCGCGAGCCGTCATGCCGTTCCACACCGAGAACGCACCTTGGGCGCCTGTGATGCGCAGCTCCGACTGGGCGAGGCGCTTTTCCTCCCTGAACACCGTACTTGCAGGGATGAGCCCGAGCCCGCGCGCGGTGCCAGCGCCTTCCCTGCCGTGCGGGTCCGAAAGCTCGTCTCCCAAAAGCTGGTAGCCTCCGCATATGCCGAGCACCGGCGTGCCCGCACCCGAAAGCGCGCGTACACAGGCTCCGATGCCGCTAGCCGCAAGCCAGCGCGCGTCGTCGAGCGTGGTCTTCGAGCCGGGGAGCACCACCAGGTCGGGTCGGCCCAGATCGGTCGTCGAGGAAACGTAGCGCACGCCCACGCCGGGCACGCGCGAAAGCGGGTCGAAGTCGGTGAAGTTCGACAGATGTGGAAGGCGCACGACGGCGACGTCGATGACGCCGCGCGCCTCGCGGGCAGATAGGCGCGGCGCGAGCGAGTCCTCGTCGTCCAGGTCGAGCGTAAGATACGGCACGACCCCCACGACGGGAACCCCGCACATCTTCTCGAGCGGGGCCAAACCCGGGCGCAGGATTTCCACATCGCCGCGGAACTTGTTCACCACAAGCCCCCGCAAAAGAGCGCGATCCTCGGGCGCAAAGAGCGCGACCGTGCCGTAGAGCTGGGCAAACACCCCGCCTGGGTCGATGTCGCCCGCGAGCAGCACGGGGGAGGACACGGCGCTCGCGAGCCCCATGTTGACGATGTCGTTTTCGGCAAGGTTGATTTCGACGGGGCTGCCGGCGCCCTCGATGACGATGACGTCGTTTTCCTCCGCGAGCGAATCGAACGCCTCCAAAATCTGCGGCATGAACGCCTTCTTTCGCGCGAAGTAGTCCCTCGCAGCGAAGGCTCCCTGCGCCTTGCCGGCCACGATGAGCTGGCTTCGGTGGTCGCTTTCGGGCTTGAGCAGGATGGGGTTCATGCGCACGTCGGGCGCGATGCCGCACGCCTCGGCCTGCATGATCTGGGCGCGCCCCATCTCGAGCCCATCGGCCGTGACACCGCTGTTGAGCGCCATGTTCTGGCTCTTGAAGGGAGCCACGCGCAGGCCGTCCTGCGAAAGCACACGGCACAGCCCCGCCGCAAGCAGGCTCTTCCCCGCGTTCGACATGGTGCCCTGGATCATGATGGGCTTCGCCCTACCCACGGGTATCGACCTCCTTCGCCGAGCCTCGGCCATCCGCGCCCGCCATAGCGTCGCTGCAAGAAGCGCCGCCCCGTTCGTCGGGTTCGCCTTCGCCCGATGCGCCTTCCGCCCGAAGCGCGCGGCTGAACGCCATCGCAAGCCGGGCGTTCTCCTTGCGCGTGCGCACCGCGACGCGGCACCAGAAACGGGACAGTACCGAAAACGAGTCGCACGTGCGGACCAAAACCCCCTGTTTATACAGGCGCTCGGGGATGTCTTTCGCCGGCATGCGGACTAAAAGGAAGTTCGCATCCGACGGCACGACGGAAAGCCCGAGCGAGGAGAGCTCGTGGGAAAGCCACGCTCGCTCGCCCGCCAGTACATCGCGCGTGCGCGAGACGTATTCGACGTCTTCCAGGGCGGCGATGCCTGCGGCCTCGGCGACCGAGGAGACGGGCCACGCCTGTCCCGCCCGGCGAATCCCCTCGATGAGTTGGGCGTTTCCGCTCATCAGATACCCCAACCGCAACCCTGCCATTCCGTAGAGCTTGGTGAACGCGGAGAGCACGGCCACATGGTGCGAACACGCGGCGCGTGCGGCCACGCTCCTTTCGCGGGCGTCGGGCGCAAATCCGAGGAAGCACTCGTCCACGACGAGCAGCGCGCCCACCTGCTCGCAGCGGCAAGCCGCGGCATCGATCACGCTGGGGTCGACGAGGCGCCCCGTCGGGTTGTTCGGATTGCAGAGGTACGCCACGTCTCCCGGCCCCTCGATCGCGCGGGCGAAGGAGGCGGGCACGTCGAAGTCGTCCGCTTCGGAGAGCGGGAACTCCTGCACGCATGCACCGTAGTACGATGCCGCCTCCGCATATTCAGAGAACGTCGGCGCGCACACGACGATGCGTTTCGGGCGCACCGCCGCAGCGAGCCGCCAGATGATGTCGGACGCGCCCGCGCCGCAGACGATAGTATCTTCGGGAATGCCCTGGGCGCGCGCTAGGGCGCGAACGAGGGCGAGGCTTTCCCTATCGGGGTAGGCGTCGATTCGAGAAAGCGACTTGCAAGCTGCGGCGACGGCGCGCGGCGAGGGGCCTGCCGGATTCACGTTCACCGAGAAGTCGATGAGATCGGAGGCGCCCCCTTCGCAACCGATGCCGAGCGATTGCGCGCTGCCCCCATGCGTACGGGCGCGCAGGATTCCCCCGGCAGCCCGGAGCGCGGCGTGGTCTTCCCTCATGCCATCGCCCCCAAGGCGAGCACGACCGCCGCGCGCGCGGCGCCGAAGACGACGAGCGCGCATACGGACGCGGCGAGCATGAGCCTTGTCGCCCGGGCGATGTCGCCCCACTCGATTTCACGGGACGCGTCGCCTATCGTCGGTTTCTCAACGAGCTTGCCGAAATACACCGCGGGTCCTGCCAGGCGCAGCCCGAGCGCGCCCGCACACGCTGACTCGGTCTGCGCCGAGTTGGGGCTCGCATGGCGACGCCTGTCGCGGCGCCAGATGCGCGCCGCCCCGCGCGCGTCGAGCCCGACGATCGGGCACACGGCGATCATGAACAGGGCCGATAAGCGCGAGGGAATCCAGTTCACCGCATCGTCGAGGCGCGCCGAGGCGCGACCGAAGTCGATGTAGCGCTCGTTTTTGTAGCCCACCATACTGTCGAGCGTGTTCACCGCCTTGTACGCCATGCCCAAGGGCGCACCCCCGATCATAAGGTAGAAAAGTGGCGCGATGACGCCGTCGCTCGCGTTCTCCGCCACCGTTTCCACGGCGGCGCGCGCGACGCCCTGCTCGTCGAGAACAGACGTGTCGCGTCCCACGATGAGCCCGACGGCTTCGCGCGCCGCGACAAGGCCGCCCTTCGAGAACGCGTGGGCCACGGCCAGGCTCTGGCGGCGCAGCTCGCATGTCGCGAGAACCTGATAGCTCGCCCATGCCTCGGCCACGAAGCGCAAGCCGGAGTGAACCATGCCGCAAAGATGTAGGATACCCCAGGTCAAAAGCCCACACGCAAGCGGAAGCGCCACGGCGAGCACAAGTCCTGCGGCGCGCGTGCCCGCGGACGTTTGCGGGAATGCGCCTCGAAGGCGGCCTTCGGCCCACGTAATCGCGCGCCCCATGGCGACGACGGGATGGGGAAGCCAGCGCGGGTCGCCGAAGGCAAGGTCGGCCGCGAACCCGGCGGCGACGGCAAGAATCGTCATCACCGGGCATCGCCCCCCGAAGCGGGGCGAACGTCGCGAAGGCAGCGCCCATCCCAGGTGGCGGCCCATGCGCCGCCCGGCTCGGTATGCACGTCGAAATATCCCATTTTCGGGACAGCTAGGTCGGAGAGTAGCGCTTTCACGGTACCCGCGTGAACGACGAAGACGGCGCGCCCACTCCCCTGGGCGCGCTCCGATTCGCACGCCTCCCGAAACGCCGCGACGACGCGGCGGGTGAAATCGCTCTTGCCCTCGCCATGCGGGCAGCGCGTCTCGCACCAGGAGTCTACCCAGGCGTGGTAGCGCACATCCTCTTTAAGCTCGGCGGCGCTTCGCCCCTCGAAGTCACCGAAATCCATCTCGCGCAGACCGGGGCACGCCATAAGCTCCGCGTTCGGGAAGAGGATGCGCGCCGTCTGGTCGGTGCGGGCCATGCCGCTCGTGATAACACGGAACACGTCACGATCGCACGCGAGGTCGCGCAAAGCGCGCTCGCCCGCACTCGACAGGGGCTCGTCGGTGCCCGCCCCGCTGTAGCGATGGTCTTCCGTGCCCGCCGTGGCACCATGGCGCACGAAGACGACTTCCAAAGGCGCGCCCGCGCCCTGCGTCCCTCGAGGCGCATCGGCAAGGTTTCCTTTGATGACCTGGGGAATCCCGCACGTCATGCGCACGACGACGTCGGCGCGCGCAGCGAGCGCGCATCCCAGGCGCCCCGCGCGCTCGCGCCATTGGGCGTCTTCCGCACGCATGGGGACGACCCCCGAGCCGACCAAGGGCAGAATCACTGCGTCGAAGCCGATCAGCCGCTCGAGCGCCCGGTCAGCGCCGAGCGCGCGTACGAGTTCCTCAGCACGGTACGCGACACGGCCGGCAAAAGCCGCGGGCACGCCGCCCTCCGCAAGCTGCGCCGCGTCGACGAAATCGTCCACCGCGAACCCGAGCTTTTCGCGCACGAAGGTCCTCTTCCCCGAATGCGCGCCACCTACCACGAGAATCATAGGAGCATGCCCCCCGCCACCAGCATGGCAAGCATCGCGAGCTCGGCCCATTGCAGAAACCATCCGGCCAAATCACCCGTCACCCCGCCGAAGCGGGACAGGGCAACATGGCGGTACCACGCGAGCGCCAAAAGCCCCGCCACCGCCATAAGGGCGCCGACGGCCCGAACGCACGCGACCATCCCTGCAGCCGAAGCCGCAGCGAAAGCGCAAAGCGGCACGACGATCACCGCGCGCCTCTTCGCAGGCGAGAGCCCCGCGGCCATGCCGTCCGCCCGCGCGGCAGGCCAGCATTCTACGGCGAGCCCCGAAAGCGCGCGGGAGAACACGAGCGAGCACAGAAGTGCGAGGAACGACCCCGCCGTAAGCGGCAGCGCGGTGAACAGGGAAAACTGCAGAATAAGGTACACGACAACACCAATGACCCCGAAGGCGCCCGCCCGCGGGTCGTGCATGATCTCGAGCTTTCGCTCGCGCGGGGCCCAACTTGCAAGCGCATCGGAGGTGTCGCAGAGCCCGTCTAGGTGGATGCCTCCCGTCACCGCCACAGGCAACGCCACGAGCACGGCCGCGACGATGGTCGCGGGCGCGCCGAGCAGGTTCGCCATGTGCCCCCACGCCGTCATGAGGAAGCCTTCCGCAACGCCCACCAGGGGAAACGCGGCAAGCGCATGGGTTGATCCGAAATCGGTCCAGGCCGATTTCGGGACGGGGATGCGCGAGAACGTTCCGAACGCCGCGCCGATTGCCTCTGCTATCTTCACCTTGTAGGTCCTTCGCCTTTCATCCACACGGGAATCCCGCATACCACTTCGACTGCGCGGTCGGCCAGCGCCGCCACGCCCGCGTTCACGCGCGCGAGCGCGCGCCTCCATCCCTCGGTCCCCTCATCGTAGCGCATCCCATCGGCGAACACGTCGACGGAGACCACCACCGTATACGCAGCGGCCTGAGTGAGTCGTTCGATGCCTCCGAGCACCTCGCGCGCCACAGCGTCGGGGTCACGTGGGGACAAGCCGCCTTCCGCGAAGAGCTCGTTCGCAACCAGGTTGCCCACGTCCTCCAAAAGAAGCGTGCAGCCGCGCGGAAGCCCGGGCACTGCGGCGCCCACGTCACGCGTGCGCTCGAGGGTGGAAAACCCCTTGCCCTCGCGCATCGCCCGATGGCGCGCGATACGGCGGGTGCCCTCTTCCCCGAAGGGCTCCATCGTTGCCAGGTACACGCGGGGGCCGTCGTGCCCGAGGCACAGGGACTCGGCATAGGCGCTCTTGCCGCTCGCGGCGGCGCCGATAACGAGCGTCACCGTCATTTCCCGGCCTCGAAATGCTCGTAAGCAGCCATGCCAGTCGCCGTGAACGTCTTCCCATCCCGGTACACGCGCAGCGCCGAATCCAGAAGGGGCAGATACGCCATGGCGCCCGCGCCCTCGCCCAAGTGCATGCCTGCGTCGAGGGATGCCTTTATGCCGAGCTCGCGAAGGAGCTCCTGGCTTGCGGGTTCGCTAGATGCGTGGGTGCCCACGAGGTAGCCCAAGGCGTTGGGGCACAGGCGCACCGCGCACAGGGCCGCCGTGCAGGATATGACCCCGTCGAGGAGCGCCGGCGCCTTCGAGGCCGCGGCCCCCAGGTAGAAGCCACACATCGCCGCGATGTCGAAGCCGCCCACCTTCGAGAGCACGTCGATCGGGTCGGCGGGATCGGGCGAGTTCGCGTCGATAGCGCGCTCGACCACGTCGCGCTTGCGCGCGAGCGAGGTGTCCGAGAGCCCCGCGCCGCGCCCGACGAGGCTCCGCGCGTCCGCTCGGATGAGCACTGCGGCCACCGCCGCCGAGGTGGTCGTGTTGCCGATGCCCATCTCGCCCGCGGCGAGAAGGCGCACGCCGGCGCGGGCAAGCCCGCACGCGACGGCGATTCCGACCTCGATCGCGCGCACGGCCCCATCGCGAGACATGGCGGAGCCGTGCGCGATGTTGCCGCTCCCCCGCCGCACGTTCGCGCGCACCATGCGAGCGTCTTCTATGCCCCGGGCCATACCCACGTCGACGGGCACGACCTCGGCACCCGCGAACGCCGCCATGCGACAGGCGCTCGTGGCCCCCTCGCACATGTTGCGCGCGACGGCTCGCGTCACGTCTTGCCCGCTTTGCGACACGCCCTCGGCAACGACCCCGTTGTCGGAGAAGAATACCGCGAGCGCACGGGGAAACTCGGCCACCTCGGCGCTCCCCTGAGCTGCGGCGATACGCGCGACGGCGTCTTCAAAGTCGCCCAATCCCCCCAAAGGATGCGCGATGGAATCCCACGCGGCGTACGCGGCGGCGCGGGCACACTCATCTGCGGGCGCGATCCGGGAGAGCGCGGCTTCGAGCACGGCGCCCGGCGCCGACGAGAACGCGCGCTCGACTTCCTCGCGGATGCAGGCAAGCGCGGTTTCGGTTGCTTCAGCCATGCCGTCTCCTCTCTGCGAACGACGCTGTGGCAGACGCGAACGCGCGCGCAACGTCGGGGTTCGCAGGATAGTACACATGCGGGAAGCCCGCAACCAGGGCCGGGGTGGTCGTCATGCACGGCCAGCCCTTGTCGCGCCGGGGCTTCTGCGCCCAGAAGTCGCCGCCCGGGCAGGTGGACTGCCAGTAGTGGAACTCGTGCGCGCGGATGCGTGTGCCGCGCGGCCCGTAGAGCCCGTAGCGTTGGGAAGTGAGCTCCACGTACCCGAAATGGGACAGCCTTCCCCCGTTCTCGCTTGCGCCCTCAAGGGCGCCCGCAACAGGCCAGCGCCGCCCCTCGCTATCGGAGATTTCGCGCTGCAGGTACAGAAACCCACCGCATTCGGCAACCGTCGGCATGCCGGATTCCACCGCACGCCGCACCGCCTCGCGCATCGGCGCGTTCTCGGAGAGCTGCCGCGCATGGAGCTCCGGGTAGCCGCCTCCCAGATAGAGGGCGCTTGTCCCCCGGGGCAACTCGCTATCACACAGGGGGCTGAAAAAGGCCAGCTCGCAACCCAGGTCCTCGAGCGCGCGCAGGTTCTCCTCGTAGTAGAACGAGAACGCCTCGTCACGTGCGACGGCGACGATGGGCCGCGCTCCCGCGATCGGCTCCAACCGGTAAGGTTCCTCGCGGATATCGGGTGCCGTCGCCGCTATTTCGAGCAAGCGGTCGACGTCGACGCTCTTTTCCACCAGCTCGGCCATCTTGTCGATGCGCGCGGAGAGCTGCTCGACCTCGTCGGCGGTCACAAGCCCCAAATGCCGGCTTTCGAGCGAGAACGCATCGTCGGCGGGGATATTCCCCAAAACCGCGACACCCGTGTGCTTCTCGATCGCAGGCTTCGCGTAGGCGCAGGCAGCGGCGCTCGTCTTGTTCAGCACGACGCCGCGCACGTTCGCACAAGGCAGGAACTCGGCGATGCCGCGGATTACGGCGGCGAGCGATAAAGACGCCCCGCGCCCGTTCACCACTAAAACGACCGGCGTTTCCGTGTCGCACGCAACCTGGTAGCTGCTCGCATCGGCCACGCCGGGCGCCATGCCGTCGTAGAAGCCCATGGCCCCCTCGAGCACCGCGACATCCGCGCCCGCAGCGCCGCGTGCGAGCAGGGCGCGCAGCGTCGGGGCGTCGGTGAAGAAGCCGTCTAAGTTGCCCGAGCGCGCACCCACGACGCGGCGATGAAAGAGCGGGTCAATGTAGTCGGGGCCGCATTTGAAGGCCGCGCATGCGAGGCCGCGGCGCGCAAGCGCGCGCAGGAGCGCGCACGTAACGACCGTCTTGCCGCTCCCGCTCGAGGGCGCAGCGACCATGAAGCGAGGGATGGTCGTGCTCACCGGGCGCCGCCTTCCCCACCTGCACCACGCGCGCTGACGAGGAACACGGGGTTTTGCGCCTTCATAAGATGGTGCGAGCCTACAGCCTCGGCGCGGGCGGCCGACACCTGGCACGCCTCGAACCCCTTAAAGCGCGAACCCGAGAGGAGCGCGCACGCCTCGGTGAGCGTCTCAACGGTGACGCATGGCACGCACAGGCGAACCTGCGAGTTCTTCTCGAGCGCCGCCTCCACGATGGAGGGAAGCTCGCCCGCGCTCCCGCCGACGAACACGGCGTCGGGGACGGGCAGTTTCGCGAGCGCTTCGGGGGCGACACCGGGGATCGCAT
Source organism: uncultured Collinsella sp. (assembly GCA_938005465.1). Lineage (GTDB taxonomy): Bacteria > Actinomycetota > Coriobacteriia > Coriobacteriales > Coriobacteriaceae > Collinsella. The sequence goes on from CALLNU010000037.1 coordinate 18,124, forward strand.
GCACGTTGCCGCACCCGAATGCATCCGCGTTCTCTCGGATGAGCCGCACGCCGGCCGCGTTGCGCTCGACCGCCCATACCGACCCCGTTCGCGCGACGAGCGCCGCCTCAATCGACACGCTCCCCGTGCCGGCGCCGACGTCCCACACGGTGTCGGTCGCGGTAAGGCGCAGCTTCGCGAGCGCGACGGCGCGCACCTCCTGCTTGGTCATGGGAACGTCGCCGCGGATGAAAAGCTCGTCGGGAATGCCCGAGGAAGCGTACGGCCAGCGGGAGCTCGCGGCGCGGGATGCGCCCGCAAAGTCCGCCGCGGAAGAAGCCGCCGCGGGCGCGGACGCGCCGGCCGGCGCCTCGGAGGCTGCGCTAGAGCCCACAGGCGACCCGGCGCCGCCTGCGAACTCGATAAGCATCACGTTCAAGTCGTCGAACGTCTGACCTGCGATTTCACTTGCGGTCGCGCAGGTGATGCGCTCGTTGGGGTACGACAGGCGCTCGGCCACCGTCACGCGCGCGTCCCCGAAGCCCGCCTGCACAAGCTCGCCCGAAAGCCGCGAGGGGTCGTCCCCGCCCGACGTGGCGAGGAAGAGCTCGCCTGAGCGCTCGGCCTCGGCCACGATGTCGCACGCCACGCCGTGAGCGCTCGCGAAGCGCCAATCCTGCCATGGACGCGCGAGGCGCGCGGCGAGATACGACGCTGAGCTTATGCCGGGAATGATGCGCACGTCCACCTGCGCGTCGCCGGAGAGCGCCTCCACCAGGCGGCGCGCGCCGCTGAACAGCCCCACATCGCCCGTCATCACGACCACGGCGCGCTGCCACGACGCCGCATCGGTGAGCGCGGCGACGATGTCCGCCGTCTTCACGAGCTCGCATCTCACCACGTCGGGCGGCACGTCGATGCCGGCAAGCGCGCGATGAGCGCCGATGACCACGTCGGCGATGTCGATCGCGTCGAGCGCCGCGCGCGAGAGCAAGTCGGGGTTTCCGGGCCCCGCCCCGATGATCGTTACCTTTCGCATGGAATCTCCCGATACCCGCGCGGCGTGACCATACGGCCGCCTACGAGCTTCGTGTCCGCGTTGCCGACGAACACGGTGGTGAACATGTCGGCGTCGATCTCCCCCAGCTCGGAGAGCCTGCACATGCCCGACTGCTGCCCCTCGCGCCCGATGTTACGTACCCAGCCGCAGAGCGTGTCGGGGGCCTTCCATTCGAGCATAATCTTCGCCGCGCGTGAGAGCCTGTCGGCGCGCTTTCTGCTGCGCGGGTTGTACAAACAGATGCAGAAGTCGGCGCTCGCCACGGCGGCGAGCCTGCGCTCGATGACCTCCCATGGCGTGAGCAGGTCGGAGAGCGACACGACCGCGAAGTCGTGGGCAAGCGGGGCGCCGAGCACCGCCGACCCGCTCTGAGCCGCGGTGGCCCCGGCGATAACTTCCACGTCTACATCGGGGTAGTCCTCCGCAAGCTCCAGCACGGGGCTCGCCATGCCGTACACGCCCGCGTCGCCGCTGCACACGAGCGCCACGGCTTCTCCACTCTGCGCGCGCGAAAGCGCAAGGCGGCACCGTTCGACCTCGTGCATCATCGGCGTCGCGAGATGCGCCGCGTCGGGCACGGCGGCGAGCGCGAGCTCCACGTATTTCGTGTAACCCACAACGACGTCGGACGCCTCGAGCGCACGCCGAGCCGCAATCGTCATGCCGTCGGGGCCGCCCGGGCCGATTCCCACCACGAAGAGCTTTCCCATCACCGCTCCTTAAACGAAAGTTTAATAGTTACCTTGGAAAACGCGACGGTCACGCCGCCGTGAGCGAGCTTCGGGAAGATAAGTTTGCCCCCCTCCGCGAGCGCTGCCCGCTCGCACACGTTGTCGACCCCCACCGTCGCGCGCACGAAATCAGATGGCGAAACGCTGCCTTCGACCTGCGACAACTCCTCTGCGGAATACGTCGCAAGCGGGATATTGCGCGCGCAGCAGAAGGCGAGCAGACCCTCCTCGTGCGCCTTCACGTCGATCGTCGCCGCCTCGCGCACGGCCGAAGGCGAGATACCCACCTGCCCGCACGCGAGAAGAAACGCCTCCTCGATCGCTTCGGCGCACGCACCGCGACGGCATCCTATGCCCGCAACGATGCAGGGCACGACAAGGCGAAGCGGCTCGGGCGCAGGCGCCTGCGCCCGCACGCCCGCCGGCTTCCCCGTCTCACCGGCGGGCACGACCTCGCCCGTTGTCTCCGCCGCACGAACGGACGCACCTGCATTCGCGCCAGCGAACGGCGACACGACGATATCGGCCCGAGCGCGGTCGGACGCAATGTCAACCCCCTCAGGCGGCTGTCCCGAAATCGGCATGTCGGAATAGAGCGCCACGCGCCCGCCCGAAAGCAGCCGCGCCGACACTCGCTTGATGGCCTCGGGATTCGAAACGGCGAGCCCCGCACAGCGCGCCCACGTATCCACCGCCCACACGCCGCGGACGTCGGTCGCCGTGGTGATGACGGGGATGGCCCCTGCCGCGCGTGCCACAGTTTGCGCAAGCTCGTTCGCACCGCCCAAATGCCCCGATAAAAGCGGGACGGCAAAGCGCCCCGCCTCGTCGATCGCCACAACCGCGGGATCGTTTGCCTTCGAGGCGACATGCGGCGCGATCGCCCGCACGGCGATGCCCGCCGCGCCCACGAACAGAAGCGCGTCCGACGCTTCCCACGCGAGCGCCGTCCATGCGCGCAGGTCGGCCTTCCCCTCGCCGAACCCGCGCGAAACGGAAACGTCCCAGCCAGGGTCGTCTTCACCTGTCTGCGCGCAATCGGAAAGCGCGTGTGCGGTGCGCACCGCCAACGCATACCCCCTCTCAGTGAACGCTATGCAGGAAACCCTCATCTAGCGCACCACCATCGTCGAGAAGTAGCTGCCCCGATCGGGCACATCGTCGAGCGAGCGGTACACGCGCTCGCCCGGAAGCCCACAGTCCTCTACGAGCTCGGCACCGTCGAAGGTGCCCTCCTCGCGAAGGATGCGCTTCGTGTCCGCAAGCGAGCGGCGTGCCTTCATGACCACCTTCGTCCCCGGCCAGCCGATTGCGCGGCGCACCCCGCACAGCACGCCTTTACTCATACGTCGCCCCCAATTCCCCGATAACTGCATCGGCGCCCGACGTGCGGAAAAGCTCGCGGCGCTCGGCGTCGAACACGACCGCGGCGATGTCGCATGCGCCCGCCGCGCGGCGGCGCAACCTGTCCTCGATTGCCGCAGCGAGCGAGGCGCGCGCAGCGTCCCCCACGCCGGCGGCCTCGATTACCTCGAGCGCCGCCGTGGTCGTGACCGACGACATGATCTCGTGCACGGTCTTCGCGCCCGCGCCGGCCAAGGCCGCGTGGGCGGCCAGAATCTCCGCGCGGCAGTCGGCGGTACGCGAATGGGTGTCCATGATGCCGCCCGCGACCTTCACCAACTTGCCGATGTGTCCCACAAGAAGGACATTGGTAAATCCCTCGCGAATGCAGCAATCAATCGCGTCGCCCACAAAGTTGGAGATGAAGACCACCGGCGCACCGTTTAGGTGGAAATGCCCCGAAATGAACTGCCCGCCGTAGTTGCCGGGCGTGAGCACGACTCCGCGCCGCCCCATAGCCGCATGCTGCCGGATCTCAAGCTCGATGCTGTCGCGCAAGGCAGTGAGGCTGCGCGGCTCGACGATGCCCGTCGTGCCCAGGATGGAGATGCCGTCCTTTATCCCCAGGTGCGGGTTGAAGGTCTTTTCGGCAAGGGCAACACCCTCGGGTACCGAAATCGTCACAGCAATATTTCCAGAAAAGCCGTGCGAGGCGCACACCTCGCGCACCGCCGAAGTTATCGTCGCGCGCGGCGTCGCGTTGATGGCGGCCGCCCCCACCGGCTGCTCGAGCCCGGGCAACGTCACGCGCCCCACGCCCACGCCGCCATCGACGGAAACTTCCGATTCGTGCGCGGGCACGTCCTTGCTGCCCGCAGCACCCGTGCCCGACCCCGCATATTCCACGCGCGCGTACACGAGCACGCCGTCGGTCACATCGGCATCGTCGCCTGCGTCCTTTCGCACGGCGCACTGGGCGCACCCCTCGCCGATGCATGCGTCGACCACGTTCGCCTCGACGGGCAGCCCGCCGGGGGTGACGATCGACACGCGGCCGACGGGCTTTCGTGACAAGAGCATCTCGCAGGCCGCCTTCGCCGCGAGCGCGGCGCAGCTCCCCGTGGTGTAGCCGCAGCGCAGGCGGGTCGTCCCGGTATATATGTAGTGCTCGAAGGCCACGTTAGCTGCTCGCCTTCCGATACCCCGTGGCAAACGAAGGGTCGTAAAGCTTGCTGCGCTCGTACGACTCCGCTTGCGCACCGTTGTGCGCAAGCCCGCCGCGAGCTCCGAGCACGCGGCCCACCACCACGAGCGCCGTGCGGTCGATGCCCTCTCGCGCGCCCGCATCGGCGAGCGTGCCCACTGTGCAGCGCACCACGCGCTCCTCAGGCCAGGTCGCCTTGTACACGAGCGCCGCCGGCTCGTCGGAGCTGCGGCCAGCGGCCAAAAGCTCGGCGGAAAGCTCGGCGAGCATACCCGAGCTCAGGAAGATGACCATAGTCGAGCCGCTTTCCGCCATGGTGCGCATGCCCTCGCCCGCGGGCATGGGGGTACGTCCGGAAAGCCGCGTGATCACGACCGACTGGCTGATTCCCGGCAGCGTGTATTCCTGGCGAAGCGCCGCCGCGGCACCGCAAAAGCTCGACACGCCGGGCACCACCTCGTAGTCCACGCCGCGCACGTCGAGCGCGTCCATCTGCTCCTGGATGGCGCCGTACAGGCACGGGTCGCCCGTGTGCAGGCGCACCACTTCCTCGCCCCGCGCATCTGCCGCGCACATCACGTCGAGCACTTCCTCCAAGGTCATGTGCGCGCTGTCGTAGACGATGCAGGATTCCTTGCACTCGGCGAGCAGCTCGGGGTTCACAAGGCTTCCCGCCCAAACGACCACGTCGGCCGCGCGCAGAAGGCGCGCCCCGCGCAGCGTGATAAGGTCGGCGGCGCCCGAGCCTGCGCCAACGATATGAATCATCCGAGCCTTCCCTTCCCGTTTCTCATCGCAACCGTTTACGCCGCCATTCGCGCAGCGGGCAAAACACGGCGCCTGCGGCGGCAATCGGCGCAAATACGCAGGCAGGAGGCGCAATGCCGCCCGCCCTGGCTTTGACACGTTCACAAGTGCCCACTATCATAGTAAAAGATTCGGCAACGAGCATATGACAATCGGATAAAAGGAAATGACCGGCGCGGCGCCCGCACAGCCCGCGCTGGCTTGCGGAGGGAACCAGGTGGGAATCCTGGGCAAGGGACATTACTGTATAGGACGCGCGGGCGAACCGCCTCGCGCCCCAAGCCAGACTGCTTCGCCTTTTCCTCACGGCATCGCCGTGGCGTTAGCTCCTTGTGAACCCCGAGGGGTGCGCTTTTCTTTCGCTTGTGCCGACAAGCAACTGTCGCCGGGGGACCGGCAAACCGAGGAAAGGAAAAACCATGTCCGACCAGATGTCACGCCGCGGCTTCATGGGCGCCGCAGCAACCGGAGCCGTCGCGCTCGCCGGAGTCGCGCTCGCGGGCTGCTCCAACATCTCCGCGAGTTCCGAGAAATCGAGTGAAAAGGAGAAGGCCGTGAAGCCGGTCATCCTCGTCACGAGCTTCGGCACGAGCTACAACGACTCGCGCCACATCACCATCGGCGCCATCGAAGACGCTATCCGCGAGAAGTACTGGCAGGACTACGACATCCGCCGCGCCTTCACCGCGCAGATCATCATCGACAAGCTGAAGAAGCGCGACGGCATCACGATCGACAACATGACCGAGGCGCTCGACCGCTGCGTGGAAGACGGCGTGAAGGAAATTGTCGTGCAGCCGACGCATCTCATGGCTGGCCTGGAATACGCCGACGTGAAAGACGAGCTCGACAAGTACGCCGACAAGTTCGACAAGATCTCGCTCGGCGACCCGCTGCTCACCTCCGACGACGACTACAAGAAGGTGGCCGCAGCCATTAAGGAGAACATGGCGTCCTTCGACGACGGCAAGACGGCGCTGTGCCTCATGGGCCACGGCACCGAAGCCGATTCCAACGCCGACTATGCCAAGATGCAGGAAGTGTTCAAGAACGAGGGCTTGACGCAGTTCTTCGTCGGCACCGTCGAGGCTGAGCCGACCTGCGAGGATGTTATCGCCGCCGCGAGCACCGCAGGGTACAAGAAGGCCGTGCTCGCGCCGTTCATGGTGGTCGCGGGCGACCACGCGAACAACGACATGGCAGACGAGACCGACCCCGACAGCTGGGCTGCGAAGTTCGTGGCCGCCGGCTTCGAAGTGACGTGCCTGCTCCAGGGTCTGGGACAGAACGCCGCGGTCGACGACATCTACGTCTCGCACGTGGACGACGCCATCGCCAAGCTGTAATCTCGCCGCGCACGGGGGCGCCGGTCGCGTCCCCGTGCAACGGGCATGCGCCTTCCCCGACTGACGGCGCATGCCCGTTGCATTCGCATCCCGCCCGCCCACCGCACGGCGCGGACGGTCGAAGCGATTGAAAGGAACCCCTCCATGTTGAAGAAAACCCTCGCCTTCGCCCTGTCAGCGGCGCTTTTCGCGTTCTCGCTCGCCGGCTGCGGCGGAAATTCAATCGACAGCGCAAAGGCAAGCGATGCCGATTCCCAGGAAAAGACCGAACAGGCGGCCGATGCGCCCGAGGGCGCAAGCGCTGCCCCCATCACCGCCGACAAGGTGGCCGACGGCACCTATCCGATCACCGTAGATTCCAGCTCGAACATGTTCAGGATTGTGGACGCCCAGCTCATCGTGGAAAACGGCTCCATGCACTGCGTGATGACGCTTTCCGGCACGGGCTACGGCAAGCTCTTCATGGGCACGGGCGACGAGGCTGCCGCCGCGAGCGAGGCCGACTTCATCCCCTATGTGGAAAACGCGGAAGGCAAGTACACCTACGACGTGCCCGTTGAAGCGCTCGACGAGGACACCGCCTGCGCCGCGTGGAGTATTAGAAAAGAGCAGTGGTACGACCGCACGCTCGTGTTCGAATCCGCCGGCGTCGATCTGCGCGCCGACGCACTGAAGTAACGCCATGCGGTCGATTCTTCCCAAGGGGGAAAGCAGGAAGCGTCGCAGCATCGCGGTGCGCGCGATCGCCTGCGTTCTCGTCGCCCTGTTCGCGCTTCCCTTCGCGGGGTGCAGTGCGAGCCCGAACGCGACCGGTGGCACGGCAGGCTCTCAGGAATACACTGTGAGCGTCTCGCTCTCCGGCGGGTCAGGGCGCGCAAGCATCGCCTCACCCACCACAATTGTGAAGGATGGCGACACCTACACCGCGACCATCACCTGGTCGAGTTCGAACTACGACAAAATGACCGTCAACGGCGTGGACTACGCGCCCGTAAACGACGGCGGCAACTCCACGTTCGAGATACCCGTCACGCTCGACGAGGACATCGCCGTGTCGGCCGAGACCGTCGCCATGTCGACGCCGCACACCATCGACTACACGCTCCACTTCGACTCATCCACCATGAAGGAGAAATCGAGCGACGATGCAAGCGGCGGCCCCCCTGCGGGAACGGCTTCAAGCGCCGCGGCCGACTTCCACAACGCCGATTTGGGCTGCGGCTGGGAGCCGACGGGGGCGCTTCAGCTTGAATACGCCGAGCACTTCACTGTCGACGAGTACGAAGGCGGCCTGCGGCTTATCTGCATTTCGAACGGGGAGCGCTTCCTCGTGGTACCGCAAGATGCGAAGGTACCTGATGGGTTGAGCTCCGACATCGCGGTCATAAGGCGTCCCGCCAACAAGGTGTACCTCGTGTCGTCGGCGACGATGTGCCTGGTCGACGCGCTCGATGCGAACGACAACATCCTCATGTCGGGCACGAAGGCCGACGATTGCTCGGTTGCGGGCTTCAAAAGCGCACTCGAAAGTGGGGCGATCGCCTACGGCGGCAAGTACAGCGCGCCCGACTACGAGCGAATATCGGCCTCGGGCTGCACGCTCGCCATCGAGAACACCATGATCAACCACACGCCCGATGTGAAGGAAAAGCTGCAGAAGCTCGGGCTCGTCGTGCTCACCGAACAGTCGTCGAGCGAGCCCGAAGCACTCGGGCGCGTCGAGTGGATTAAGCTTTTCGGCGTCCTGTTCGACAAGGAAGACGAGGCCGCGCACTTGTTCAACGAGCAGAAGGCCCGCGTCGAGCAAACGTCGGGTCTCGCGTCGTCAGGTAAAACCGTGGCGTATTTCTACATTAACTCGAACGGGGCCGCCGTCACGCGGCGGGCGGGCGACTACGTGGCGCAGATGATCGAGCTTGCAGGCGGCAACTACGCGCTCGATGACGCGCAGACGGCGTCGACGTCAGGTTCGTCAGTAACGCTCGAAATGGAGCGCTTCTACGCGACGGCGAAGGATGCCGACATCATCGTCTACAACGGCACCATCGACGAATCGGTTGCCACCTTGAACGACTTCGTAGGCAAAAACGCGCTATTGTCGCAGTTCAAAGCCGTGAAGAACGGCAACGTCTGGGTCACAAGCGCCGACATGTACCAGCAGATGACTTCCACCGCCGACATTATCGACGAGCTGCACGGGGCGTTCACCGGCGATGACGCGAGCAACTTCCATTATCTGAGGAAGCTCGGCTAGCGCCATGAGAAGCCGGCTTTCCATGACATACGACGAATCACGACGCGCCGCGCGGTGTCGCGTCGTGACGGCGCTGCTCGCTGTTGTCCTCATCGTGCTCGTCGGGGCCAACCTGTGCATCGGGAGCGTGCTCGTGCCCGCAGACCACATCCCCGGCATCCTTTCGGGCGGCGCGGCCAATTCCATGGAAAGCCAAGTCATCTGGGAGATTCGCCTGCCGCGCGTGCTTTCAGCCGTGCTTCTCGGCGGGGCACTTTCGCTCTCCGGGTTCCTGCTGCAGACGTTTTTCAACAACCCCATCGCCGACCCGTTCATCTTGGGCGTCTCCTCGGGCGCAAAGTTCGTCGTCGCGCTTACGATGATCGTACTTCTGGGCGCGAACCAGGCCATGTCCTCGCCGGCCATGGTGGCCGCAGCGTTTCTGGGCTCGCTTATCACCATCGGCTTCGTGCTCCTCATAGCACGGCGCATAAGCTCTATGGCCATGCTCATCGTGGCGGGCGTCATGGTGGGATACATCTGCTCGGCGGCGACGAACTTCCTCATCGCCTTCGCCGACGACCAGTCCATCGTGAACCTGCACAACTGGTCCTTGGGTAGCTTCTCGGGTTCGAGCTGGGACGACGTCGCGGTCATCGCGGTCGTGGTGATCACCGTGAGCGCATGCGTATTCGCGATATCGAAGCCCCTTTCCGCCTTCCAGCTGGGAGAAGCCTACGCGAAAAGCGTCGGCGTGAACGTCTCATGCTTCCGCGTGGTGCTCGTCCTTCTAGCGAGCATGCTCTCCGCCTGCGTGACCGCGTTCGCTGGTCCGGTGTCGTTCGTAGGCATCGCGGTTCCGCATCTCGTTAAGTCGGCGCTAAAGTCGTCGAAGCCCATCCGCGTGATTCCTGCGTGCTTCTTGGGAGGCGCCATCTTCTGCGCGGGCTGCGATTTGATCGCGCGCACGCTGTTCTCCCCCGTCGAGCTTTCCATCAGCGCCGTCACCGCCATCTTCGGCGCGCCGGTGGTTATCGCGCTCATGTTGAAGAAGCGGGTGAGGTAGATGGGGGAATTCGTGCCGCGGCCCAAAACGCTCGGAGGGGACATTCCATGCTTAGACAGTCCTGAGCTCGCACGAAAGTGCCAGAAGGCACTTTCGACTCGTGCGGAACTGCGCGCGGAAAGCCTCCTCCGAGCGGAGTCGAACCTCGAAACCCCGGTCGTAACGCAGGCTGACGGAGCGCCGCTTTTCCGCATAAGCGACCTGTCGGCGGGCTACGACAAGAAGGTCGTAGTCGAAGGCGTCGATCTGGAGGTTCGCGCGGGCGACGTCGTGGCGCTCATCGGGCCGAACGGCTCGGGCAAGTCGACCATCTTGAAAACCATCACACGCCATCTGGCACCGCTTGCCGGCGCGATCGAGCTCGACGGGCGGGAGATTTCCCGATGGAAGACGGCGGAGTTCGCAAGGAACCTTGCCGTTATGCTGACAGATCGACCCCGGACCGAGCTCCTCACCTGCCGCGATATCGTAGAGGCGGGAAGGCATCCCTACACCGGGCGAATGGGCACACTCTCGCCCGACGACCATAGTCGGGTCGATGAGGCCATGAAAACCGCACATGTGGAAGAGCTCGCCGAGCGCGACTTCATGCAGATAAGCGACGGGCAACGCCAGCGCGTCATGCTCGCACGAGCCATCGCGCAGGATCCGCGTGTGCTCGTGCTCGACGAGCCCACGTCGTATCTCGATATCCGCTACCAGATCGACCTGCTGCGAATACTTCGCCACCTTTCGAAATCGCGGAATGTGGCTGTCATCATGTCCATCCACGAACTCGAGCTCGCGCAGAAAAGCGCCGACAAGGTGATTTGCGTGAAGGACGGCCGGGTCTTCCGCGCCGGCGCACCCGAGGACATATTCACGCGCGAGACGATTGGCGAGCTCTACGGCCTTCAACATGGCACCTTCAACGAGCGCTTCGGCAGCGTGGAAATTGGGCGCCCACACGGCGATGCGCACACGTTCGTCATCGCTGGCGCAGGTACGGGGTCGGCTGTGTTTCGCCAGCTCATCCGGCAGGGCAAGGCGTTCTACGCGGGCGTTCTGCACGAAGGGGACATCGACTGCGAGCTCGCGCGCGACCTAGCGACGGAATGCGTGGCCGAGCGCGCCTTCGAGCCAATCGGGGATAAAACCATGGCCCGCGCCAAAGAGCTCCTCGTCCACTGCGCACGCCTTATCGTGTGCCCCGCCGCCTTCGGCACCATAAACGCCCGCAACGCAGAGCTCGTCGAGTTTGCACGCTCGCATGGTATCGAGGTCATGCGAGCGTGCGAAGGCGCATCGGAGGATTCCAAAATTGGAGTGGGAAGGATAAACTGGACTTTCTTTTAAGGATCCTCAGGCTACAGCTCCTACGCCGGCAAGGTCTCCAAGGCGCCGGAGAACCTCAGGAACAGGAATTTCCACGCCGACGAGCCCAACTAGGCCTAATCCAAGCGAGATTCCAGACTCGACAGACCATTGAGAGTCAGATCGTTGGCGACCTCAGAGACGCGCTCGATAGGAACCGAGCCGTCAGACAGCGCCCACGTGCGATAGATACCGATAATACCCGACAGCAAAAACGCCAGATAGTAGTCGAACATCTCGTCCTTGAGACCTTGGGGCAGCAGATCGCGCTCGGCAATCTCATGTTCGAGCGGCGCACGAAGACGAGCCATGAAATCATCGAGCGGAATATTCTCGATCAGCTGACGATTGAGCACTAAGTTGTTGCACAGTGCCTCATTAACGGTTTTAAAGAAGGTCGCCGCCGCGCCAAGAGCGCGCTCGCTGGTGTCACCGTCCATAGAAGCAAGCGTTTTCTCGACCGAGTCGACAATCATCTCCACCACATCGACGGCAATGGCATCAAGCAGGCCGTCAACCGTACCAAAGTGAACGTAAAAGGTCTTGCGGTCGACATTGGCCTCGCGCGCGATGGCACTCACCGTAATGTCTGCCAGCGGCTTTTCCATGAGCAGGCGCTCGAAAGCCGAAAGGATGGCATTACGGCTGCGAACGATGCGACGATCAAGACGCGGTTTGCTGGTTGCCATGGGCGTGTCCCTTCGATATGCGAGCGTTCATCAACAGATGAGAGATAATCTACGTAAGAGGATTATCCCCCATACAGCACAAATATGCCTCGCATCATGAAGAACGCACGACTGCCCTACTGCGACTTAGGGTGCTTCTTCTTATTGAGTGCCGACGGAGATACGCGAATACCATCGCCTGTCTGGCGCACATAGGCTTTATGAGCCGGCTTAGCGGTCCCAGAAGCCTTCTGAGCCTGCTTCTTGGGATCAACAGTAACAGCATTCGCGGGGTGCGGCTTAGTGGGCGTAGAGGGCGTCTGAGGTGTGCGGCCGAGCTTGCGCATCACGCGATCCCAGCGCGCATGGATGCTCTCGTTGTGGGCGCTCTTAAGGCCCAGCAGGGGCGCAGCCAAAATGGTCGGCGCAATAAACGTAATGAGGCGCCACAGCAGATAGCCGGCGGTCGAAGCCGACCCAAAGAAATGACCCAAGAACAATGCAAAGCCGCCCTCAGCGCCACCAGTTCCACCGGGCAGGGGGACCGCAGAGCTCAGCAGCTGGACAAAGGCGCTCGCGGCCATGACCGAGAAAAAGTCGACCTCGTGGTGGCCAAAGGCAAGCATCAGGAAATACGGAACCAGATAGAAAAACGCGAGCTGCAGCATGGTGATAAACACGGTGAGCAGCATGGAAGAAAAATGTCCGGCCGAAAGCTTGAACTTCTCGGAGAAGGAGTAGATCTCGCCATCGACAAACGTGCGCCAACTCTCGATCTTAGTGGCCGAGACACCAATGCGCTCGAGCCAATTGATGATGCAATGGGCGACGCGCGTGACGGTCTTAGGCATGAGCGCGACGGCGAAGATGCCAAGCAAGATGCAGCAGTGTCCACCAAAGCTAAAGACGCACAGCAGCGTCATGTCGCCGTAGCGTTCGGCAAAAAACGGCATACGGGCGAGCAGCAGGATAGCGCCCCAGGCGACCAGGCCAAACTGGTACACGATAAAACGCGTGAATTGCGTGGCGCCGGCCTCGCCCACGTTTTGGCCGGCCTTGGTCAGGCGATAGATCTGAGCCGGGGTGGAGCCCATCATCATGGGCGTCAGGTTGCCAAAGAAGATGCCACTCGCCTCGACCGAGATCAGGTCGCGGATGCCGACGGGCGAATTGGGATCGAGCCAGACGGCGATCGCATAGGCCACAATGCCAAAGAACAGGTACATGAACATGCAAAGACACGCGACAACGAGCCATGACGCCTGGACGCTCGACATAGCGGCCCAGAACTGCCCCATCTGCCCGGTTACCACCAGATAGACGATATAACCTACCAGCACGACGCCGATAAAGATGGCGCCGCGGCGTGCGCTCTTATTGTCATCTCCGCCCGAGGCCTCAACCTCGACCTGGAGCTTAGACGTATGCTGAGAGGACTCCGTCATGAGACTCCTTCTAACAGTCAAAATATCTTGGATATTGTACCCGTAAGGGCCATAGGCAGAACGCAAAGCTCTGGTTCAAACGGGAATTGCAGACGGTTGTTTGAAAATAAAAAACCCGGCCTTCCATAGGAAGTCCGGGTATCAGATGCGTGGTAGCCCGTACCAGATTCGAACTGGTGATCTCCGCCTTGAGAGGGCGGCGTCCT
>CALLNU010000038.1 GCA_938005465.1 uncultured Collinsella sp.
CCCGGAAGCTAAGCCCCATCGCGCCGAGAGTACTGCGGGGTCAGCCCGTGGGAGGCCAGGGCGCCGCTGACCGGTGGACGGCACCGAGCCGTCGCATGACTTGAAAAAGGGGGAGGCCTCGCGGCCTCCCCCTTCTTTGCGTTAAGCCAGATCTAACAAACTCGCTGTGTTTTATGACCCTCGTTTGTCGCATCTTCCGTTAACGGGCTACAATAACTTAGTCTGTGCAATATGGAGGTGAACATGGCTGAAGCTGGTATCGGCGTTGATATCGTCGAGATTTCCCGCATGAAATCAATCCTTGAAAAGACGCCGTCGTTTGCTCGGCGTGTGTTTACCGAAGAAGAGTGCGCATATTGCGACGCTTCATCGCGTCCTGCGGTGCACTATGCGAGCCGTTTTGCTTCTCGTGAAGCGGTTCTCAAGGCTCTTGGTACGGGTTTTAGTCAGGGCGTCGGCCGCAAAGACGTCTCGGTAACGCGCGATAAGCTTGGAAAGCCTAAAGCTGTGCTTTCGGGTCGAGCGCTCGAGATTGCTCAAGAGTTGGGCGTCGTTGAAGTTGCGCTTTCCATTACCTTGACGGGTGATTTGGCCGTAGCCAATGCCATTGCGATCACCGAGGATGCTCGACCTAAGCCTAAGGAAGAAAAGGTGAGCACCAAGGAACGCGTTGCACAAACTTATAAAGAGGCTCGCTCGGTTTTAGATGAGCTTGAGCAACTGCAAAATTCAGCTTTGACGGAGCACCAGGGCGATGCTTCGCAAGATACGCTAGGAGCATAGATGAAACCGGTTTTGAGTACCGAGGAAGTCGTTCGCCTCGAAGATATTATCGAACGCGAAGGAACTTCGAAGGCCGAGCTTATGGAACTGGCGGGTGAGTTTGCTGCTCGTGAAATTCTAAAACTCAATCCCGATCGCGTCCTTGTTCTGGTCGGTTTTGGCAATAACGGTGGCGACGGTTGGGTCGCGGCTGATATTTTGAGTCATAAGGGCGTTGACGTGGATATCGTGTCTCCGGTTGAGCCGGATGAGATTCCTGCCGCTCTGGCTCGCCATGTTGCCCGCCGTACCGCCGGTCGTGACGTGCATGTGTGTGTCGGTCCCTCGCGAGATGAGCTTGAGGTTTTGATCGATAAGGCCGACGTTGTTGTTGACGCTATCTTTGGTACCGGTTTCCACGGTGACCTGCGTGCACCGTTCTCCATCTGGATTCCGACAGTTAACGACTGCGCCGACCATGTGGTGTCCATTGATGTTCCTTCGGGTCTGAATGCCGAGACCGGTGTTGTCGACGACGACTGCATCCGTGCCGAGCGCACGGTCACGATGATCACGCCCAAGATCGGACTCTACAGCGCTGATGGCCCAGAGTACGCCGGTGATCTGGTGTGCGGTGGCCTCTATGATCGCCTTGATGAGGTCATCGATGATGTCGACCATGCCGCCGAGATTGTCGAGCCCGGTGACCTGGTGGATTTCTTTGCTCCGCTGCCCACGAATATCGATAAGTATTCTCGCGGTTCCGTCCTTATTGTCGCCGGCTCGGCGCAGTATCCTGGCGCTGCTATTATGGCCGCCAAGTCTGCTGCCCGCGCGGGTGCCGGCTATGTGGCTGTCGCGACGCCCGATGCGTGTGCCAATCTTATTCGTATGGCACTTCCCTCGATTCCGGTTTTTGCTATTCCGTCCGATTCCCGCGGCTCTTTTGGTGCCGCTGCTCGTATGACCGTGTGCGAGATTGCAAAGAAGTACAGCTGCGTACTGTGCGGTCCCGGCATGACGACGTCTGCCGGTGCCATGCAGGTGGTTTCGGGCTTGTTGGAGCTTGATGTGCCGCTGATCCTTGATGCCGATGCGCTCAACTGCCTTTCTAAGATTGCTATCGACGGTATCGATAGCAACCCTGAGATGTACCGCCGTGAGCAACCGCTCGTCATGACGCCGCACTATCGCGAGCTTTCGCGCTTGGTTGCCGGTGACGAGGTTAACGATCTGGGGACTGCAATCGCGGCCGCGCAGAAGGTTGTCTGGGCTGCCGGCTCCGACAATCTCGTGGTTATTGCCAAGGGACCGACGACGGCTATCTGTGGCGTTGAGCGCGTGCTTTTGCCGCTCTCGGGTCCGGCGTCGTTGGCGACTGCCGGTTCGGGCGATGTTCTTGCGGGCATTTTGGCCGGCACACTGGCTACCATGCGTGATGAGATGGATCGCTGGGAGCTGCTGTATTCGTATGCCGTTGCGCTTCACAGCTACGCGGGTTTTGCCGCGGCAACGGAGTACGGTGAGAAGAGTGTTATTGCGACCGATCTGATCGACTTGATCGGTCCTGCCATGGAATTGGCGGCAAAGGATGCACTCGATGATCTGGGAATCATGGACGAAGGGTCGGATGACTAATCATGAATAAAGCCGATTTGACGCGCTGGTCCTGGGTTGAGATTGACCGAGGGGCGCTTCGCCGCAACACGAGGGCTTACAAGAATCTGCTCGATCCACGTCAGCGACTGTGCTGCGTAGTGAAGGCCGATGCCTATGGCCATGGTGCCGTCGAGTGCGCCAAAATCATGTATTCGGCCGGTGCCGACATGTTTGCCGTGGCGACGGTTAGTGAAGGCGTTGAGCTTCGACAGGGCGGGATCACAAAACCCATCCTGATCCTGAGCGAGCCGCCTATCGAGGCCATTCCGACGTTGCTCGAGTTCGATATCATGCCTTCGGTCTATACGTCCGATTTCGCCCTTGCCTATGGCGAGTGTGCTGTCGCGGCAGGCAAGGTGGGCAAGTACCATCTAGCCATCGAGACGGGCATGAACCGCATCGGTGTTCACTACACGCAGGTGCTCGACTTTGTTCGTGGCGTTAGCTTCCATCGCGGTATCCAGTGCGATGGCGTCTTTACGCACTTCGCAACGGCCGATGAGCCTGGCGGTTGGGACTATAAGCTGCAGTGCCAGCGCTTTACCGAGGCCGTTCAAGCCATTAAGGACGCGGGCTTTGAGTGCGGTATCGTGCACTGTGCCAATACGCCGTCCTCGATGCTCGATCCCTCGATGCATTTTGATATGATTCGCGCCGGCATCGGTCTATATGGCCTGCAGCCGTGCGAGCTGAGCAGCCGCGTGATGCAGCTGGACCCTGTCATGAGCGTTCATGCGCGCGTGACGCGTGTGTCACATCCTGCAATGGGCGAAGGCGTGGGCTACGGATTTACCTATCGCGTGCCGCGCACACGCGTTCAGATTTGCACGCTGCCGATTGGATATGCCGACGGTCTTTCGCGTACGCTCTCCAATCGCATGGACGTGCTGTATCGCGGTGAACGTGTGCGTCAGGTGGGTAACATCTGCATGGACCAGTTTATGGTCGCCATCCAGTCCAATCCGGCGCATGAGATTCCCGAGGCCGAGCATGGCGACGAGATGATCATTGTCGGCCGCGATGGTGATGCCGAGATCACCATGGACGAGATGGCTCGCCTGCGCGGCACGATTAACTACGAGGTTGCTTGCGGCTTTGGCATGCGTCTCGACAAGGTCTACGTGTAGGAGCCACTATGGGTGTCATGCACATCCCCGGACATAGTCACCAAGCGCCGCGCGAGGTTGCACTCGAGGAGATTGAGGCTGTTTTAGGCGACTGCCATCTCTGCCAGCTCTATCAGTCGCGCCATAACATCGTGTTTGGCGTGGGAAACCCCCACGCCCGCGTCATGTTTATCGGCGAGGCGCCGGGGCGTAACGAGGATCTGCAAGGCGAACCGTTTGTGGGGGCGGCGGGCGAGGATCTCAACGGCATCCTGTCGCTGGCTGGCCTCAAGCGCGAAGACGTCTACATTGCCAACGTGCTTAAGTGTCGACCGCCGGGAAATCGCAATCCTCGGCCCGAGGAAGTGCTGGCCTGTTCACCGTTTTTGCGTGAGCAGATTCGAAGCATTTGGCCCGATATCATCGTGACGCTCGGTAACCCCGCGACGCACTTTGTGCTTAAGACCGAGCTCGGCATCACCAAGCTGCGCGGCAGGTTCCATCAAATGGGGCATTTTGTGGTGATGCCCACGTTCCATCCGGCGGCGGCGCTGCGTAATCCGGCGTGGCAGGAGCTGCTGGAGGAAGACTTTAAGATGCTGGGCGACTATCTGGAGCGGCATCCCGCGCCAGAGGGTGCCTCGGAATAATAAGGAGCATATATGTCCCTGGAGCGCCTGGGGGTAGGTATTTATAAAACGGCTTGCTCTGCCGATACAGAGCATTTTGGCGAGCTGGTTGCGCCGTGCCTGGAAGATGGTGATGTGCTGATCTTGACCGGTGGTCTCGGGGTGGGCAAAACCCACTTTACCAAGGGCGTTTCGCGTGGTCTGGGAGACGGCCATATGGTCACGAGCCCCACATTTGCACTCATGGCTGTTCATGACCAGGGGCGTATTCCGCTGTTCCACTTTGACCTGTACCGTCTGGAGCATGCTTACGAGCTCGAGGATACGGGCATTTTCGATGTACTGGGCTATGAGGGTGCCTGTCTGTTGGAGTGGGGCGAACAGTTCCAGGACGAACTGACGGACGAGTATCTTTCGGTAACGCTTAAGCGTGATGAGAACGATAGCGACGTGCGAACGATAACGCTCGAGGCACACGGCGGGCGCGCAGCGGAGCTTTCCGATTTGATTGATAAGGCTGTACGAGATGAGCTTGCATAACGATTACGCGCTGGTGGTGGCGCTCGATACTTCGACCGATATGCTTGCCTGCGCGGCAAGCTGGATTGATGGACAGACGGGCGAGGCGAAGCTGGTGAGTGGCGACCATATGTGTCGTCGCCATGCCAATGTGGAGCTCGTGAATACCGTCGACAGCGTGCTTGCTCGGGCTGGCATGGACCGTGCTGACGTGGGCAGTTACGTCGTCGGTCGCGGCCCGGGTTCGTTTACCGGCGTGCGTATCGGCATTTCCACCGCCAAGGGCTTGGCGCGCGGTGCCAACGTGCCGCTGTTGGGTGTGTCGACGCTCGATGCCTGCGCATGGACCGCGTGGAAGGCCGGCGTGCGTGGCAAGCTCGGCATTCTGGCCGATGCCATGCGCGGCGAGGTGTATCCGGCTTTGTATGTGCTGGGCGACGAGGGCCCCGAGCGTCAGTTTGAGCGCGAGCACGTGGTCAAGGCTGCCGTAGCGCTTGATGAGTGGCGCCAAGCCGCGGACTGGGACCAGGTTCAGCTGACTGGCGACGGTCTCGTGCGCTATGGCAAGCTGCTGGGCGAGGATGAGGCCGCTCGCTGCGTAGAGCGCGGCTTGTGGTGGCCTTCGGGCGAGGGCCTCCTCCTTGCGCATGCCGCGGGTGACGGCGATCCGGCCCGCGTCCTACCGATCTATACGCGCCTTTCTGATGCCGAGGAAAACGAGCGCAAACGCCTCGGTCTAGCCGAGAGCGCGCAGAGCGAAATTACGGGCGTCGCCGATGAGCTCGCCGGTCGCCATCTGCAATTTCGCCCCATGGGTGCGGCGGACGCCGAGGGCGCGAGTGCGCTGGAGGCCGCCTGCTTTGAAGACGCCGGGCACGAGGCGTGGACGCCGGGCATGTTCCTGTCCGAGCTGGGCGAGGATGTTGCGGCGCCGCGCAGCTGGTGGGTGGCGCACGACGACGGTCAGCTGCTGGGGCTTGCCGGTGGCATGGTCGTAGACGGTGACGTGCAGATTCTGGATGTTGCCGTCGACCCGAAGCATCGCCGCGAGGGTATTGCTCGCAAGCTGCTGTCGCACGTGAGCTACGATGCCCAGATGCTCGGCTGCACGACCGCCTCGCTCGAGGTTGAGGATGGCAACGAGGGCGCTATTGCGCTCTATGCTTCCCTGGGCTTTACCGAGGCGGGCCGCCGCCGTGGTTACTACGGTGTTGGCAAAGACGCCATCGTCATGACGGCGCCGCTGCCCTTGGTGCTCCCGGTTGACAACGCTTCGCCCGAGCCGACGGCGGCTGAGCAGCGCGTATGGCCGCTACCTGCACCCGAGCGCACCGTTGAGGAGCGCGCCGAAATTGAGCGCCGTCGCCTGGTGCTTGCCATCGAGAGTTCGTGCGATGAGACGGCTGTGGCGATTATCGATGCGGACGGTAATATGCTGGCCAATCAGGTTTCGACGCAGATTGATTTTCATGCCCGTTTTGGCGGCGTAGTGCCCGAGATCGCTTCGCGCAAGCACGTTGAGGTTATCGTGAGCGTCGTGGACGCGGCGCTCGAGGATGCCGCAGCATCGCTTGGTCTTGAGGGCGGGGCCATCGCGCCGAGCGAACTTGCCGCTGTTGGCGTGACACAGGGTCCGGGCCTGGTGGGTGCTCTGGTGGTGGGCGTCGCCTTCGCCAAGGGCTTTGCCTATGCCGCCGGTAAACCGCTCGTGTGCGTTAACCATCTGGAGGGCCACCTGTTTGCCAACCTGCTGGCGCAGCCCGATCTCAAGCCGCCGTTTATCTTCACGCTCGTCTCGGGCGGTCATACCATGCTTGTTCACGTCAAGGCATGGGGCGACTACGAGGTGCTCGGCGAGACGCTCGACGACGCTGTGGGCGAGGCCTTCGACAAGGTGGCCAAGGCGCTGGGTCTGGGCTATCCCGGTGGCCCCATCATTTCCAAACTGGCCGAGACGGGCAATCCCCGCGCGATTGACTTCCCCCGTGCGCTTAATAGTAGGGGAGACTATCGATTCTCGCTTTCGGGCCTTAAGACGGCCGTGACGCTCTACATTGAGCAGGAGACCAAAGCCGGGCGTACGATTCATCTGCCCGACCTGGCTGCTTCGTTTGAGGCCGCGGTCTTTGACGTTCAGTACAAGAAGGCCAAGAACGCGCTGCATGCCACCGGATGCAAGGAATACTGCATCGGCGGCGGCGTCTCGGCCAACCCGCATCTGCGCGAGATGATGATCAAGAAGCTCGGGCGCCAGGGCATCCGCGTGACGGTGCCGCCTCTCTCGGCATGCACCGACAACGCCGCCATGATCGCGGAGGTCGCCCGCCGTAAATTCGACCGAGGAGAAATCTCGCCGTTCGACGTCGACGCCGATCCGAACATGACGCTGTAGTCGCAAAGGCGCGGTCCCCGGCCGGAGGGGC
The DNA here is from genome assembly GCA_938005465.1 of uncultured Collinsella sp. Taxonomy (GTDB): domain Bacteria; phylum Actinomycetota; class Coriobacteriia; order Coriobacteriales; family Coriobacteriaceae; genus Collinsella. Next base: position 7,099 of record CALLNU010000038.1, read on the forward strand.
CGGATATAAGGTTTCCTGCTCTACAGTCCTGCGCAAGACGAAGGCCACATTAAGTGGCCTTCTTTGCGTGCGGAACTCGCGATAAACCTTATATCCGGCCCCTCCGGCCGGGGACCTTTCTGTATCGATATAGCTTCTGAGCTGGTTTGGCGTCGACAACGTCCAACAAGATTAACAAGCCAGCGTCGAATTTCCGGCGTGCTTTAGCTGAAAGAAACCTACCTGATAATCGACTCAATATCTCGGCTTTTATATAGCAGTCGGCGGACTTCCATAACGTCGTCGATGACGACATAAAAAACCATGTAGTTGCCAACGTAGAAGCGGTAATACGGGTGCAACCGTCTTCTTGTCGAAGGGTATGTTGGTGACATGGTTGGATTCTTGAGATGCTCGAGTATGCCTGCTTCAACATTGTCGACAAGCCTATTTGCTGCAGCGGGGTTATTGAGATCAAAGGCGATATATGACGCTGCTTGGCTGAGGTCCTCCCAAAATAGGGGAAGATAGCGGAGCTTATAGTGCCTGTTCATCGAGACCGCCGTTGAGCATTTTTCTGACAGAGCCAAAGACATCGTCGTGTGTATAGCGAAGTTGCATGCTGGCAGCCTGACGATCAGCGGCATCAAGTGCGCTCTCGATTGTATTGCTCAGTGACTTGTACTGTTCAAAGCTCATGACGACCATAGAGCCCCGCCCGTTTTTAGTTAGAAAAACCGGACCCTCTTGTTCGACTTCGCGTTCAACGTCCGGGTAGTGATTTCTAAGATCTGAGACTGGCCTAATATTCACAGCTACCTCCTGAGCTATCAGGATATTATCGTAATTATGATAACAGAGTTGAGATTTGGGATGGGAGCCCCTGAGAGCCGCGAGAGCCGGGCGGCGCATATGAACTTTATCGCGAGTTCCGCACGCAAAGGAAAGCACTTAATGTGCTTTCCGTCTTGCGCAGGACTGTAGAGCAGGAAAGTTCATATGCGCCGCCCGGCTCCCGCCGCTCTCGGGGGCATCTCTCAAGCAAAAACTGTCGTTGGGTAAAGTCCGAGGTCAGTGGCGTTTTATACCGAGAAATTCAAAAAAAGTTGAAAATTCATTACATATTTGCGTTGACTTTAGGTAACTAAAGTTTCATACTCCTTTTCAACCACTGGGGGATGTGAACACGCACGGATCGTTCACATCATGATTGAAGAGGATTTCTCAGACATGTTCACGCATCAGCTAAACATTATCAGCGTAGTAATTATCTGATGCGGGTTAGCACATACAGCTAGCCCGTACGATAACGGGCGGCTGATGAAGATGAGGGCCGTCGAGCGCAACCGACGGCCCTCATTTTTTATGTCTGAGTAGTTCTTTTTAGAGGAGGAAATGTAATGAACGGAGTTTTGCTCATGGTTGTGGCCGCGGCGGTGCTCGCCTGCGGCTATCTGGGCTATGGCCGATGGCTGGCCAACAAGTGGGGCATTGACAAAGAGGCCCTCACGCCGGCCAAGCGCATGAAGGACGGCAACAGCTTCTCGCCCGTCTCCGCCTTCACCGCGTTCTCGCACCAGTTCAGCTCGATCTGCGGTGCCGGCCCTGTCACGGGTACGATCGTCGCCATGGCCTTTGGCTGGCTGCCCGTCGTGCTCTGGGTCCTCGTCGGCGGCATCTTCTTTGGCGCCGTCCACGACTTTGGCGCCCTGTACGCCTCGATGAAGAACAACGGCAAGTCGCTCGCTCAGCTCATCGAGAAGTACATCGGCAAGACCGGCCGTCGTCTGTTCCTGCTGTTCTGCTGGCTGTTCTGCATCATCGTCATCGCCGCCTTCACCGACATGGTCTGCAAGACGTTCATGTTTACCCCGGCCGTTGACGCTTCTGGCGCTGCTACCGGTGCCGTCGACTTCACCAAGTCCTATGCCGCCGGCTGCGCTGGTACCATCTCCATCCTGTTCACTTTCGTCGCTATCGCCTTTGGTTGGGCCCAGAAGAAGTTCAACCTCACCGGCGCTGCCGAGTTCGTCACCGGCGTGGTCCTCATGGTTCTCATGTTCGCCGTCGGTATGCAGTTTCCGGTCTACCTGGATAAGTTCCAGTGGTTCGCCGTCGTCATGGTCTACCTGGTCTTCGCTGGCGCTATGCCCATCCAGATGCTCAAGACCCCGCGTGACTACCTCACTTCCATCATGATGATCGTCATGATCGCCTGCGCTGTCCTCGGCATCGTCGTCCTGGGTGTTCACGGCCAGGCTACGATGACCGCTCCGGTCTTCACTGGCTTCTCTGGTGCCTCCGGCATGATGTTCCCGGTCCTGTTCGTTTCCGTTGCTTGCGGCGCTCTCTCTGGTTTCCACAGCCTCGTTTCTTCCGGTACTTCCTCTAAGCAGGTCGAGAAGGAGCAGGACGCCGTCAAGGTCGGTTACGGCGCTATGGTCGTCGAGTCCTTCGTTGGCATCCTTGCCATCATCGTTGCCGGCATCATGTTCTCCGACATGAACACCGCCGGTACCGGCGCCCTTAACGCCGGCGTCGCTTCCACCCCGTTCCAGATCTTCGCTGCTGGTATCTCCCGCGGTATGCAGGCCTTCGGTGTTGACGGCACGCTTGCTACCGTCTTCATGACCATGAACGTCTCCGCTCTGGCCCTGACCTCGCTCGACGCCGTCGCCCGCATCGCCCGCACCTCGTTCTCCGAGTTCTTTGCCCAGACCAACGACGCCCTGGCCATCGAGTCCAAGGCCGGCTACATGAAGGTCCTCGGCAACCCCTGGTTCGCCACGGTTGTCACCCTGCTTCCTGGTCTCGCCCTTGCTTTTGGTGGCTATGCCAACATCTGGCCGCTCTTTGGTGCTTCCAACCAGCTGCTCGGCGGTATGACCATGATCACCCTCGCCGTGTTCTGCAAGTGCACCGGCCGCAAGGGCTGGATGCTCTACGTGCCCGTCGCCTTCCTGCTCTGCTGCACCTTCACCTCGCTGGTCCAGAGCGCCATGGGCTGCATGACCGCTGTCCAGGCTTACGGCTTCTTCGGTACCATCCCGGCCACCGCTACCACGGCTGCCGTCTCCGTCGCCGCCACCAAGGGCCTGCAGCTCGTCTTCGCCGTCCTGCTGATGGTCCTGGGCCTCATCGTTGCCGTCAACTGCCTCAAGGAGTTCTTCGGCAAGGAGGCCGGCTCCATGCCCGACGAGGAGCCCGAGTGGTCCGAGATGGGCAAGGCCGAGTATGGTCGCGCCGCTGCTGCTGAGGCTCCTGCCGACGCTGAGGCCGCCAAGGCCTAGCCGATCGGACGGATTGAATCCTCCATCTCTATGACTCGGAAAGACCGGGTCCGCAACAATGCGGACTCGGTCTTTTTCTTGCGAGAACGGGTGATGCAAGGGCGTCCTCGCAGATGTTTTGCGTGTATAGGCTCACGCGTTGTACCATATAGACGTATATGTGTGCATATGAAAGGGGCCCCGTGGCCAAGACGGTATATTCCGATAACCAACAAAATGTCGATGCACTGGCTGAGCGTCTGAGCGGACAAACGTCGCTTTCTGCCGAGCGGGCAAAGCTGGTTGCCTACGACCTGCTCTGCCGCAAGGCGCTCAAGATCAAGTCGAGCGCGCTGGCGCAAATCTTCCGCTCCGTGGATAAGGAGTGCGATACCAAGGCGATGCGCGACGAGCTTATCGCGGCAAAGATTGTGACTAAGATCGAGGGCAGCGGCATTAACGGCCGCCCGGCGTTCTATACCATCAATGCCGAGATTCATGATGCCCAGGAGCAGCCTGTCGAGGGTTCCGTTGAGGTGCCTGCTGCGGAAGAAGTTGCCCCGCGTGAGCATATCGATACTGACGAGCTGCTCGATGAAAACGTCGTTCGCGCTTTTACCGCCAAGGCGGGTCGCGGCGGCTTTGGCGGGGGTGGCAAGCGCGATGCGCAACGCCGTGCTCAGCAGGAGCGCTTCCGTCGCGCCGTTGCTCAAAAGGATGAGTTTGATACCGAGGCTGTTGAGACTGAGGTTGCTGCCGAGTCGCAGAAGCCCGCGAAGGAGCAAAAGCCCGTGGAGGCCCAAGAGCCCAAGCGTCGCCGCGGTGCTCACTTTAAGGCTGCGCAGCAGGACGTTGTGCGCGATGCCGAAGAGGCTGCCGAGGTTGCGGACGATTCCGAGAAGCCGGCCAAGAAGGCCTCAGACTCGTGTCGTCCCGGTCGCGGCTTCGCAGGTCGCGCGTACCCTGTAAAGCGTCAGGAGAAGGTCAATCAGGTTCCGGAGGCGCGGGCCGAGAAGGCCGTGAAGCCAGCCGAGTCGGGAGTCCGTGAACAGAAGCCTGTTGATGAGCAGACTGCGTTCGATACGGAGACTCAGGGCCAGCAACCTGCGGTTGAACAGACGGGGGAGGGTACTTCGAGCAAGCCTCGCCGCCGCCGTCATCGCGGCGGTCGCGGCTCTAACGCTCAGGATGCCGCCGAGAATGTAGCGCCGCGCGACGAAGATGCGAAGGTAGATGCTCCAATGGAGCAGCCCAAGCGTCAGCCGGCGAAGGATGGCAAGCCCGAACGTTCGCAGAAGCAGACGTCTACTTCGAAACGTGAGCGCAGTGTCCAAGGCGATTCTAAGCGCAAGTCTCAGAAGAAGCCCGATTCTGCTGCAGCAGATACGGCTGCCCAGCAGACTGAGTCGACTACCCATGGCGAGGTTTCGGCGTTTGCCCTGGCCCGCGTTCTGGGCAGGCAGCTGCTCAAGGTCGTCCCCACGCCCACGGCGCTCTCCAAAATTAAGGAGCAGCAGACCCAGATTGTTAAGGTCGAGGGCAAGGACGGCAAGAAAGCTCCACAGCGCGCCCAGCACAACGAGATGTCCAATCGCAAGATTGCCGAGGAAATCGCAATCATTCAGGCTTGGGTCGAGCAAAACCGCGGTGCCGATACGCCGGTTGCCTCGCGCCGCCAGCGCGCCTACCAGATCTTCAATGACGAAAAGGCTTTTGACGGCAAGCATGGCGAGCGCCTGATCAGGCGTATGACCGAAAAGGGCATCAGCATGCAGGCGATCAAGGTCGCCCCCAACCGTCCGGTGCACTTTACGGGCTTCTTTACGCTGGGCGCCGACAAGCCGTTCATTATGGTCGAGAACCTGGATACCTACGACGAAATCGTCAAGCTTCTGCGTGGCCGCAAACATGCCAAGCTTTTTGGCACTAAGGTGGGCGGCGTGATCTTTGGCGGCGGCTGCAAGGCGAGCGTCTCGCACGCACTGGATGATTATCTGGCCGAGATCGGCTATCGCTTTACCTATGTCTACTACGTGGGCGATATCGATCGAGAGGGTGCACGCATCGTCGAGCAGGCCCGCAACGCCAACGTTGTTGAGATTCGCCTGCATGCCGGCATGTATCGCGCCATGCTTGCCGAGCATAAGCGTCGCGTGAAGGCCGGTGGCGAGTGCGAGCCCGCGGCTGCCAACCAGGGCGTGCCGCAGAACCTGGCGGCGACGATTAAGGATCTGCCCATGGTTACGCGCGTGCAGTTCCGCAACGTGCTGCGCGAGGGCGGGCGCATTCCGCAGGAGATCCTGATGACCGCCGACTATCGGGATGGCGACTCGGGAAGCTTCGACCGCATGCTGAACAATTAGGGACGTGTGGCCCCGACGGGTCGGGCATTAAGTTTGCTGCTCTACAGTCCTGCGCAAGACGAAGGCCACATTAAGTGGCCTTCTTTGCGTG
>CALLNU010000039.1 GCA_938005465.1 uncultured Collinsella sp.
GGTCACGCACGCGGCTGGCACCGACACCTACGAACATCTCGACAAAGTCGGAACCCGAGATACTAAAGAACGGCACGCCCGCCTCGCCGGCAACGGCCTTGGCCAGCAGCGTTTTGCCGGTGCCCGGAGGGCCAACCAGCAACACGCCACGCGGGATCTTGGCGCCCAGCTTGCGATAGCGATCCGGATCGCTCAAAAAGTCACGGATCTCCTCGAGCTCCTCGACTGCCTCGTCCACGGCGGCAACGTCTTCAAACTTGACCTTGGGGCGTGTGGCCTCGTTGGTCTTGGCGTTGGTCTTGCCAAACTGCATGTTCCTGTTGTTGGCGCCCATCATCTGGCGCATAAAGTAGAACATGATGGCGATAAGGGCGATCGTCGGAAGCACACTCATCGCCAGGTCGCCCCAAAAATCGGGGTCGTTGGTGTTGACGATGTACTTGGTATCGGGGTGCTCCGCCATAAGCTCGGCAAGCGAATCGGAGCCGACATAGGTCGAGGAGAAGCTCTTGAGCTCGCTCGTATCGCCCTTGTCCTTCTTCGTCTTCCAGTAATGACCCGTCACGCTTCCGTCTTGAACCGTATAGGTCAGATCTTCGACGCGATCCTGCTTGATGGCACTCACCATCTCGCTCGTCGCGAGCTTAACGGTATTGCTGGAATTGGCAAAGCCGGAGCCCATGTTAAAGAAGGCGTAGCCCAGGAGCGCGCAAGCCAAAATAAAATACAGCCAGCCCGTACGCGTGGGCTTCTTGCCTCCGGGCACCCCCGGGATCTTAGGCTCCCGGGGAGTCTGGGAATTGTTATCGTTACGGTCGTCGGCCATCTTACGAATAAACCTCCGGTTTCAAAATGCCCAGATACGGAAGGTTACGATAGCGCTCGGCATAGTCGAGGCCGTAGCCCACCACAAAGGCATCGGGGCAATGGGTTCCAACATACTTGGGCGTGATGGCCGAGGTACGGTCCTCAACGTCCTTCCACAGGAAGGCGGCGACCTCCAGAGAAGCGGGCTTGCGGCTCTCGAGGTTCTTCATCAGATACTTGAGCGTCAGGCCCGAGTCCAGAATGTCCTCAACGATCAGCACGTCGCGACCGCGGATGTCGATATCCAGATCCTTAATGATACGCACGATACCCGAGGACTTCACACCGTCGCCATAGCTCGAAACAGCCATGAAATCGATGTTGGTCGGCAGCTCGATCTTGCGCATCAGGTCGCCCATAAAGACCACGGCACCGCGCAGGACCGCAATCAGCACCAGATCCTTACCCGCGTAGTCGCGCGTAATCTCCTCGCCCAGGCGAGAGACGATACCGTCGATATCCTCCTGCGTGAACAGAACCTTCTCGATATCCGGATGTTGAGAAGCCATGACAACCCTTTCTTGTGCTTATCGCCCACACACCGCCGTATGGACGCGAACTTCACATTCTAGCAGCGCACGGGGTAAATTTACCAGCCCGTGCGCCATCAGCGCGGGAATACCGTCAACGTCGCACAGAATAGCAGACGTGGGACGCTATTCCGCATCGACCACGCGGAGCAGATATGCCACGCGCGTTGCGGCCGTGCACTTAAAACGCTCGTCCGCGCGAACTCCGGCGACCCACACCACGGCACCTCCCGGCGCCGTCCTCACCATGGGCACGCCGGCGCGCTCGGAAACGGGAATGCGAGCCTCGCCTAGCAAGTCGGATACTTTCTTGCTTCGGCCACTCATCCCTAACGGGCACATCACGTCTCCCGGTGCGGGACCGTCCACCCACAGGCGCGCCAATCGCGCCTCGACAGGGATCTCGCCACGCGAGCCCGCCAGGATCCGCTCACTATCGCTGTCGGCAAAACCCAAGGCAGCCGCGTCTACCAAAGCTGTCACTTCCCCGGCAGCCGCAAGCTCACGGGCGCGGCGCACGATATCGCATCCCAGCTCAACGGCCATCGGCTCTGTGACCAGCATACGTCCCCCGCCCAACGGCAAACGACCGGGTACGGTAACCCAGTCCGCGACCAGGCCCTCGCGAGCCACCGGGGCCTTAAACGCCAGCATGCCAAACTCAACGCGCGCGTCAATTCCCGCCGGAAGCGTGACCGAGCCGGCACCCTCGGCAACGCAGGAAAGGACTCGCTCCACATGTCGCATCTCGGGACGAGCGTCCGGATCGATGCGCTTAATCGCCAGTCGCACGATGCGCCGCGCGATTACCACCTCGGCCGCAGCCAGGCGCCTGGCATCGAGCACCAGTGCGCCCGCTGCCTCTTTGCGCAAACAGCTTCGAAACGCCTGTGCCGAAAGCTGAGACAAAAACGCGTCCTCATCGCCTAAGATCTCGCAGGCGGCGCCAATCGTCTTGCAGACGCTCGCGTTGCGCTGCGCCACCACCGGCATTACTCGATGGCGCACGTAGTTTCGCAGATACGAGATATCCTCATTGCTCTCGTCTTCACGCCACGGCTGACCATGTACCTGTAGATAGCCCACGAGCTCGCCATGAGTTAGGTCGAGCAAGGGACGTACCACGATATTCCTCCGGCGAGGAATGCTCGATAGGCCAGCGGGCCCCGAACCCTTAATCGCGTTCATCAAAAACGTTTCCGCGCGATCCGAAGACGTGTGCGCGGTGCAGATACGAGCCGCCGTTCGCGGTGCCCCCGTCTGGGCGCAGAGCTCGCGAACATACCTCCGCGCCGCGGCATAGCGCACTTCGCGGGCCGCGGCCTCAATATTGCCCGACTCCCCATCAAAATAAGCGTGCTCCACGCACAGCGGTAAACCATATTTCGCGCAGAGCTCACGCACAAAGGCCTCGTCGCCATCGGACGCCTTGCCGCGCAGACGATGGTTTACATGCAGCACATGCAGGCGCTCGCGAGCAATGGGGGCAACACCGCGCCCGTCTTGGATATCCAGCTTTGATGTGCACGCCATAAGAAGCAGTGCCGTCGAGTCCGCGCCGCCTGATACCATGAGCACGACAGGAGCAGCCTGCTGCCTCGTTCGGGTCTCATCGACTGCCCCGGGCACGGCATGGTGTCCGTAATGCTGTGATACCGTAGGCATTTGCTTCCTCCTCTATTCGTCCGCACCCATTGTATCCTTTGGAATCTTATGTCTCGTCTGCACCTTCATATCCTTGGCAGCGGCTCAAAAGGCAACTGCGCGCTCATCGAAGGCCCCCGGGGGCTCATCATGATTGACGACGGTCTTTCTCGCCGCGAGACATTAAAGCGCATGGCAGAACTGGGACTCTCGGCAGACAACGTCTTGGCTCTTCTCATTACTCATGAGCATAGCGATCACATCAAGGGTCTCGATGTCTGGTGCAAGCACTGGCACGGTCCCCTCTTTGCCAGCAGGGGCACACTTTCGAGCAAAGAAAATCTTTCGCATCTGCCTGTCGAGGAATTCGACCCCGGTGACACCCTATCCATTGCCGGCATCCACGTGCAAACATACTCAACATCACACGATGTCATAAATCCAATCGGCTTTCGATTCGACGCCCTCGATGATTCCATCGGCTTTGCTACCGACACCGGAGAGCTATCGAGCCAAGCCATGAACACCCTCAAAGATTGTCGAGTCCTCGCGCTCGAAAGCAACCACGATGTGACCATGCTGCGCGAGGGAGAATATCCCCGCTTTCTTCAGGAGCGCATCCTGTCTGCAAGGGGACACCTCTCCAACGGCCAAGCCGCCGAAGCCGTGCGCGAACTTGTTACCGATCGCACCGAACAGCTCATTGCCATGCATATCAGCCAAGACAACAATCGTCCGAGCCTTACCGTCAAAAGCTATGCCAAAGCTCTAGCCGCAACCCTGGATGACGAGCTCGGCAGCTCCGCCACCCTTCTCCAAGGATCGCGAAAACTCTCGATACGCCCCGCAAGCCAGTATCGGCCAGCAACCATTCAATAGACTGTCCTAAACAGCAAAAGGGGCCGGGAATCGCTTCCCAGCCCCTTTTGTTGTCTTTTAATAGCGAAGAACACCAACGAAGTTATTCGATGGAGATCTTCGTAACGTTCTTCTTCTCGACGATCTTGGGAACCGTAACGGTCAGGATGCCGTCAGCGTACTTAGCCGAGAGGCCCTCGCTCGAAGCGTCCTTAAGATACACGCCACGCGTCGCGCTGTACGAGCTGAACTCCTTCTGCAGGAAGTTCTTGCCCTCGTTCTCCTCGTCTTCCTCGACATTCACGCTAATGGACAGACGACCCTCGTTAAGCTCGACATCGATATCGTCCTTGGCGACGCCGGTCAGATAAGCCTTGACCTCATAGCCATCGCCCTTATCCTCAACGTCAACGGGGAACGCCTTAGAGGCAATCGAGCTGTTCGCTAGGTCGCTCATATCATCAAACAGATCGAACAGCGAGCTTGCAGAGGGGCGAACGCCAAAAACCGAACGATAAGGAACCATGCTTGCCATGTTTACCACTCCTTTTAGGACTGCCGAGCCATCTTCTAGGTGACTGGGACTTCTTTTGACGCTCTTATATATGCCCACCCAGTGCTCATATATACATCGACTATAAAGTTTTTTGAGTCCAGTACTATAAGCATATCTAAGTGTGTTTGACTCAGGTTTTAATAAGGTTAAGGTTCTTTGAACCAGAGCTTAAATAACAAGTATGTTCACAGCTACAAATAGCAAGGGACTTACAATGAGCGCGTACACGTTGTTGGTAACGAGCTAAAGGGCATCATGGACGACCAAAACCAGAACAAAATGTTTATGCCAACGCAGGGGGAAGATACTTCCACGCAGCCGCCGCGGTTCCATCGCCCCCACATCTCGCAAGAGCCCATTAATGATCCGGAGCCCGAGTATGTGATGAGAAATCGATATCAAACACTCGAGGATGCCCAAACGGGACGTAAACATATGGGCGTCGCCTCGGGAGACCCTGTATATCTAAAAGACGCACCATTATCTAAAAACAGCGCAGCTAGTGATGAGCCGATGAAAGCATCAGCCGCTCATCAACAAAGAGGTTCTCGACCCAAGCAAACCTTGACGCATTCGGCTCGCTATCTCGAAACGCCAAAACAGGGAAAATCAATCTTCGTTTCGTCAAGTAAAAGACGCAAGCAGCATCGACTGACAATCCTGCTTTTGATCATTGTGGCCATAGCAGTTGCCCTTGTTATTAGATTTATCTTCTTTAAATAAGGGCTCAATACCAAAAACGATAAGATCGTCTGGTGTAATTGAGTCATTTACGCCCCATAAACGCAAAAAAGGGGGAGGCCGCGAGGCCTCCCCTTCTCAGTTCAAGCGTACGGCTCGGTGCCGTCCACCGGTCAGCGGCGCCCTGGCCTCCCACGGGCTGACCC
>CALLNU010000040.1 GCA_938005465.1 uncultured Collinsella sp.
AGGCGGCCATGCAGGAGGATGCCGAAGCCGCATCCGATGATGCTGACGATGACCATGCCGTCGTCGATGCCGATACCGATACCGACAAATAGTCTTTGTGGCGAAAGCCTCCGCGGGGAAACCTGCGGAGGCTTTTTCTTTTGAGCGATATGGGGCCGCCTGTTGATTGGGGACAGACTTAAATGAGCGTTTTCACGCATTTAAGTCTGTCCCCAATCAACATTGCTGCGGCACTTTGCTCGGCTAAAGCGTACAATAGCGCCTATGCGAAAGGGGAACAGATGATCAACGAAACTATGTATGCTCGCGGTGCGGAAAGCTCCATCATCCGTGAGATTTTTAGCTATGGCCTTGAGCGCAAGGCGCAGATCGGTGCGGAAAACGTATTTGATTTTTCGCTGGGCAATCCGAGCGTTCCGGCACCCGCTGCTGTGGCGGAGTCCATTAAGAAGGCCCTGGAGCTGCCGAGTGACCAGTTGCACGGCTACACCCCCGCTCCGGGCCTGCCGCAATGTCGAGCAGCCGTCGCCGAATCGCTCAACCGCCGCTTTGGAACGAACTATGAGGGTAAGGACGTCTTTATGACGGTGGGTGCCGCGGCTTCGCTCACCTGCACGCTCAACGCCGTTACGAACCCGGGCGACGAGGTTATTGTTATCGCCCCGTACTTTCCGGAGTATCGCGTTTGGATTGAGAAGGCCGGCTGTACGTGTGTTGAGGCGCTCGCCGATGAAGATACGTTCCAGCTGAGCGTGGACAACGTGCTCAAGGCGATTACCGATAAGACGACTGCCGTCATCATCGACTCGCCCAACAATCCGACTGGTGCCGTATATACACGCAACACGCTGACGCGACTGGCCAATGTTCTGCGCGAGGCCAACGCTCAGCGCGATCCCGAGAATCCGATTATGCTCATCTCGGATGAGCCGTACCGCGAGATCGTGTACGGTGCCGAGGTGCCTTGGGTGCCCTCGATCTACGAGCACGCCATCGTGTGCTACTCGTATTCCAAGTCGCTGTCGCTGCCGGGTGAGCGCGTGGGGTGGATCTTGGTTCCCAACACCAATCCGCAGGCTGCCCGTCTGATGCCGGCTGTTGCGGGCGCTGCCCGTACGCTGGGTTTTGTATGCGCACCGGCACTCTTCCAGCGCGTGATCATCGATTGCATCGATGAGCCGAGTGATGTCGGGGCCTATGCCCGCAACCGCACGGCGCTCACCGATGCTTTGACGGACTACGGCTATACCTATGTTGAGCCGGACGGTGCTTTCTACCTGTGGGTGAAGACACTCGAGCCCGATGCGAATGCGTTTTGCGAGCGCGCAAAGAAGTATGAGTTGCTTGCGGTTCCCTCGGACAGCTTTGGTATGCCGGGTTGGTTCCGCCTGGGCTATTGCGTGAGCTACGAAACGATTGTCAATTCGCTACCCGCTTGGAAACAGTTGGCGGACGAGTATCGTTAAAAGTAAAGCGCTCTGCCTACAATGTTTTACGTGAAACGGGGTTTGGTGTTAAGCCGGACCCCGTTGTCATGGACGTTGTGTCTTTGGGATGGAGTGGTTTTACGACTATCGAAGGCTATGCGTACAATGAATATAAGCGACGGCCGTGCCAGATAAGGAGACCCGATGCCCTACCTGCTTTCTTGTGACATTCATACCCATACGATGTTCTCTGCGCATGCATATTCGACCATTGAGGAGAATGTGTACTGGGCGGCAGAGCGTGGTCTGCAGGTGCTCGGATCTGCCGACCATTTGAGCTCTATGGTTACGGCTTGCCCCAATGACCTGCGCAGTTACCAGTTCTTTATCAACCAGGATATCTGGCCGCGCATTTGGAGCGGCGTGCTGGTGCTGCGTGGTGCCGAGGCCGATATCGTTTCGCTGAACGGAAGCCTGTTTGGCGAGGACACTCCTGTCACGCTCGATATCGCCGGCGATTCGTACAGCCGTCAGCATTCGCTGTTCGATTTGGTTACGCGTAATTTGGATTATTTGGTTGCAAGCGTGCATAATCCGCAGATTGCTGAGGGCGCGACGCTGGCCCAGACGACCGAGATGTATATCAATGCCCTGGAGCACCCCAAGGTGTTCATGCTGGGCCACACGGGGCGTTCGGGTGTGCCGTTCGATATCGACGAGGTGCTGTTGGCAGCTAAGGCCAGGCACAAGATTATCGAGATCAACAACCATAGTCTTGAACACGGTGTCGACACTGAGCATTGGGCCGTATGCCGCAAGATTGCCGAGCGCTGCGCCGAGCTGGGCGTGGGCATTGGCGTGTCGACCGATGCCCACATTGGCATGGCCATTGGCAAGCTCGATCACGCGCGCAAGATGCTCGACGAGATTCACTTCCCGCTGGATTTGATCGTGACGCGCGACCGCGAGACGCTGCTGCGCGAGATGGCGGCAGCCGGCGTGTGCGATCTGCGCAATGGGATGTAGCGGAGTTTATAAACCAAGCGAAGGGGGCGGCCCAGGCGGGTCGCCCCCTTTCTTGTCCCAAAAATCTACTGAGGTTGGTTAGCGGCGTTCGAGGACCGCTACGGTTTCGGTGTGGTCGGTATGAGGGAACATGTCGACGGGCGTGATCTTGAGCAGGCGATAGCCTCCGTCGAGGAGCTGATGCAGGTCGCGCTCTTGAGTTACGGGGTTGCAGCTGATATAGGTGATGCGGCGCGGCTTAAGCGCGCAGGCAGCTTCGAGGAACTCGGGCGTGGAGCCGGCGCGCGGCGGATCGATGGAAAGGACATCGACCCGCTCGTTGTTATCGGCGGCATCCAGGATGTAATCGGTGGCGTCGTCGGCCATAAACCAAGCGCTGCGGGTGAGGCCGTTGAGCTCGGCATTGCGACGTGCGTCGGCAATGCCCGCCGGGTTGCGCTCCACGCCGAGCAGCATAATGCCGATAGCCTTGTTCTGGGCATCTTTAGCTGCGCAAAGACCGATGGTACCGCTGCCACAGTAGGCATCCATGAGCACATCGCCCTGGTGCAAATCCATGCCGTCGATAGCGAGCTGATAGAGCAGCTCGGTCTGCTGCGGATTGGTCTGATAGAACGCGGTAGGGGAGATGTCGAATTCGCAGCCGAGCAGCTGGTCGCGCATGCATTCGGCGCCATACACGATGCGGGTTTCCTCGCCGAGGATGGCGTTGCCGGGGCGTCCGTTGATGTTTTGGGCGACGGTGACGATGCGCGGATCGAGTGCGGCGACAGCCTCAAAGAACTCCTGCGCATGCGGCAAGTCGCGCTGAGCGGTCACGAGCGTGACCATGATCTGGTCGGTACGCCAACCGCAGCGGACGACGGCATAGCGAAGCAAACCAAGATGCTTGTCCTCATTAAAGGCGGGAATATGCAGCCGCTCAGCTTCGCGTGCGATGCCGTTGAGAATCTGACGGGCGCCCGGTGCCTCGACGGGGCATTCGGGTACGGCAACGATCTTGTGCGTGCCGCGCTCAAAGAAACCGCAACGGACAGCGCCCTCCTTACCGGGAGCAAAGGGAGTGGCGGCCTTATGGCGAAAACCGCGCGGCGCAGGATATTTGCCCGGGTCGCCCAGGGTGACACCCATGCCACGAATAGGATCTACAGCAATGCCCTCACGCTCACAAAGCGAAGCAAAAAGCTCCTCCATAGCAGCCTGCTTAGCTGCCAACTGCTTTTTATAAGGACGATTGAGCGCCGTGCACCCACCGCAAGATTTCATGATCGAACAGGGAGACTTGGGGTCCACGGCCTTACGCGCAGACGAAACCCGATCTTTATGCGAGCGCTTGGAACGAGTCTGAGGCGCTTTATCCCCGCCTCGACGAGAGTCAGAACGCTTGGTCTTAGCTCTGCTCTTGGTCGGTTTGCTTTTTGCAGCTTTAGAAGACTTGGATTTCGTAGAAGATTTCTCCTCCTTCGACCCCTCAGCCGCCTCCACCAAAGCACGACGAGCCCTACGCTCCGCACGAGATTCTGCCATCGATAACCCCACTAATTTATAAATTTAAAGCTACAAGCATTGTACCGTGCCAGGCCAACAGACGATATGCAAGCGGTTTATTGGTGTCAGTGATAAGTCCAACGACGGTTGCCCGCCGCGCGAGGGGTGCGGGGGTTAAGTTTATCGCGAGTTCCGCACGAACAGGAGGCCACTTAATGTGGCCTCCGTCGTGAGCAGGACTGTAGAGCAGGAAACTTAGCCCGTGCCGGGGCCGCTGAGCCCTGACCGGCGGGATACACAGGTTCAGATGGGGCTTTGATGCATGGGTGGTCTGTTGTTGTGCAAATGGGTATCATACTGTGGTTATTGCATCGACTCTGTGATGCATGTTTGTACGTTCCCGGCGGTCGGTTTGCCAGAAGCGCCCCGTCGGTTGTTTCAGACCCGTTTCGAAGAAAGGAAACAACACTCACCTATGGCAGCTAAAAAATCAGCTCCCTTGAAGATCATCCCGCTCGGCGGCCTTGACGGCATCGGCAAGAACATGACGGTCTTCGAGTGCGGCGACGACATGGTGCTCGTCGACGCCGGTCTCATGTTCCCCGACGACTCCCAGCCCGGTATCGACCTGGTGCTTCCCGACTACACCTATGTTCTGGAGAACGAGGAGAAGCTCCGCGGTATCGTCGTCACCCACGGCCACGAGGACCACACCGGTTCGCTTCCGTATCTGCTGCAGGACCTCAACAACAAGGTGCCCATCTTCTCGAGCAAGCTGACGCTTGGCTTTATCGAGGGCAAGCTTTCTGAGTTCCGCATCCGCGCGCCCAAGTTCCGCGAGGTCAAGGGCGGCAGCCATGTCAACCTCGGCGGCATCTCGCTCGACTTCTTCTCGATGACGCACTCTATCCCCGGCGCTCTGGGCGTGTTCATTCGCACCAATCAGGGCACCGTTATGCACACCGGCGACTTTAAGCTCGACCAGACGCCCATCGACGGCGTCACGCCCGACTACGCCGCTATCAGCCGCTTTGCCAAGCAGGGCATCGACCTGCTGCTTTCCGACTCCACCAATGCCACGGTTCCCGGCTTTACCAAGTCCGAGGCCGAGGTTGGCCCCAATCTGCTGCACGCCATCAAGAACGCCCCGGGTCGCGTGTTCGTCGCGTCGTTCTCGAGCCATATCCATCGCCTGCAGCAGATCTGCGATGCCGCCCGCAAGTGCGGCCGTAAGGTCGTTGTGACCGGTCGCTCCATGCTCACCAACACCCGCGTCGCGCGCGAGCTGGGCTACCTCAACATCGACGATGCCGATATCATCGATGCCTTCGATATCGATAACCTGCCCGACGACAAGATCGTCGTCATGTGCACCGGTTCGCAGGGCGAGCCGCTGTCGGCCCTGTCCCGCATGGCCAACGGAGAGCACAAGACGCTCTCCATCCACGAGGGCGATACCGTTATCCTCTCGGCAACGCCGGTCCCCGGTAACGAGAAAGCCGTCCAGCAGGTCGTCAACAGCCTGGCCAAGCTCGGTTGCGACGTGTGGGATAAGAACCGAGCTCTTGTCCACGTCTCGGGCCACGGTAGCCAGGAGGAGCTCAAGCTCCTGATGGCCATGGCCAAGCCCACGTACTTTATGCCGGTTCACGGTGAAGCCGTGCATCTGCGCGCCCATGCCCAGCTGGCTCGCAAGATGGGCATCAAGGACGATCATATCTTTATCCTCGACAACGGCGACACGCTCGAGATGCGCGGCGGTATCGTTAAACGCGGTACGCCCGTCGAGTCCGGCGTCGTCTACGTCGACGGCCTGCGTATCGGCGATACCGACCCCATCGTCCTGCGCGATCGTCAGAAGCTCGCCAACGACGGTATGGTTACCGCTGTTGCCATCGTCTCGCTCAAGCACAAGAAGATCGAGGCCATCGAGTTCTCGGGCCGCGGCGTCTCGTTTGCCATCGATGACCAGTTCTCCGAGGATGCCTCCGCGTCCATCATGAAGACGATCGAGAAGGGCAAGTTCAGTTTTACGAGCAGCGGTTCCGATGCCATTCGCAAGGCCGTGCGTGATTCGCTCTCTAACTTTATCTGGAGCCGTACGCGCACCCGTCCGATGATCATCCCGGTCGTCATGGAGGTTTAGTTTGGCGCGCGGATCTGCACAAAACGCCAAAGGTAATAAGGCCAATAACCAACCGGCATCTGCTAAGGGTGCCGGTTCCCATCTTCGTGCCAATAAGGGCCACGAGGCCGACTTCGACGATTTTGAGCCGCTGGTCGAGCCCTCGGCCAACCGCGATATCGCCGGCGTGGTCATCGCCGTTTTGGCGATTGCGTCCTTCATTGCCGTGATTTCGCCGGCAACAGCGCCCGTGACGGCTGCGGTTGCCGGTTTCTACCACCTGGGCTTTGGTCTGGGCGCCTACGTGCTGCCGATCGTCATTTTGCTGTTTGCCGCCACGCTCTTTTTAGGTGAGGACTCGCCGCTCAACGCGCGCTCGGTTGCGGGCGGCGCCGTGGTCTTTATCGCCGTCGTCTCCATTCTCTCGCTGATGGTGCCGGGTACGAGCGACTCGTGCGACCCTATGTTCACGCCGCAAAATCTGTCCGACTCGGGTGGCTATATCGGTGCGTTTATTGCGAGTGCGCTGCAGAATGCCCTGGGTAAGCCTATCGCGATGGTGGTCCTGTTGGGTCTGGCCGTCGTTGGTTTTGTCATCATTGGCTTTTCGGTGGGCGGCGTACTGCGCTCTGCCCGCGATCGTGCGGCAGATTTTGCCGAGCGCCGTCGTGCCGATGTTAACGCGAGCCCGTGGGGTGACGACGAAGCCCTGTCGGTGCCTGGTGTCGCCCGTCCGCATCTGAGCATTCTTCGTCAAAAGGGCTCCGATGCGGCCGTGACTACGGTTATGGGTAGCGAAGTCGATCCGATTCTGGACGATGAGGACGTGGACGAAGATCCGTTTGTCGACGTGTCTGAGGCCGTGGAGGCCGAGCGGGCCAAGACAACGCTGTTGCCGCGCCGCCATGCCAAGAAGGGCAAGGCTGCGCCCAAACTCAATACGAGTGAGCCCGACCCGTCTTGGTCCGAGAGCGAGATTGAGCTCACCGAGGGTGATGACGAGGACGACGAGGCTCCGATTGAGACCGCAAAGACAACTTTGCTGCCGCGTCGCCATGCAAAGCGCGACCAGGTAACCGGTCAGCTTTCGATGGAAGACGACCCCGATAAGATCGACGAGTCCGAGCCGCCGTTTGCCGTGAATCCTGTCTCGGCAGCACCTCAGATCCCCGACTTCTTGAAGCATCCCAAGGTTGCCGATGCGCCTGCCTTGAGTGCTGTCGAATCGGCTGCGGCCAGCGATGGGGGAACGGACGGCGGCGCCGCAGATAACGAGGGCGAAGAAGAGGACGGCCTCAAACTTCCGCCGCTTGAGATTCTGCATGCCAACCCGCAGTCGGCTTCCGCTGCGTCTTCGGACAAGGAGCTGGAGCAAACTGCCGAGTCGCTGCAGTCGACCCTGCTTGAGTTTGGCCGCAGCGCCCGCGTGGTCGGCTGGATCGCCGGCCCCACGGTGACGACCTTTAAGCTGCAACCTGGCGAGGGCGAGCGCGTGAGCAAGATTTCGAGCCTCGAGGACGATATCGCGCTTTCGCTCGCAGCTCAGTCGGTTCGTATCTTTGCCCCGATCCCCGGCACGTCGCTCGTGGGTATCGAGATCCCCAATCGCAAGCGCCAGAACGTCAACCTGGGCGACGTGCTGCCCTATGTGAAGGGCGGTCCGCTCGAGCTGGCCATCGGTCGCGATGCCGAGGGTACGCCGGTCGTCGCCGACCTCGCCAAGATGCCCCACCTGCTGATCGCCGGCACGACCGGTTCTGGTAAGTCGGTGATGATCAACTCCATCATCACGACCCTGCTCATGCGCGCGCTTCCCGAGGACGTTCGCCTGATCATGGTCGACCCCAAGCGCGTCGAGCTTGCGGGCTATAACGGTCTGCCGCATCTTTACGTGCCTGTAGTGACCGAGCCCAAGCAGGCCGCGAGCGCTCTGCAATGGGCCGTGTCCGAGATGGAGCGTCGCCTGAAGGTCTTCGAGCGTCTCAATGTACGTAAGATCTCGACCTATAACGAAAAGCAGGCCGCCGGCGAGTTTGAACATTACGATAACCCGCCGCAAAAGATGCCCTATCTGGTCATTATCATCGACGAGCTCTCGGACCTGATGATGGTCGCCGGTAAGGATGTCGAGGCCTCGATCGTGCGTATTGCTCAGCTGGGCCGTGCCGCCGGTATCCACCTTATTGTGGCCACGCAGCGCCCGAGCTCCAACGTGGTGACGGGCCTCATTAAGGCCAACATCACCAACCGCATCGCCTTTAACGTCGCCACGGGCATCGACTCGCGCGTCATCATCGACCAGATGGGTGCCGAAAAGCTCACCGGTTTGGGCGACATGCTGTTCTCCAAGGTCGACTGGGGCAAGCCTCGCCGTATTCAGGGCTGCTTTGTCTCGGACGATGAAATCAACGAGATTGTCGAGTTCGTCAAGTCGCAAAGCGAGCCCGACTACCATGAGGAGATCCTGTCGGCTGTGGCGCCCGCTTCCATGTCCATGGCGGGTGGCGGCATTGTCCGCACCGGAGTTGCCGAGCCGCAAGACGATGATCCGCTCATTTGGGAAGCCGCCCATATTGTGGTGGAATCGCAGCTGGGCTCCACATCTGGCCTGCAACGCCGCCTTAAGGTTGGCTATGCGCGCGCCGGGCGTATTATGGACATGCTGGAAGAAAAGGGTGTCGTCGGCCCGCCCGACGGTTCCAAGCCGCGCGAGGTCCTATTGGACGAGGAGGGGCTTGCCGCGCTGGAATCTGTCGACGCCGAGATGGCACGTGAAGATTGTGAGTTTGGAGGATTCTGATGGCTGCACGCTTTGGTGACATGCTGCTCGAGCAGCGTCGCCGAATGGGCCTTTCCATTCAGCAGGTCGCCAACACCATCAAAATCAGGCCGCAGATCATCGAGTTTTTCGAGACCGGTAACTTTGCTTCGATGCCGCCGCGCGGCTATGCGCAGGGCATGATTTCGAGCTATGCTCGCTTTTTGGGCCTCAATCCGCGTGAGGTCGTCAATGCCTACTTTGACGACCTGATGGCATACGAACGCGAGACGTCGCAGCAGGGCGGTCGTTTTCAGGACGCCGCCGGCTACGTTAATTCGCGTTCCTCGGTCGATAACGGGCGTTTTCTGATGGTTCAGGGCGGTCGTTCGACCCGCTATGGACAGCGTCCTCAGCAGGCCGGTTATATTACCGAGACGGGTTCGGGCGAGGAGATTCGCTTGCAGCGTGACCGGTTCCGCAGTACGCCGATGCCCGAGGACCGCGCACTTCCCGCTGCCCGTGGCGTGGCGCGTGACCCTCGTGCCGGCTATGGCGACGGCGGCTATTCCGATCGCGGTTGCCGTGGTGTCTCTACCGGACGCTCTCGCGGTGGCTATGCGGACGCCGATGCCACGCAGGTGACGCCGCGTCTTCGCTCTCAATCACAGCCGTATGGCCAGCGCTCTTCGGCTCCGCGTTCGGGCCAGCGTGGCTATCAAGGCCGCGGTGAACTTGCGCCCCGCTCGGGTCAGCGCAGCCTTCAGGGCCAGGGCGGCTATCGCGGCCGTTCCGATAGCAATCGCGGTCGTATGCCTCAGGGAGGCGGCCGCAGCAGTTCCGGTCGTGGACGCGGCGGATCCCGTACTCCTCAAAACAACGGGCTCGATCCGCGTATCGTCTACGCCGGCATCGGCGCCGTGGCATTGCTGCTGATTGTGCTCATCGTGGTGCTCCTGCGTGGCTGCGGCTCCTCGGCGCCCGAGTCGACGCCCGAGACGCCCGTTGCCACCAAGACGACGACCAAGAAGTCTTCTAAGAAGACCGAAACGGTCGACGAGGACGAAGATACCGATGAGGCGACGGATGAGTCGACCGATTCGGACGCCACCAAGACGGCCAAGAAGGAAGAGAACGAGGTCACGAAGGTCAAGGTCTCCGTTGCCAAGGGAAAGACCGCGTGGATTGAGGTCAAGGTCGACGGCAAGTCGGTCTATGGCGCCCAGGCGACTGGCCCCTTTGAGCAGGAGTACACGCCCGAGTCCTCGATCGAGATCACCACGTCCAAGCCTTCCGATGTCACCGTTACCAAGAACGGTGAAAAGGTCCGTTACGATACCAAGACCTCGGGCGTGGCGCGTGTGACGATCACCGTTCCCAAGAAGGAGACGACTGATTCCGCGAATGGTGAAAGTTCTGATGGTACCGACACCACCGATGGTACCGACACCTCCGACGGTACCGATGCCCAGTCCACGGATGGTGCCGTTACCGCAACTGACGGTCAAACGCCCACCGATTCTACCGACTATTCGTACGATAGCTACTAAGCCGCTCGTACGCGAAAGGAAACATCATGGCTAAAGATTCCAGCTTCGACGTCGTGTCCGAGGTCAACATGCAAGAGGTCGACAACGCCTTCCAGCAGACCACGCGCGAGATTTCCCAGCGCTATGACCTTAAGGATTCCGGCGCTACGATTGAGCTTTCGAAGGGCGACAAGCTCTTTACGATCAACGCCCCGGCCGACTTTGTCTCCAAACAGATTGTCGACGTGCTGAGCTCCAAGCTCATCAAGCGCGGCATCGACCTCAAGGCTGTCTCGTGGGATGCTCCGCAGGCGGCATCGGGCGGCACCGTGCGCGTGCTCGGCCATATCGTCGAGGGTATCGACCAGGCGACCGCCAAGAAGATCAACAAGGACATCAAGGACCAAAAGCTCAAGGTCAAGGTGACCATCGAGGCCGACAAGCTGCGTGTTTCCTCTGCTTCGAAGGACGCGCTGCAGACCGTGATTCAGTTCCTGCGCGACCAGGACTACGGCCAGCCGCTGCAGTTCACCAACTACCGCTAATATCAATCGAAAGGACCGCTCTCCAACATGGATACACCGTTGGGCTCCGTGCTCTACATCACCCTCGGGTGCGCTAAGAACGAGGTTGACACCGACCGCATGCGTTCTCTTTTGACCGCCGCGGGCTACGAGGAGGCATTCGACCCGCAGGATGCCGATATCGCTATCGTCAATACTTGCTCGTTCCTCGCCTCCGCAACGTCCGAGAGCATCGAGACCACGCTCGAGCTCGCCAACGAGGTTCAGGACGGCGTTCGTTCTTGCCCCATCGTCATGTGCGGCTGCGTGCCGTCGCGCTATGGCGACGACCTGCCTGACGAGTTGCCCGAGGTCGCTGCCTTTGTGAAGGCCGACGAGGAAGACGGCATCGTGGCGGTCATCGATGGCGTGCTGGGTGTC
Source organism: uncultured Collinsella sp. (assembly GCA_938005465.1). Lineage (GTDB taxonomy): Bacteria > Actinomycetota > Coriobacteriia > Coriobacteriales > Coriobacteriaceae > Collinsella. The sequence continues at coordinate 11,298 of CALLNU010000040.1, forward strand.
GAGCGCGAGATTGCCGCCTATATTCCTCAGGTCAAGCGTACCGTCGAGGGTGCGGTTGCCTACGTCAAGATTTCTGATGGCTGCAACCGCTTCTGCAGCTTCTGTATGATCCCTTACATTCGCGGTCGCTATCATTCGCGTAATGCCGAGAGCATTATCTCCGAGGTGCGCGACCTGGTTGCCGGCGGTGTGCGCGAGATCGTGCTGATCGGCCAGGACACGGGTATTTGGGGCATCGACTTTGCCGACGAGGACGTCGCCGAGGGCTCGCCGCGCAATCTGGCGCAGCTGCTGCGTGCCGTCGCCGAGGCCGTGCGCCCGCACAACGTCTGGGTCCGTGTGCTCTACTTGCAGCCCGAGGGCATGACTGACGAGCTCATTGAGACCATTCGTGATACGCCCGAGGTGTTGCCCTATATCGATATCCCCGTGCAGCACTGCGACGCTCGCATCCTCAAGGCCATGCGTCGCTCCGGTTCGCGCCAGGAGCTCGAGGATCTGTTCCGCGACCTTCGTGAGCGTATCCCCGGCATCGTGATCCGTTCCACGGCCATGGTCGGCTTCCCGACCGAGACCGACGACGAGTTCCGCGACCTTATCGACTTTATGGACACCGTCGGCTTTGACTACACGAGCGTCTTTGCCTACTCGCGTGAGGAAGGTAGCCTGGCCGCCAAGATGGAGGGCCAGGTCGACGAAGAGGTCAAGCTTGAGCGCGCCCAGGAGGCCATGGACCTGGCCGAGTCGCTCGGTTTTGCCGCCACCGCCGCACATGTGGGCGAGCGCGCCCAGGTAATCGTCGACGGTATCGAAGAGACCGAGGATGGCGCCGAGCTGATCGGCCATGCCTGGTTCCAGGCGCCCGATTCCGATGGCGCGGTGCATCTGGACGCCAGCGAGGCGTCCGTGGGCGATATTCTGACCGTCGAGTTTACCGATAGCTTCTGCTACGAGCTTATCGGTCATGTTGTGGAGTAGGAGAGCGTCGTGGCTAACGAGAGCAATAAGGAACTGACGAGTGTCTGGACGCCCGCCAACATCGTGACGTGCGTTCGCATCGTCTTTATCCCGGTGTTCATGATCGTGTCGGCGCTTTCTCGCACGAGTGTTGCCGGTACGGATTGGAGCACCTTCGACGGCCCGCTCGCCGCCGCTGCCTTCATTCTGTATGTGATCCTGTCGTGCACCGATAAGGTCGACGGTTATCTGGCGCGTTCGCGCAACGAGATCACCGACTTCGGTAAATTCTTGGACCCCATCGCCGATAAGCTGCTCGTGTTCTCGGCCCTGCTGCTGTTCTTGGATTTTGGCGCGGTGACCGTGTGGTCCGTGTTCATTATTCTGTTCCGTGAGCTTCTGGTGAGCGCCCTTCGCATGGTCGCGAGTGCGGCCGGTGTGGTCGTTGCGGCCGATAAGCTCGGCAAGTACAAGACGGCAACCACGATGGTCTCCATTTGCGGTTACCTGTGCGTTTTTGCTATGGCCGGCTTGCACCTTGGCCCGGTGGCGCTGACGCTCGGCATCTACTCGGTGTCGCGCTTCCTGTACGCCGTTGCCGTTGTCCTGACCGTTATCTCGGGCGCCCAGTACTTCTGGAACTGCCGCAAGATCGTCTTTTCGGTCTAGGTCCTGGTGGGTATGACGGACTCTTTTGAGCAGATTTCCGCACATAACGAGGAGCTGGCGCGTGATATTGTCGAGCGCGCGAGCGCTCGGGGCGTGACGGTTTCGACGGCTGAGTCGCTGACGGCGGGTATGATCGCCTCGACGATTGCCGATATCACGGGCGCCTCGGCGGTGCTGCGTGGCGGTGCGGTGACCTATTGCGATGAGATCAAGCATCGTGTTCTTGGTGTTGAGCAGGAGACGCTCGACCGCTATACCGCGGTGTCGCATCAGACCGCGCGCGAGATGGCGGTGGGTTCGCTGGAGCTGTACCAGAGCGATATTGCAGTGAGCGCAACGGGTTATGCCGGCCCCGGCGGTGGCACTGAGGACGATCCGGCAGGCACTTTCTATATTGGCTGGGCGCATCGTTCCGCCGATGGGGGCGTGCCGGTCGTGGACTCTGTGCGCTGCCACTATGAGGGCGACCGTTCGTGTGTTCGTGCCCATGCGGTCACGGAGGCATTGGGTCGCATTGCCCTTGTGCTCAACTCTATGGAATAGACGTGTTTTAAGGGGCCTTAGGGCCCCTTAATTGTGGAGATAGGGACCTTAGGATCATTTCGCGTTTGTGCTGGTTGTAGATGTATTTTTGCCTGCCTTGTTCATATTTGGTCCTTTGTGGTCAAGTATTTGGTCAGTGTTTGGTCGGCGTTTGGTTGGGTTTTGGAAAGACCGCCTGCATATGATTGGCCTGAACGGTTGACCACGAACAGCCGTTCGTTTATTATCGATGCAGGTTGTTAAGAGGAGGGCTATTCATGGCCAAGAATTCAGGTCCCGTACGTACCGTTCATGCTCGCACGACGGGTAAAGAGCGCGATGAGATGATCGCCACCACCAAGGCCGAGATCGAGAAGAAATTCGGCCAGGGTTCCATCATGAGGTACGGCGACGGTGGTCCCGAGCTCGAGGTCGAGGCCATCCCTACGGGCGCTCTGGCACTCGATGCCGCTCTGGGTATCGGCGGTGTGCCGCGCGGACGTATCGTCGAGATTTACGGTCCTGAGTCCTCCGGTAAGACTACGCTTTCGCTCGAGATTTTGGCCGAGGCCCAGGCTATGGGTGGCGTTGTGGCATTTATCGATGCCGAGCACGCGCTTGATCCCACGTATGCCGCGCGCATCGGCGTGGATATCGACGAGGTGCTCATTTCCCAGCCCGATACGGGCGAGCAGGCGCTTGAGATTGTTGACATGCTCGTGCGTTCCGGCGCCATCGATGCCATCGTCGTCGACTCCGTCGCCGCGCTGACCCCGCGTGCCGAGATCGAGGGAGAGATCGGCGACACTACGGTCGGTCTTCAAGCTCGCCTGATGAGCCAGGCGCTCCGCAAGCTCGCCGGCTCGCTGTCTAAGTCCAACACGACGTGCATCTTCATTAACCAGCTGCGTGAGAAGATCGGCGTCATGTTCGGCAACCCCGAGACTACGACGGGCGGCCGCGCCCTTAAGTTCTTCTCTTCGGTGCGTATCGACATTCGCCGTATCGACAGCATTAAGCTTAAGGACGAGGTTATCGGTAACCGCGTGCGCGCCAAGGTCGTTAAGAACAAGGTGGCGGCTCCGTTCCGTTCTGCTGAGTTCGACATCATGTACGGTACGGGCATCTCTAAGGAGGGCTCAATTCTGGACATGGCTGTCGAGTGCGGCATCTGCAAGAAGATGGGCTCCTGGTTTGCCTATGGCGAGGACAAGCTCGGCAACGGCCGCGAGGCCGCCAAGGCTTTCCTGCGCGAACACCCCGATTGCGCCGACGAGATTGAGCATAAGGTCCGCCTTGCCTGCGGGCTTGAGTTTGATGACGATGCTCCGTCCGAGGTCGAGCTGACCGATCAGCCTGCGCCTGAGGAGTTTGACGAGCTTTACGCCATCGATGGTTCCGCCATGCTCGATGATGACGACGAGTAGCGGTTACGCCCATGTCGTATACGGTGACCGAGGCCACGGTCGTCTTTCCCGATAAGAAGGCGGCCTCCTCGTTCTCGAGCGGGTATGCGTCCAAAAAGCCTTGCGCACATATCGATTGTGAGCTTGAGGGCGGTTTTGAGCGGTCCATTTGGATTCCCGTGCGGGTCGCGCGGCTGTATGTCAAAAACCGCCCCGATCTTCCCTGTGACTGGGACAACTTTCGTGAGGCGGTGCAGCTCATTGAGCGTAAATGTGCACTTACCATGGTGACCGAGATGTTATCGCGCCGCGACCATGCGACGGGTGAGGTCCGTGACAAGCTGGCTCGCTACGGCTTTCACCAGCCTGCGATCGATTTCGCCGTCGAGCGCGCCACCGAGTATCGCTTTTTAGACGAGAGCCGCTTTTGCTCGTACTTTATCGAGGAGCGCAAGCGGCGCGGTTGGGGACAGCGCAAAATCGAGACCGAGCTCAAGCGCCGTCATGTCGTGCTCGATGACATTCCCGGTTATCCCGAGGATTATTTTGCCGTCGAAGATGATTTGGCGCGTGCGTCAGCCCTGCTCGCCAAGCGTCGTGTTCCAGAGACGCGCGGATTCGAAAAACTGGTTCGGTTTTTGATGGGCAAGGGCTTCTCGTATCACATCGCCGCCGATGCCGTTAAGGCACGTCTCGATGCCGAACGCGAGGAATGTGCGGTTTAGGCGTATGCGTTTTGTGGTCCTGCCGTTCACCGCGTTTTAGCCGCCGTGCCGGGGCCATTTATTTGACAGTTGTTGTGGTTCAACGTACGATAAACACTGTCATTTGCTTTGTGATATGTGCTCATCTGTGATGAGTTTGTTTATATGTTTATCTGTATCCGACCCGCATAAGCTGCGCCCATATTACTCAAATGTCGCGAGCCGTTCGTAAGGACGGTTCGCTTTGTTGTGTAACGAATCCATAAAAAGGAGTGAGCATGCCTATCATCGCAGCGCTCGTTGGCATCGTTTTGGGTGCCATCGCCGCCATTGCCTACATGCGCACCGCCAAGCAGGGTAGTCTTCACGAGGCCGACGAAAAGATCCAGTCGGCACATGCACAGGCTGAGTCCCTGATCGGCGATGCAAAGCGTCAGGCCGAGACCCTCAAAAAAGAGGCTCTGCTCGAGGCTAAAGAGGAGATCATCAAGAACAAGCAGGCCGCCGAGGCCGAGGACAAGCAGCGTAAGAGCGAGATTCGTACGCTCGAGAACCGTGTGATGCAGCGCGAGGAGTCCCTTGATCGCCGAAACGACGCTCTCGACAAGCGTGAGCACCAGCTGTCCAGCCAGGCCGGTCAGGTCGAGAAGCGCTCCCGCGAGCTTGAGGAGCTCTGCGCCAAGCAGACCTCCGAGCTCGAGCGTATCGCCGACCTGACCCGTGAGGACGCCCACAAGGAGCTCCTCGATAAGGTTCGCGGCGAGGTCACCCACGAGGCTGCCACGATCATTCGCGAGTCCGAGCAGCAGGTTCGCGCCGAGTGCCACAAGACCGCCCAGGAGATTCTGTCCCTGGCGATTCAGCGCTGCGCTGCCGACCACACAGCCGAGGTCACCGTTACCTCCGTGCACATTCCCTCTGATGACCTCAAGGGCCGTATCATCGGTCGCGAGGGTCGCAACATCCGGACCTTCGAGCAGGTTTCCGGCGTCAACCTCGTGATCGACGACACGCCTGAGACTGTCGTTCTTTCGAGCTTCGACCCGGTCCGTCGTGAGACCGCCCGTGTCGCCCTCGAGAACCTCATCGCCGACGGCCGCATTCACCCCGCCCGCATCGAGGAGATGTATCACAAGGCGGCCGACCTGGTTCAGCAGCGCGTGCGCGAGGCTGGCGAGCAGGCTGCCTTCGATACCGGTATTCACGACCTGCACCCCGAGATCGTTAAGACCCTTGGTGCCCTGCGCTACCGTACTTCGTTTGGTCAGAACGTGCTTCAGCACTCCCTCGAAGTCTCTGACCTGTGTGGCGTGATGGCTTCCGAGCTTGGCCTGGACGTTGTGACCGCCAAGCGCGCCGGCCTGCTGCACGACCTGGGCAAGGCAATCGACCACGACGTCGAGGGCCCGCATGCCGTCATCGGCGCCGAGCTTGCCCGCCGTTATGGCGAGAAGCCCGTTATCGTCCACGCTATCGAGGCTCATCATGCCGACGTCGACCCCAACACGGTGCTCGATGTCCTGGTACAGGCCGCCGATGCTGTCTCTGCCTCTCGCCCCGGCGCCCGTCGCGAGTCTGCCGAGAACTACATCAAGCGTCTTGAGAAGCTCGAGGAGATTGCCAACTCCCATGACGGCGTCGAGCGTACCTATGCCATGCAGGCCGGTCGCGAGGTCCACGTCATGGTTCAGCCGGACAAGATCTCCGATGCCCAGTCCACGGTCCTGGCTCACGATATCGCCCATCAGATCGAGGAAGAGATGGAGTATCCCGGTCAGGTGCGCGTCGTCGTGATTCGCGAGAGCCGCGCTGTCGATATCGCTAAATAACATGAGCGACGCGAACGAGCTCATCTCATTTATCGCGTCGATGTCGGGGGAGGGCAACCTTCGCGTCGAGGAGAACCTTGGCGAGGGGTATGTCCGCCTCCGCGTTTCGGAGGCCGAGCGGCGCCAGGCAAAGCACGACATTCAGCATGTCGAGGATATCGTCATCGAAATGCTCCGTAATGCTCGCGATGCTGGCGCCGACAAAGTCTATCTCGCTACGACCAAGGAAGATGGCGTCCGCACGCTTGTTTTTTTGGATAACGGTTCGGGCGTTCCGCAGGATATGCAAGAGCGAATCTTCGATGCCCGCGTTACCTCCAAGCTCGAGAGCATGAAGATGGACCGTTGGGGCGTTCACGGTCGTGGCATGGCATTGTTTTCGATCAAGCAGAACACCGACGAGGCCCGTGTGGTCACGTCCGGTGTCGATCTTGGTTCAGCCTTTAAGGTGAGCGTTGCGGTCGACCGCCTCAGCGAGCGTGCCGATCAGTCCAGCTGGCCCCAGGCCGTCAAGGATGAGGACGGACGTTATGTCTGTGCTCGCGGTCCGCATAATATTATTCGCGCTGCCTGTGAGTTTGCGCTCGAGGAGTTGCGTGGTTGCGATGTCTATCTTGGTTCTCCGTCTGAGATTGCCGCGACCCTTTATGCTCAGGCGTCAAGCCGGCTCGATACGTCGCGTCTCCTGTTTATCGATGACGAGAGCGAGCTTCCGGTTGTCGACCGTTTAGGCCTTGCCTCTGATGCCGAGGTCTTTATTCGCATCTGTTCGGGTTTGGGTCTTGAGATGTCCGAGCGCACGGCACATCGCATTTTGGCAGGGCAGATTAAGCCCGTTCGCGGTGTGACCGCGCGTCTGCTGCGCGAGCGTGATTCTTCCTCGCATGCGCCGGCTCCTGTCGATCTTGCGAAAGATCGTCGCGGGCTACGTATTGCCAAGGATGACATGGCACAGTTTTCGCGTGCTGTGGAGCGCGACTTTAATGACCTTGCCGCCCGGTACTATCTCAACCTTTGCGGCGACCCAAAGATTCGCGTTTCGCGTGATCGAATCACCGTGATCTTCGATCTTGCCAAAGAGGAATAGTGCCTTTACCGAGTCCACTCGGTACGATACAGTTATTGCAGTTAAAACGTACTTTTAAACGCAGGAGTTTCTTCATGGATTGCCTGAAGGTATCAAGCAAATCATCGCCCGCGTCCGTTGCCGGCGCCATCGCCGGCATGGTCAAGGATGGTGTACCCGTCAACATCCAGTGTGTCGGCGCCGGTGCTGTCAACCAGGCCATTAAGGCCGTGGCTATCGCGCGCGGTTTTTTGATTCCAACCGGTTTTGATATTTCCTGCGCGCCCGTGTTCTCCGACATCCTCATTAACGGGGAGTCGCGCACGGCCATTCGCCTTTCTATCTACGTTCACCAGATCAATCGAGCTGCTATGGATAACGTCGTCATGGATGATGTTAAGCCTGTGGCATAGCTTCTGCTTGCCTCGTTTCGCTCCCCATCGTTAGGACTTATGCACATGGACCAGCGTTCCGTACGCGATATTCTTGCCGGTAAAACCTACTTTATCCGCACCTTTGGCTGCCAGATGAATCAGCACGACTCCGAGCGTGTGAGCGGTCTGCTTGATTCGTATGGCTGCCTCATGGCGCTCGATCCCGAGCATGCCGATATCGTTGTCTTCATGACATGCTGCGTGCGCGAGGCCGCCGATACTCGCCTGTACGGCCAGTGCAATTCCTGCAAAAGCCTGCCGCCTTCGCCTTCGGGCAAGCGCGTGGTTGCCGTTGGTGGTTGCATCGCGCAGCGCGATGGCGAGGGCCTGCTCACCAACGTCGATAACGTCAATGTCATCTTTGGTACGCATTCCATCGCACATGTGGCCGAGCTCATTGCCGAGGCGTTCCTTGATGGTAAGCGTCATATCCGCACCAATGAGCATGAGGATACGGATGCCATGAGCATGCCGTGGCACCGTGAGACGCAGTATCACGCCTGGGTGCCCATCATGACGGGCTGCAATAATTTCTGTACCTATTGCATCGTGCCGTACGTGCGCGGTCGCGAAAAGAGCCGCCCCTTCGAGGAAATTGTCGACGAGGTGATCGGTTTGGTGCGCCAGGGCGTGCGTGAGATTACACTGCTGGGCCAAAACGTTAACTCATATGGTCGCGATCTGTTTGGCAAGCCGCGTTTTGCCGATCTGCTGCGTGCCGTGGGCGATACGGGCGTGGAGCGCATCTTCTTCACGTCTTCGCATCCCAAGGATCTGTTGCCCGAGACCATCGACGCCATGGCCGAGACGCCTGCCGTTATGCCGCAGCTACACTTGGCCGTCCAGTCGGGCTCCACGCGTATCCTCAAAGAGATGAATCGTCGTTATACACGCGAGGACTATCTGGGCCTGGTCGATCGCATTCGCAACCGCATGCCCGATATCGCGCTCTCGACCGATATTATCGTTGGCTTCCCGGGCGAGACAGAAGAGGACTTTGAGCAGACGCTCTCACTTGCCGAGACGGTCCGCTATGCTCAGGCCTATACCTTCATCTATTCCAAGCGCGCCGGTACTCCGGCCGCGGAGATTGACGATCCTACGCCGCATGAGGTTATTCTCGAGCGTTTCAACCGCCTGGTTAAGGTTATCGAGACTACGGCACACGAGTATAACCAGGGTGAGCTTCATGCTGTGGTGCCGGCGCTCATTGAGGGAACGAGTAAAAAGAACGACGCGGTCCTGCTGGGCAAGAGTCCCAAGAATCAGACCGTGCATGCGCCTATCCCCGAGAGTTACAGCATCGATCAGCTTGTTGGCAAGATCGTTGATGTTGACGTTGACGTTGCCAAGACCTGGTATTTGTCCGGCTCCGTTGTGGGCGAGCCGCGCTAATGGTTTCTCCCAGGGCAGGTCTTTCCGCCGTTGCGATCGTCGGTCCGACGGCGGTTGGTAAGAGTGATGTTGCCGACCGTTTGGCAGCTCGTCTTTCGTCCGAAGTGCTGTCGTGCGATGCGATGCAAATCTATCGCGGCATGGACATCGGTACCGCAAAGATGGCGCCCGATGAGTGTACGGCGCCGCTGCGTCTCGTCGACATTGTAGAGCCGGGTGTGGCATATTCTGCTGCGCTTTATCAGGCTGACGCTCGCGCGCATGTTGAGCGTTTGCTTGGCGAGGGCCGCCTACCGGTGTTTTGCGGGGGCACAGGCTTGTATCTCAAGGCCGCCCTGGATGAGATGGATTTTCCCTCGGGCGAGCTTGAGGACGATCGTCGCGCGGGGTATCAGGAACTTGCCGAGCGTATTGGCGAGGAAGAACTGCATGCTCTGCTTGCCGAGCGCGATCCAGAATCGGCTGCTGTTATTCATCCCCATAACGTGCGCCGTGTGATTCGTGCGCTCGAGATGCATGATGATGGTATCTCCTATGCAAAGCAAAAAAGTCAGTTTAGTGTTCCGCGCGAGCATTATCCTGCCCTATGGTTTGGTCTGACGCGTAATCGTGAGGTGCTCTACGAGCGCATTAACCTGCGTGTCGATCTGATGTTTGAACAGGGTCTTGTTGATGAGGTTCGCGGTCTTATGGACCAGGGGCTGGGAGATGCCCTGACTTCGATGCAGGCAATTGGCTATAAAGAGATCATCGATGCTTTCAATGGCGTGACGAGCATGGATGAGGCTCGTGAACTCATTAAGATGCGTTCGCGTCGCTATGCCAAACGTCAGCTTTCGTGGTTTAAGCGCGATGACCGTATCGCGTGGTTTGATATGGATGAATGTACGATCGATGAGGTCGTTGCTGATATCCTGCATCGTATTGAGGCTGCCTAATGGCTCGTTTTCCCCTTGTTCCCACGGCACCCGAGCCCGAGCGTGCCATTTTGGTTGGTGTTGAGTGGCGCGACAATGCATGGCCACTCGATCGATCGCTCGATGAGCTGGAGCGCCTTGCCCACACGGCTGGTGCCCAGTGCGTGGCTCGCTTGTCTCAGCGTTTGGTAAAGCCGTATCCCAAATCATTTATCGGTTCCGGTAAGGTAGAGGAGCTGTGCGGTCTGGTACATCGCATGGATGCCGATGTCGTTATTTTTGACGACGACCTGACGCCCTCGCAGCAATCCTATTTGGAGAAAGCCGTGGGCGAGCCGGTAAAGATTATCGATCGTACGGCACTGATCTTGGATATCTTTGGCCTGCATGCTCAGACGCGTGAGGGACGCCTACAGGTACAGCTGGCGCAGCTTCAATATCTGTTGCCTCGTCTGCGCGGTATGTGGAGCCATCTTGCCAAGGAGCAGACGCGCGGCGGCATCGGTTCGCGCTTTGGCCAGGGTGAAAGCCAGCTCGAGGTTGACCGTCGCTTGATTCGCAATAAGATTGCCGCGCTTCGTCGTGAGCTTAAGCAGGTTGAACAGCGCCGCGATGTTCAATCCAAGAGCCGCATTGAGTCACCGGCGTTTCGCGTCGCGTTAGCCGGTTATACCAATGCCGGTAAATCGACGTTGCTCAATCGTCTGACCGGCTCTACGGTACTTTCGCAGGACAAGTTGTTTGCTACGCTCGACCCGACGACGCGTTCGTATCGCCTGCCCGGCGGTCGCGGCATGACGATCACCGATACCGTCGGCTTTATTCAAAAGCTGCCGCATGGTCTCGTTGATGCCTTTAAGTCCACGCTGTCTGAGGTTCTTGGTGCCGATCTGATTCTTAAAGTTGTGGATGCTTCTGACGAGGACTACGAGCGCCAGCTCGAGGCAGTCGATCGCGTTCTTGATGAGATCGGTGCCGGCGAGCGTTTGACGCTTACGGTGTTCAATAAAATCGATCTTCTCGATAGCGTTGATCGATTGAGTTTCCGTCGTCGCTATCCCGAGGCCGTGCTGTTCTCGGCCCAGACGGGCGAGGGACTCGACGATCTCGTCGACCGTATTGCTCGTGAGGCGGCTGCCACCGATGTGTTGCTCTCCGCTGATATCCCGTATCGCGAGGGCGCCCTCATCACGCTGGTGCATGAACAGGGAACCCTTTTGCACGAGGAATATCTTGAGGGCGGCGTTCGTATTGTTGCGAAGCTGCCGGCTCGTATCGCGCCGCGGCTCAAGCGTTATCGCACCGAGTAGACGAGCTCCAAAAAGCCCAGAATAATGGGCTGATGCAGTAGATAAAAGGGGAGTGCGTGACGTCCAAGGCTGGCGAGCGCCGGGATGGGATTGGCGTAGGCCCAGCTTGGGACGGTCTTATCGATTCCCTGCGCTATGTGTGCGGCGAAGTATCCTGCAAGATACATAAAGAAAAACGGGATAATGGGGTAGTAATCACCTGAAACAAACCCAGGGCTCGGAAATCCCAGCCACGCCAGGTAGGGGACAGGATAGATCGTTTTGGGGATACTCCAGGTGAGGGCGAACAACACAAGGCATAGGGACATGCCCCATCTCGCCGATATCTTCTTAAGGACGGGATCGGTCAACGCCACGATGCCGGTACATGCGGCCATGCAGTAGATGATGCCAAAATTAACCGAATCGTCGACTGAGACAAGTGTTGTTGCCAACCAGACGACGAGTGCTGCTAAGGCGTATTTGGCGGCACGTTTGATATTGTTGCGTGAGAGCGTGCACATCCAACCCGCGATAAACAAAAATACCCAGCTGATGCTGGCGCGCCAGATGTCTTGAAAGACGGTCTGGGTAAACCAGGGCATATCCAAGTCGTACAGGTAGGCGAAATCGTAGCAAGCGTGAAAACCTGCCATTGAAATCATCGTAAACCCGCGGACGGTATCAAAGATGGTGATGCGTTTTTGCATTACGAGAACCGGCGCATCAAGCCGACGACTTTGCCCAAGATAACGGGATTCATTGCATAGATAGGCTCCATGGTGTCATTCTCAGGCTGCAGACGTACGCGTCCCTGCTCCTTGTAGAACGTCTTGACGGTCGCTGAACCATCAATCATGGCCACGACAATTTCGCCGTTCATGGCACTCTTTTGTTCACGGACGATGATGTAATCGCCATTGAAGATGCCGACATTGATCATTGAGCTCCCATGTACCTCAAGGATAAAGGAACCCTGATCAGTGGCGATTTCGGTCGGGATTGTAAAAGTGTCTTCGATATTCTGCTCGGCCAGAATGGGGATCCCAGCCGCGACGCGACCAACGAGCGGTAGTGAGACCGTTCCGCGAGGGGCGGTGGGCTCGTCAGATTTAGAAATTGAGACAGAGGAACCGTCCTCGTTAAAGAGTTCCAGGGCGCGCGGTTTGGTGGCATCGCGCTTGAGTAGCCCGCGCGCCTCCAGGGCAGAGAGATGGGCGTGCACGGTGCTGGGGGAGGATAGACCCACGGCAGAAGCCATCTCGCGCACGCTGGGCGGATAACCCTTCTCCTGCTGATACTCCTTGATGAAGTCGTAAATTTGCTGCTGACGCTTGGTAATTTTGCGAGCCATCAGGGCATCCTCTCTACCCATGTCAAACAAATGTTCGAATTTTGCTTGACAGGAACAACTGTTCGAAGATAATAATAACCGAACATTCGTTCTCGCGCTAGACATTTTTGTCCGCGCGGCTTGATAAAACTGTTCTCAGCAAAACACGCGAGAGGAGAACATGATGAACGCAACGAATATGGTCCAGGGAAACCTCGCCCTTAAGCTCGAGACGCCTGCAGAACCCACTTTTACGGTTGTTCAGAGTGGCCGCTCCGGCTTTCAGCCTTTGACCGTAAAGCCTGCTCGCAATCAGCAGGCTGCAGTCGCGCCGGCCCGCGTTGCCCTGAAGGTTCCGACGATTGTCGCCGTTGCCGTTGCGCTTACGCTCTTCTTTGTCCTCGCTACGTCGGTCTTTAGCGCTCGTCACGCCGCGTATGCCGAGTCCGTTTCCAACGTTACCTACGAGACCATTCGCGTTCAGCCTGGCGACTCTCTTTGGTCGCTTGCCGAGGAATATCCAATCGAAGGCCTTTCCACGCAAGAGACTTCCGACATGATCCGTAACGTCAATCATCTGGAGCATGGTTCGCTCGCCGCCGGTGCGCATCTTAAGGTTCCTGCTCGTTCGTAATCATTATCGCGCTGCGCATGGTACCCTTGTTATCGTTTAAGAGGAGGTACCATGCGCTGTCCCAAATGCGGCAAGGCACATACCCGCGTCGTTGATTCCCGTATGCAGGAGTCAAATAACACCATTAAGCGTCGTCGCGAATGTTGCTCGTGTAACTACCGCTTTACAACGTTCGAGCGATGTGAAGACCCAATCGAGGTCATTAAGTCGGACGGAACCAAGCAGCGGTTCGATCGCAATAAGCTGCTCGTCGGCTTGATGCGCGCCACCATCAAGCGCGATATCGACACTAAGAAGCTCAATGAGATTATCGACGACATCGAGGTCGAGCTGCGCTCTCGCACGCTGACGGCCGTCACGTCCCATGAGTTGGGTGACATGGTGCTCAAGCGCTTGGCCAAGATCGACAAGGTGGCGTACATCCGCTTTGCCTCGGTCTACCGCGATTTCAAAGACGTCGATGAGTTTCTGCAAGAGCTCGACAAGCTAAGGTGATTCCATGTCCAACATTACCGTTAACATAAAGCGTCTCGACCCCACCGTCGTGCTTCCCAAATACGCCCATCCCACCGATGCCGGCTTGGATCTGCGCTCCAACGAGGACTGCGTCCTGAAGCCCTTCGAACGCCGTCTGGTCTCTACTGGGCTGGCCATCGCCCTGCCCGATGGCTACGCCGGCTTCGTCCAGCCCCGCAGCGGCTTGGCCATCAAGCAGGGCCTGTCTATAGTTAACACGCCGGGCCTCATCGACGCCCACTACCGAGGAGAACTCAAGGTTATCCTCATCAACCTGGATCCCACCAACGACATCCAAATCAACAAAGGCGACCGCATAGCCCAACTCGTCATCCAAGAAGTCCCCACGGTTAACCTCATAGAAGTAGAAGAACTAGACGAAACCGACCGAGGCGAAGGAGGCTTCGGCTCCAGCGGCGTCGCCTAGAGGTGCTCGTATCCCTCCCGCCCGGGGCTTACCTATATCATTCCATGCTCAAACATTCTCGCGTCGCTTCGCTCGCTGCGAAACTGCGCGTGGAACGATATAGGTAAGCCCCGGGCGGGCGGCTACCAGCTTGAAACAATATTTACTTTTCTAGTAAGTCGATGCGATAAAGGGACGCCTCCTTTGCCGCATCGACTTACTGTATTTATATTTTCTGGGGCCTCCCGCAGGTAAGCGGGCAATCCAATGCTAGCGGATATGCGCTGGCTTGCCGCCCCAGTAGAAGCGGCAGAAGGCTCGTTTACGTTTTTGGGGTTTGCCTACGAGCTCCATGGTTGCGATGGCTATATCTTCGGCTGCGTGGGGGCGGCGTAGTACTTCGCCGTTGATGAGTAGGGCTTTGAGTGATTCGGGATGATCGTGCAGATGGCGCAGGGTTACGATGAGTTCTCGTGCGGTGGTGACATGCATGCTGGCGCCCATGCCGGTGAGCATCGTGGTGTTGGCCTTTTCTTGACCGTATGATTTGCCCAGCAGGATCATCGGTAGATGCGCGCACAGGCACTCGGTGACGGTGAGCCCGCCCGATTTGAGGATTGCCAGGTCGCAGCCGTGCATGAGGGCCGCCATGTCGTCCACGTAGTCCAGAACCGTGACGTTTTCGAGCTTCATGGCGTCGAAGAGCGTCTTGAGGCGGGTGGCGTATTCCTTATCCTTGCCCGGCAAAAAGACAAAATGCATGTCCTCAAAGCTGCGCAGGAAGGGGAGTGTGTGGTCCATCGCCGCGCGAAAGCGGACGTACGGTTGAGGCAAGCTGGCACCGGCCATTACCAGCACGACGGTCTTGTCGATGGGGAGATTGAACTTGCTCAACTCATCTTCGCGTTTGTAATCTGAATCGAAACCGGCTCGGATGGGGATGCCCGTTATGCGGATCTTTGACTCGGTAACCTTGCGCGGGCGCAGCGTTTCGGCCATAAACTCGTTGGCCACACAGAATAGATCGGTGTCCTTGTGGGGCCACCAGCCCTCGACTTCGTAGTCGGTCGGGACGCAGATGACCGGATAATCGATACCTGTAATTACGCGGGCGCCCACGGCAACGTTGGCTGCCGTGATGTGCGTTGCGACCACGGCTATGGGCCTGCGGTTACGAATATATTCGTTGAAGGCGGGGAACATAATTCGCGACCATGCCGTGCCGCCACCCCAGAGAAGATGTCCCGTAAGCGTATATCGCCAGGTCAGATCGTAAATGGGGCGCGTGGCTCCCGTAAAAGAAGCCGCGGTCTTATTGCCGTCGAATTTAATACGTCCAAAATCAAGGATATCGAGCACTTCAATCTCAACATCCTCGGGGACGCCATTGGTGCCGCGGACGAGGTCGAATGCCTGCGCAATCGCATTTGCGGCGGCCTTGTGGCCCGAGCCGACCGAGGCATGCACGATGGTCACGAGGGGTTTTTGCTGAGCCAAGAGCGTGGTTTGCTCCGATTGGGGAGTGCTGTGCGTGATCAGGGGAGCGTCGTCGCTCGTCTGCGTCTGATCCATCGATAACTCCCCTTCGACGTTGTAACACGGATTTATCATTGTAGTGCATGAGTGTCACGTTCACGTAAATTTGGGTATGAGCGCAAAGAACGACAACGTTTCGACGAGAGGACTCTTCATGATTACCGATCAGACAATCGATGTTGCGATTATCGGCGGCGGCCCCGCGGGCTATGCTGCCGCCATTTATGCGGCGCGCGCCAACCTTACGACGACTGTCCTTGAGCAGGGTATGCCTGGCGGACAGATTGCTACATCCAACGAGATTGAGAATTATCCTGGTATTCCACTGCTGAGCGGCGCCGAACTTGGTGAGCGGTTCCAACAGCATGCTGAAGGCCTGGGGGCCCAGGTTAAATGGAGTATGGTGACAGGCGTCGATTACGATGCCGATGCGGCTCAATTTACCATCCATCATGATATGGGCGACACAGCGGCCAAGAGCGTCATTGCGTGCATGGGCGCCACGCCGCGTCCTGCGGGTTTTATTGGCGAGGACACGTATCGCGGTCGTGGCGTTTCGTATTGCGCGACGTGTGACGGCATGTTCTTCCGTGCCAAGCAGGTCTTTGTTATCGGAGGCGGCAATTCGGCATGCGAGGAGGCACTGTTCCTGTCCGACATTGCCAGCAGCGTGACCATCGTGCTGCGTCGCGATCAGTTCCGTGCACCCGAGGGCGTTGTGAATAAGGTGCTTGCTAAGGACAATATTTCAGTTAGGTACCAAACTAGTATTGTTGAGCTTTCTGGTGAAGCGATGCCCACGACAATTACGTTCAAGAACAATGCGACTGGTGAAATGCACACTGAGTCCTTTGAACCTGGCACATTTGGCATTTTTGTCTTTACGGGGACGCAGCCACATACCGAGCTTGTTGAGCATCTCGTCGATCTGGCTCCCGACGGCGGCATTGTTACCGACGATTCGATGGCCACCCGTACGCCCGGTTTATTCGCAGCTGGCGACATCCGTTCCAAGCGTTTATGTCAAGTTGTGACCGCCGTTTCTGATGGAGCCATAGCGGCAACCAGCGCATACGCATTTCTTCGTGGATAAGTACGATAATATATCTTATGTAAGGTTGTTATCTTTTAACAAAGTGGTTGGACGGTGTATCAATGTGCTGTCCAACCACTTTTACTTGGCGACTATGTGGTATGCAAAACTAGATAACGTAGAATACAATATATAAATGAACGGAGGATCCTTATGAACCACGCCAAACGCGTTATCCCGATGTCCGATACATCGATCAGCATTAAGCCTGAGGATATTCAGCCCACTGTGCTGCCCGATGCATTTATTCAGTCCGATATCGTACGCAAACTCAATACGTTGAGTCTGCCGCGCTATGACCAGTTGCCCAATGTGACGCTCTACCGCGACCAGGTCATTGAGTATGTCGCGCTGTGGATGGAGCCGCTGTCCCTTTGCGTTGAGCGGCCTATCATTACGCCATCGATGATCAATAACTACGTAAAGGTTGGCCTGGTGCCTGCTCCGGTCAAAAAGCAATATGGCCGCGAGCAAATTGCGCGTCTCATCGCCATTTGTATCTTTAAGCAGGTGCTGCCCATCGCTGCGGTCCAGGCGCTCTTTAATATTCAGCGTTTGAGCTACGATGCTCCGACGGCCTTCGATTATGTGGTCGATCAGCTCGAGGCATCGATTCGTTCGGCGTTTTCTGTCGAGCAGACGCCGGTTCCCGATACGGCGCATCAGGTAACGCGTGAGTCGCTGCTTGTGCGCAGTGCGGTTTCCTCCTTTGTTTCGAAGGCTTACTTGATGAGCTATCTCAAGTTCAACGGGTTTAATAGCTAGCCGACGTATAAAACGGGCGGGACAAAGAGCCATCTGTCGCTTTGTCCCGCCCGTATTTTGCTTGGTTGGACTTTATTTGCCTGAAGCTACGCCCATGCCGTAGCCGATGATGAGGCCGTGCATCTCGGCGTAATAGGAATCCAGGCCGTTGCAGGGCATGATGATGGTCTTGGAGCCGGGCCAATGTTCGACTATGCGATCAGTAAGCGCCTGGGCTCCAGCTTCGTTCTCAACGTGATCGATGATGACCTCACCGCCCGTAAAGCCCTCGGCTTCCATAGTGTCGATGATCTTGTTGAGCATCTTCTTTTCGCCACGCGTGTGCCCGACGAGTTCGATTTTACCGGCCTCACTCGCCGTGCCCAAAATGCGGATATTGAGCTTGTTGGCAATGACGCCGGCTGCCTTAGGGATACGTCCGGCTTTGGCGAGGTTTTCGTAATTGCACAAACTGAAGAGGATTTTGCTGTTCTGTTCAAGGCTATCGAAGCATGCGCAAGCATCCTCGAATGAGACATTCGGATTGCTTGCAAGATAGCGGTCGAACAGCAAGAAAATGAGGTCCATTTTGCCGCCAGCTGCGCGTGAATTGACTAGATGAATCTGTCGGTCGGGCTCCTCGGCAAGAACCATATCGCGAGCCGTGGCTGCCGCGTTGTAGCTGCCCGACACGCCCTCAGAGATCGGCATGCAGATGGTCTTGTCTGCCAATTTGAAGAGCTCGGCCCACTCCCCTACGCTGGGACAAGCGCTCGAAGAAGCGTTCGTCTCCGCCTGAACAGCGCAGTTGAGCTCATGCACATCGAGCGAAAGGTCATCGACGAATTCACGCTCCCCCACTCGAATTTTGAGGGGCGCAAATGCAAAGGTGGTATGGGGCGCGGTCGGTTGCCAATCGCGGAGGTTGCAGCTTGAATCGGAGATAAGTGCCCAGCTCATAGAGGGTCCTTTCTAATCGTTCCCATTCAATTATAGCCATCTTGCAGACCGATTGGGCCGCTATCTAGTATTCAAAACTAGATAGCGGACTGCACTAAAGGCAAAAGAATGGACCCCATGACTCAAAGCCACGAGGTCCATATCCGTTTGCTTTATCTGAATACTTAGTAGCGCACGAAAATGTAGTTGTTGTTCATGCCGGCGGCAACGGAGCTGATGATAACACCCGTGTTGTAGTCGGAAGCATGAATCATCTGACCACCACCGATGTAAATGCCGGTGTGGTACGAGTTGACTACAACGTCACCGGGCTGCGGATCGGACACACGCGTCCAGCCCATAAAGGTGCCCGTGGTGCCCAGGCGGCAATAGCGACCAGTAAGGCAATAGCTTACAAAACCAGAGCAGTCGAAGCTGTTCGGGCCAATTCCGCCCCAGGAATAGGCGCAACCAAGCTTGCTGTATGCACGCGAGACAACAGAACCGCCATCGACGGACTGGCTCGGAGCAGAAGGCGTCGGAGCCGGAGCAGGCGTGGAGGGCTGCGGCGTCGGAGCAGGTGCCGGCGTAGGAGCCGGAGTGTTGCCGCCCTGGTTGTTGTTATTGCTGGTCTGGCCACCGTTGTTGGTGTTCTCGGTCGTACCGGCAGTCTCATTGCTCACCGTGGCCTTCTCGGCGGTGCTGGCGTTGATGCCGGCCTGCAGCGCGGCGTTGGCCTCGGCCTCGGCGGCAAGCTCGGCCTGCAGCTGCGAATCCAGGGAGTTCACGACGTTCTGGGCTTCAGCCTGCTGGGCGTTAAGCTCGTCGACCTTCTTTTGCGTGGCGGCGACGTTCTTCTCCTGCTCGGCCTGCTTATCGGTGAGCTGCTGCTTAAGCTCCTTGACCTCTTGAATGGTCTGAGCTTGCTTATCGGAAACTTTGCCATAGTAGAACAGACGGTTGAGCATATCGCTCAGGTCATCGACACCCGTCAGAACCTGAAGCAAGCTCAGGCCGCCGGTCTTATACTCGCCGGCGACATAGGTCGAGAGCTTAGCCTGACCATCGGCGATCTCCTGCTGCTTTTGCGTGATCTCGCCGGCAGTCTGATCGAGCGCCTGTGTCTGCGTGGCGAGCTCATCGTAAATCTGCTGAGTTTGGGTACCGATCTGCTCGAGCTTCGTACGAGCGCAGGCAAGGTCGGATGCGGTATCGGCGTAGGCAGGAGCCGCGAGGCCCAAGCCCAAAACACAAGCGAGGGTTGCCGTAGCAGCGCAGCGTGCCATGTTTTTGTGCGTGTTTGCTGTGCGCATGTAGCTTCCTTTCCAGTAACTAAGGGTAACGGCTAGTCCACCGTCACCAGGCTAAAGAGCTCCACATCGTCATTAGACGGTGTGAGCTTCTCGCGCGGGTTGAGAAACGCAAGCTCAAGGATACAACCGTAACCGACAAGCTTTGCGCCCATATCTCGCACCAGTTTACCTGTTGCCTCGACGGTTCCGCCCGTCGCGACCAAGTCGTCCAGAATCAACACGGTATCTTTAGAGCTGATAGCGTCGGCATGGATTTCAATTGAATCGGTGCCGTACTCGAGCTCGTAGCTCTGACTTACGGTCTCGCGCGGTAGCTTGCCAGGTTTACGTGCGGGAACAAAGCCGGCGCCAAGGGCTACAGCCACCGGTACGCCAACCATAAAGCCGCGAGCCTCGGGACCCACGACCTTGGTGATTCCCATGCCGGCAAAGTGCTCGGCGAGGGCATCGGTCATGGCTTTGAGCGCCTCGGGATTGCCAAAGAGCGGCGTGATGTCTTTAAAGATGACTCCGGGCTCGGGATAGTCGGGGATGTCGACGATTTGAGATTCGAAGTCGTACATTGCATGACCTTTCAATGGGTTGCCGAAATTTCAGCAGCGGTTATTTGCCCGCGGTGGCGGCGCCGGATTGCGAAGGGGCGACGACTTTGAGCGGCTTTACGAGAGAATCCTCGTGCGAAACCGGCGCGGCTGGCTCTTCGTTTTTGGCCTTGGTGGACTCGGAGCGAGTGATTTCCTCATCGAGTGCATCGATGTCGGCGTCCTCGACCACGGCGTTGAGCGACTCAAAAACGCGGTTCTTGAGCAGCGCAGTGTGCACACCTTCCGTCAGGTCGTGAAGCTTCTTAAACGCACGCTCGAGCTTGGCGTCGCGCTCGTCATCGGAGGTATCCATGCCGAGCATGCTCACGAGCACCTGCTCAAACATCGAGGACTCGCGGTTGGCGGAAGACACGTACTGACGCAGGTTGCGCGGCTCGATATGGAAGCGCGACAGCTCGGAGCAGTAGCGGATGATCGGGAAATCGCGACCATCGACGAGCTCACGATTTTGCGGGCTCTTGATGATGCGAATGAGGTCGTTCTCGGCGAGCGAGCGGATAAACGAAATCTCGACGCCCAGCATATCGGGAATGGTCTCGATGGGATGCAGCTTTTGCTTTGTCTCCTTGGGCTCCGTCTTGAGTGGAACATCGGACAGCAAGCCCACCTCGTAGGCGAGCGTTGACAGGTCCGTGGCGTTTTCCAAGCGCTGCTTAATCACGTTGAGCGGCATGTAGCGAGTCTTCTGCAAGTGCAGAATGACCTCCAGGCGATCAACGTCCTCCTTGGAGTACTGACGGTATCCCTTAGGCGTACGATGAGGGGTAATGAGCCCCTCATCCTCTAGAAATCTAATTTTTGAGTTCGAAAGATCGGGGTATGCGCCTCGAAGTAAGTTGACGACTTGGCCGATACTCAGATAGTTGCGTTCGGCCATGCCCTACTCACCGGTTTCGATGCGCTCCGGCGTGCTCTCGTGGTAGATGAGCGTAAACGTACCGATCTGGACGGAAGAACCGTCGTGCAGCGGGGCTGCGTTGACAATGGCGCCGTCGACCCAGGTGCCATTGAGCGAGCCCAGGTCCTCGATGCGAGCGCCGAGGCCCTTGCGAATAATGCGCGCATGGCTGCGCGAAACGGTCATGTCGTTGAGGAAGATGCCGTTCGCGGGATCGCGACCGATGGTGGTCACGTCGTCCTCGAGCTCAAAGGCGGCACCAGTCTGCGGACCCTTGACGATGGACAGAACGGGGGCGGTGATGCGCACGTTGGCCATGAGGTCGGGAACGGTGACGTCGCTTGAAGGCACGCGGAATACGCAGGTAGCGTCAGCAGTCTTATCATTCTGAGGCATATTGTTAACCATGTTGTCCATGACAACCCCTAACTTATCGCGGACGTGCCGCAAATAATGAATCGTACGTAATCATACCCCAACGAATCAGTCTTCGATTTCAGGGTTCAGAAAGTCGATGTCCTCGTCCTCGGGATGCGTGAGAGCCTGTTTAATGGCCGCTCCGCCCTTAATGGAGTAGATGACAGCGGTGAGCATGGAGAAGATCACGCCGCCGTACACAAAGAAGATGCCGAGGGGCACCGAGCTTCCGTTGAGGCCCGGGAAGGCCGTAAGGGTTGAAGGTAAAAGATGCAGGCCGTCAATAACGGGGAACCCGAGCAGCATAAGCGAGAAGCCGGTCATGAGCAGCGCTGTGGCAATCTTTCCGGGGAAGACGACATCGATGGGGCGACGGTGATAATGACGAACGATAAGCGTGCCGATGCCCAGATAGATGTCGCGGCCAATAATGAGCACGCAGACCCAGATGGGCAGTTCTCCGCGAACCACCAGTCCCAAGACGCCGGTGAACAGCAGCGCACGGTCGCAGATGGGATCCATGACCTTGCCGAGCCACGAGACCGTCTTGGTCATGCGGGCGATCTGACCGTCCATCCAGTCGGTGGAGGCGGCAACGGCGTAGATAACGATGGCGATGACACGGTTGTTATCCATCACAAACAGGTACAGGAATACCAGGGTGAGGATCAGGCGCGTAAAGGTGATGAAATTGGAGATCGTAAAGATCTTATTCGACGGGTAATCGGAAGTGCCGATAAGCTCCTTTTTGATCTTCTTTTTGATGCCCACAGGACTCCCCCGCTGGTTAACGACAAAACTTTCGATACTATACCCGTTCCGGCGATGTCTATCCAGCGTAAGCATAGAGAGTCCAGACATGTGGAGGGCGCTTTTAGGCGGCGGGGATTTCGCATTCGTGTACATCAGCCTCCAAACATGTCGAAAAATGTCGATTTTGGTGGCTGATGTACACGTTTTGATTCGGTGGTTACATCGAGCGGGAACGTTGTTGCTTTAAGCAAAATAATCATGGTGATTAAAACAAAAAAGGTCAGGCACTAGGTGCCTGACCTGCAAACTTCTGGTCGGGACGACTGGATTCGAACCAGCGACCCCTTGACCCCCAGTCAAGTGCGCTACCAAGCTGCGCCACGTCCCGAAGCTTATGTTTGTTGCTCTGCTCTCGCTTGCAACAGGGAGTATATTAACCCGAAACTTTAGACTTGTGCAAGAACTTTTTTATAAATTTTGAAGCAAGTCCAAAATTGTATCTGCGAGCTGGGGTTTTGTTAGCACGGGAAGTTCTTGCGTACCCGTTGTGCTCACAATCCAGGCCTTGTTAGTGTCGGTTCCAAAGCCCGAATCGGCGCGCGAGACATCGTTGGCGATAATGGCATCGCAGCCCTTGCGGGCCAATTTGCGCTCGGCGTACTCGACAACGTTATCGGTCTCGGCCGCAAATCCGATTACGCACCGCTCGCCCTTCTGGCGCGAGAGCTCGGCCAAAATATCGACCGTTTCGACAAGCTCGATGCGATCCAGGCGTTCGTTGGCCTTTTTGAGCTTATGGTCCGCAGGGGTGGCGGGGGTATAGTCGGCGACGGCGGCCGCACAAATTGCCGCATCGGCCGTCTGGAAGGCGCTGAGCGCTGCCTGCAGCATTTCAGCGGCGGTCTGCACGCGCACGCACTCCACGCCGCGGGGGACATCGAGCGATGTCGGTCCCAGCACAAGCTTGACCGCAGCACCGCGGCGAGCGGCCTCCCCTGCCAGGGCGATGCCCATCTTGCCTGATGAGCGGTTGCCAATGAATCGCACCGGGTCGATTGGTTCGTGCGTGGGGCCGGCAGTGATGACGACGCGCTTGCCTGCCAGGTCCTGAGGCACGGGTTTGAGCACCTCACATACAGCCTCGACGATGTCCTCGGGCTCGCTCATGCGTCCCATGTCCACGTCGCCGCAGGCAAGGTAGCCGCTGCCGGGTCCCACAACATGGACACCGCGCTCGCGCAGCGTGGCCATGTTGGCCTGCGTCGCCGGCGCCTTCCACATGCCGTTGTTCATAGCGGGTGCGATCACGATGGGTCGCGGCGTCGCAAGCAGCGTGGTGGAAATAAGGTCATCGGCGATGCCGTTGGCCATCTTGGCGATGATATTGGCCGTCGCGGGCGCCACGACCACCAGATCGGGCTCCTGCGCAAGCGAGATATGGTGGATGGGGTCAGACGGGTCGTCGAATAGCCCAACCGCGACCGGCTCATTGGTGAGCGCGCGGAACGTGAGCGGGCCCACGAACTCCGTGGCATGCTCGCTCATAACGACTTTGACACGTGCGCCGCGCTTTTGCAGCAGGCGCACGATATTGCACGACTTATAGGCGGCGATCCCGCCGGTAATGCCCAGCAGGATCGTTTTTCCCTCAAGTTGCATTGAATTGTTGGATGCCGCCATCGTTTAAGCTTCCTTGCTCGGGAGTACCAGGAGGCGGTGGCAGTACGGGCAGTGCGTAATCTCGCTACCGTCGTGGTTGAGGTCGCTCATGGACGATGCCTGCAGCGCGGTGTGGCAGACTGTGGGGATGTTGCCCTGGATGGTCTCGACGGCCAGGCCGCGGAACTGCTTGAGCAGACGCTCGTAGTCGGTGAGCACGTCGGCCGGCAGCGTGGCGGCAAGCGCGGTGCGTTCCTTAGTGGCGGCGTCAATCTGAGCCTGCAGGTCGGCAGCCTTAGTGCGGGCGGCCTTGGTATCGGCCTTCACGCCCTCCTCGAACTTGGCGATAATTGCCTGTGCGCGGGCCTCGCGGTCGAGCGCCTCCTTATGGGCGACAACGACGTCCTTGCGGGTGTGCTCAATCTTGTCCAGACGCTTGGCCAGGGTTGCGAGTTCATTCTCCAGGTCCTGAACCTCACGGTAGTCGGAACCGTCGACGTGGCGCTTCTTGGCAGCCTCAATGGCGTTGTTGGTCTGAATCTCGGTGGTGTTGAGATCGTCGAGCTCAATGTCCAGGTCCTTGCGCTGGGCGTAGAGCTTGGTCATCTCGGCTTTGAGCTTAACGTAGGTCTTACGCTTGGAAGCGAGCTCCTTGAGCTCCGGCATATTGGCAAGTTCGCTCTTGTTGCGGGCGAGCTCCAAATCGATCTGTTGCAGCTTGAGTAGCGTAGCGCCGGCGCTCATAAGTTCTCTCCTTTTGTCACAGTCCACCATTGGCAAGGGTTCAGTATTTTAATCGCATGACGGGGGTCGACCCCGGCGTCAACCGCAGAGTTCATCAATATATCAACGAACGGCTCCTCAGAACGGTCATGGCCGAGCAGGATCACCGCCAGCCCGCGCAAGGCAAGGTCTTGCGCCACGTGGTAGCCCGCCTCGCCCGTCACGATGACATCTGCGCCTCCGGCGATGGCGAGCTGTCCAAAGTCGCCCAAGGAGCCGCCCAAAATGGCGACGGTGCGGCACGGGCGATCGGCTTCGCCCCACACACGCGGGTCGCTGCCGAAGGCCGTGGCAGCACGGGTGGCAAGATCGCGCAGCGTGCACGGGTCGTTGAGCGTTGCAAGCGCGCCCAGGCCGGTGGCCTCGGGGTCGTCCAAGTGCTCCAGTGAGCTCACGGGTGTGGTACCCAGCAGCTCGCTCAGGCAGACGCGGGCTTCGTGCGACCGGTCCAGGTTAGTGTGGAGCGAGATAATGCTCACGCCGCAACGCGCTGCCTCGTAGAGCGCCGCGCTGCATTGGGGGCGTGTGGCATCCGCCGGACAAAAGGCCTCGGGCGCCTTGATGTATATGGGATGATGCGTCAGCAGCACGTTGGCACCGGCTTCTTGGGCGCGGCGAACATTGGTCTCGGTCGCATCGAGCGCGCAGGCCACGCCAGCAATCTCGGCGGCAGGGTCGCCCACGGAGAGCCCTACATGATCCCAGCCCTCGGCGTCCGCCTTGGGGTAGCGCGCCAGCAGCGCGCGTTCAAGCTCGGCGACGATCATGCAGCACCTACGATCGAGAGCAGCGTCTGGGCAAAGTCGTCCAGGTCAGCCGGGTCCACGCGGTCATCGAAGGAGATGCGCAGTGCGCCTAGCGCCTGCTCGCGACCAATGCCCATTGCGCTGAGCACGTGGCTCGGGTCCATGCTGCCGCTCGAGCACGCCGAGCCGGCCGAAACCTCAAAGCCGGCGGCGTCGAGCTTGACGATGAGCTCCTCGGAGTCCATGCCGTCGACGTAGATCGACACCATGCCCGGCAGGCGATCGGCCTGTACGTAGTCGCCCATGGTGGCATGAATACGCGGATGAGCCGTAAGCGTGGCGTAGAGTTTGTCGGACAAGGCCTGCAGCGTCGCGCGCTCCTGGGCCACGGTCGGCAACAGCGCGGAGGCGGCGGCGGCAAAGGCCAGCTGCGTGCGCAGGTCCTGCGTGCCGGCACGACGTCCGGCTTCCTGTCCACCGCCAAAGATGCGCGGACGCAGCGGCGTGCGGGTCTTAACGTAGAGCGCGCCGGATGCCACAGGACCGCCAATTTTGTGGGCCGCGACGGACATAGCATCGACGCCCAGCTCGGTGACATCGAGTGGAATGTGCAGATAGCCCTGGATAGCATCGGTGTGGAACACTGCGCCCACGGTATGAGCGGCCGAGGCAAGCTCGCGGATGGGCTGCACCACGCCGGTCTCGTTGTTGGCGACCATAATGCTCACGAGCGACACGTCGTCGCTCAGCAAGTCGCTCAGCGTGGCAGGCTCAATGTAGCCCGCGCGGCAGGGCTGCACCAGGTCGACGGTAAAGCCGGCGGCACGCAGCAGCGGCAGGTTGTCCAGAATCGAATCGTGCTCGATGGCCGAAACGATTACACGATCGCGCTTGCGATCGCGCTGACGAGCGCCCTCGGCAAGACCGAGTAGCGCCAGCTGGTTGGCTTCGGTGCCGCCGTTAGTCAGAACAATCTCAGACGGGCGAACGCGCGCGCCAAAGCTGCGGGCGATCTCGCGACGTGCAACCTCCAGACGCGCGGCAGCCTTGCGGCCGAGCGAGTGCAGCGAGTTGGGGTTGACGCCCGCTAGCTCGCTATCGTCGTACTCACGCTGCGCAAGGCGCGCCTCGGCGCGCATGGGCGTCGAGGCGGCATAGTCAAGATTCACGGGTATGCGGTTTTGACCTGCGGTCATAAGGGTTTATGCCTCCTGTGCAGCCTCGTTGCCCAGCTTCTGCAACAGCGCAACCTCGGCAGCGGGATCTTCGGACTTAAATACGGCAGAACCGGCCACCAGGACATTTGCGCCGGCCTTGACAACCTCGGCGATGTTCTTGGAAGAGATGCCGCCGTCGACCTCGATCAGGGGCGACACGCCGTGGCGCTCGCACATGGCTTTGAGCTCGTGGAGCTTGGCGATGGTGCCCGGGATAAAGCTCTGGCCGCCAAAGCCGGGATTTACGCTCATCAGCAGCACCATATCGACGACGTCGATGATGCTCTCGAGTACGCACACGGGGGTGGCGGGGTTGAGCACCACGCCGGCCTTGACGCCGCGCTGCTGCAGATGCGTGAGCGTGCGGTGCAGGTGCGTGGAGGCCTCGTAGTGCACGGTGATCATGTCGGCACCGGCGTCGGCGTACCAATCGACCGTCTCGTCGGGGTTCGACACCATCAGGTGCGCGTCGACCGGTACATCGGTGGAGCGCTTGACAGCCTTAAGGATGTCAACGCCAAAGGTGAGGTTGCCGGTAAAGTGTCCGTCCATAACGTCGAAGTGCACATAGTCGGCGCCGGCGATCTTGTCGAGGTCGCCCTTGAGGTTGGCCATATCGGCCGAAAGGATGGACGGAGCGATTTTAATGGAACCCATGGTAGAAGCCTTTCTGCGCTAGTCGGTGAGTCCGTAGAACTCTTGGGAGGGTACGCGGTCGGTAAGAATCTCGAGCGCCCTATCCAAAGTAACACCGTTGTAGAGCGTTTGCTCCACGGCAAAGGTGAGCGGAATGTCTACGCCCAGTGAACGGGCAAGCTCGCTCACGCTGCGGGCCGCGACGGCGCCCTCAACAACCATATGCGTGCGCGTCTGATACTCGTCGAGCGACACGCCGTGGGCAAACTCGTAGCCAAAGGTGCGGTTGCGCGAATGCTCCGAGGTGCAGGTGGCAATGAGGTCGCCCATGCCGGCAAGTCCCATGCAGGTCATAGCTTGACCGCCGCGGGCGTGCACCAGACGGCTGATCTCTGCCAGGCCGCGCGTCATGATAAGGGCGAGCGTGTTGTCGCCCGCACCGGTGCCGGCGGAGATGCCGCACACGATGGCGATAACGTTTTTCATGGCGCCGCAGACCTCGACACCGGTCATGTCTTGCGACAGGTAGATGCGAAAGGCCGTTGACAGGAGTAGGTCCTTAAAGGTCTCCCCTACCTGCGTATCTTCGCTGGCGATGACGGCGGCAGAAAGTCCGCCGCGGCAGATCTCCTCGGCATGGTTGGGGCCCGAAAGCGCCGCGACACGTGCCTCGTTGCCGATCTCACTGGCGATGACCTCGCTCATGAGCAGGCCAGACTCGGGCTCGATGCCCTTGGTGAGGCACAGAACCGGCGTCTCGTCCGCGATGAACGGCGCCGCCTGGTGGCAGACGCCACGCAGGTGCGTCGAAGGCACGGCAAAGATGATGGCCTCGGCGCCGTCGAGCGCCTGGGCCAAGTCCGTCGTGGCGACAACGTTTTCCGGCAGCACGTAGTCCACCAGATAGCGGGGATTACGGTGCTCGCCGTTAATGCCAGCTGCCGTCTGCTCGCTATGGGCCCACATGGTCACGCGCTCGGCTCGCGCGGCGGCAAGGCCGGCAACGGCGGTTCCCCATGAGCCGGAGCCAATCAGCGCAACATTCATGACTCTCTCCTACTTATCGTCGGGCTCGGTGACGCGCTTGGTGAACGAGAGCTTGGACTCCTTACCGGCCATGAGCTTTTGGATATTTGAGCGATGGGCCCACACCACGGTGATGCCGATCATCGCCATGCAAAACTTGAGGCCCAGGCTGCTGTACGGAAAGACCGCGCAGGCAGCGATGGGAAGTCCGATGGCAGCTGCGAGCGAGCCCACCGACACAAACTTGGTGATGGCGACGGCCACGATAAACATGCCCAGCAGCGACAGGCCAATGGGCCAGTACCAGGCAAGAATCACGCCCAGGCCCACGGCGATACCCTTACCGCCGTGGAAGTTAAGGTAGGGCGAGAAGATGTGGCCCCACACGGCAGCCAGGCAAATGACGCCGAGCATCCAGTCGCCGGCGGCACCGGGAGCCATGATGCTCACAGGGAAGCCATAGCCCACGCTCGCGATGAGCGGACGGGCGATAAGGACGCAGATAGCGCCCTTAAGGCAGTCGAGCAGTAGCGTGAGCGCCGCGACCTTGGGGCCGGCTACACGCAGGGCGTTGGTGGTGCCGATGTTGCCGGAGCCCGCCTTGCGAATATCGGTGTGGTTGAACACGCGGCCCAGGATCAGGCCAAACGGAATCGCTCCGATAAAGAACGAAACCACGGCGCAGATGGCGGTCAGCAGAATCGGATTAAGCATCCTTTTGCTCCTTCTTCCTAAAGAAGAGTCGAATGGGCGTACCGGCAAAATCGAAGGTCGAGCGCATGCGGTTTTCCACGTAGCGCTGGTAGGTGTCGTTGACCAGGTCGCTGTGGTTGACGAAGAACGTGAACGTCGGCGGGTTGACGCCCGTCTGTGTCACGTAGTGCATGCGCAGGCGGCGCTTGCCGTCCACCACGGTGTGGCCAAACTCGCGCAGGTCGGTGAGGAATGTGTTAAGGCGCGAGGTGCTGATCTTTTGCGAACGCGTCTTCTCGGCGGCATCGACCATGCCCCAGATCTTTTCGATGCTGCGGCCGGTCAGAGCAGAGATGCGCAGGTACTGGGCCCAGGGAGCCATGACGCCCAGACGGCGGTCGACGGTCTCCATGCAGGCCTCGCGCTTGCGGTCGTCGTCGAGCAGGTCCCACTTGTTGAGCAGCACGACGATGGCGCAGCCGCGTTCGATGGCGAGGCCCATGACCTTCTGGTCCTGCTCGGTAACGCCCACGGAGGCGTCGACGACAAGCAGCGCCACGTCGGCGCGATCGATGGCGCGCAGGCCGCGGACCATGGAGTAGTACTCGATGTTCTCGTATACGGTGCTCTTCTTGCGAATGCCCGCGGTGTCGACCATGCGGTAGTGCTTGCCGTTGCGCTCCACGACGGTATCGATGGCATCGCGCGTGGTGCCGGCGATGTTCGAGACGATAGAGCGGTCGGCGCCCAGGATGCGGTTGAACAGCGACGATTTACCGGCGTTGGGGCGGCCGATAATGGCCACGTTGAGCGCGTCGGGGAACTCGTCGGCGACCTCGTCCTCCTCCTCGGGGAGCAGGGCCACGATATCGTCGAGCAGGTCGCCCGTGCCGTGGCCGTGCAGAGCCGACAGCGGCGTGGGCTCACCGATGCCGAGCGAATAGAACTCCCAGATGTTATCGTTCTCGCGATCAGGGTTGTCGAGCTTGTTCACCAGCAGAAAGACCGGCTTGTCGCAGCGCTTGAGCATGCGGGCGACCGACTCGTCCTCCTCGGTGACGCCGGTGCGGCCGTCGACCACAAACAGGATGACGGCGGCTTCCTCGGCGGCGGCGAGTGCCTGGTCGCGGATGGACGTGGCAAAGACGTCGTCGCTCTTGAGCGGCTCGATACCGCCCGTGTCGACGATGGTGAACTCGCGGCCGTTCCAATCGGCCGTGTGATACGAACGGTCGCGCGTGACGCCGCGGGACTCATGGACGATGGCGTCTGAGGTCTGGGCCAGGCGGTTAACGAGCGTGGACTTGCCCACGTTGGGGCGTCCGACGACGGCGACGATAGGTTTCATCTGCTCTCCTTTAATGGGTAGGGTCAGCGGAATTAGTAGAGTCGGCAGGCACAATGCCAAGGATGTGCTCCAGGGTATCGAGCAGCTCATGCGGCATGGTCGACACCACATGAACCTCGGCGCCACAACTGGTAAGGCTTGCGAGTAAATCGTCACGATGATACTCGTCAAGCGTCATGCCGTCAGCGTTGAACATGAGCTTAGGCACAAAGAGCATAACCCCCGACAGGTCTTGCGGCAGCTGCTCCAGGATGTCGCAGGCGACGATGAGGCCGGTCACGTCCACGTTACCGCCAAAGTAGCGGTTCTTGATGGCCGTGACGGTGCCGGAAAGGCCCTGTGGAGACTCCACGAAGCGGGCGACGGTATCGCGTGCGCTGGCGCCCGAAAGACATACCAGGCGCTGGTCGCGGGCGGTAATGGCCTTTCGAACGCGGGCAAGGCGCTCGGCGTCGGTGGCAAGTACGTCGTCGGTCTCGTCCAGATACGAGCGGATCATGCCGATACCATCATAGTACTGCGGATAGCCGTCGTAAAAGTCTGCCTCGGGCGGCTCGATGCCGGCGTCCAGATAGAACTCGTCACTCATCTGAAACGTGTGGCGGCCAAAGCGCTCGAAGGCGCGGTCCTGGTAGGGACGGATCATGGCGATGGTTTCGCGCGCCAGCTCGGGCTTGTCGCTGTATGACCAGCTAAAGCGGTTCTGGTGCTTGGTAAATCCGAGCGGCACGATACCCAGGCTCGTGATCTGCTCGTGCTCCTCGCAAAAGCGCAGGGTCTTTTCCAGCTCCTCACCGTCATTCATGCCAGGGCATAGCACAATCTGCGCATGAATCTCGATGCCGGCGGCCATGATGGCCTCGAGCACGTCCATGCCGCGCTGGGCGTTGCGGCCCATCATGCGGCGGCGGACGTCGGGGCTCACGGCATGGACCGACACGTTCATCGGACTCATGTTGCGATTGATAACGTTTTGCACGTCCTCGTCGGAAAGGTTCGTGAGCGTGACAAAGTTACCCTGTAAAAAGCTCAGGCGATAGTCGTCGTCGCGAATGTAGAGCGTGGAGCGGCCGCCCTTGGGCAGCATCGTCATAAAGCAGAACACGCAGGCGTTTACACAGGTACGCATGCCGTCAAAGATGGGGCCGTCGAACTCAAGACCCCAATCCTCGCCGGGAAAACGGTCGAGCTCCACGGGGGTGACAGTGCCGTCGCGCGGATCGAATACCTCCAGCTCGACGGTATCGTCGTCTGCTTCCCAAAGCCAGACGATCATGTCGGTGAGTTGCTCGCCGTTGACCGTGAGCACGCGCATGCCCGGCTCGATACCCACATCCCATGCGGGCGATTCGGGACGCACGTTCTTAACGAGCGCGCCCTCACCCGGCTCGGGGTCGCGGCTGCGCCCGTAATCGGCCACCTCGGCGGCGTATGCGGGTACGGTCTGGTCCATGATTAGCGGCAAAGCTCCTTGATGCGCGCAACGGCGCGTTCGATGTGTTCTTGCGGGGTGGAGGCTCCGGCGGTGATGCCAATGTGGCGCGCGTTGGCAAACCATGCGGCCTCAAGCTCGGAAGCTTCCTCAATGTGATGCGTGTGCTCGCAGACGTCAGCACAAATCTGCGCCAGGCGGCGCGTGTTGCCCGAATTCTTGCCGCCCACGACGACCATGCAATCACAGCGGTTGGCGAGGGTTGCGGCTGCCTGCTGCCGTTCGCTCGTGGCGGCGCAGATGGTGTTGATCACGCGCAGTTCCTGCACGCGCGGGGTGATGGAGGCCACAACCTCGGCCAGGTTCTGCGCGGTTTGGGTGGTCTGCACAACCAGGCCCACCTTGCCCTTGAGCGGCAGCGCGTCCGCATCGGCGGCGCAGCTCACGACTAGAGCGTCATCCCCGGCGTGGCCCAGAATGCCCTCGACCTCGGGGTGGCCCGGTTCGCCCACGACGATCACGCGGTAGCCCTCGCGCACCAGGCGCTCGGCCGCCACATGGACCTTCTTGACGTAGGGGCAGGTGGCGTCGACCACGGTAAGGCCGCGCTCACGAGCGACGTCAATGACCTGCGGCACCACGCCGTGGGCGCGGATGATTACGGTGCCCGAGGCGGCGTCGTCCAAGGTGTCGGCCAGACCAACGCCTGCCTCGGCGAGCTCGCGTACCACGATGGGGTTATGGATGAGCGGACCTAGGGTGTGGACCTGAGTGCTCTCCCCCGCCTGCGGGGCGGCCGCCAGCGCCATGTCGAGCGCGCGCTGCACGCCGTAGCAAGTGCCGGCGTGGGCGGCGATCTCGATGGTGGGGACGACCTCCTCAGTGGCGGCCGCGGCGGTATTCATGACTTCCTCGCCCATGGCTAGAACCTGCCCGGGTGCTCGTCGCACAGCTCGTCTCGCATGGCGTAGACGCGGTTCATGGCCTCGGACTCAAACCATGCCAGGCGCTCCTTGCGCTTGAGCTCGGCCGGAGCGTCGGATAGCGAGATGGCCTTGCCGGCGCGGATCCAGCACTTTTTGGGGCGCATGAGCTTTTTGCCCTTAGGCGTAATGTCGGACCAGCCACAAATGGCGAGTGGGTTGACGGGCGCCTTGCCCATCTGGGCGATGAGCGCAAAGCCGCCATGGACCTCGGGCTTAATCTCGCGCGAGCGGATGCGCGTACCCTCGGGGAAGATCAGGACATCCTCACCGCGCTGCAGTGCATGCTGGGCGGCGCGCAGACACTTCATGTCGGCGGTGCCGCGCTCGACGGGAATGCCGCCCACGCGGCTAAAGGCCCAGCGCACAATCTTGCTCTTAGCGAACTCGGACTTAAAGATGGGGCGGATGCGGCGGCCGCCAAAGAACAGCGCCGTCTCCACGGCCAAGAGCTCGGCCATCGAGGTGTGGTTGCAGATAACAACGCTGCCGCGTCCTTCCTGGCGCTCAAACAGAAGGTCGGCGTCCTCGACCTTCCAACGCCACATAAGCTTGGAGAAGGCCCACAGAATAGCCATGACCACGGCGACGGTGCCGCGGATGAGCGCCGGGAACTCGGCGTAGGGGGCGTTGTAGTAATCCTCGGGCGTCTGCTTAAACAGGCGCATGGGCTACCTCCTTTGGTTGATGAGGTCCTCGATTATCGAGACGACCTCGTCGATGGTGTGGGCGGTGGAGTCGACGTGCACGGCGTCCTCGGCGGGCACGAGCGGCGCGACCTCTCGGCTGCTGTCGAGCTTGTCGCGCTGCTTGAGGGCATCGAGGGTCTCGTCGACCTCGGCTTCGAGCTGCTCTTCGCTGAGCAGCTGGGCGTCGTTTTGGTGGCGCTGCAGCACGCGGCGACGGGCGCGCTCGCGCGGGTCGGCGGTCAGGAACACTTTGACCTTCGCGTTGGGGAATACGACGGTGCCGATGTCGCGACCCTCGGCCACGATATCGCGGTCCTCGGCGGCACGACGCTGGTGGATGAGCATGGCGGCGCGCACGCCCGGGTAGGCCGAGACCTTGGAGACGTTGGCGTCTACCTGTGGGGTGCGGATGGCAACCGATGCGTCCTTACCGTCGATAGTAAGGCGCGTGTCCTCGCCGGTGCCGTTGGTAAAGCGGATTTCGATCTGCTCGGCGAGGGCGTCGATGGCCGCCTCGTCGTCCAGGTCGATGCCGCGGTCGAGCGCGGCGAAGGTGACGGCGCGATACATGGCGCCCGTGTCGAGCTTGTTAAAGCCCAGCTGTCGGGCGATCTCCTTGGCGATGGTGGACTTGCCGGAACCGGCGGGGCCGTCGATGGCGACGATCATGTAATGCTTCCTTTCGGTGGTTGACGTGCTGGTATAGGACGCGGGCGTTGCTTTCTGGCGGGCTGGCTATCCCGTGTAGCGCTCGCGGTAGGTGTTGCGCTTGGGCGCGGAGCCGTGGCTGCCGTGGTGACGCGTACGGGTCGCGGGGGTTTCCTGGGGCTTGTCACCGCGCTTGGAGGCAGCTTGCTTAGGCGGGATGCCGCCGGCCTTGAGGATTTGCACCTCGCGGTCGGTGAGCTCGCGCCACGAGCCCTTGGCCACGTCCTTGAGCTCCAGGCCGGCAAAGTTACAGCGATGCAGGCGGATCACCGGGTGGTGAATCTTGCTCAGCATGCGTTTGACCTGGTTCTTGCGGCCCTCGCGGATGATAACCTCCACGGCGGTGGTGCCGGGCTTTACGCCTTGCGGAGCCACGGCCTCGGCCTCGCGCGCGTTAATGACGCGGCAGATTGCCGGCTGGCACAGGCCGTCGTCGAGCTCGATGCCGCGACGGAGTGGTTCCAAGTCACGATCGGTCAGGTGGCCGTCCACCAGCGCCTGATAGGTCTTGTAGACGTGCTTGCTGGGATGCAGCAGATCCTGCGACAGGTCGCCGTCGGTGGTAAAGAGCAAAAGGCCCGTAGTGTCGCGGTCCAGGCGACCCACCGGGAAGAGCCCCGGAAATCGGTCGCGCGGAACCAGGTCCGCCACACAGGGGCGCTCCTGCGGGTCGCTCATGGTGGTGAGGTAGCCGGTCGGCTTATAGAGCATCAGGTACACGGCGCCCTGGTTGAGCTTGACGGGCATGCCGTCGACCTCGATGCGGTCGCGGTCCACATCGACCTTGGTGCCCAGCTCGGTCGCGACCTGGCCGTTGACGGTCACGCGGCCTGCGGTCATCAGGTCCTCCGAGCCGCGGCGGCTCGCCACGCCCGCGCGCGCCAAAAAGCGCTGCAGGCGCATCGTGTGCGGGTAGACGGGCTGGGCGTCACCTGTGGGCGCCGTAGTGTCCGTGGCGCTTGCGATGCGTGTCTCCACTGCTTCGTTAATCCTCGTCATGCATGTCCTCCGAGGTAACGCCGGTGGGCAGAAGCTCCTCGCCATCGGTAACCTCAACATCGGTATCAATCAGTTCGCGCTCTTCGTCCAGATCTTCGGCCTGCTCCTCGAGCGTGGACTGAATGCTGCGGCCGCTCAGGCGCTCGCGGATAAACTGACGCGACTGCTCGTCGGGGGCAAACTGCTCCAGGTCGGGCAGGTCGCGGGTGGAGCGCAAGCCGAACTTTTCCAAGAAGGCGTTGGTCGTGCCGTAGATGATGGCCTGACCGCGCTGGGGGTCGCGGCCGAGCTCGCGCACCAGGCCCTTGTCCACGAGCGACGCAATGACGCCGTCGGAGTTGACGCCGCGGATGCCCTTGACCACCTCGCGCGTGACGGGTTGGTGGTAGGCGATGACGGCCAGGGTCTCGAGCGCCGCCTGCGACAGTTTTTGCGTGTCCCAGCTCAACACGTAGGCCTCGACCACATCGTGGTAGGCGGGGTGCGTGAACAGGCGCCAGCCGCCGGCGACCTCGCGCAGCTGAAAGCCGCGATTGGCCTCCTCGTACTCAACTTTGAGCTCGGCCAACAGTGACGCGCACTCGCCCGGGGCGATATCCAGCGCACCTGCCAGCGCGGGCGCGCTGACGGGGTCGCTCGACACCAGCAGCAGCGCCTCGAGGGCGCCTTTGAGGCTGTTTGCCTCTAGCGTAGAAAAGCTTGACATGGTTGCCGCTCCTATTCGGTGAGCTCGGGGCCCTCGCCGGGAGCGTATGCCTCGGCGCCCTCGACGCGGTTGATTTGAATGGTTCCAAAAATCTTGTCCTGGCTCAGCGTAAGCGAGCCGCGCTTGGCGAGCTCGAGCATGGCCAGGAAGGTGACAACGAGCTGCTCAGTCGTGGCGTCGCCGTCCAACAGCTCGCGGAAGGTGCAGGATTGGTGCGCCATGGTAAAGCGGTCGACCGATGCCACCGTCAGGTCGAGCGGCACGCGATGCGGTGCCACGTGCTCGGCCTCCAGCAGGAAGGTCTGGCGCTTGCCGTCCAGGTCGGCGCAGATGACGGCCAGGCCGCGCAAGGTAATGCCGGCCAGGTAGTCGGGCATAAGGCCTAGGAACTCGGGGTCGGGGCCGGCCACGCGCGGATGCATGCGGCTTTCGGCCTGCATGCGCGCGCCAAGGGCCGCCGCCGCGCCCTTAAACTGCTTGTAGGCGATCAGGCGCTGGATCAGGACCTCGCGCAGAGCATCGCCGTCGAGCGCGCTGAGCTCCTCGAGGTCTTCGTCGTCCTCGTCATCGTCGACGGATTTACTGGGTTCCTCCTGGGGCACCAGCGAGGCAGCCTTGATGTCCAAAAGGGTTGCCGCGACCAGCAAAAAATCGCTCGCCACGTCCAGGTCCAGCGCCTCGATGCGCTCGGCCTCGGCAAGGTATTGCTCGGCCACCTCGCTGATCGAGATGGCGCCGATATCAACTTTTTGGCGGGTTACCAGCTGCAGCAGCAGGTCGAACGGTCCGCTGTAGACCTGCGTCGACACGCGATACGACATTTTCGACCTCCTTTGACGGCGCCTTCGCGGCGCGGTTTGGGTGCATGTTGCAACCGTTTTGCACGGTCGACCTGTAAGTTTACCCTAGATGCCGGCGATTGCGAAGTTGAGCAGCTGCTCCGCCAGCGGATACACGGTAACGTCGAAATAGCGGCCGATTACGTCGATGCCGGTCCACATGGGCAGCAAGTACAGCACGATGATAAGGATCGGCATGGCGTATTGCTGCAGGCGATAGTAGTTGGCGAGCGCCTTGCCCTTGAGGAACGGTACGATGATCGACGAGCCGTCGAGCGGCGGGATCGGGATGAGGTTAAAGAACGCGAGCGACAGGTTGACCACGATAAAGGTGGCACCGAAGTTCATGATTTGGGACGCCACGGCAAAGGACATGCTGGTATAGAGGTTGCTGTACGTTGCGTGCATGAGAGCGGCCGCAAGGCATGCCAGCGCGATGTTCGATGCGGGACCGGCTGCGCTCACCAGAACCTCGTCGCGCTTGGGGTGCTTAAGGTTGTTGAGGTAGACGGGCACCGGCTTGGCAAAGGCGAACACCGGGCCGCCGGCCGCGAGCATAAGCAGCGGCAGGATGATGGTGCCAAACGGGTCGATATGGTTGAGCGGGTTGAGCGAGACACGGCCGCGCGAGCGGGCCGTCTTGTCGCCGAGTGCCCAGGCCGCGGCGGCGTGCGCGCTCTCGTGGATCACGATGCCGACGATGACGGCGACGGCGCTCGCGAGCAAGTTCATGAAGTAGCTGCTGGACATGGCGATCCCCTAGCGGACGCGGCGCGAGGCGCGCGTGAGCAGGTAGTCGGCCACAAACAGGATGACGGCCACGATGGCGTAATCCAAGCGGAACACGCCGCCAAAGGGCGACGTGATGACACCGTACCCGGCAATGGAGCTCGGCAGCGCGCGCGAAAGCTCAACGACAAAGCCAACGATCTGCAGCTTGGCAGTGAGGCCGCTAAAGCACAGCAGCACGGTCATCGCGCTCATAAAGATGCCGCAGATGCGACAGACAATGGCGATGATGCTCATCGCCACGGCAGCGGCTTTACGAGAGTTCACGCGCGGTCTCCTCTTCGATCTGGGTGGAAAGCTCCAGCCAATCGTCCTCGAGCTTGGGCAGCTCCTGCTTAAGGCCGTTATATTCCCCCAGCGCGGCGTTGAACTTGTCCTGATCGGCATAAAGTTCTTCGCTTGCCATCAATTCCATAAGCTCGTCATAGCGGGCACGCTTCTTGTCGAGCTCCGTCTCGATCTTCTTGAGCTGGTTGCGCACACCCTTGAGCTTTTTGTTGAGCGCGGCGCGGGCCTGGGCCTCGGCACGCTTTTGCTCCTTGGTCTTTTTGCCCTCCGCAGGCTTAGGCGCCGCGGCGGGGATTTCGGCCTGGGCGGCGCTGGCTTTGGTGGACTTAGCCGCGGCGGGAGCACTCTCCCCTGCCGCCTCGGCGGCGGCGCGGGCCGCGAGGTCCTCGCGCTTGTAGAGGTAATAGTCGTAATCGCCGTCGTAGACCGTGACCTTGCCGTCGCGGATGTCGATGACGCGGTTGGCCACGGCGCGCACCAGGTGCTCGTCGTGGCTGATCAGCACGATGGTTCCGGGGAAGTTTTGCAGGGCGTTCTCGAGCATGTCCACCGAGTCGATGTCCAGGTGGTTGGTGGGCTCGTCCAGGCACAGGAGCGCCTCGGGGGCCACAAGCATCTTGGCGAGCGCCAGGCGCGCCTTTTCGCCGCCGGAGAGGACACGGACCTGCTTTTCGATTGCGTCGTTGTCGCTAAACAGGAAGGCGCCCAGCAGGCTGCGCTGCTGCGGCACGGTCCACTTGGGCGTGACGGTGTCGATTTCTTGCAGGACGGTGTTGGACTCTGTCATGCCCTCGAGTGCGTGCTGGGCGTAGTAGGCTACGCCCACGTTGGTGCCCAGATCGCGGGTGCCGGTGGTGGGCGGCTCCAGGCCGGCGAGGATCTTCATGAGCGTGGACTTGCCGGCGCCGTTAGGGCCGACGAGCGCCACGTGTTCACCGCGGTAGAGTTTGAGGTCGATGCCGCTGTAGATGTGCTTGTCGCCGTAGGACTTGGAGACGCCCTCCAGGCCCACGACCATATCGCCGGAGCGCGGCGGATCGGGGAACTTAAAGTCGATGTGCTTGTGACCCTCGGGCAGGATGACGAGCTCCTTTTTGATCTGCTCGATCTTGCGAATGCGCTCCTGCGCCTGGGCGGCCTTGGTGGGCTTGTAGCGGAACTTGTCGACGAAGACCTGCATGTGGGCGATGTCGCGCTCCTGGGCGGCGCGCTTGGCGCGCATCTGCTCCAGGTTGTCCTCGCGCTGCTTGAGGTAGCTGCTGTAGTTGCCGGTGTAGGTGGTCACGCGACGGTTTTCGAGTGCGGCGACGTGGTCGACGCAGGCGTCCATGAAGGCGCGGTCGTGGCTGACGATGAGGACGGCGCCGTCGTAGTTGGCGATAAAGCCGCGCAGCCACTGGACGCTTTCGAGGTCCAGGTGGTTGGTGGGCTCGTCCAGAAGCAGCAGGTCGGGGTGGCGCAGGAAGAGCTTGGCAAGCGCAATGCGCATCTGCCAGCCGCCCGAGAACTCGGAGCACGGGCGCTCAAAATCGGTGACCTTAAAGCCCAGGCCGGACAGGATTTTGCGCGCGTTGCTCTCGAGCTCGTAGCCGCCCAGGTGCTCAAAGCGGTCCTGGACCTGGCCATACTCGTTAAGGAGTGCGTCGACGTCCTTGCCCTGCTCGGAGAGCTCGGTGATCTGGGCCTGCAGCTCGTTGGCGCGCTCGCCCATGCGGCGGATTTCCTTGGCGGCAGCCATGACCTCGGCAAGGATGGTGGTGTCCTTCTGCTCAAGGTTGGTTTCCTGCTCCAGGTAGCCTACCTGGCAGTCCTTTGCATACTGGACCATGCCGGCGTCGGGGCTGTCGATGCCCATGATGATCTTGAGCATGGTGGTTTTGCCGGCGCCGTTGGGTCCCACGAGCGCAAAACGCTCGCCGGGGTTGATCTGGAAGGACGCGCCACTAAAGAGGACGCGCGCGCCGAAACTTTTTTCGATCTTGTCGACCAGGAGGATCATGGTGCCGCCTTTGACCTTGTGTGCCTAT
Source organism: uncultured Collinsella sp. (assembly GCA_938005465.1). GTDB lineage: Bacteria > Actinomycetota > Coriobacteriia > Coriobacteriales > Coriobacteriaceae > Collinsella. The sequence continues at coordinate 51,241 of CALLNU010000040.1, forward strand.
ATGAAAAAAGGCCCCAACTTGCGTTGGAGCCTCATTCAATGCTCGGGTGGAGACGAGGGGGATCGAACCCCTGACCTCTTGACTGCCAGTCAAGCGCTCTCCCAGCTGAGCTACGCCCCCGTGCGAAGAAGTACTATACGGGAACTCGGACGGCGATGCAAGGACAATTTTGGAAAAACTTTCCTGGGGCGGCGGCGCGGATGCGGGACGGACTCGAGAGCGATGGGCCCGCGATGCCCGACTAAGTCCGCGGGGCGCGCCCCGCGGGAGGGCGGCGCTGCCGCCGCCCTCCCATCAGGCTCCACTCCGCCCGCCCCCGGGCCCCCGCCACGAAACCGGCCATCTACTACGTTTGGCCGGCATCCCCCGACCATGGCGTCTCGGACAGAAATAAAACCGCAGGTAGACGGCCTGCGGTTTTCGTGAAATACGGGGTATGGTCTAGGAGTCGGGCTTAAACGTAGTAGATGGGCCGGTTTCGTGGCGGCGGCATCGCAGGCAGCCGACCGAGGGCGCCCGGAAGTGAGCAAGCAGGCTATTCGCAAGTGAAAACTACTGCCATGAAAAAGAAAACAGGCCAGACATATTGCCTGACCTGTTGAAAAACCTGGTGGGCCCTCCGGGATTCGAACCCAGAACCCAGGGATTATGAGTCCCCTGCGCTAACCGTTGCGCCAAGAGCCCTTATAAAATGGCGCGTGCAATAGAGGCCAATTGAACAGGCCACCCATCTTGAACCACGACGTGAAATACTACCATGCACGCGGCGCCCGTTCAACGCACGATCTTGTCGACCAGGAGGATCATGGTGCCGCCTTTGACCTTGTGTGCCTATATGAAAAAAGGCCCCAACTTGCGTTGGAGCCTCATTCAATGCTCGGGTGGAGACGAGGGGGATCGAACCCCTGACCTCTTGACTGCCAGTCAAGCGCTCTCCCAGCTGAGCTACGCCCCCGTGCGAAGAAGTACTATACGGGAACTCCCCCGCCGATGCAAGGACAATTTTGGAAAAACTTTCCGGAGGCGCGGGCGCCGCTGGGACGAGAGCGCGGCGCGGACTCGAGGGCAAGGGACCCGTGATGCCGGATCCGGCCCGCGGGGCGCGCCCCGCGGGCGGCGGCGCTGCCGCCGCCCTCCTCCCCGGCGCCCCCAGGGCATCTCGGGTTCCGCCGCTCGCCGGTTTTCGCTTCCACCCCACGGGCCGCCATCCGCCCAACGACCATCCCGCCGGCGCCGGGCCCATTATCGGGGCCAATCGCGCTCCCGCCGACCCGGCGATTTCAAAACCATGCCGGTTTACGGGGCCAGGCCGGGAACCCCCGAGCATGCCGTAATCGGTAAAATCAAAACAGCAGGTAGACGACTTGCGCATTCAGCGAAATGCAGGGTATGGACGGCCGGTCCGGGTCCAGCCCCGTAATCCGGCATGGTTTTGAAATGATACTAATTCACTAGCAGGAAAACTAGGTCGTTCTAGCGCCTTGTCGCCGGCTAATTTCCGAGTTCCAACCAGTTGCACAGAACATTTGCTCGCAGTCGCGTCTCGGCGCGCTTCATTGCCTCGGATTTGGCTTTATATCGAATCCCCAAACGACTGCAGACGCTTTTGACTATGGCGTCTAGCTGTTATTTGTCGTTAAGCATATCGTGGGTTACCAGGAACACATCGAAACCCATGCTCTGGAGCGCAGTCATGCGCTCCGCATCTTGGTCAAGTACCGCGCCTGACCCATGGATGACCTCACCTTGGATTTCGATAATTGCTGCCTTCATTAGGATTGGGTTTACAATCACGATGTCACCGTAGCAAACCTTTTGACCTGCGATGCTTTGGGCTTCCTCGGATAGAGGGGTTAAATCGTTGAGGTATACGTATCTGAATCCTGAACCACCTAGACGTCGAGAACGACTTAGAAGCAGGACCCCCGCGACCTCGAGCGGAGACGCAGCAATGCCGATAACCTGCTGAGCGGCATCATAAAACTGCTTTCCCCACATTTGACTTTTGACCTTTTCGGCGAATCGATGCAAGTCGCTCAGTTCGATGAGTGGCTTTCTCATCCAAAGCGAAGTACCTTTGAGTTTCGTAACCTCTCTTCCATCCTCGCGATTGTTCGTTTGGCCTTCATTTGCTGGGACCTTTACGGTTGTGCGGGCATAAACTTGTTTCCAAGGAATCTCGTCTTCGCCTTCTCCAAGTTCGAACAGATCCTGCGTGCTGGAATTGCGATTCTCCTTTAACGCGATTTTTAACTGCATTTCGACAGCGGGGGTCGGCTCGAAAACAGAAAACCAGCCGCAAAGTTCGTACATAGCCAGTACGAGATCTATTTGGGACACAAAGCGTGTCATAGTAAATAACGTGTTAAGCGGATTGGTGACGCTAAAGCCTAAATGAGTGTCGGTTGTTGTGCCGGTATCCGAAGCCCCTTCCCAGCGAATAGTGGAGCGCAATCCCGAGTGGTGATTACAACAACCTGGCGAAGCAACAGCGATAATCGGGGTCTTGAGGACATCGGTTACGAAAGGGGCTTGGGATAGGGCCCGCCAGCCGTCATCGGAGCTGGGTAGGCGCGGGTAGAGGTCATGCACCTGCGGTGGGCAGCGCCAGTAGCGGAATGCGGTGTTTGCGCAGACGATTTCGTCCATGTGGCCTCCCCTGGTTTCGACCGTAGGCCGTGCGGATTGCGGGCATGGCCGATTATCTACCGGGGCATCATGCGGGTAAGTACGGGAAGCAAACCAAATGCTGACAAAAGCATGCCGAGTTCCGCCGAAAAACCGTCGTGTGATAGAAAACCGCTGGAAGGAGCTTTGGGCATGTGGTCCCTGTCTCCACATTTGCGCGCGGATCACATGGGGAATTCAATGAAAATACGCATGCGTTTTATACAAAACATGCAATGGCGTCAGCAAAAAGGGTGCGAAAAAAATGACGCCTTATACGACTACGATTCGTTTTGGAATCACCCTTGGTATCAAAAAGAAAAAGGCCAGAGGCTTAACACCTCTGACCTGTACTTTAGATGGTGGGCGATACAAGATTCGAACTTGTGACCCCATCCGTGTGAAGGATATGCTCTACCCCTGAGCCAATCGCCCGTCGCCTTTCGGCAAAAGAGATACTAACATAGCCGTGCGTGGTTTACCAAGAACTTTTTGCTTCCGATTTTAAATTCGCGGGCGCAAACCGCGCCACAGCAATCAGGGCAGCCGACAAACCCGCAGCTAAACCACCATTTATCGCTTAATCCACGACGTTTCGGGTCGGCAGATAAGTCGCGCGTTGTTGTAGGCCATGTCGAGCGTGAGGCAGGTGCGCGCGGCGTAGAAACCGTCCTCGCGTTGGATGGTCAGCGCCAGCTCGGGCTTGTCGCCGGTCAGGCACAGCGGTAGGAGTAGCTGGATCCGGCCGCCGTAGAACTGCGGCACCGCGAGCGTATAGTTGGCTGCGGCGCGGCGGGCGGCTTCGACGACGGCTCCCTCAAAGGCACGGCGCAGCAGCAGCGAGTTGCCCTCCCCCATCAGGCTGGCGGGGATGCGCGTAAGGTTCTCCTCGTCGCCCAGAATGTGGTCGATGTTGGAGCGGATGGGCAGTCGGTAGTCATAGACCAGCTCGGAGGGGTCCTCGGCAAAGCGCACGCGGCACGGCGGGTACTCAAACGAGACCAGCATGGGGTCGCTCTCCTTAAAGAAGCCCTTCAAAAACCAGCGCTGGCGCGCGTCGGGCTTGGTGTTGGGCTCAAACAGGCCGTAGATGGTCTCGTAGCGGCGCGTGTACAGGCCGGTGTTGAATAGGCAACGGTCGTCGTCGAACACCAGCGGTAAGTTGGACGGGGCGGTCTGGTCCACGTCACGCTCGGTCAAGAACACCGCGCGGCTAAATGAGAACGACAGGTAGTTTTTGAGGATGCGGTTGCCGGGACCCCAGTCCTCGGGGTCGGCGAGGTCGACCAGGCGGTCGTAGCAGGGCTCGGGGCAAAACGCGAAGTCGTACACATTGCTGCACAGGGTGCTTGGGATCTCCATGTGGCGTCCATTCCATTTCATAGTTAGAGTTTGGATGCTTAGATTTTATACGTGCGACGCACCGTCGAGACACACAACGCAATTGCGGCGCAGCTCGTCGGCGAGTTCTGCTCGCGTGCGGTTTCCGGAAACAAGGTCCTGGATCCAGGCGTAGTGCTGGTTGTCTTTGGGTTCCGGGCTATCGGAAAGTACGATTGGAGCACTAGCGGCGTAACAGGAAGGTCCCGCCCGTCAACATCGGCAATCATGAGTTGACAAGCGTAATCATGGTTCAATTGCGGTTTAGCAATAGAATGTCAGGGAATCATCACCAAAGGTTTCGCGCCACTTGTCACAAATGTATCGATGGTTCATGGTGATTAGTTTTGAAAGATCCCTGAGATCCTTAGCCGGAATCTTGCTCTCGTTGTTCGCAAGTGTGCATCCGCCATTTTTAGTGAGCCAAAACTTAGTCGAGTTAGCAGCCGCCCTCTTTACCCCTACATGGATGTAAACGGGTTCTCCGTTTTCCGCGATCCAAAAGAACAGAACATACTGTCCAAAAACAAGAATTCGAGGCATTATGCCACCGCCGGTCCAGCTTTTTGCCGTTCTGCAAGCTCGAAGATAAACGGAGCGTTTGATCTAACGAACTCGGTCAAAAAATCCAGTTCGTCAGTAGAAAATCCTTCGACGTTAAACCATTTGACCGCAGGTAGAAAGCATTCTGCATGGTCAAAACCAAAATCAACCGGGCGCTTGACGGCTACGCGAACGGTCCCGTCGTCTCGTGTTTCTGAGTAGGCAAACTGAGTGCCGTCATCTAGCTGAACATAGCTCCAAAGCATTGCTGCCTCCTTAGTGTTTATATCCAAGTATAAACAGCCGCTTAGATGCAACGTGATGCGAATTGAATTATTCCCATAAGACCTGAACTGCTGATTATTTGTATAACTGAGATTTAAGCTATTTCACACTTCAGTGTCTTTTTGACATGATAACCGTCGCGGTGCGTTGATCATGGGGTAAGCAATAAAAGCCTAGCATAAGCAGAGTTCATCACTCCGTTCGCTGTCCTAGATAAATTCTCCCGTCTCCAGGTCAACGAAGTCCGCGAGCTTTATCTTTCCGCAGAAGCCGCTCCCCTTGTACTTTCCTGCATAGGTCTCAGAGTCAAACTTGAACGAAATGTTATAAAGCTTTCCGGTCTTTGTCTTCCTGATCAGCCCGTTTTCCAGCATGTATCTCAGTACCCTCATATGGCTTTCTCTATCGTTACCGTTTAGGTAAAAGCAACAGACACCTTGTTTGGAGCCCGCCGCGATGAGCGTTTCGGGATTCGAGTATTTGGCTTCTACGACGACGCCATCAAGAACTGCGGTTCCGACAATGTCGTCCATGAGGGCGGTTTTGAATGGAGAGAAGAAGAACATCCATTTGCCGCATTGGAAGGGATCTATGTCGTGGATTCGTTCCTTGTTGATAAACCAGATCCATGAGAACGATTTGACCCTGGCAATCGAGCCGGATTCGTTAAGAAGCGTTTCTTCGACGGACGGCGTTAATTCCTCGTTGTTGCCTGCGTTATTTGAGCTTGCCATTTCATTTAACCTAACATTCGCCTTTAATAGAGCACTTCATCAGCAGCCTCGAGCGCTTGTATCGCCGCGCGTTTTAGCTCATTGAGACTTTCGTAGCAGCTTCCCGACAGCGGGATTATTCGTACGTTGAATGAGTCACCGTACTTGTAGTCGGCATATACATCGCAATTGCCCCTACCGAGAAACTGTATGGCCGCCCGATCAATTGCCTTTGCGCTTTGGCCTACGTAGTACAGATCTTTGGTTGCATTATGGACAATGAAGATGCCAGTAATTTCGCCTTTCTGTGTCAGGGCCTTTCGCTGAGCCATAAACTCTTCGGCGCTTGCGACGATTTGCGGATCATCTTCTAGGAGGGATTGGCGTAGCCGCAGTAGTTTCTCTTGTTGCTTTGATGCTGTAATAACAAGAAGGAGCCCGTCTACAAAAAAGAACAAGCCAATAAGTAAGAAAGTAAAAGAAAGCGAGCCATATATGTTGGCACTCGATGGCAGAGCGTAAAAGAGACTGACAATTGCCAATACAAGACCAGCAGCGCTGACGACTTTTCCGATCGGGATGAGCCTTCTTGGAGGGGCCGATGCGACGGTTTTGATTTGATAGTAGTTCCTCATGGTATGGCTCCAGTGATATAGGCAATTGGATCCAAATGGAGCTTTATAAACGGCATCATTTGGATTGCAATTATCTTATCGCTCTGGCAGATGGGGTGTAAGGCTCAACATCGGTAATAGATCGAGAGGCAGTCGAGCTAAACAAAATAGTGCCGTCGCAGCGATAGCTGATACGGCACCAATCTCTAAGAAATTTGATTCAGTAGAAGGCTAAATACTTCTGTAATAGCTGCATTCATCCCTCCCCTGGTTTCGCATAAACGGGGTCTTAGCAACGATATACAGCAGCCGGGAGCACTGTCCCCAGAATGAAAAGCGTTAAGGAAGCGGCGATCATGTTGTTGTCGCTGGTCTTGGGGAGAGACGTGGAGGCCGCGGTTGCGGTTTTAGGCTTGGAGGCCTTGGCGACCGTGGTCTTGGTTACTGTCGTTGTTGTCTTGGTTGACGCGGCCGCGGGCTTTGGCGCGGGATTTGCCGAGGGTCCTGTGGTGGGCTCTCCGGCGGCGGGGTCGGCATCGGAGGAAGGCTCACCCGCCTCTCCGCCCGGCACGTCGCGCCCGCCAGTCTCCCCTGCCGGCGGCGTGGCGCCTTCGGGCTCAACCACCACATGCGGCGCCAGCGCACCGCCGGCATCCACCACACCATCAGCACTAAAGGCCCCGCCCGCAGGCGCCACGAACCGCGCGGACACAAGCGACCCGCCCGTGCACGCAACACCGCCATCGGCACCGGTCGCATCGAGCCACGAGGCGTCGACGGAAAGCCTGCACCCGGCCGAGCCGTCGCCGGCGCCCGCGTCCTGCAGGTACACACCAAAAGCCTGCGCGCCGGCGGCGGGCGCGGCACCGACGGCGACGACGCGCCCGCCGCCGCGCACGGCCATACGGGCGGCGATCACGCCGGCCACGGCCTCGCCCGTGACATTCGCCCCGTCCGCCCGGGCATCGACGGCGCAGCCGTCCACCACGAGCGCCTGAGAAGCGTGGATCGCGCACTGCGAGCCCGATGCCGCTAGGGACCCGGTGCCGCGAAGCGTCAGGTCGCCCCACACTTCCATGCCGCACTGCGTGATGTCCGCATCGGGCGCATGCGACTCGACCACCGAGTTGCGCCCGGAAAGCGTCACGACCAGGTCGCCGTCGGCGCCGATGGCGTCGCCCGCGTAGCCGTCAAGCTCCAGATGGCCGGCATCGGTCCAGGTCCAGCCGGGGCCCGACACGCCCGGCCCGTAGTACGTCGCGCCCGCGATGATGAGGCTCTCCGCGCCCGCGGCATAGGAAGGCCCGCCCAGCAAGACGCATAGGCAGGCCATGGCAGCGATCGCGATGTGATGACGGCTGGTGTGGGACTCAGCGGCAAACATACCCGCTCCGATCTTCGCAGGAGCCATAGAATGTGCACCAGAAAATGCCCTGGTAGCAGCAGCTATCAGTTTAGCGAGATCGATGCGGGAGCAAAGAGAAATCGCGTGAGGAATATTCGCAATTAGGTGTAAATCGTTTTGCCAGTCGGTGAAAGGAGGAATCGACTTACGAATGCTCGGTAGCGTCGACCTTGCCGATTCCAACTGGTTCGGGCTCGACACGAGCGACTACAGCTTCGTTTACATCGCCTCGTGGAGCACCGGCAAGAAAATCTCCGAGTTGCGTGCATCGCTCAACATTGTTCGCCTGGCGTCACACGGCATCATCGACGGCATCGAGGAACAAACACTTGGGACACGAAAACCGGGGGAACGGGAACGTGAAGAGATGGGAAGGACGCTACGACGCGGTACCAGGCACCTGGTACCGCGTCCGCTGAGAGCCGAACCACCGAGAGGGCCGTCGATACAAGCCGATAGAATGCGCAAACTAAGAGACATCGTTCGATTTGTCAGTTCACCGTAGCTGCTTCGTCTATCTTCTTGGAAAGAGCGTACAGCCAATCAGGAACAAGATAAGGCGCTTTTCTGTACTCGAAAATCTTTTCCTGAACTTTCAGGATATTCTCTCTCGAAGATAGCCTGAACGATGACAAAGAACCCGCAAGTGCCCCAACCCTAGTGAAAGCATCACGGTATTCAAAGAATCTCTGAACCATCCACTCTATAATCGAGAATAGGAAAAAGAGGTTGAAGGGATTGATATCCAGGCAGAAAACCAAAACGGTCAGCGCAGCAGCGACAATAACCGCGCCGCAGATCTCGATGCATATACAGCGTTTGAACAAGCGTTTTGTCCATTCGGTATTTTGACGTTGGCATCTGGTGATTGCGTCACCCGGCCTTGCGCCCTCGATGTCTACTGAATACCAGTTATCAAGTCTTAACTTGCCGTCGTCGTCACCATGACGTTCGCGATAGCGCCCAGCCTGAAAAGCGATTCTCCTGTCGTCTCGGCACACGTTCTCGAATTTGATTCCGAAGACATCCGAATCGAAGCGCTGCTGCATGGCAGCAGCTTCGTCGATAAGGTACATGGACCGCTTTGGCAGGCAGTTGCCTGCAACCACGGTCGCAATCCAAACCAGGAAAAGAGCCTCCCAAGGCACGTTCAGAAAGATCTGTGCAACGGTAACCCCTAGCGGCAGCAGAAGGCAAACGCAGGCATTCACCAAGTCCACCAGTTTCGCATCCGTATACGTCTGGCGCTGAGCCGCCAACAGTCGTTTGCTCTCTTTACTGTTTTGAATCTCGCTGATCCTCGCGCCACTATTCAACACGATCACCTAACGCTCCAGAGTTCAGGTAGGGCAGCAACTCCTTGACAAGCAAATGGACCGCCGTGCCCGGATTCGAGTCTGCAGGAGCAAGGCCCCTATTGAGCTTCTCGAGCCTCTCCGCATTCGAGATAGCCATACGCATGCGGCCTTCGAGGATATCAAACATGTCCGTTCGGTTCTTTTCGTACCTGCCGAAACCCTCGGCGCATAGGTGACGCGTGAGGATGGGTTCGTAAGAACCTCTGTCCAACGCGGAATCGACGTAGGCGAAGTGGAGTATGTACCACAGCTCGAAGGCCTCGTTGGTCCACGCTGCGCGGTATACCGTGCCTTTGTCACTTGCGGATGCGCAGCGTTCCTCAACGGCGTTGAAGTCGCGGGAAGGGAAGCTGTCCTTGTCATAGACGACCCAGACCTGCGTGAACCCATCGGGATCAGCAATAGCGATCGCCCTTGCCCTCTCAAACAGCGATACGGTGTTATCGCCCATGCCGCACACCCGCAGCGTCACGTACTCGCCATGATAACCTGCGTTGATTCGCTTCCTGAAACTCTCGAAGTAATAGGGCTCAGTCTTGGTTCCCTCGGTAACGATGAGGTAGCGCTCGGGGCGGATCTTGATTGAGGGAGCTGCGGCGCGCGGCTTCCCCCAGCTCGCCCTCATCCTCTTCGCCGTGCTCTCCTTCTTCTTGACCTCGCTGTGCTTCGGGGGCTTATTGCTCATCGCAACCGCCCCATTCCAACATGCTCCTGAGGTAGGGATCGGCGCCATAACGACCCGCGAGGTATTGCCTGTCGTACGCATTCTGGGTGCGGATGCGCTTTCCGTCGATGTCAGCGATATCGGAAAGCGAGTACAGCGTTGATGGGCCTTCGGGGGTCTTAGCTGCGAACCAGATCTCGTCGCGTCGGAAGACGGAACTGTTGAGGATCGTCATGTCGTGCGACGTGAGCACCAGCTGCGCGCCGTTCTTGTTGATATCCCTGTTCGTGAACAGCATAATGAGATACCGGAGGAGCTTCGGATGAAGTTTCGCGTCAAGCTCGTCGGAAACAACAAGGCAGCCGCTCTCGAGCGCCCTGAGAAACGGAGGAACGAGGTTGAGCAGTTTCCTCGTGCCGTTCGACTCCTCGCCGAGCTCCAGCTCGGTGCCGTCGCTCGGCTCATGCGTAAGGTAGATCTCCAGGCCCTCATCGTCTTTCTGGTAACGGATTCCCGTGATGTCAATGTCCATAGCGTTGAGCATACGCACTATCAGCTGTCTCTCTTCGTCGCCCCTCGGCTCCATAAAAAAGTCCTCGAAGGACGATTCAGAGTAGTCGAGGACCTGGCAATCGAGGAACCAGCCGAACGCCTCCTCCACCGCCTCTATATCGTAGTTGATCGCCAAGAACGACAGGTAGGGCATCATCGAGTCGACGTCAGTGTTCACCCCCTTGCGCCTCAGGGAGGAGCCGAGTTCGACGGCGCCGTCAGTGCGCTCGAACAGCGTGGCCTCCGCCCCCCTGCCCGCCTTTCGCCTATGCAGGTACTCCTCGACCACCTCTCCGCCGAGCACCGAGAGGATATAGCGGTATGTGTAATCGCCGACCTGGAAAATTACGCAGAACGTCGTCGCTTCGGACCGGCTCTCCGCCTCGAAAGCGTATGGCCGGCACTCAATATGGGGCGTCTTCGAGAGACGCGCCCTCAGGACGAGATACGGCATGGTGATCAGTCGCTCCAAGCACGTGAGGGCTTGGAGCACGCTGGATTTTCCCCCGCCGTTCGGACCGTAGATCGCCGCAATCGGAAGGAACTTCTTTTTACCCGAACCCGGGATGAGCGTCTCGGCATGCTCGTCAATGGGAGCAGCGGTCATCTGCAGAGTGGTCTCACCCCGGTAGCACTTGAAATTCTCGAATGTGAACTCGATAAGCATTTTAGTTCCTTAAATAATGTATCTGTACAATGGCTATGGTAGGAATCTTACCAATCCTTTGTTCCAATTTCAAATTGTGGTAGATTGAATGTAATAAGAAACATTTGAAGCAAAGATGCCATGCGCGGAACGGAGTAGAGATGAACGAGATCGAAATCAACAATATTCTGTCGAAAGGCGCAAACCTCCTCGACATCACACCCTCGATGTTCGAAGAGGCGACGTCCCATTACAAGGCTGTAGGAGAATTCTTAGGAAACCACGGCATCGATGCGGACATATCGCCATGCGGCTCCATCTTGACAGGAACCGTGGTGAGGCCCTATTCCGAAAACGAGGACGCGTACTTCGACATCGACGTCCTCGTGAATCGTCCGGGCTTTGACAGCGCAAACAACACACCCGGGGAAGTCAGAGACCCCGTCGATGAGACCCTCCTCAAAAGCGACAGGTACGGCAACATGGCGAAAGAATACGACGAGTGCATCACCGTTGAATACGTAGCCAACGGAATCGAGGGAGGGTTCCGACTCGATTTGAACACCTGCATAGACGACAAGACTTGCAAGACGCGCCAAGAGTACGCGGACAGTTCGGTCTCGATGGCGTGGAAGAATCCCGAACGGTGGCACGGAAGCAACCCACGCGGGCTGTGCCAGTGGTTCATCGACAAGAACGAACGCTTCGCCGCCGTGGAAAGAGCCCAAAGGAAGGCCCGAATCCTGAAGGAAAACCGAAGCCTCTACGCATCTATCGAAGATGTACCGGACTCCCTTGACCGCTCGGAGATGCAGAGAGCGGTCCAGGTTCTGAAGCGTTCTCGGGACGAGTTCTACCATCGCTGCGGTAAGTCTGAGAAGGCACCGGCATCCTGCGTAGTCACCGTCATCATCGGAAAGGTATCCGATCACCTGCCCAACAACACAAAGGCGATCGAATTCCTGGAAAGCTTCATCCAATGCGCGAGATCACTCGCAGCAGCACGGAGCCTACCTAATCCGGTTTACGATGAGGATCTGCTCCAAGAATGGGATGACGAGAGTTTCGCGCTCCTTACATTATGGCTAGAGGAAATCGATCGAAGCCTCGGCAACCTGCGCTGCGGAGCGCGGGCGAAGGGCGGCGCTGCAGCCGAAGCCATCTTCGGGAGCAAGATTGGAAAAAGAGCAATGCCCGTTACAGCGGCAGCCGTCGTTCCTAGCGTCGTCACTCCCTTGAAGCCATGGTCGATGTAGCGATGACCAGCCCCGAAAGGGCTATCGAGGAGCTGCTGAAAGTGCGCACTGGATTTAAGCGCGAAGCTGGACAGCAGGGAAAGGTCATCCTCACTGGACCATACTCTCTTGACGCGACCTACAATGGCGTTCGCTTGGCGGAGGATTTCGACCTTCAACTGGTTGTCCCAGGCGACTACCCTGCAAGCCTCCCAACGGTCAGGGAGACATCCGGCGTCATCGATCCCGGGTACGAGCATCTCTACCTTAACGGGACCTTCTGTCTAGGGGTTCGGGGTGAGTTACTCCTGGCCCAACTTGAAAACCCGTCCCTTGTAGCGCTTCTCGATGGGCCGATCCGAAGCTACCTGTACTCTTATCTCTTCCGAAAAAGATACGGAAACTACCCTTTCGGAGACAGAGCTCATGGAGTCCGGGGGATCCTTCGTTACTACGAGGAGCTTTTCGGGGAAGCGGATTTTCCAACGATCATGAAGCTGCTTGGGGCCGTCTGTTTCGAAAACTACCGCGGACACCTCCCCTGCCCGTGCGGATCGGGACTTATCGCTAGAAAATGCCATGGAGAAACCATCCTCAAGCTCAAGAAGAGCGGAGCGACGGAGGCCTTCTCTTCCGACTTTACAACAATCGCGTGTGAGCTGACCTATCTGCAGCAATCGGCTGTAAAAAGGGAGCAAGCACTTCGTCAAACCCTTATAAGCCTCCCTGGAAAGTACCGCGCGTCGAATATTGATTAAACAACCGGATTCCCTGTCCGCCGTCCCGGTGCGCGAGCTATACCATCTTGCATGCGACGAGATAGCGGGCTTTTGCCTGAAGGCATCCGCCTTACTCAAGGAAGCGGAGGCAGATGCCTTGGCCTACCTCAACTTCTCCCATGCGCATCGCAAGCGCCTGTGCACCAACAACGTGCAGGTGCGCGCCAGCCGAAGACTCGAGCGTCGATCCCGCGTGGCGCAGGTGTTCCCATCGAGGAGGTCCCCCATCCGCATGCTCGGGGCCGTGTTTGCCGAGATGGATGAGGGCTGGGCATCGAGGCACAGGTTCACCGAGGATTCGATCGTGAAGGCATATGGGAAGAACGCGGGCGTTCCGGCGGGTTCCTGCACGGGGGGGACGCCAAGGAGCATGCCAAACGCATTATCGAGCTCGTGGTGGAGGATAATCCGACAGGAAGGAAGGCGGCATGATGTTGGGACAGGATGACGATTGGATTCTAGGCGATAGCACCAACAATCGGGACGCTGCCCAACCGATGGTTGCCTTTCGGGAAGTGTCGAGAAAGATGGTGTAAATCCCGATCCGAAGCGAGTCGGCCCGGCGTTCTAGAATCCGGAATACGGTTGAAATCCCATGCCGCCTCGACCCTGCCCACAAGCTCGACGCCGGACTCGAGCATCTTTCCGGCCTCCGCCTCGAGCCGCGCCCAATCGACGGGACCGTCGATTCCCCGGGTGCGTCCGTCGTCGCAGGGCTCGTCCGTCCTCGCCTCCGTGAAGTACTTGGACTCCTGCCATATCTCGTCCTGTCCGCACATGACCGCGCTTGCGAGACGCACCGGCGAGCCCGTGGAGGGAAGCACCGGCACGACGCGCGACCTGTGCTTGTTCTCTCAGTTTGTCCCCTCCTGCGCGTAGTTGGTGCGCAGGCGCTTCCAGTGGGTCGGCAGAAAGTTGTTACCGTCAATGGGAAATCGGTCAATTGGGGCTAGATGGATAAATCAGGCAGGGCCATTGCAGCACTACGTGCCGAAAACTCGGCCAGCGACGAGAAGTTTGTGAAACGTTTTGTGAAGCGCGGCAGGACGAAGCTACCCCTCGGCAGAGGCGTCCCAACCGCCGGCAGGAACGTCGACACAGCTTTCGAGGTAGCTCTTCATGATGTCTTCCAATGTGGGCACGCGTCCTTCGGTCAATATGCCCAAGGCATCCAGCACATCGAATACGGCGGTTGCGTCATCGGCCCCGAGAAGGTCTTTGTTGCACTGGTTCAACCTCGCATCGAGCACAGTATGCCCGCGCCGCGCGGCGACCCTTGCAAGGGCATCGCCATCGGCAATCAGTGGGTGCCTTTGGATTTCGAAAACCAGCCCATACTCTTCGCCGGGCTTTCTGGAATCGAGATCAAACGCGAGTCCGATCTCTTGGACAACGAGCCATGTTTCGGCATATAGCTTCCCCGTCTCGTCCAAGAACAGCCTCGTCATAGCGGGCACGAAATCCCCATTCCCAAGAAACTTCCCGCAAAGAAGCGTTTTCGACAGGGAAGAAACCTTCGGATAGCGAGACAGCCACGCCCTGCCCTCTCGAGTTTTAAGCAAGGGGCAAACCTCTTCGGGATTTCCAAGCATTTCCGTAAGCATGTAGAATCTGGCACAGAAGGTGGCGGCGGTCCTGTTAATCCGAACGCCGGGCGCGTATTGGCCCATTGGAGTCTCGAAGCCGCCGGCCCTTTCATACGCGCCTTTGCACTCCGTACGCATACCAAGCAAGGCGTAGCACAGGCTCATCTCGAAATAGGGATATCCGGGGGACGGTTGCTTGTTGAGCGCAGCGAGGCGCTCTTCGGCAATCGAGAGCTGCAATTTCGCCACCTCGGGTTTGTCGTACAGTGTCAGCCGGGCAAGCTGCCATCGACACTCGAGCGCCGCCATAACCTGCAGGCTTCCCTCAAGGAGGCCTATAGCCTCATCAGTGTACGACACGGCGCGCTCAACGCTCTCTCCAACCATTAAGGCTAGGGCAGCGCGTTCTCGCAGCACTTGGGAGCGCCGCAGAATTGCCTCGGGAGGAAGGCCATCCTCCATCACATCCAAGTCATGCTCCGCGTCCCCATCCCTGAAATACCGCATTACGCTCTTAGCCAAAATATTTGGGAAGCGGTCATTCACCGCCAAGCCCGAAAGCATCGCACTCAGGTTCTTATGGGCATAGTAGCGTGCATCGGGGTCGCTTACGCACAAAAACCGATCGCGTTCATCGAAGAAATTGAGCACGGGTGCGGGATCGAGCCCGTCGGACCACGCGATTCTGCCCAGGCTCGCTATAGCGACGACGCGCTGTTGCTCGGAAAGGGAGGCATTGCTGAGGGTGCTTTTGACCTCGGCCAAATACAACTTGTTCCTGTCCTCGATGCTTGCCCCTATCTGCCTCATGAAAAGAAGCCGCAGATTGAAGAGCTGCCCAAAATCGTTGGGGCCAATCGGAACAAGCGCCTTTTCGCATTCCTCAATCAGCCCCCACCCTTCTTCAACGCCGCCATCAGGCAAGCCGATTTTCGTTTTATTCAATGCTGCGTTCTCAAACAGTAGCAAGAGGAACGACTTATTCCGAACACCCAGACGCTTGGCTTCCCGATACGTCTTCTTGAACTCGTCGTCGGCGACTTTAAACTGACCGTTCACGACATAGCTAATCGCGCGGTTGTGCCAAAGCTGGACCGTGATGAAAGGGTCTGTCTTGTCGGATTTCTCGGCCAAGGCGCTTTCGAGCTCCGCTTGCGACCCAGCACGATTGCAAGCGGCGTCCGCGATAATATGGAGGGCGAAATGCCTGAAAGCCGGCTCTAAGTTTTCGTCCTCAAGCATCCTTTTTGCAACGCCGTTGTTTCCCAAGTAGATGTTGCAGAAAATCCTATCCTTGTCGAGGCAGGCGAGCTGCCTTCTGGACAGTCGATCACGATCAACCGAGTTCATCAGCCTGAAGGCAGCTACGTAGTCGCAATCGGGAAGAGAGGGATCCGCCTTGCCCACTATGTCATCGAGCCGCTGCGCACATAAAAAATAGTTGACGAGAAGAGCGAGTAGGCACACCGCGAGAATGGTAGATGCCACACCCGCCAACCATAAAAGGCTAAGTCTAACCGATGCAAACAATGCGACGAACGCCAACGCCGCAACAAAGATACCGGCCTTGTAAAACCGCGCCAAAGCCTGTTTGCACAACCACAGCAACCATATCGCGACGACAATCGAAAGCCCTAGGATAGAAAGGGACGGGTCAGGGCCCGTGATGATATCAATCGCAGCAAGGATGTCTTGGAACCCCATTATCCTCCGCTAGACTTGAGTCCAATACTCGTTTACTATTATAGCTTGCATTCTATATTGATCTTCCTTCGTGTAATTTCAAATCGAACACAAGTTTGAGAAATTGTTTTTGCAATGACTGGGAGATCCGCAACCCGCCGCCAGCAGAAAACGCGCATTGTGAGAATTACCTGTTCAGCAAGTTTGCAAATACTACCAGTGGCCAGCATATGCCAGCTCGATTGCGAGCCACGAGGACATCGCGGCGTGACATTGCCTAGAATGCCGTCATTCTGGGCGACCCTCGGATCCTCGGGCAGCCTGCGGCTACCCTCGAGAACCGAGCTCTACACCAACAATCGGGACACTACCTCGGATTCCGCGTCTTCAATCTTGGCATTCACATCCTCTATGTCATAGCAGTAGCGGGTCTCGTTTGAGCCGCCATGCATCTCTCCAAGGATTCCACACCAGAACCCACGAGTAACATTTTTTGGCTTTTTAGGTCTTTGAAGTCTTGCGAAACGGCAACCATCGATCATCCCATATTATTCGGAGGTAGAATTATCGCCCCACGACGCTAAGCCGGTGACCATCCAGTGACTTTTGACAACAAAATAGACATCGCCAATCTGATTGTCCAAGCATTCATCGGAATCGTTACCTTCGTGACCTTGCTTGTCGCATTATCGCAAAGCAACCAGAGTAAAAGGAACAGGGAGGACGACATCAAGCGGCATCAGCCATCCCGCATATCGGCATGGTACGAAGGGGATCGAAACCGAACTGATCAGCCCGAGGACAATCGGTTCGTCTGGCAATTCGTCGTGCTTCGAAACGAAAGCGAGTCCCCCGTCTACGACGTAATCGTCACCTGCGTCGGGATTAGCGGGGCCGGCCCCTCTTTCAAAGGTGAGGATAACCGCCCCGCTTATCCCAACCGCGTCTGCGTCGGCACGCTTCCTCCTGGAGCATGGTGCATATGGCTCCCGACGGAAGGGCACGGAATGGGAGTACGCACGGCACCCGAAACGGCTTTCACCGACGCAAGCGGAACTTCATGGGTTCGGCGGGGCAACGGAAGGCTCGAGGAGATCCCTATGGAGCCAACCTCGTTCTACAGGCTGCCCCTTCCCTTGACCTGGCACGGATGCAAGAAGCTGACCGAGTAACCCCTTGGCATCGTCGTTTCAGGCATTGGGTTTTCCGGACTGGGACGCGAACTTCCCCAGATGTTCCGGATAACGGGAAAGTCAGAACTATTCGGGTTTGCGAGGCGGGATCGAGAGAGCGACTCCGCCCTATTATTTCGATGCGTCCATGAATTGAAGTGAGATCGGCATCATCACCTCGAAGCACTTACATACAGATCCATATGGCAAAGGCAGCAATTCGCCACCTTGGTTGCAGCAGCGGAGGTTATTACTCAGGATACAAGCGGAAGTAGCCAAATAGGCGCTGGGCGCAACCGAGACGCAGCCAGAGAAGGGTGACATGAGAGTTGTTTCAGAGGATTGGGGTGATATGGATGAAGTTGACTGGTAAGTGCATCTCCAGGTTCAACGGATGGCTGATCAAGGCCGTCTTTAGGTTCACGTAGGGATCCGCTTTTGCTGACAAACAAACACGTGATTGATTTATGGCTTCCAGACGCTTAGCGTGTCTGGAAGCTCATTTATTTTATTGTCAGCAACCACGAAGCCAGCGCTGAACCTCGCCCTAGTAATTGCAACATAGAGCTTGGAGCGTGTCTGCGGCTTCAGATCCGTCGAGGCATCTTGCAACCAAGAGGCCATATCGGCAACTGGATAAATCAAAACATGGTCATATGTTCGGCCTTTTGCTTTGCCGAAGTTGCAGATCGATGAAGCGTTCGCGGTCTGAGTGGCGACGCTACGTCTCAAAATCACTGGATCCAAAAACTCGCAATACCTTTGCGCAAGTGACTCTGGAATGGCCCAAACTCCATTATGGGTTTCATTTGAGGCGGCGCGCAAAGATGCGGTTGGTGAAAACTCCGGATAAACCATGTTTGCGAATCGCCATTCTTGATTTGCTGCTTTTTCGTTATCTTGTCTATGCAATGCAACTGAAACGCATCGGTGTCTCATCTGCAAATACTCGTAGGGCGATAAATGATTATTTAGCCGATCCTTCTTCGAATCCGAAAAGCAAACCGTCCTCATTTGGTAAACAGCCCCGTTCGACGCATTCCAAGATTAGCGCTTGCAATAATTTTGCAGAATCGGAAACACAAGACTCAGAAGGTTGTTTTCCCTCATGAACGGCTTCTGACCTTGCTCTATATAGTTTCTTTATTTCTTGCTGTTTTTGCTTGCCTCCTCCAAGAAACAAAGCTGCGAGAGTACTGACACGAAAAACAAGTTCGCTCCGGACTCCAAACAATGACTCAATCCCAGCCCATATAATCGCCATTTGAACTGAAGGTCGAAGCGATTGCTTGTAGCTCCACAAGGAATTCACCGCGGTCTCAAATCGCGTGTTTTTATCAAACAGTTCCCATGCGTCCCGATAATGCTGTCTTATCCACTGCTTCTCTGAATCGTTGATCACTTTCAATTTTCTTGGAATGAACAACCTTGTAGAAAGAACAACATTGATTGCCGAGCATGGCGAAAAATCTTCTGTCCGCGAATCGCTCTGAACATGCCAATACAATTCGCAATTCAAAAGCGCGGACAATAGAACTATTGCAGATTGGGCATTCCAAACTCGAACTGCAAGCTCTTTGCCCTCTCCAACAACGCGCAACTGAGCTGTAGTTTTCCTAAGGACGGCAATCAAGACACCTAAATCGGTCTCATCTCCGCTGCCATATTTCATCACAGAATTTATCATGTCGTCCGGCGAGGCCTTGCACGTGGCCGGCAATAGAGAGAGGTGTTGCGTAAGCGGCAGCTCTTCGTCTATGGTTAATCCCATTAGGTATAGATATGAAGCAGCAGCCGATTCATTTACAACAATCATCATCTTCGCCCCCCCTGCCATAGCGCTCTATACCTAATCCATCCGAACAGCGCCAAACTGAGAGACGTCGATTTCGCCCTACATGAGTTTGGGAAGCAATGCGTCACGCAGTTCGCCAAGAGCCTACGACTTGAGTATATTAGCCTATATGAGCTCAAGAATACCATTGAGCGTCGAAGTCGTTCTTTCTATTGCACAAGCTGGAGCAAACGGGACGTTCATCGACTTAATGTTTTTTAATGCAAGCTTGGTCTGAACGGCACCAACAGTTCCAAGCCTAATAGCTTCCATGCCCATTGAGCTACGAAGAAAGAAATACGACCACGCCGCAAAGTCGCCTTTAAACGAAGTAAGTTTGTTGCAATTCTCTGTGAGGTTTGCCTCATCGAGCGTTTTTCCGCTATACGCCGTAAGGCCAATCGTTCCGACAACGGAAACAATTAGATCGCCAGTGTTGACAACGTAGCGCGAAATATTAGATCGTGTTTCATCGTCGATATATAGCATTTCCGAAGTGAGTAAGAGAACAGAAGCGTTGTTTAAGTCGCGGACTCGAATATATGGATGAGAGTTTGCCTCTGCAATTAGCTCTGAACCTTTAGGGAGCCTCTAACCGCCCTTGACTTCGCAGAATGACTCGACTGAACGGTAATGATTTTCTCGCTTGTTCTCTTCAATTGTTTGAGCAAAAAGGGCTTCTCCGAGTTCAGCTAAATAATCATTTACCGGAACATAGGCCTGCACTTCAGAATTGTTTCCATCGAACCAAGGGGAAAGGAGCCCCCGGTGGAAGCGATGATCAATATGGTTCTAACACAGATGTAGCCGGTTCTAGACTATCTGCAGATAAAGCAATCTTAAAAGCAGTGCTCGAAAGCACTATGTGTAGCCATGCCGAAAGCAGCGTGCCCAGCAACTCGAGTCTACTCGGTCTCTTCCTTACCGACAAGGAAGTCGAGGGGTGCTCTCCGAGAACAATCGCGTACTACGAAAGCACCCTCAAACCATATGAGGCATGGATGGAAGAGAAGACGATGCTGAGCGAAGACGGCCGAATCGTCAGGGTGGACAACCCATGGTGTTCGTTCTACATCGACACCGAGCTGGCACCTGCGCTAGACGAGAGCAGGTGCGGGAAATGGATGTTCTACTTCAACGATATCGAGTTCGCGGAGGAAGTCTGCCGCAAGGCGGCCCTCGGAATGGTCGTCGCGGAATGCAAGCACAGCTCATTCGAGTCCGTTATCGAGAACGGCAGAGGCGTCGCCTGCTTCTACCTGAACTTGGACGACGTCGAAGCACATCGCCGCGTTGTCGCATTCATGTTGGAGCATGGCCTGGTTCGGAAGACGAAGTCGGGGAAGCTGTATAACATCGGCTTCAAGTTGGATGACCAGGCACGGGCGGGAGAATATGGAGCCGGTTTCAAGGCACGAATCACGTTGAGCGATCGCTCGAATTAGGCGAATTTTACCTGCGAAGAACAATGAAGGGCGGGGGTGTATCGGCTAATGCCGAACACCCCCGCCCTCGACGCGGTTAAAATAGCGAATGATTGAAGCGGATCAGCCTGGTTCCGCCCTCTTCCCTAATCCCGCTTAAACAAATCCCTCGTGTACACCTTGTCCGCCACGTCCGCGAGCTCGTCGCTCCAGCGGTTGGCGACGATCACGTCGCAGCCGGCCTTGAAGGCCTCCAGGTCGTGGGTCACCTCGGAGCCGAAGAACTCCGGCGCGTCCAGCGTGGGCTCGTAGACCACCACGGGAACGCCCTTAGCCTTCACGCGCTTCATGACGCCCTGGATGGAGCTCGCGCGGAAGTTGTCGGAGTTGGACTTCATCGTCAGGCGGTACACGCCCACGACCGGCTTCGGCTTGCCCTCGTAGACACGGTCCCACACCATCTGCAGCACCTCGTCGGCAACGAAGTCCTTGCGGGTGCGGTTGGCCTCCACGATAGCCTCGATCAGGTTCTGCGGCACGTCCTTGTAGTTGGCCAGCAACTGCTTGGTGTCCTTGGGCAGGCAGTAGCCGCCGTAGCCGAAGCTGGGGTTGTTGTAGTGGCTGCCGATACGAGGCTCCAGGCACACGCCGTCGATGACGTCGCGGGTGTTGAGGCCTCGCACCTCGCAGTAGGTGTCGAGCTCGTTGAAGTAGGCCACGCGCAGCGCTAGGTACGTGTTGGCGAAGAGCTTCACGGCCTCGGCCTCGGTGGTGCCCAGCACGAGCTCCGGGATACCGATAGTTCCGTCGGAGTTCACGCGCTCCAGCTCGGAGGGGTCCGCCCCTTGGGCAAGCAGGCGTGCGAAGCGCTCGGCAGCCGCGACGGCGTCAGCGTCCTCTTTCGGCGCGCCCACCACGATGCGAGACGGATGCAGGTTGTCATAGAGTGCCTTGCTCTCACGCAGGAACTCCGGGCTGAAGAAGATCTTGCTGTCGCCTAGCTTCTCACGCAGGCCTGCGGTGTAGCCGACGGGGATGGTCGACTTGATGACGATCCAGGCATCCGGGTTCACTGAGCGAACGGCGGCGATGGCGGCCTCGACGGAGCTCGTGTCGAAGAAGTTCCTGTCCGAGTCATAATTGGTTGGCGTGGCGATGACGGCGTAGTCGGCGCCCGTGTAGGCCTCGGCCACGTCGACGGTGGCGTGTAGGTCGAGCTCGCGCTCCCCCGCCTTGGCCTCCGCCAGGAACCGCTCGATCTCGTCGTCCTGGATGGGCGACTGGTATGCGTTGATCTTCCCGACTTTCTCGGCACGATGTCCAGCGCGTGGACCTCGTTATGCTGCGAGAGCAGGACGGCGAGGGACAGGCCGACGTAGCCGGTACCGGCGACAGCGATCTTCATGTCATTCTCCAATTGTCAAAGAACAAAATTTCGCATGAAAAATGGCCCCTGTTACAGGGCCATGATTTCCTAAATGTTGTAGTAGCGCTTATACCACTTGGCGAAGGCCCTCAGGCCGTCCTCGAGCGGCGTCGACGGCTTGTAGCCTAGGTCCCGCTTGAGTGCCGTGGTGTCGGCGTAGGTGACGGGCACGTCGCCTGGCTGCATGGGCACGAGCTGCTTGTGGGCCTCGAAGTCATAGTCGGCCGGGAGCACGCCCTCCTCCACCAGCACACGCTGCAGTGTGTCGACGAAGTCGAGCAGGTTCTCGGGATGAGAGTTGCCGATGTTGTAGACGCGGTGCGCGGCGAGCGGCAGCCCGTCCTCGCCCATCTTCACCTCAGGCGCGGATTCCATGACGCGCCTCACGCCCTCGACGATGTCGTCGACGTAGGTGAAGTCGCGGCGGCAGTCGCCCATGTTGAAGATCTTGATGGTCTCGCCGCGGCGCAGCTTCTCTGTGAAGCCGAAGTAGGCCATGTCGGGCCTGCCCATGGGGCCGTACACCGTGAAGAAGCGCAGGCCGGTCGCGGGGATGGAGTAGAGCTTGGAGTAGGCGGCGGCCATGAGCTCGTTGGACTTCTTGGTGGCGGCGTAGAGCGACACCGGAGAGTCGACGCGGTCCTCCTCGGAGAACGGCACCTTCTTGTTGCCGCCGTAGACCGAGCTGGAGCTGGCGTAGACCAGGTGCCTGACCGGGTGGCGTCGGCAGGCCTCGAGCACGTTGAAGAAGCCCACGAGGTTGCTCTCCAGGTAGGCGCGCGGGTTCTCGATGGAGTAGCGGACGCCCGCCTGTGCGGCAAGGTTCACAACGACATCGAAGCCGTTCTCCGCGAACAGGCGCTCGATGAGGGCGGCATCGCACAGGTCGCCACGCACGAAAGTGAAGCGGCTCTCAGGGTCGGCCTCGGCGAGCATGCGAAGGCGCGCGTCCTTGATGCCAGGGTCGTAGTAGTTGTTGAGGTTGTCAAGGCCGACGATCACGTCATCGGTCTCCTCGAGCAGCTTCTTGACGAGGAACGCGCCAATAAAGCCGGCGGCTCCGGTGACAAGCACTTTTCTACTATTCATTCAACTCATCCTCCGTTATTTCAAATGAAGCTAAGAATCAATAACAAAATAGTTTTTTGACTATCTGATGTTTGCGGGCCAACACCGATGCCCCGATTGAGACTATTAATGAACAAACTATTGAGAAGAGAAAGGTCATCGTATGCGGGACTTGGGAATTGGTCGTTGAAGACGGGTCCGTGCTGCCGCAAATCCCGTAAATGAACAAAACAACGAAGAACATATGCGTCAAATAGATACCGGTGCTCGCATTTCTAAGGAGGGCGTGCCCGCCGGATCCCTCACCATATCGATGAATGGAGAGTAGGAACACGCCCAAGGCATAGGATGCGCAAAACGGCAGATGAGCATCCGCGCTTAAGAATATACAGCCAGCAGCGCCGAAAGCTATTAAACAAATAGAGATCATGGGAGGAACCGTTGCAGCGTGCTCCCATTCTATGCCTAAGCACATACCGAGGGCTACATAGAAAAATCCTGTGAACAGGCCATTTCGAACGGTAGCAAATACTATGAAATAAAGATCAATGACCCTCGTCAGGAAAGCTGGCGTAGCCGACCATTCATGGACAAACGAAATCGTGAATCCAAGGAGGGCAAACGCCGCTGCAACACCAAGAACGTGGAAAGGATGCAATCGCCATCGAAGCAAAAGAAATACAAGGAGGAAGGCGACGACGCTGGCGAGCAGGTACCAAAGCGGCCATGTATATATATTCTCCCCGACCAAAATTGTTCCTCGGATAAAATACAGAAGAGTCTTCAAGGGAGTAAGACCGCTGTTGATATAGCCAAATAAACTAACAGGGATATAGATAAGCGTCCAAATTAAATATAGCTGCAACAGTCTCTTTGTTGTATTCCTAACCCTTGTGCAAGCGGAGCTCTTACTATTAGAGAATTGCGCAGTGTTCAGTCCTCTCAAGCACAGAAATGCTGACGATATAAAGAAAAACGGGACAGCAACGCAATCAACACCTTGGACAAGGGAAGTTGCTCCAAACGGCCTCGTGTGAATCTCCACAACCAAAATAGCCATTAGAAGCTTAACGATGTCAAGATCGGGAAAGGTCACCTTCTTCTTTTCAATAACACTAGATGCGCGTGTAGTCATATCCGCAGATCCTCCCCGTTACATCCTAGAGTCTGTCATTCGCTATGGATGTTAGCGACTTAAACCCTGATGCCATGAGCTTCGGGTAAGTCGTTCCGAGACGCTTAGCCGCCTCGTGGGGCCATTTCCAATTGTTGTAGGCAAGCTGCACAACCATCTGGCCGAGAACCAAGCCATAGATACTCCCCCTAAGGAGGTTCAGAAGCAGATACGATGCTACGATGCCCAGGCCCGCGGATATGACAAAGGGCCACATATAGGGGATACGGTTCGTGTTAGCGATGAGCATGGCGCAGTTCGACTGCTGCTTCCAAAGGAAAAAGTATAAGCCGAGCAGCACAGTCAGCAGGGGCCTTGAGTCTATGCCGGGCTTGAAGATGCCGAGGATGGGCATACCGATGAAAACTACAAGGACAAGGCATACCCCATAGAAAAGGGCGAAACTCGCCATGGACTTGCCGGAAAGATCGCGTTCGAGTTCAAGATCGCGGTTCGCATAGGCGGACTGCAACGAGGGCTGGTAGGTCGTGAGCATCACGGCGCTGACGTTGACGCAGGCGTTTACAAGCTGCAGGGTGACAGAGAAGACGGAGGATTCGGCGAGCCCGACGAACGCCGCACAGAGCAGGGTGTTAGCGGTGGTGGCCACGTAGTTCGCAATAGACACAGCCGTGTCGCGATAGGCGTTCGAGGAGATGGCAAGCCTGATCTTCTCGATATCGGTTTTCTCTGGCTTTGAGGCGCCTGCCAGCCCGTCCGAGACCCCTTCCACTCGATAGAAGAAATGCTTGCAGTACGACCTGAACACGACCCCCTGCAGGAAGAACCCGACGGCGCACGAGAGGATACCGCACCCGGCCAGGAGCATGGCCGCAGAGGAGATGATTTGCGCCAAGCTCGCCAAGATGGTTGACTTGTTGACGCCGACGAAGTCACCGACCCCCCTGAGCATCGACTCCCAGTATGAGAAGTGCACGTTCACGAACACGCTGACGCAGAATAGCGCCCATGCAGCTATGTAGGTGCTTGGGTCCAATGCGCTGCTGACGCTAACGACATAAAACGTCCCCAAGGTAGAAATACCGGCAAAGCAAAGGAGCGAGATTCTGAAGTACACCGCCCTGCAGGCGCCGAGCAGAGCAGCGAGCACACCGAAGTCGACACCCTCACCATATTCATCGGCGAGCCCGTTCTTGCTGAACGACCTCGCACCGCTCCAGCAGTAGGCAACGTTACGGGCGAAAGTCGGGTCAAAACCTCCCTGGAACAGCACGATGAAACCGCTGACGGCGGTAAAGACATACCAGAGGCCGACGTATTCGGAATCGAGGAGCGAAAGGACGAGGGGAAGGACGAAGAACTGCCCCGCCATGCGGAAGAACAGTCCGCCGTAATTCCAGAGGACGTCCCTGCCGCGCGCTTTAATCTGCATCGTTATCCTCTCGCTCGAGCGCCGCGCTCAGCCGCTTTTAGATAAAAATCCTGCAGGGAGGCGGCAACGGTCGAGATGTCGAAGCCGGCAGATCTCGTCAGTTCGGCTCCTTTTTGTGACCTAGCAACCGCCCTGCACTTAAGCATTGCATCCGCCCAAGCCTCTGGCCCGCCTTCGAGCGCGACAGTTGCCACGTTCTCACCGTAGACGGCCTCCCTGGGTATACGCTCCGAAATGACGCACGGGAGCCCGTTGGTCTGAGCCTCCACGAGCACGATGCCGAGCCCCTCATATAGCGAGGGGAACGCGAATACATCCATTGCGGCGTAGAGTCGCTCGGTATCGGACCGGTTCTTGAGGAAAATGACGCGATCCGTTAGGCCAAGCCTTTCGGCCTCGGCATGGATGTCCCCTTCAAGCGGGCCGACGCCAACAAGCAGAAGCTTGGAATCCGGGCATCGCTTAGCGACGGAAGCAAATGCGCGTAAAAGAAAGGCTTGGTTTTTTTGGGGGGGAAAAACGCCCGATGTTCCCGATGAGGAAGGTCGAATCTAACAAGCCGAGCTCAGTACGAGCATCCTTTCGCTTCCCCATATCGAAAGAAAATCGACCGACATCGATACCGTTGGGCACATAGCGCCATTCTCCGCCATGCCTATCAAAACCGAAATAAGCCGCTGCGTCCGCGGAGCAAGCGAATTTTTCCGTGGCGATTCCAGTGCGATATGTATTCAGCTTGTGAATAACTTCTTCAAGTTGCGCTTTTGTCGAATTTGGCTCGACAAAAGCGCAGTGAGAATGGAGAACCCTAGTCGGCACACCCGCGTCCTCCGCGGCAACCAGAGGCATAAGCGTCTGCAGACCCCCCGTATGCTGATGAACGATCTCCGTATTATTCTCCAAATAAAACTGTTTTAATCTATAGCGAGTAGCTTTCGGGTGATAGCGGCTCTGCTCAACTGGATATATCCCACCACCAAGACTCTCGATTTCATCTGAATAGAAAAACCGTTGGTCTGATGAAACCAAAAAGTCGAACTGAACCTTAGAGCGATCAATCTGACGATATACCGATATCAAGAAGGTTTCGATTCCACCGGCATTAAGGCTACCGACAACATGAAGTACCCTGATCACAGAAATCACCAGCTATCGCTTACCGCCAAGGCCGCACTTCAACCTAAGGCCCTCAATGAGAAGCTCATTATGGGCTTCACATTCCACATGGTTGAGCAATGCGAAGCCCGCGTTGGCGCCGACCAGTCTGTCAGCGAGGCGGGCTCTGCTAAGCTTATTAAGCACACGGAAAGCAAGGGAACCGCTTCCGGGTATTCCACATGCAAGGTATGAGTTGAGCATTCCCCTTGCGAACTCACCATAAGACTTCTCGACGAAACCCACTTCCTCTATCTCCTCGCTCCTTGAAATAAAATCATTGAGTATAGCTTCGGCATTCGACCCGGTAGCCAGACGTACCGTTGCATCCATCTTTACGAGAGGGTGGTACTCAACGGCAAGCTGGTCGCCGAGCTCAACCTCAAGAAGCAGGCCCGTCTTCCAGCACTCGTTATCATCACTTTCGGCATCGTCAAACAGGAAATTGCCTTGCCCATAGACAATAGTTGCATCAGCCCAATTCTCCTTGCATCCAATGCAGTGGCTGTGCTGACAAACCACGAGCTGTGCACCACACTCAGCGAATTTCCTGCATCTCCGCTGAAGCTGGGGAGATGGGTACCGGTAATGTTCTTTCCCGCCGTGGTATAGGACGATAACGTAATCGCAACGGCTTGCCAAATCCCTGACGTCATCGAATGAATCAAGTGGGTCATAAGGGGCTGCGCCCGCCGAAAACTCCCCCGCGATGGAGAACTCGTGCTCAACGCAGCCAAATATACCGACAGTGACTCCGTCAATGTCAACAACCAGTGGTTTCTTTGCCTCAGTGAGATTAGCTCCGGCACCGAAATACTGGAGTCCAGCCCCCTCGAGCACATCCATGGTGGACCGAAGTCCATCTACCCCTTGGTCCATTATGTGGTTATTAGCAAGTGTGAAAGCCCATGGATTTACAGCTTTTAGTCCCGCAATGGTTGAAGTCGGGGCATCGAGACAGGGCCCGCACTTAGCAATAGGGTTCAAAGTATCTGTCAGGGGTACTTCAAGGTTAAACACGCCAAAATCTACGCCTTGCACTAATGCAAGAAGCTCCGGACCGACAAGGGCCTCGCCATCTCCGGCAGCGAAGACGTTACTATTCCCATCGGTTGGTACGAAATCTGCCCCGATCACTAGACGTGGTGCTCGTCCTTTAACCGATGCTGAACATTCATCTTTTATTATCATAGGTTTTCCTAAACTTAGCTCTATCGCACACTGCTAACAGCAGTCAAGTCAATCATGGCTCCGAGCCTTTCATCCCATTCTTCAGGTTCGAAAGGCCCAAACCCACTAGCATCGAAGAAAGTGCATTCGCCGAAGTACATCCTTCCGTCGACTTCATAGAAGTCGATACGCACATGTGGGATACCGGCCGACAGCTTCCTGGCGGACTCAGCCATCAAATTAAAGGAACAAGGTTTATCGATAGACATGTCGGCGTTCTCGGCGAAGTCCTGCTTAATGTCTAGATGATTGAAGTCCATGTCAAAGAAGTCAAATCTTGTATCTCCGGCAGCCCGTCCTGTGCACGTAAACATTATTCTCGGCTCGCCGCCAAAGCAATAAAACTTATAATCGACCAAATCACCATTTGTTTCTGTAGGGTCCAGGTACTCCTCCGCGAACACGCATGGTTTCACGTTCTTATAAGGCCATTCGCGCGTCCTCCAGAAGTAGTTAATTTTTAGGTGCTTGGCAAGTTTCTTTTTCGCCTTTTCCAAGTCAAACGTCTCGCGGTTTTGGCAGACGGCAACACCGCCGCTGTCGTGGTTGGTCTTCAGCACAAAGCGCTCGGGGAGCTCTGAAATATCGATGTCCTCTGCGCACTCCCACATCGCGTATGTCTTCGTAACATGTTCCTTCCCGATGCGGTCGGCCACCCACTGCTTCACTCGATACTTGTCGACAAGCGTGGTATATAGGGGGTTATGGTCATGTATTTTGAGCCACTGCAGTTTTTCGTTGAATCTTATTGGATTATCCAAATTGAGTTTTCTGTGCATGTATATCCAGTATGCACATTTAAGGTAGGGACCGTCAGGAATACAGCGAGAGAGGAATGAATTTCCAAAGTGTCCAAAAGCAATAGCCGGCAACAAAGCAGAATGATTTTTTAGTTTATTAATCATTTTGTCCTTTCAAATTAGTTCATAACCAATCCGTTAAAAACAAATGAATCGAAAAAGCCATCGACTGCCCAATCTTGGACGACGATGTAGAAAAAACTAAAAAAACAACGACTGCAAACGTTGCCAGAAAACGTAATCTTTTATCGTGAAATGATTCGATTAAATTTGGGATTGCGACAGTCGTGGCAATTTGAAAATATCTTGTAGCGCGGGTAAACGTTGAGAACCTCAGTGCTAAAACCTGAAAAACAGGTGCCAACTCCAATGCATGGCCTATACCCAAGCGATC
Organism: uncultured Collinsella sp.; assembly: GCA_938005465.1. GTDB lineage: Bacteria > Actinomycetota > Coriobacteriia > Coriobacteriales > Coriobacteriaceae > Collinsella. Next base: position 80,421 of record CALLNU010000040.1, read on the forward strand.
ACAATTGTCTCCCCGAAGTTCGTAGATAATAACAAGTAAAATCATCAAAAGAAGAAGGTTTTCCCCCGAAAAACCCGTCAAAACGTACTCGCTATGATAGTGGGATGTCATGAAATTACTTAATGGTGTAGAACACAACAATAAAGTGATACCTGCCAGGATGCAGCCCAGATGGAATGCACCTTTCCTTCGCAAATTTGAAATCGGATAGAGGGCCACAAAGAGAATTGCAGTTACATGAAACGAGCATGCGATCAGGATAAGCAACAGGAACTTCGGCAGCTTTCTCTCCTCGACTGCGTCATACGCAAGCAGAACAATGGCGAGAGCAACGGTTTGCCGCAAGATAAATAGACTCATTCCGAAAAAGCCTAGTGTAACCATAAAAAAATAGCTCAAAGCATAATTATTCGAATAACGTCGACAAAAATGAACAAAAGCCAATTCGAATATGAGGCTCGTGAAAAAGACTAATGACTTCGCATCGGGCCAAATGCCCCAAATCACTTGGCTGAATAACTTCCACCCGATTCCGAAATCGCTATACCAGTTCAACCGCGCATGAAAGGCATATTGTGCAGCATCACTAAAAATTGGAGCAAAAAGCGTCATGAGCATCATTTGGATGAATACAATGCCCAAATACCAATCACTGCCCCTCTTTCCCTTTGAAAGTCGGCCTCGAAAGACAAACCACCAAACGAAGAGAAGCATCAGATTAAGAGGAAGGATGTTCATTGCGCCCTCCCAAGGAGATTTGAATCAAGTAGCCTTTCCATGCCATAAATACCTTGTCAGGTAAATAGGCTTTCATACTCTCTGCGGCAACGGACGTCATATCCCCTACATTATCCTCAACAAGCAATCTCTTGATTTGATCAGCCATAGCTCGCGAGTTTCCGACGGGAACAAGGACACCATTCGTTCCATCAGCAATCAACTCTCCTGGTCCACCACAGGGACAGTCCGTCACTACGCAAGGTAAACCGACAGCCATTGCTTCCATGAGCGCATTAGGCATTCCCTCATAGTCAGAGGACATCAGAAAGCCTTTTGCATCGGCGAGCACCGCCGGCACGTCAGAAGTTCGTCCGCAAAGAGCAACGCCGTCCGACAGTCCAAGGGCGTAAACCATACGCTGAAGGTCGCTTCGCATTGGACCTTCTCCATAGATTCGCAAACATTCGTCAGGGAAATCCATTCGCACTGCCGCAAACGCCTTGAGCATCATCGGATAGTTCTTCTGTTCCGTAAGACGCCCAATCGCGACCCAATACGAATTCACGCCAGACTTGTCGGTCTCGAAAAAAACCGGGTTCACCGCGTTTGGAATCACCCGTGATTTTCGACGAAGTCGAGCCGGAAACCATTCCATAGCTTGATGGGTCTGAAAGACGCAGCCGTCAGCCAGAAAGGGCATGAGAAACTTGCCCACAAACCTACCGATTTTTCCTGCATACTCCCTAGCAGGGTCATTTCGAACCGAGACGACAACCTTGCATGGAAGACCGAAACCCGCAACAAGCGCGCGGAAATTAGGTTCCTGCATGAAGGACAGAACGACATCAGGTCCTTCTGATTTAATGATTGCGCGCAACTTCTTTATCCTTGTGGCATTTCGTATCAGTCGCGACTGAACGATTTCCTCGTTCTCAAGGGAATAGCGAGTCACGCCTTCATTCAACTCATATTCGTTGTCGGAGCGAAACGACGTCACCAAAATGGAATTGTCCCCGCTACTGGAAAAGAAATTTGCAAGCTGGGATATAACCCGCTCCGCACCTCCGCCGTTCAGCCGGTTTATGTAAAATAGAACTCTCATCGTTTCCTTTTCAATGCGCCACTAAAGAAATCGGTCAGTCGTTCCGCTGTCTCACTGGAATCAAACCCCGCCGCCCGCACGGCTTTTGCCCCCGAAGCACGATCGAACTCGCCGGCCAGTATCCCGTCGACGCGCTCCGCCCACGCACGCGCGCAGACGTCAAGCTTCTCGCATTCTACATGTCCGCCCTTGATATAACAGTCTCGAGGGATAGCATCCGATATCAAACACGGCAGCCCCGCTGCCTGCGCTTCCACCAAGACCATGGGTAATCCCTCATACAGCGAAGGCATCGTAAAACAGTCCATCGCCTGCATAAGCCGCGGCACGTCCGAACGCACGCCCAGAAACATGACAGAGCCGGTGATGCCTAACTCGGCAGCCTTTCTCTCCATCTCCATACGCAGGGGACCGTCACCCGCAAGCATCAACAAGGCGTCAGGTCTCCGCTTCAGCAGGGCGGCAAACACGTCAAGCAGAAGTGCGTGGTTTTTCACCGCGTCGAATCGCCCAACATGCCCTACGACGGGTGCATCGTCGGTGATGCCCAGTTCGCGTCGAACTTCCGTCCGCACGGCGGGATCATACGCGTATGAGTCTACGTCTATGCAGTTCCTAACGACCTCGAAGTCATCGGTATTAAACATCCACCTGCCCGCTTCCTCGCCGCAAGCAAACAAATCGGTGGCGTACCGTTTGATGAGAGGCTTGCAAAGCATCTTTAAGGGGTACTTCAAGTCTCTGTCCTGGTAGCTATTGTGCGAATGTGCCACTCGAACAATAGCCCCATGTCTCGCGGCTGCTGCGAGCGGCTCAGCGCTCAAACAGTCAAGCTGCGCCCATACGACTTCGTACGGGTGCTTAGCAAAAAACTCATTAAGTGCTGTCCAGTAGCGAGGGTCAAGCGGATTTTGCCTACGAACGCGGTAAATACGCCCACCCAACGACTCAATTTCCTCTTCGTAGGCACCACTATCCGAACGGTGGAGCAAGAAGTCGAGCTGAACCTTGGAACGATTCAGTGCTCGATACACGTTCATTGTGAACGTCTCAAGTCCGCCTCGATTCATGCTGGTTACCACTACGAGAACGCGTAACGGTTCATTAATTTTTGTATCGAGAATTTCAGAAACCACGGCCTCTCCTCTATGCATAGAGCGATGTCATTCGCCTAAGCACAGCTGAAATATCAAATTTCTTCGCCTGCTCTCGCCACGCAGATGCGCTTTGCCTCTTACCGGAAACCCTCTCAATAGCACGAGCCCACTCATCTGCTCCACCCTCGACGATTGAGCCTTCCGCGAATGGACCCAGCACATCAGCGCAGCCCCTCGCACCGGAGGTCAAGCACGGCCTGCCACATGCCATCGCTTCGATGAGCGATACGGGCAGACCCTCGCACTTGGAAGGGAAACAAAAGAGATCGCACGCGTTGAGCAACGCTGCCACGTCGCTGCGGAAACCCAGAAGCATGAGACGATCGTCCACACCGAGATGTCGCGCCTTTTTCAACAAGACGTTGCGAAGTGGTCCCTCGCCCGCAACGAGCAATTTAAAAGGCTCTGTTAGACCAGGATTGACATACCGGCCTGCCGGCTATCTCGCCGTCTCCC
>CALLNU010000041.1 GCA_938005465.1 uncultured Collinsella sp.
GTCCTTGGCCCATGACGAAGCAACAGAAGGTCAGCGCGATGATAAGCACGAAAATAAGCGACCACAGCTTCGGATGGTCGTCCTTACCGATATTTGGCATGAGAACCCTCCTATGATTCCAATACCCGTATTCTACGTCTGCAAAAAGTGAGATGTAAGCGCCAAAATGACCGCGTCTTAACAACCCGCTGGGCTTGAGGCAGAATCATCGCATCGACTTATCCTAGAAACTGCCTGACGAAGGCGACAGGATGCTTGTCAGCAAGGCGGCAAATCTTAACGAGAGCCAAATCCAAGAGCTTGCAAATCTTCAGCGAGGCGTTGCAGCAATATATCAGAACGAATGGACCGAACCTGTCCTCTGTCACATCGAACCGCATGAACGCGGCCTAGAGTACTCGCCAACACAGAGCAAGCACAGCGCGAAGGACAAGGTTTCTTCTGAAGAGCTTCGCAATCTCAACTCTTGTGTGCTTAATCCGTTCAAGCTCGATGAGCCAAGGGAATACAACTTCTGCGACTGTGTGCACAAGATGGACATACCTGACTCCATGAAGGCACGCTTGATTGAGATGGCAGGGACTCCTCTGTCCTCGAGGAAGCCACTGTTTGAATGGTGTGCTTATAGGTATTTCAATATTGGACGCATCCTCGACGACGCCAGGGATTTATCTGCCGACAGCCTCAAAGAGAGGCTTTGCTCCCATCTGCTTTCAAGCTGGAAATTCGAAGATGACTCCTCACCCGAAAGCTGGGGACCAATCCAATACCTGTTCATTCAGTCGATGTTTAACGCTCATCTCAACGAGCTGAGAAAGAGGGGTACCGGCATCGAGACAACGGAAAAGGCCTCAGCACTCGCCGAAGTATCAGCGGTCTTATCTCAAACAAGGCCGGTGATCTAAATGGCGTTTGAAAATATAGAGCAATTAATGCCGGATACGACCGAAACGAGATTGGCCTTCGAGGAGGCGCAACGCACCGTTGCTGATTGTGCAGATGCCGCATGGCGGGATATTTCTTCCGGCGATGTCCTAACCGCGAGCATTTCAACAGTTCAAGAAGCCGCAGATGACGCCTGGAAAGCATGCGAGCCAACACTCAACGCTGCAGGCGAAACTGTCCGCGATGGCGCAAGGAACGGAGCTTATCTTGGCGGCAGGTTCGTACTTGGAGTTGCCGACGTTGGAGAAAACGCATATGTCGGTGTTCAATCGAATATTGAACTACTGGCCGAAGACGAAGAAGCAGCGGTGAAAACCGCGCAAACACACGCTGTTGACGATGCAGCCAACGCCTGGGGCGACTTCATGGAAGCCGATGAGCAGATACGGGAAATCGGAGACTATGTCGAAACTGGAGGCGAAATCGCCACTGAAGTTGCGCTTGGTGCCGTAGCCGTCACCGCTTCTGCCCCTGCAGCACTCGCTGCTGGGGCTGTACTCGTTCTTGACGAAATGGGAAAGAGCTTGGAAGCCGGCGCTGAAGACGGTGAGATATCTCAGGAGGATATCGTCGGAGAAGTCGTTGCGGGAACTGTTACGGCAGCAACGCTTCTTGCCGGACGAGGTCTAAATAACTTTCTTGCCTCAAAGGCAGCAGAATCGGGCGCAAGCTCACGAATTCTGGATGATGCCGGAAAGGCAATTTACGAAGGCGACCGACTGCTTCCCAATAACGAGTTTGCGATCGACGGCGTGAAGTGTGCAACCGACGATCTCGGGCAGCTTTACCGCGTTGGCGACGACCTCGTTCCGAACATGAGCTATGAGATCAATGGGTATAAATACGTTACCGATGCAATGGGTAGGGTCGAATCGGCCGAAGGCTTCTTACAACTAAAGACCCACGAAGGTCGTTTGACCATCAAGGACACTATCCAGTCAATCGGAAAAGGGTTTGAAGAGCTTTTTGATCAAAGAGGCCATCTGATTGCCGACCGATTCAATGGATCAAATGGCCTTGAGAATATTGTCGCCATGGGCGGCGAGGTTAACCAAAAGCCTATGCAGCAATCGAGCAAAAATGCGCCGATGCTTTGGCTGATGGCGCTGAAGTGTTTTTCAAGGTTGAGCCACTTTATGAGGGCGGGTCATTCAGGCCTAGCTCGTTTGCTATCACGGACATTATTGACGGCGAAGAGACGGTTACGTTTCTTCTTAACACTGCAAAGGAAATGTAATGAGTGAAAAGAAGATGCTACAAGGGATAGCTTCAATTCTTGAGGAAACCCTCCCCGAAGACTGGAGCAAGGTCGTGTTTTACGCCGAGTACGCCGAGGGTGCGTTCTCTATTGAGTATTACGTTGCTGGCAGCGGAAAAGACGACTTCGTTAAATGCTTTGACCAAAAAGGCGTTTCGAGGGCATCCTTGATGAAAAACTTTATGGCTATCAACAAGTTCATTGAACCTGAAAGGGCCGCGCTTAAGCCCGAAAAGAGATGGGGATCGATGACGCTTATTCTCCATTCCAACGGCAAGTTCAAAGTTGATTACGACTACTCCGACATGACAGAAAACGCTTACGCCCGAAAGAAGGCCTGGAAAAAGAAATATCTCGCCTAGCAACGAACGGTCTGGGAAATCACCGCAAAGCCACCCGTGCATACTCTTCGAGCGCACGCGTCGTCGGCAACGTTTCGACCAGCGCGTTTTTGGGAGCCATGCAAACCCCTGTTCAACATTCCTCGGGAGTGATTGCTCTCTATGACGAATGGGATTCCCCATCGGGGAATCCCATTTTTTGTTGCCGACGACGTCCGGTATAATTTTTCCGTTTACGACGTCGTTCGGAAAGGGATGCCGACCTCTATGCGCCAGGGATTCGACAACGAAAAATACATCGAGCTGCAAGCCGCCAACATCAGAAAGCGCATCGCGCAATTCGGCGGCAAACTCTATCTGGAATTCGGAGGCAAGCTCTTCGACGACTACCACGCCTCGCGCGTGCTGCCCGGCTTTGAGCCGGACACCAAGTTCCGCATGTTGGAAAGTCTGGTGGACGATGTGGAAATCGTCATCGCCATCAACGCCAACCATATCGAAAAAGGCAAGACCCGCGGCGACCTCGGTATCCCCTACGACGAGGACGTGCTGCGACTCATCGACGTGTTCCGTTCCCGCGGCTTCCTCGTCGGCTCCGTAGTGCTCACCCAATACGCCAATCAGCCCGCCGCCGACGCCTACCGCCACCGCCTCGAGCAACTCGGCGTCACCTGCCGCCTGCACTACCCGATCGCCGGATACCCGCACGACATCGAACGCATCGTTTCAGACGACGGATACGGCAAGAACGAGTACATCGAGACCACCCGGCCGCTCGTCGTGGTCACCGCGCCCGGCCCTGGCTCCGGCAAACTCGCCACGTGCCTGAGCCAGCTCTACCACGAGCACCAGCGCGGCATCGACGCCGGCTATGCCAAATACGAGACG
>CALLNU010000042.1 GCA_938005465.1 uncultured Collinsella sp.
ACGGCGAGATAGCCGGCAGGCCGGTATGTCAATCCTGGTCTAACAGAGCCTTTTATAACCACTACTTTATTGCACTCGAGTAATTGAACGTAAACGATATTACAAACGTACTACATCCTTCAGAAATGAGCGCAAAATCTCTCTCGGACGTACGCGTGTAATACACTCGTCTTTATATCCTATCGAGAATAATCCTAACCTGCCAAAACCCCTGCAATACACCCGTATTGCAGGGGTTACGCTCAAGTTTGCCCCCTGCAACTGCGTATATTCAACCTGTATACCGTTGGAGAAATTCTATCGAGTGCCTGTTTCGCCGCATGCATTCGATACGTCGATGCCAGGCCACGGGCGGCCTGGGGCAATGTCGACAGGGTCTCTCCGGCAAGGGATTCAGGAGGGAGTGAACAACATGGGCAATAAACGAGTCGTAGCCGATTCCTCGCGCTGCATTGGGTGTCAAACCTGCATGGCGGCGTGTATCGAGGCACACGACATCCCCGGCAACATCGCCGCGCCGCGCCTGCGCGTGACGCGCACGTACGAGATCTCCGCACCGGTGGCTTGCCATCACTGCGAGGATGCTCCGTGCGCCAAGGCCTGCCCCACGGGCGCCTTGTTCTTTGATCCAAAGAACCATCGTATCGGCGTCAACGAGGACAACTGCATCGGCTGCAAGAGCTGCGTCATGGCCTGCCCCTTTGGCGCCGTGAGCGTGGCGACCACGCAGGTCCCCGTCTTGATGGGCGACGTGCGCGTGGGTTCGCAGACTAAGAGCTTCGTGCTCAAGTGCGACCTGTGCGTGGACCGTCCCGGCGGTCCGGCGTGTGCCGAGGCGTGCCCGACCAAGGGCCTCACCCTGGTAGACGAGGAACGCCTGGTAGAACTGACTGCCGAGCGTGCCCGCGCCACCATCGAAAACGAGGCGTAAGCGGGCGGCTAAACAAGCCCAACGATTGTCAGATACGTACCGATTAATCGGTAGCAGAGAAAGGAAGGAGGGTGTCATGGAGAAGCATAAAGTGATCTGCCCGTATTGCGGCGCCGGTTGCCAGTTTAACCTCTTGGTCCAAAACGGCCAGGTCGTGGGTACCGAACCGCTCAACGGCATCACCAATCAGGGCGAGCTGTGCCTTAAGGGCATGAGCGGCTACGACTTCATCAACGACACCAAGATCTTGACTCCTCGCGTACTGCACCCGATGATCCGCCGCACCAAGGGCGCGGATCTTGAGCGCGTAAGCTGGGACGAGGCACTGGATTTCACCGCATCTAAGATGCAGGCCATAATTGACGAATATGGTCCTAACGCTGTCATGACCACCGGCTCCTCGCGAGGCGGCGGCAATGAGGCGAACTACGTCATGCAGAAGTTTACGCGTGCGTGCATCGGCACCCACAGCGTGGACAACTGCGCCCGTACTTGACACGGCCCTACTGTCCTCGGTCTGATGGACACGGTTGGTTCAGGTTGCATGTCATGCTCCATCCCCGGTATGGAGGATGCGGGCTGCATTTTCCTCTTCGGCTATAACCCTGCCGATTCGCACCCCATCGTCGCAAGGCGTATCGTGCGAGCCAAAGAAAAGGGTTGCAAGATCATCGTCGCCGACCCGCGCCATATCGAAACCGCGCGTATCGCCGATATCTACCTTCCGATCAAGAACGGTTGCAACGTCGCGTTCCTCAACGCCTTTGCCAACTGTCTGGTCAACGATGGCCTCTACGACAAGGAATTCGTCGCCGAGCACACGAACGGCTTTGACGAGTGGTGGGAGACCATCAAGAACTACACTCCCGAATCCGTTCAGGACATCACGGGTGTCGATCCCGCGCTGATCCACCAAGCTGCCGAGATGTACGCCACGGCGAAGCCTTCTGCCATCATTGGCTGGGGCATGGGCGTATGCCAGCAGAAGCAGAACCTGAAGACGGTGCACACCATCGCCTCCATCGCCTGCGTTGCCGGCCAGATCGGCAAACCCAATTCCGGCCTCGCGCCCGTGCGCGGTCAGAATAACGTTCAGGGCTCCTGCGATATGGGCATGCTGCCCAATCTGTACCCTGGCTACCAGAAAGTCACCGCCCCCGCCGCTCGCGCCAAGTTTGCCAAGGCTTGGGGCGTGCCCGAGGAAAAGCTCCCGCTCGAGGAGGGCTATAAGCTCACCGACCTGGGCCACTTGGTCGACGAGGGCAAGGTGCACTGCTTCTACAACTACGGCGAGGACCCGGTGCAGACCGAGCCCGATTCGGCCGGTATGCGCAAGACGCTCTCCGAGCTGGACCTGTTCATTTGCCAGGACATCTTTATGACGCAGACGACCATGCTCGCCGACGTCATCCTGCCTGCCACCTCTTGGGGCGAGCACGAGGGTGTCTTTACCGCATCCGACCGTAGCTTCCAGCACTTTGACGCGGCCGTTCCGCCCAAGGGCGAGTGCCGCCACGACTGGGAGATCTTCGCGGACCTGTCCACGCGTATGGGCTACCCCATGCACTACGACAACACCGAGCAGATCTGGAACGAGTGCATTAGCCTGTGCCCCAACTTTGTGGGTGCGACTTACGAGAAGATGGCTCCCGAGGGCGGTTACGCCCAGTGGCCGGTCAAGAGCACCGATGTGAACGACCACGGTACGGCCGACATGTTCGCAGGCGGCAAGTTCACTACCAAGGACGGCCGCGCCAACCTGATGGCGCACGACTGGGAGGCGCCCTCCGAGCTTCCCGACGATGAGTACCCGCTCATCCTGTGCACCGTCCGCGAGGTCGGCCACTACAGCTGCCGCTCGATGACCGGCAACTGCAAGACGCTGGCGCTGCTTGCCGACGAGCCCGGCTTTGTCCGCATGAATCCCGCGGACGCCCAGGCGCGCGGCATCAAGAACGGCGACATCGTCTCGATTCACAGCCGCCGCGGCCAGGTATACAGCCGCGCCGACGTGAGCGACCGTATCAACAAGGGCACGGTCTACATGACCTACCAGTGGTGGATCGGCAAGTGCAACGAGCTGACCATGCACAAGGTCGACCCGGTCTCGCACACGCCCGAGGACAAGTTCTCCGCCTGTCAGGTCGACGCCATTGCCGACCAGGTTTGGGCAGAGGGCGAGGTGGAGCGTCAGTACACCGAGCTCAAGCAGGCTCTGGTCGACGCCGCCGCTCCCCAGGACGTTGAGCCCGGTGCCGCCAAGTTCGACGACGAGACGCACGTGAATCAAATCGTGTAGTCCCGTTCTCGTTGGCTTTTTGGGCCGGGCGTCCCGTACGTTCGGGAGCCCGGCCCGTTATTTTGAAAGGAAGTGGGGATGAACCGCTTCATCGACATCAACCCGGAGAGGTGCATCGGCTGCGGAACATGCCAGTCCGCCTGTGCCGACGCCCACCGGATGCAGGGTCTTCAGGATACGCCGCGCCTGGCGCTCGTGAAGACCGGCGGTATTTCGGCCGCCCTTGCCTGCCACCATTGCGAGGGTGCCCCCTGCGCCGAGGTTTGCCCGGTGAATGCCATCGAGCACGATGGCGATCGTATCCACGTCAAGGAGCAGGAGTGCATCGGGTGCAGGCTGTGCGCCATCGCGTGCCCCTTCGGAGCCATCCATCCCGATGGCACGTCTATCGCCGGTGTCGCAGGCATGTGCGACCCGACGCCTTCGTATCCTAAGTCCCTGAGCAGCCTACTTACGTGGGCGCCCGGCCAGTACACCTGTGCTGTCAAGTGCGATCTGTGCGCCTTCGATCCGGACGGCCCGCATTGTGTGGCGGCGTGCCCCACCAAGGCGCTGACCGTCATGGGCGGCGCGGCCGATCGCGAGCTCGACGAGGCCAAGCGCCTGCGCTCGATCGAAAACGGTCCGGCCGTCGACGTTACCGCTGTGGCCCAGGGCCTGTCCGAGAAAGCAGAAGGGAGCGTAAACAATGGATAGCATGACGCTGTTTATCGCATCGTTTGCCGTCTCGTGCATCGGTGCGCTCGCCTCGGTTCTGCTGATCAAGGCCGATAACGCCGCCAAGACCGCCGGCTGCCTTATCGGCGCCGTCGCCGCGGTGCTTTCGTTTGTGGCCGGTATTCAGGCCGTGCTGGGCGATGCCACGTCGGTCGACACCATCGTGTTCTTCCCGTTTGCCCATTTCCAGCTGCTGCTCAATCAGCTGTCCGGCCTGTTCGTGGCGCTCATCTCGGTGCTCGCGTTTGCCGGTTCGATCTACGGTCTCAACTACTTTGATGAGTATCCGGGCAAAAAGGGCCGCGCTGGCTTCTTCTTTAACACCTTCGTGGCGTCCATGATGCTCGTCATCACCGCCGACAACGTGTTTTGGTTCCTGGTCGCCTTTGAGCTCATGTCGCTGACCTCGTACTTCCTGGTCGTGATCGAGGAGAACGAGAACTCCATCCATGGCGGTTGGCTCTACTTTGTGATCGCTCACGTGGGCTTTGTGCTCATCATGGCGAGCTTCCTCACCATGACCAACTTCGCCGGTGGCTCGTTTGCCTTTGCGGATTTCCGCGACACGCAGTTTAGTCCTGCGGTCGCATCCGTGTGCTTCGTGCTTGCCTTCTTTGGCTTTGGCGCCAAGGCCGGTATCATCCCGCTGCACGGCTGGCTGCCCAAGGCACATCCCGAGGCGCCGTCCAACGTGAGTGCCCTCATGTCCGGCGGCATGATCAAGATCGGTATCTTCGGCATCCTCAAGGTTGGTCTCGACCTGCTCTCCGCCTCGGGCGTTCAGGTCTGGTGGGGCCTTATGGTCATGGTCTTCGGTGCGATCTCGTCGGTCCTCGGCGTGGCCTTCGCCCTGCAGGAGCATGACATCAAGCGCCTGCTGGCCTATCACTCCGTCGAGAACATCGGCATCATTCTGCTCGGCGTCGGCGCCTCTATGGCCGCCATGGCACTCGACTCTGTCGGCATCGCCGTCCTGGCTCTGATGGCCGCCCTCTACCACACGTTTAACCACGCGATGTTTAAGGGCGAGCTGTTCTTGGGCGCCGGTGCGCTGCTGTACTCCACGGGTACGCGCAATATGGAGAAGATGGGCGGCCTGTTCCGTCGTATGCCGGCAACGGCCATCTGCTTCCTCATTGGCGCGCTTGCCATCTCGGCCATCCCGCCCTTCAACGGCTTTGTGTCCGAGTGGTTTACCTACCAGTCGCTGTTTAATGCCGCCATGCAGGGCGACAAGGCCGTCATGATCGTGGCCGTGTTCGCTGCCGTCGCGCTTGCCATTACCGGCGCGCTGGCTGTCACGTGCTTCGTCAAGGCCTATGGCGTCTCCTTTGCCTCCGCGCCTCGCTCCGAGGCCGCGGCCAATGCCAAGGAGGTTCCCGCCCCCATGGTGTTTGCGCAGGGCCTGCTCGCGGCCATCTGCGTCGTGCTGGGCATTGGCGCTCCCGTGATCGCGCCCGTGCTGGTCGATGTCGCCGCGTCCGTGCTGCATCCGTACGGTGGCGTGTTTGCCGCCGAGGGCATGGAGCTCATGAACCAGTACTCCGGCGCTGCCACCTCCACGCCCGCGATCGCTATTGCGCTCGTCGTGCTCGTCGGCCTTGCCTGCGGTTATCGCAAGCTCAAGACCGTCGGCAAGGTGCAGAAGTCCCAGCCGTGGGCATGCGGCTATGCTCCCAACGAGCATATGCCCGTCGTGGCCACGACCTTTGCCTCCGAGGTGTCCTGGTTTATGCAGCCGCTCTACACGCTGCGCGACCGCTGCACGGCCGTCTGCTGGTCCATCGCGCACTTCTTCCAGAAGCTCACCGGTGTGGCCGAGGCTGTGGAGCCCGTACCCGACAAGGTTCTCGTCGATGCCCCGCATAAGGGTGTCGAGAAGCTCGCCGACCTCGCGACTAAGCTCGAGGGCGGCAACTACAGCATCTATATCTGCTACATCGTCGCGGCACTCGTGGTGTTCCTCGTGCTCGCCGTGCAAATGGGTTAAGGAGGGGAGAGCATGAACAACATCGTACTTGCCGTTCTGCAGGGCGTGGTCGTCATGGCCGTCGCGCCGTTCTTCTCCGGTCTCGGCCGCGTGATCCGCGCCAAGATGCACAACCGTCGCGGCCCCAGCATCATGCAGGACTATCGCGACCTGGCCAAGCTCTTTGCGCGCCCCGAGTCCCAGAGCGAGGACGCGAGCTTTGCGCTGCGCATTATGCCGCCGCTGTTCTTCGCCGTCGCCTTTATGCTTGCGATGGGCCTGCCGCTCTTTACGGCACAAAGCCCCATCCCGGTCTTTGGTGACGCCATCACCATCATGTACAGCCTTGCGCTCGCCCGCTTCTTCTTCGCCCTCTGCGGTGTGGATTCGTCCAACGCCTACGCCGGTATCGGCGGCGTTCGCGAGCTGCTCATGAGCGTACTCATCGAGCCGTCCATGCTGCTTGCGCTGTTTGTCGCCGCCCTGGTGTGCGGTTCCACCGACATCGCCGCCATGGGTCAGCACATCATGACGGGCGCCGTCGACGCTCCGGTCGCTGTTATCCTCGCCGGCATCGCCTTTGCGATCGCCTGCTACATGGAACTCGGCAAGCTGCCGTTTGATCAGGCCGAGGCCGAGCAAGAGCTTCAGGAAGGCCCGCTCGCCGAGCTTTCCGGCCCGTCGCTTGCGATGGCCAAGCTCGCCATGTCCATGAAGCAGGTCCTGGTCGTTGCCTGGTTCTGCGCGATTTTCGTCCCTTGGGGCGAGCCCGCGACCGTGGGCGCCGCCGCCGTTATGGGCGCGGTCATCTTCCTGGTGAAGTGCCTGATCGACTTTGTCGTGTGCGGCGTGATCGAGAACTCCTGCTCGCGCTCGCGTTTTAAGGTGCTCGGCAATCAGACCTGGGCTGTCGTGGGCATCGCCGTTCTGGCGTTTGTCTTCGTGGTCGTCGGCGTGTAGGAGAAGGGAGAAACAATGTCATTTGCAGTCAGTCTGTCCCTTCTCGGCTTGGTCGCTATCGCGGCCCCGATGGTGGCCTCGGTGCTCGTCGCCCTGTTCCCCCGTCCGTACGCCAAGTGGTTCAGCGTTTTGGGTGCCGCCGTCTCGACGGCCTGCACCATCGCCCTCGCCGCGAATTTCGCCGGCGCCGGCATGCCCGACACGCAGGTCCCCCTGATCTCGTTTGGGCAGACCCTCGTCATGGGATTCACCTTCGATCGCATGAGCACGCTGCTCGCGCCCGCCTTTGTGGGTATCGGCCTGCTTGTCGTGATCTATTCGATTCCCTATATGAGCGAGAATAACCGTGAGCATCCCGACGCGCCGCGTCGTCGCTTCTACGCGTACCTCGCGACCTTCATCGGCGCCATGGCCGGCCTCGTGTACAGCTCGACCCTTTTGGGCCAGCTCGTGTTCTTTGAGATCACGGGTGCGTGCTCTTGGGGCCTCATTAGCTACTACATGACACCTACGGCCAAGAAGGCCGGCATGAAGGCCCTGATCATCACGCATATCGGTGCGCTCGGCCTGTATCTGGGTGCCGCCATTGTGTTTGCCCACACCGGCACCTTCGCGATTACCGCGATTGCCGGCCTCGATGCCAAGCTCAAGGCTATCGTCCTTTTGCTTGTGCTGTTTGCGGCCTGGGCCAAGTCCGCACAGGTTCCCATGTACATGTGGCTGCCTTCGGCCATGGAGGCGCCGACGCCTGTTTCGGCCTACCTGCATGGCGCCTCGATGGTCAAGGTCGGCGTGTGCGTGTTCGCGCGTGCGCTCGTCTCTGCTGGCGAGATTCCCGAGATCGTGGGCTGGGTCGCCATTATCGACGCCATGGTCACCATGCTCTTTGGTTTCCTTATGTACCTGCCGCAAAAGGACATGAAGCGTCTGCTGGCCTTCTCCACGATCGCCCAGCTCTCCTATGTGTTCTTTGGTCTGGGCCTTTCGGTCTTTGGCAGCCAGCTGGCCTTTGATGGCGCCGTGTGCCACATCTTTAACCACGCCTTCGCCAAGACGCTGTTCTTCCTGATCGCCGGTTCGTTCTCCTTTACGCTCGGAACGCGTATGCTGCCCAAGCTTCGCGGCATCGTAAAGAAGTACCCGATCTCGGGCGTGGGCTTTGGTGTCGCGGCGCTCGCCATTGCCGGCGTGCCGCCCATGAACACATTCTTCTCGAAGTTCCAGATCATCGCCGGCGGCTTTTCTGTGGGTGCCGGCAACGTCGCGATCCTGGTTCTCGTGTGCATCATGGTCGCCGAGACCGTCGCCACCTTTGCCTGGTTCCTCAAGTGGATGGGCTATTGCCTGCCCGGCGAGCCGAGCGAAGAGGTCGCTGCGGGAGCCCCGCTTCCCCGCGCGATGGCGTTCGTGTTCATCGTGCTCATCATCATGGTTATCGTCAGCGGCCCGCTTTCGGCCAGCTGGATCGGTTAGGAGGTAGAACGACATGGGTTATTCGATCGTCAACATCCTTGGCGGCCTTCTGATCGTCACGTCCACCATGGTGGTCGTCTCAAAGAACATCAAGCATACTATCCGCTGGTATGCGGTGCAGTCGCTGGTGCTCGTGGGACTGCTCGCTACGCTCGGTGTCACCACCGGTGCGCAGGAGCTGCTTATGTGGGCTGGATCCGCCTTTATCACCAAAGTCGTCCTGGTCCCTTATATCCTCAACCGCGCATACAAGAAGATGGGCGAGCCGAGCGACGCATCGCTCAAGGCTGGCCTTAAGCCCGCGTGGGCCATCTGCATCATCGCCGTCGAGGTCGCGATCTGCTTTGCCGTCGTGACGCAGATCAGCCTGCCCACGGCCGAGGTCGCAACGCCTGCGCTCGCTATTAGCTTCGCTCACTTCTTTGTGGGCCTCACCTGTATCATCTCGCAGCGCAACATCATGAAGCAGATCTTTGGATACTGCCTTATGGAAAACGGCAGCCATGTGACGCTCGCGCTTTTGGCTCCCACCGCTCCCGAGATCATCGAGATCGGTATCGCCACCGACGCCATCTTTGCCGTCATCATAATGTCCATTGTCGTGCGTCGCATTTGGGACGACTCCCACTCGCTCGATGCGCGCGACCTGTCCGAGCTGAGGGGGTAGTCCATGGAAACGTTGATTCTCGCCCTGCTCGCGACTCCTTTGGTGTTCTCGCTGGTCATGGCGTTTTTGCCCAAGAACACGTCCTATAACGTGTTTGCCGGTCTCAACCTGGTCTCTGTCGCAGCCGTCCTGGTGCTGTCGATTATGACGGCCGGTGACGTCCTTATGAGCGGCGACACCGCGAGCGCTCTTGGCCTGTGGTTCCACCTCGATTCGCTGGGCGCCATCTTTGTGCTGCTCATCGGCTTTATCGGTTTTCTTACGGGGCTGTTCTCGCTGCCCTATGTAAAGGCCGATATCGAGGAGGGCTCCATGTCCGCCGAGCGCGCCAAGCAGTATTTTGCGCTGTTTAGCCTGTTTGTGTTCACCATGCTGCTCGCGTGCCTGTCCAACAACATGATCCTCACGTGGGCCGCCGTGGAGGCAACCACGCTTTCCACCGTGTTCCTCGTGGGTATCTACAAGAACAAGACGGCCCTCGAGGCTTCTTGGAAGTATGCGATGGTCTGCACTGCAGGCGTGGCCTTCGGCCTGTTCGGTACGCTGCTGATCTACGCCAACGCAGCTGACGTGATTCCCAACGCCCACGAGGCCGCGTTCCTGTCGTGCGTGCTGCCGTATGCCGACCAGTTCGACCCGACGCTCATGCGCCTCGCCTTTGCGTTTGTCGTGATCGGCTTTGGCACCAAGGCTGGTCTGTTCCCCATGCACACTTGGCTGCCCGATGCCCACTCCCAGGCCCCGAGCCCTGTCTCGGCCCTGCTCTCGGGCGTGCTGCTTAAGTGCGCCATGCTTGTGATCATGCGCTTCTACGGCTTTACTATCCAGGCCGTGGGCGCAGAGTATCCGCAGCTTTTGCTGCTGATCGTCGGCACGCTTTCCATTTTGGTTGCGGCACTTTCGATGTTTCGCCAGGACGACCTCAAGCGCCGCTTTGCGTACTCGTCTGTGGAGAACGTGGGCGTTATCGCCCTGTGCCTGGGTATCGGTGGCCCGCTGGGTATCGCCGCAGCCCTGCTGCACTGCGTGTTCCACGGCTTTACCAAGACGCTTGCCTTCTGCGTGTCCGGCAACATCCAGCACGCCTTTGGCACGCGTAGCCTGGCCAAGATCCAGGGTGTCGTCGAGGTTGCCCCCGCAACCGCCGCGCTCGCCATCCTGGCGCTGCTCGGTCTTGGTGCCTTCCCGCCCTTTGGCATGTTTATCTCCGAGTTTCTGACTTTTGTCGCCGGTGTTACCGCCGGTCCCATGTGGCTGGTCGTCGTGGTCGCCCTCGGTCTTACCGTGGCCATCTCCGCGCTCACCCGCATCGCACTCAAGTCGGTATTCGGCCATGCGCCCCAGGGCATGGGCAAGCATGAGGCCCCGGCGCTCATGCTTATCCCCGAAATCATCCTGGCTGTCATGATCTTGTGGTTTGGCATCGCCACCCCGCTGCCCCTCGTGCACGGTGTGGAGACCGCGACCGGCATCGTGCTCGAGCAGAGCACCGAGGAACTTCACGCGACGCCGATGTACCGCGCTGTGTTCGGTACCGAGACCGCTCAGAGCGAGGTGGAGTAACGAATGATTGAAACTGAGAACAAGGTGTATGCCCGTCGCTGCGAGAGCCATGTCGAGGCCCTGCGCCGCGCCGTTCCGGGCTGCATCGAGAAGGTCGAGTGGCAGTGCGAGGACCAGCTGACGATTACCGTCAAGCAGGACAAGCTGCCCGAGGCCGTCCACTACCTGTATTACGAGCGCTACGGCTGGATCCCCGTGATCGTCGGCAACGACGAGCGCAGCCTGTGCGGCCGCTACGCCGTGTACTACGTCATCTCCATGGAGGGGGAGGACCCCGGCTGGGTGACCGTGCGCACCGAGGTCGATCCCGCCAAGATGACGTTCCCGTCCGTGACGCCGTTCGTCCCCGCCTGCGTGTGGGGCGAGCGCGAGCTTCGCGACATGTTCGGCTTGATCCCCGAGGGTCTGCCCGACCGTCGCCGCTTGGTGCTGCCCGATGACTGGCCCAGCGGCCTGTACCCGCTACGCAAGGACTCCATGGACTACCGTTTCCGTCCCGCTCCCGCGAGCGACATGGAAAACTACGAGTTCTTGGCCGACACCAAGGGCAAGGAGACCACGCTCGTCCCCATGGGACCGCTGCACATCACCTCCGACGAGCCCGGCCACTTCCGCCTGTTCGTCGAGGGCGAGACGATCGTCGACGCCGACTACCGTCTGTTCTACGTGCACCGCGGTATGGAGAAGGTCGCCGAGACGCGCCTGAACTATGATGCCGTGACGTTCCTCGCCGACCGCATCTGCGGCATCTGCGGCTGCGCCCACTCGGTGGCCTATGCCGAGGCCGTCGAGCGCGCCCAGGGCATTCATGTTCCGCCGCGCGCCCAGTACATCCGCGCCATCATGCTCGAGGTCGAGCGCCTGCACTCGCATCTGCTCAACATCGGCCTGGCGTCGCACTACACGGGCTTCGACTCCGGCTTCCAGCAGTTCTTCCGCGTCCGCGAGAAGTCCATGGACCTGGCCGAGAAGCTCTCCGGTCACCGCAAGACCTATGGCCTCAACGTGATCGGCGGCGTGCGTCGCGACATTTTGGCCGAGCAGAAGCTTTCCACGCTCACGACCATCCACCAGCTGCGCTCCGAGGTTCAGGAGCTCGTCGACGTCTTGCTCTCCACGCCCAACTTTATTGAGCGTACGAGTGGCATCGGCATCTTGGACCGCAAGATCGCACGCGACTTCTCGCCGGTCGGCCCGCTCATGCGTGGCTCGGGCTATGCCCGCGACGTGCGCTTTGACCATCCCTTCGACGGCTACGCCGATCCGGACGTCCAAAAGATGCACGCCGCTACGGCCGACACCTGCGATGCCTTCGGCCGTACCGCCGTTCGCATCCAGGAGGTCTACGATTCGATCGACATGATCGAGACCATGCTCGAGAATTGCCCGTCGGGCCCCATTCTCACCACGGATTGGGAGTACACCCCGCACAAGTACGCCATCGGCGCCACCGAGGCGCCGCGCGGCGAGGATGTGCACTGGGCGATGCTCGGCAACAACCAGAAGTGCTACCGCTGGCGTGCCAAGGCCGCCACGTACAGCAACTGGCCGGTCCTGCGCTACATGTTCCGCGGCAACACCGTGGGCGACGCGGCGCTGATCGTCGGTTCGCTCGACCCGTGCTACTCCTGCACCGACCGCGTGACGGTGACCGATGTCGCCGCCAAGCGCGACCACGTGCTCGACAAGGAGCAGTTCGAGAACGTCTGGCGCGACAAGTCGCCGCTTGCGGGCGAGGGCATCATGGCCGCTCCGCTCGATGAGGAGGCGCTCTAATATGCTGAAGCTTTGGAAGGTTAACGCCAAGGCCGGCGACGCGACGGTCAAGTACCCGTTTGCGCCGTTTCCCACCAACAAGGACATGCGCGGCAAGCCCGAGCACAACGCGGAGCTCTGCATCGCCTGCGGTGCCTGCGGCGTGGCGTGCCCGGCCGATGCCATTCGCATGGACACCGACCTCGCGGCCGATACCATCACCTGGTCGATCGACTACGGTCGCTGCATCTTCTGCGGCCGCTGCGAGGAAGCCTGCCCCATGGAGGCCATCAAGCTCACCGAGGAGTTTGAGCTGGCCGTCATGAGCAAGGACGACCTCACCAGCAAGAGCGTCTATACGCTCGAGCACTGCTCGCGTTGCGGCAAGCCGTTTGCCCCGCACAAGGAGATCGACTACGCCAAACGCCTGCTGCAAAAGGCCGGCGGCATGGAGGCCGAGCAGGCCGCCCGTACTGTTGGTATGTGCCAGGAGTGCAAGCGTGAGCTCGACGCCCTGCGCGCCGCCTCGGCCGTAAAGACCGGCAACGCTGCTGGCATGGCTGCCAACGAGACGCTTGCGTCCGGTGAGCCCCAGGGCCCCGGCATGGAGTATCTGGGCGGCCACGGCGTGAACCCGGAGTATATCGACCGCGAGCTCAACCCCGATGCGCCCGAGATTCCCGCCGGTCCTGCGCCGGTCGAGGGCATCATCATGGATTTTGATACGAAGGAGGAGTAACCATGGCCGAACCCACGCTTTTGCCCGAGCGGCTTCAGTACCGCCCGACCAAGATCGAGCTCGACGAGAGCATCGAGAAGGCCAAGGCGACCCTTCTTAAGAAGATCAAGCGCTCGGTGTACGTCTACCGTGTTGACTGCGGCGGCTGCAACGGCTGCGAGATCGAGATCTTCGGTTCCATCACGCCCGTCTTCGACGTCGAGCGCTTTGGCATCAAGGTCGTGCCTTCGCCCCGTCACGCCGATGTGCTGCTGTACACCGGTGCCGTGACGCGTGCCATGCGCATGCCGGCCCTGCGCGCCTTTGAGGCCGCACCCGATCCCAAGATCGTGGTGTCCTATGGCGCGTGCGGCTGCACTGGCGGCGTCTTCTACGACAACTACTGCGTCTGGGGCGGCACGGACAAGATTCTGCCGGTCGATGTCTACATCCCCGGCTGCCCGCCCAGCCCCGCGCAGACCATCTACGGCTTTGCCATGGCGCTCGGTCTGCTGGACCAAAAGCTCCATGCCGAGACCACGGTGGAGGCCGCCGGCGAGCAGGCCGATATCCTGCACCCCGGCGTGCCGTACAAGCTGCGCGTTGCCATCGAGCGCGAGGCTCGCGCCATGAGCGGCTACCGTTACGGCCGCGACCTGGCCAATGAGTTTATGGATACGCTCGAGGGCGCGCCCAAGGGCGATATCCGCGGTGCCATGGCGCTGCTCATCGACAAGCAGGACGATCCTCGCCGCGTTGAGGTCTACTCGGCGCTGCAGGATCTGGTGCTGGCCGGAGGTCGCTAGATGGAGCTCACGGACCGCTCTGGTTACTTTGCGGGCCCCGGCATGCTCGGCGGCTCCTTTGGCGATGCCTCGCGCGCAAGCGACGAGGCCGCCGAGGGCGTCGCCGACCCCTGCCTGGGCCATGCGCCCGACCAGGTGGTCTTTTATGAGCTCACGCGTAAGTTTGTGGAGACCGAGGAAGACGTTCCCCAGGAGGCCTGCGACGTGCTGTACTACACGCTCGCCGTGGGCCACCACACCGGCGTGCTCGACTGCTTTGAGCCGCGCCTGTCGGTGCCGGTGGATGTCTTCTATTCGCTCGTCGACGCGCTGCCGGAGGGGGAGGCCAAGACCAAGTTCGAGGCCATCCGCTCCTTTGGCGAGTGCCAGCTCGACAAGGCGGCGGTGCCGTCGCTGCTCGAAGCCTGCGATGCGCTGCTCGACGAGCGCGGTTTTCGCGGTTCTGCCAAGGCTGGCATCTCGGTGTTCGACGACGACTTTGGCCTGCATGCCCAGCAGGTCGCGTTTCTGATGAAGTTCCGCGATCTGGTTGAGCGCGTGCGCGATGTGTCGGGCGTGTATCTGACGGGAAGGTTGCAGTAATGGGTCGCGTTGTGGATGGACGTGTGAACGGCGCCCCGTTTGCGGGTATCGTGCTCACGGCGGGAAGCGTGCTGCGTGCCGACGATGCCGCCGGCCCCGTGCTCTCCAAAAAGATGGAAGACGCACCCGTCGCCGGTTGGTACACCATCGATGGCGGCCCAACGCCCGAGGACGACATCATCGAGGTCAAGCGCGAGCGTCCGCCGCGTCTGGTCTTGGTCGATGCTGCCGACATGGCGCTGCCCGTCGGGTCCATCCGCTTGCTCGACAAGCGCGATGTGGCCCGCAAGTCGATGTTCACCACGCATTCGCTTCCTTTGTCGATTCTGATCGAAGAGATTGAGCAATCGTGTAATGATATCGTCTTCGTTGGGATTCAGCCGGGCGACACGGAGTTCTACAACCCCATGTCCCCGGAAGTCTTTGACGCCGTCGACGCCGTGTACGACGCCGTGGCCGCCAACGATTTTTCCCACTTTGTCCGCTTGGGGCAAGAGCAATAGGAGCGCTTGTCCCTGCTGATTAGGAAAGAAGTGATTGACATGGCAGATTCCAAGGTGGAGTACCCCGCTCCCGATTGCCTGGCGCCCGCCGCGATCGAGGCCAAGACCGAGGCCGCTGGCGTGACCAAGGCCAACCTGCCGGTCGCAAAGGCCTTCCTGTTGGCAATGTTCGCCGGTGCGTTCATTGCCTTCGGCGGCCTGTTCTTTACCGTGTTCTTGAGCGATAGCACGTTGGGCTGGGGCGCCCAGCGTGTCGTTGGCGGCCTGTGCTTTTGCCTGGGCCTGGTGCTGGTGCTGGTGTGTGGCGCCGAGCTGTTCACCGGTAATTCGCTTATGGTTTGCGCGCTCAAGAGCAAAAAGATCACCCTGGCTCAGATGCTCAAGGCATGGATCGTCGTGTGGCTTGGTAACTTTGTCGGTGCCCTGTTCATCGTCTTTTTGGTGTACATGGCCGGCATCTATAAGCTCAACGGCGAGGCGGTCGCCAATTCCATGGCGAGCGTCGCCGCCGGCAAGGTGACGATCGACTGGGTGACGATCTTCTTCCGCGGCATCCTGTGCAACATCTTTGTGTGTTTGGCCGTGTGGATCGGTACCGCCGGCAAGACCGTGGTCGATAAGGTCGTGGGCATTCTGCTGCCCATCGCCGCCTTTGTGGCCTGCGGTTTTGAGCACTGCGTTGCCAACATGTACTTTTTGCCCATGGGTGCCGTGATGCACGCGTGCGGCTATGGTGCCGACGTCGCCGGCGCCGATGCACTCAACGCCGCGGGCATTGCGTTTAACCTGTCCGCCGCCACGCTGGGCAACATCGTGGGCGGCGCGGTTCTGGTCGCGCTCGGCTACTGGTTTATCTACGCCAAGAAGTCCGAGGCGTAAGGTACCGTCTGTTTGACGTTGGGCCTCCCGCGGGGCGTTGCCGTGCGGGAGGCTTTTTGGGTCTGGGGCCCGTTGCCGGGCTTTTGGTCTGTTGTATTTAGCTGATGAAAGGGGTAATCGAGATGACATCTGCTGTGAAGCGTGACGGTCGCGCCGTGGTGACCACATGCGGGGGATGCTATGCCGATTGCGCCTTTGCGGCGCGCGTTGAGGACGGTCGCGTGGTGGCCGAGCTGCCGGTGCCGGGGCATCCGTGCGCGACGCGTGCCCTGTGCGCCCGCGGACGGCATCGCCTGTCTATGCCGTTTGACGAGCGTGACAGGATTTTGCACCCCATGCGACGCCGCCGGAATGGCTCGGGGTTCGATGCGATTACCTGGGACGAGGCGTTTGCACAGATTACCAAGCGCCTTTTGGGGATTGTTGACGAGTGCGGGCCTCGTTCGCTGGGCATGACGCTCGGCGTGCCCTCGTTCGACCGCTACTGGGCGTATCGCTTTATGCATGCACTGGGCTCGCCCAACGTGTACGGTGCCGACGGCGCCTGCGAGGTAAGCCGACTTACCGGTTGGGAGCACAGCCTGGGCTACAGCCCCGCCTCCGACCTGGCGCATACCGATTGCATCATGTATTTGGGGCGTTCCTTGGTGGATTCGTCGACGATGGGGGCCGTTGATGCGCTCAACGATGCACGCCGACGCGGGGCGAAGATCATCGTCGTGGACCCCCGGCGCAGTGGCTCTGCGGCGCTTGCCGACCGCTGGCTGCGCGTGCGCCCGGGTTGCGACCTGGCCTTGCTGCTGGGTATTGCCCATGTCTTGATTGCCGAGGATCTGTATGACCACGAGTTCGTGACCTGCTATACCACGGGCTTTGACGAGTTAGCGCAGGCGGCTGCTGCTTGGACGCCCGAGTGGGCCGAGTCGATGTGTGACGTGCCGGCCGCAGAGATTGTCGCCACGGCGCGCGATCTCGCTGTCGCCGCGCCTGCCGCTGTGGTGGATGCGGGCTTTCATGGTGGCATCGGTATCGCGTATGCCAATAGCACCCAGACCGCGCGCGCTATCTGCTTGGTCGATGTGCTGCTGGGCTGCATCGGACACGCGGGCGGTGCCCTCAACCCGCCCACACCGCTTGCGCTGGGCGATTTGGGCCCTGCGCGTTTCGCGACGCCGCCGGTGTCGCGCGGGCCCAAGCTGGGGTCCGAGCGCTATCCACTGGTCGATCCGGTGCGCGGCCTGTGCACGACCATCGGTCAGTCGATTCTGGCCGGCGATTTGCGCGGGCTCATCGTCTATGCCAGTAACCCCGGTGCGGGCTATGGCAATGCGCAGGCATGGTTGGGCATCTTGCAGCAGCTCGACTTGCTCGTGACGATTGATATTCGCTGGTCCGAGACGGCGCGTGCGTCCGATTTCGTGCTGCCCGATGTGACGTATCTGGAGGCCGACCGCGGCGTGGGAACGGTCGTGGGCCGCAACGACGCGCGCGTGTTCTACCGTAACGCCGTGCTGCCCGTGCTGCATGACGACACGCGTCCCGGTCGGGAGATCTTTGCCGGTCTGGCGCAGGCCTGCGGCGTGGGTGAGTACTTTCGGTTTACGTCCGACGATCTGGCGGCTGCCCAGGTGGCGCCGTTTGGGATCGATCTGGACGAGCTCAAGGAGCGCGGCTGGGCCGACACAGGTGTTGCGTTGCCGTCGCGTACGGGCGAGCCGGTGATCCCCTTGGATGGCGGCAAAATTGCGCTGGCAAGCGACGTATGGGAACGAGCTGGTCTGGGTCGCGTGCCCAACTGGATCGCTCCCATGGTGGAGCCCGGCCCGGGGATGTTTCGCCTCATTAGCGGCAACCGTCCCTTTGAGTCGCACACCTCGCGCAGGCTTGCGGCCCAAGGTGCCGCCGAGGCTGGATCGGACCTGGATGCCGTGCAGATGAATGCCGATGCTGCTGCGCACATGGGCATCGCCGACGGCGAGATCGTCGAACTCGTGAGCGATATGGGCCGCGACCGAGTACGCGTGGAGACGACGCCGTATCTGCATCCGGCGTGCATCTTTACGTCGGCCGCCCCCGGCGGACGTTCGTTTGGCGCCGATGCCGGCGGCGCTCAAGCCTTGGGCGTGGGCCCGCTCGACCATACGCCATTGCGTTGGGACCCGTTGACGGGCGCCGCGCTCACCCAGGAAAACGCCGTTCGCGTGGAAAAGATCGCGGCGCGCGAGGATAATAGCGATTGATTGACTCAGCCGATCGAATTGGCTGATAGTTTGACGTTCGAACGATTGATTCACCTTTGGTTTTGAAAGGCCGCACATGAGCGATAGCCAGAACATGTCCGATGAGGTGCGCGCCCACCTGCGCGCTATCCCTTCCGTAAACGAGCTGCTTGCCGAGTGGCCGGTAGTGAAGGCGGCGGGGGAGACCTGCGGCGCGGTGGTGCATGCCGCCGTCACGGCCGAGCTCGACGAAGAGCGCGCTGCGATTCGTGCCGGTGCCGCCCCGCGTTCCAAGCGCGAGCTGGCCTCGGCCATCGAGTGGCGTGCGCATCGCTCCGCGCTGCCGAGCCTGCGCCCGGCAGTTAATGCCACGGGTGTGGTCATCCATACCAACTTGGGCCGCGCCCCGCTCGCGGAGTCGGCGGCAAAGGCCGTGGCCGAGGTTGCGCGCGGGTACAGCACGCTCGAGTACAGTGTGGACACCTGCTCGCGCGGGTCGCGCAAGGAGCACGCCGCGCAGCTGATCCGCTCGCTCACCGGTGCCGAGGACGCGCTTGTGGTCAACAACAACGCCGCCGCGGTGCTGCTGGTGTTGGCGACTCATGCCGCGGGCAAAGAGGTTATCGTCAGCCGCGGCGAGCTTGTCGAGATCGGTGGCAGCTTCCGTATTCCCGACGTCATGGCGGCTTCGGGCGCCAAACTCGTCGAGGTCGGCGCCACCAACCGCACGCATCTGGGCGACTACGGGCGCGCCATCACGCCCGATACGGCGATGATCCTGAAGGTCCATCCTTCCAACTATCGTATCGAGGGTTTCCACGAGGAGGTGGGTTCTCGGGAGCTTGCGGCGTTTGCTCACAAACATGGCCTGCTGTTCTATGAAGACCAGGGCTCGGGGGCGCTGTTGCCTGACGACATCCTGGTTCGTGGCGGCGAGGAAACCACGCCTGCTTCGGTTTCGGCGGGGCTCGATCTGGTGTCGTGCTCGGGCGATAAACTGCTCGGTGCCGCACAGGCGGGCATTATTATGGGCCGTCGCGATCTGGTCCAGGCCTGCGGCGCACATCCGCTCATGCGCGCTCTGCGTCCGGGCAAACTGGCTCTGTCGGCGCTTGAGGCCACGCTGCGTATCTACATGGACGGTGCCGATGTTGCCCATCGCGATATTCCGGTGCTCAGCATGCTTACGCTGCCGCAGGCTCATCTGGAGCGTCGTGCCCGCAAGCTGCACGATCGTATGGTCGCCGGGCTCGATAAGGCCGGTTGCCCGTGCGCCGTTCAGGTGGAGATCGTCGAGGAATCGTCGACTCCCGGCGGCGGCTCGCTGCCTACCGTCGAGCTGCCCACCATGTGCGTTGCCGTGTGCCTCGTCGATGAGCGTCTTTCCGTTGACGCGCTCAAGCGCTCGCTTGTCCAGGACTTCGACACGCCGGTCGTCACACGAACCTCGCACGATCGCATTTTGTTTGACGTCCGTACGCTTGTGGGCGACCGCGATATCGATACGGCGGCCTCGACGCTCGTCGCGTGCGTTAAGAAGGCGATTGCTCGATGAGTGAGGTTCAGGCGCTGGTGGAGTGTCCCGTTATCGTTGGCACGGCGGGCCACGTCGACCACGGTAAGTCGGCACTGATCGAGGCGCTGACCGGCAAGAATCCCGACCGTCTGGAGGTTGAGCGCCGTCGCGGTATGACCGTGGAGCTTGGCTTTGGCGAGCTGGCGCTGCCGAGTGGCAAGATCGTTGGCCTGGTCGACGTGCCGGGGCATGCGCACTACCTCCGCGCCATGGTGCAGGGCGCTACGGGCATTGATGTTGCCGTGCTGGTGGTATCGGCCGTCGAGGGCGTGATGCCACAGACCCGCGAGCACGTGCATGTGCTGGAGCTGCTGGGCGTTACACACATGGTGGTCGCGCTGACAATGTGCGACCTTGCCGATGCCGAGATGACCGAGCTTGCCGAGCTCGATGTCGATGACTTTTTGTCGGGTACCGTGTTTGCGGACGCGCCGATCGTGCCTGTGTCGTCCAAGACCGGCGCGGGAATCGATGACCTGCTGGCTGCGCTCGACGAGCAGGTTGCCGCTTGCTGGGGTGCCTGCCGTGCCCGTGCCGAGCTCACCGATGCCGCACCGCGTCTGCCTATCGATCGCTGCTTTACAATCAAGGGCGTCGGCACCGTCGTGACGGGAACGCTGCACGATGCGCCGGTTGCGGTGGGCGACGAGCTGATGGCCTTGCCGTCGCGTACGGTCTGTCGCGTGCGCGGGATTCAGGTGCATGGCGATACGCCGCGCGCGCTGCCTGGTCAGCGTGTGGCGCTCAACCTGGTTGGTGACGGTGTCGCGGCGCTTGACCGTGGCGAGATGCTGGGCGTTGCGGACCGCTTTGGTCAGACGTTGCGCTTTATGATGACGTTCACCTACCTGGGCCGCGAGGGCGCCAAGTCGCGCGTGCTCGAGTCGGGCGCGCGTGTGCATGTGATGGCCGGCACGGCCGAGGTCGTCGGGCGCATCATGCTATTGGAGGGCGAGGCCCCCATGGCGGTGGGCGAGACCCGTACCGTGCAAGTGCGCCTCGATGATTCACTGCCGCTGCGTGCCGGAGACCATGCCGTGGTGCTGTCGTATTCGCCCGTTATGCTCATTGGTGGCGGGCGTGTGCTGCTTTCGCGCTGCCGTCGCTCGCGCGAGCTTTCTGCCGGCGAGCGCGCACTGTTTGCGGCGCTCGAGTCCGGCGATATCGCGGGCGGTGTGGGTGCTTGGCTGGCGCTGCAGATGCTGCCGGTTACGGCGGTTGATGTTGCCGAGGCTTTGGATCTTGGTGTCGGCGAGGTCGATGCCGCACTGCGCGGGTTGGTGGCGCAGGGCTCCGTTCGCAAGCTTTCCGTGGGTGATGCGGACCACTTGGCGGATGCCGCGGTGCTCGACGCCGCGATGGATGCCCTGGCGGCGACCCTGTCAGCCATGCATGCGGCGGCTCCCAAGGAAACGGGCTTTACGCCCGGCGCCGTTGCCCATGCTGCGTGGCCTACCGCTGATGATACAGTTGCCGCGGCTCTGATTGCCGAGGGCTGCTCGCGCGGCGTGTGTGCCTCCGAGGGCGCCGAGGTGTTCGACCCGCACTCCGCTGCCGCCGCGGCGCGTGTGGTGCGCGAGGCCTGCGAACGTATCGTTGACTTGCTGGACGAAGCCGGCCTCGATGCACCGACGTTGCCCGAGGTGGGCGAGCAGTTGCAGCTCGATCGCGACGCCATGACGCGTGCCCTGCGCGAGCTTTCGCTCAATCGCTCGATCGTTAAGGTCGAGCGCGACGTTGCCCTGTCTGCCGCCGCCGAGGCCCATGCGCGCGAGCTTGTTGCCGCCGCCATTGAGGCAGCCGGCGGCGCTGCCACCACGAGCGTGCTGCGCGAGGCCCTGGGCGTGTCGCGCAAACGTGCCATCAGCATCTTGGAGCACCTGGATGCCGTGCGCTTTACGGTGCTCGACAAGGAGGCCGGCGGCCTGCGCTCCCTGCGCTAGATCGGCTGCTCGGTTTGGTAAAATACCGCCGCACTTGGGAACGGATGGGCTCCGGTGGGCTCCGCGGTCCTCAAAACCGTTGCGAGGCGTGCAAAACGTCTTGGATGTGTTCGATTCACATACGTTCCCGCCATACGCTACCAGCGCTTTTGTGCTCGCGGTCTTGCTGCGTGCCGCAAAGGCGCTGTTTTGTTTTTGCACGAGCTTTTCGTAGCGCCGCTATTTTGGCGGCTGTGTTTAGCTTCGTGCACCGGGTTTCGAGCATGCCGATGGAGGTGTTTTGCCGTATGACTACCGTAAGACGTGCCGATCTTTCTTGTGTCGTCCAAGCGGGCGGGCTGTCCTCGCGCATGGGCTGCGATAAGGCGCGCATGGCGTTTTGCGGCGAGCCGCTCATCGAGCGCGTGCTGGGTCGGCTGGCGCCAGTTGCCGGCGAGTTGGTCGTGACGACTTCGCGTCCCGGCGAGCTTGCCTATCTTGAAGAGCGCACGTTTGGCGGTCTGATGCCGCGTGTGGTTGCGGACCTTGAAGGCTCGGCGGGCGCCATGCGCGGCATCGCGAGCTCGTTGGCTGCGGCTCGGCTGCCTCTCGTGGCGATCGTCGCCTGCGATATGCCGTTTGTCTCGCCAGAGCTCATCGGCGCGCTTGCCGATCGTGTTGAGGCCGAGGCGCTCGACGTGTGTGTGCCGCGCGAGGAGCGGGGGATTGAGCCGCTTTGCGCCGTCTGGCGCCGTGACGCGTGTGCGCCGGTTGCCCATGAGCTGCTTGCCTGCGACCGCCAGCGCATTCGCTGCCTGATCAATCGCGTTCAGGCTGGTTATATGGATGAGCCGCAGATCGTAAAGGCCGCGGGCTCGACGCTTTGCTTCGAGAACGTCAATACGCCCGAGGAGTTTGCGGCGGCCGAGTTTCTCGCCTAGACGATTGGAGTTGCCATGTCTCACGATATTTGCCCCGACACGGGAGAGCCTTGCACTTGCGATGGTTCCGAGCCCTGTACCTGCGGCTGCGGTGGCTGTGGACATACTGCGGAAGAGGAAGCGGCCGCCGCGGCGTATCGTGAGGCACACCGCGAAGGCCCGTCCGGTGATGTCCTCGACCACGAGCGCAAGATTATCGTGTCGTTTGACAGCACCTTCGATGTGATGGAATGCGAGCAGCTGTGCCTGGATGCCGGCGTGCCCGGGCGCATTATGCCTTTGCCCGGCTCCATTACCGCCGGCTGCGGTCTGTGCTGGGCCATGCCGTTCTCGGGCGATGCGCTCGCCGCCTTCCGCGGTGCCACCGAAGGCCGCGTAACCCCCGCCGACTACCATCAGCTCGTCCTCTAACCGCCAACACCACCACAAAGGTGCCCAATGTGGTGGTTTGGAACATGTGGACGAAACAGCTTCGAAACACGCGATTTGCGCGTTGGGTGCTCAAAAACGCCTCTACCTGCATCGTAATCAAAACGAAACATCTGCTCGTCGGCTTATGCGTAACTTTGCTGCAACAGTGCGATATTATCCATACTCGATACAGCTCGCGGCGCATGGGGCGCCTCGAACGATACTTTTCTTTTCCATCAATTGGAGGAAGCATGAGCTACACGCAGAAAGTTCTCGACGAGCTCAAGGCCCGCTATCCCGAGCAGCCTGAGTTCATCCAGGCCGCGACCGAGATCCTCGGCACCATCCAGCCGGCGCTCGACGCCCATCCCGAGTACGAGGAGGCCGCTCTGCTTGAGCGCCTCGTCGAGCCCGAGCGCATCGTTATGTTCCGTGTCCCCTGGGTCGACGACCAGGGCAAGGTTCAGGTCAACCGCGGTTACCGCGTCGAGTTCAACTCTGCCATTGGACCCTACAAGGGCGGCCTGCGCTTTAACCCGACGGTCACCCTGGGTATGCTCAAGTTCCTGGGCCTGGAGCAAATCCTCAAGAACAGCCTGACCACCCTTCCCATGGGCGGCGGCAAGGGCGGCTCCGACTTTGACCCCAAGGGCAAGTCCAACAACGAGATCATGCACTTCTGCCAGTCCTTCATGACCGAGCTCTATCGCCACATTGGCCCCAACACCGACGTTCCCGCCGGCGACCTGGGCGTTGGCGGCCGCGAGGTTGCCTACCTGTTCGGTCAGTACAAGCGCCTGACCAACGAGTGGACCGGCGTCCTTACCGGCAAGGGCCTCTCCTTTGGCGGCTCGCTCGCCCGTACCGAGGCTACCGGCTACGGCCTGGCCTACTTTCTGGACGAGTACCTCAAGAGCCGCGGCGACTCCTTCGAGGGCAAGAACGTCGTCGTTCACGGCTCCGGTAACGTCGCCATCTACGCCGTCCAGAAGGTTTCCCAGCTCGGCGGCAAGGTGCTCGCCTGCTCCGATACCCACGGCTGGGTTGAGGATCCCGACGGCATCGACTACACCGTGCTCGAGCATGTCTACAACAAGAAGCGCTCCGGCCACGACAAGGGCGTTACGCTCGCTATGTACGTCGACGAGAAGCCCAATGCCGTGTGGCACGAGGGCGACGGCCGTGGCGTGTGGCAGCTGCCCTGCGACATCGCGCTGCCCTGCGCTCGCGAGAACACGTTGCTGCTCGAGGACGCCCAGGCGCTCGTCGCCAACGGCTGCAAGGTGGTCGGCGAGGGCGCGAACATGCCCACGACCATCGAGGCCACGACCTACTTCCAGGAGAACGGCGTCGCCTTTATGCCCGGTAAGGCTGCCAACGCCGGCGGCGTGCTCGTGTCCGGCCTGGAGATGAGCCAGAACGCCGAGCACCTGTCCTGGACCTTCGAGGAGGTCGACGGCAAGCTCGAGCAGCTCATGCGCGGCATGTTCCACAACGTGGACGACACCGCCAAGGAGTATGGCCAGGAGGGCAACTTCGTCATGGGCGCCAACATCGCCGGCTTCCTGAAGGTCGCCGACGCCATGCTCGCCCAGGGCGTCTGCTAAATCTTCGCTCGATATAGCATGTGATGAGGCTCCCAGCTATCCGGCTGGGAGCCTTTTTCTATGGTGACGATGGCGGCGGCCCCTCGTTTGGTACACTTAAAAGTACTGGACAAGTGAAGAGATGGGGGAGAACGTGCTCAAGTTCGGTACCTACGTCCGTGTTGGAAACGCGGCCGAAGCCTATGAGCTCTTGCAGAAGAACCGCAACAACAAGATTGTGGGCGGCGGCATCTGGATGCGCCTGGGTTCGCGTCGTGTGGCGACGGCGATTGACCTTTCGGCCTGCGGACTCGATCAAATCGAGGAGACCGAGACCGAGTTTCGCATCGGTGCCATGTGCACCCTGCGCCAGCTCGAGCGTCATGTCGGGCTCAATGCGCTTGTCAACCATGTCTTTGAGTTTGCCGTCCACGACATCGTGGGCGTTCAGTTGCGCAACACCGCCACGGTGGGCGGCAGCATCTACGGCCGCTTTGGCTTCTCTGACGTTCTCTCCGCCTTCCTCGCGCTCGATTCCTATGTTGAGCTGACGGGCGCCGGTCGCGTGCCGCTCGCCGAGTTCGTTGACATGGGCTACGTGCGCGACGTGATCGAGCACGTCGTGGTCGTCAAGTACGATTACCGCGCAAGCTACGAAGCCGTGCGCAAGGCCGCGACCGACTTCCCCTCCTTAAACGTCACCGCTGCCTGGTGGGACAACAGCTGGCATGTCACCGTGGGCGCCCGCCCGCTGCGCGCGACCCTGCTGCGGGGCGAGGCATGCGGCCTGGTGAACGAGCAGCCTTCCGAGGACGAGCTGCGTGCCCTTGCCGCGTCCGTGCGCGCGCTGAGCTACGGCACCAACCTGTGGGGCTCAGCCGAGTACCGCCGTCGCATCTCGGCGCCGCTTGCCGTGCAGGCCGTGCGTCGCGCCGCCGGCATCGAGCTTTCGGCCGCGCTTGCCCGCGAGCTCGAGACCGTGCAGATCCCTAAGTTCGCCACGGACGAGTATTCCTGCCGCCGCGTGCCCGGCGTCGATTCTAGCGAGGTGCGCTAATGGCTGCCAAACTCATCGATCTTTCCTTTACGCTCAACGGCCGCAAGGTCAAGGTTCAGATTGCCCCCGACACCATGCTCTTTGCGCTGCTGCGCGAGCAGGGTTGCGCGTCGGTGCGCTGTGCCTGCGAAACCACCAACTGCGGCCTGTGCACGGTGTGGCTCGACGGCGACCCGGTGCTGAGCTGCTCGGTTCCCGCCGCCCGTGTTGAGGGACACACCATCACCACGCTTGAGGGCCTTAAGGTCGAGTCCGAGGCTCTCGCCCGTGCGATGGCTGCCGAAGGCGCCGAGCAGTGCGGTTTTTGCGCCCCCGGCCTCATTATGAACGTGCTGGCGCTTGCCCGCGCCGCCAAGGAGGACCCGAGCCTCGTCGCCACGCGCGAGGAGCTCTCGCGCCAGCTCGCCGGCAACCTGTGCCGTTGCAGCGGCTACGAGAGCCAGCTGCGCGCCATCGTCCGCTTCCTCAACGAGTCCGGCGTGCAGGTGGGCTTTGAGATGCCCGAGCTGCCGGTCAATAACACCAGCTCCGACGGTGTCTCCTACAAGCAGATCACTCACAAGCAGCCCAAGAAGGACTCGAAGGCCCTGCTCGAGGGGCGTCCCGTCTACACGGGCGACTTGGTGCCCGCCGGCGCCCTGATCGTCAAGCTCAAGCGCAGCCCGTATGCCCGCGCCAAGATCCGCTCCATCGATACGTCGCGTGCCCTGAAGGTGCCTGGCGTGGTGGGCGTCTACACCTACGAGGACGTGCCCAAGCGCCGCTTTACCATCGCCGGCCAGAGCTATCCGCAGCCTTCGCCCTACGACCGTCTGATTCTTGAGAACCTGGTGCGCTACCAAAACGAGGAGGTGGCGATCGTCGCCGCCGAGACTGAGGAGGCCGCCGACAAGGCGCTCAAGCTCATCAAGGTCGACTACGAGGTGCTTGAGCCCCTGCTCGACTTTACCCAGGCGCTCGATAACGACATCGTGGTCCACCCCGAGGGCGACGTGACCTTTATGTTCCCGCAGGGCGGCGACGTGTCCCGCAACCTGGTGTGCAGCGGTACCAGCGATTTTGGCAACCTTGACAAGGCGTTCGCCCAGAGCGACATCGTGTTCACCCGCACCTACACCAGCCAGGCCACGCAGACCGCGCCCATGGAAACCTTCCGCGCCTTCGCGACGACCGACGCGTTTGGGCGTATCTCGGTGACCACCTCCACGCAGGTGCCCTTCCACGTGCGCCGCATGGTCGCGCAGTCGCTCGATATCCCGCAGTCGCAGGTGCAGGTCATTAAGCCGCGCATCGGCGGCGGCTTTGGCTCCAAGCAGACGGGCTGCTGCGAGATCTTCGTGGCGTTCGTTACCCAGCAGACCGGCCGTCCGAGCTACTGCTGCTACACCCGCGAGGAGACCATCACCGCGGGCAACTCGCGCCACCAGATGCAGATGACCGTTAAGCTGGGCGCCATGAACGACGGCACCATCACGGCCATCGACCTGCATACGCTGTCCAACGCCGGCGCCTATGGCGAGCATGCCACCACGACGATCGGCCTTTCGGGCCACAAGAGCCTGCCCATCTACAACCACGTGAAGGCGAGCCGCTTTAGCTGGGACGCCGTCTACACCAATACCAACCGTGGCGGTGCGTATCGCGGCTACGGTGCCACCCAGGGCCAGTTTGCCGTGGAGAGCGCCGTCAACGAGCTCGCCGATATGCTGCACATGGACCCCGCCGACCTGCGCCTTAAGAACATCGTGCGCGAGGGCGAGATCATGCCGCAGTACTACAACGAGAAGCTCAACGCCTGCGCACTCGACCGCTGCCTGCTGCGCGCGATGGACATGATCGGCTGGCGCGACAAGCCGCTAGCCGTCGACCTGGGCGACCGCGTGCGTGCCCTTGGCTGCGCGCTCACCATGCAGGGCTCGGGCATCTCTAACGTGGACATCGCCGGCATCGATATGCGCCTGGAAGAGGACGGCTTCATTACCATCGGTACCGGCGCCACCGATAACGGCATGGGCGTCGACACGATTCTGGCGCAGATTGCCGCCGAGGAGCTGGGCGTGGAGAGCTCGCTTATCGTGGTGCGCGGCGTGGACACCGACGTGTCGCCGTTCGACGCCGGCTCGTACGCGAGCTCCGGTACCTACGTGACGGGCCTTGCCGCCAAGAACGCCGCGACCGAGCTGCGTGAGAAGATTTGCGCCAAGGCCGCCCAGATGTGGGACGTGGACGCCGCCGACGTGGTCTTCGATGGTCAGTACGTGCGCCTGTCCGACGAGCGTGCCGCGCGCGAGCAGAACCGTTACCTCACGCTGCGTGACTTTGCCAACCTGTGCGTCAAGAACATCGCGGGCGGCGACGCGCTCACCTCGCATGCCTCTGCCTGCCTGCCCGTTTCGCCTCCGCCGTTTATGGCCGGCATCGCCGAGGTCGAGGTCGACAAGGCCACCGGCAAGGTGACCGTGGTGGACTACGTGGCGGCTGTGGACTGCGGCACCGTTATCAACGAGGCGCTCGCGCGCGTCCAGGCCGAGGGTGGCATTGCCCAGGGTATCGGTCACGCGCTCTACGAGATTGTCGAGCACGACGACCGCGGCCGCCTGCGCACCGGCAACTTTATGAGCTACAAGCTGCCCACGCGCCTGGATATCGGCAGCATTCGCGTGGCCTTTGAGCCGAGTTACGAGCCGACGGGCCCGTTTGGCGCCAAGTCGATCGGCGAGGTCGTCATCAACACGCCGCTCGCCGCCGTGGCCTCGGCCGTGGCACATGCCACCGGACATCAGGTCCGCTCGCTGCCCATCACGCCCGAGAAGGCCCTGCTGGGGGAGTAGGCGAGGAGCCGCTGTATCTGCTCTTTGCCTAGCCCGGGGAAACTGCAGCCCACTTTTCGACCGAATTGTGGGCTGCAGAGGATAGCCGATGGGGGTAGCTAATTTGGGACGGGGCTTTTTTAGCTACCCCGCTTGTGGGGGTAGCTAAAAAAGCCCCGTCCCAAATTAGCTACCCTGTTCCGCTGTAACTCGTGGTGAGGTCGTGAGCCTGTAAAAGGTGTGCGTGCGCTTGTCGTTCGTATCTGCTATCATTCCTACTCTGTGCGCTCATGCGGGCGTGGCGGAATTGGTAGACGCGCCAGATTTAGGTTCTGGTGGGATTCCCGTGAAGGTTCGAGTCCTTTCGCCCGCACCATCGCACCTGCGTCGGCCCTGGTCGTCGCGACACTTTGTTGCATATAGGTACCAGCACCTCAGATAAGCTGGGCAGTATGAGGAGGAACGTGTTGAACATCACCGCTTCTGACGTCAAGGACGCCAAGCTCACCGCTACGGTCACCATCCCGGCCGCCGACGTCGACGCCGCGATCAAGAAGGCCTACAAGGACACCGCCAAGAAGTACCGCTTCCCGGGCTTCCGTGCCGGTAAGGCTCCCCGTCCGGTCATCGATTCCGCTCTTGGCGCCGAGGCTACCCTCGCTCAGGCCACCAACGACCTGATCGCCGCCAACGAGCCCGCCGTCCTCAACGAGCTGGACATCGTCCCCACCAAGAACGGTGACTACAAGGAGCTCGACCTCGCCAAGGATCACGAG
Source organism: uncultured Collinsella sp. (assembly GCA_938005465.1). Classification (GTDB taxonomy): domain Bacteria; phylum Actinomycetota; class Coriobacteriia; order Coriobacteriales; family Coriobacteriaceae; genus Collinsella. The sequence continues at coordinate 29,121 of CALLNU010000042.1, forward strand.
GATTACACCTTCACCGTCGAGTTCTCCCTGCGTCCTGCTGCCGAGCTCTCCTCCTTCGACGCCGTCGAGATCGAGATGCCTCCCGCGGAGGTCACCGAGTCCGAGATCAACAACCAGGTCGAGATGCTCCTCAACTACCGTGCCACCTTCGAGGACGTCGAGGGTCGCGCCGTCGAGGCTGACGACTATGTGACCGTCGACCTCAAGGCCGTCGAGAACGCTGACAACTTCGCCGCCGAGGGCCGCATGCTCATCGCCGGTAGCGACAGCAACCCCGCAGAGTTCAACGAGGCCCTGATCGGCGCCAACGTTGACGATGTCAAGACCGTCACCTGGACCGATGAGGTCGAGGAGGGCGAGGAGGCCGAGACCCACACCGTCGAGGTCACCGTCAAGGGCATCAAGGTCCGCAACATCCCCGAGCTCACCGACGAGCTCGTCAAGTCCGACTTTGGCTTTGACAGCATCGACGCTATGCGCGACGCCATCAAGATCGAGATCGAGCAGGACAAGGCTTCCCGTCTCCCGGCCGAGAAGGAGAACCGTTGCGTCTCCGCTCTCGCCGAGCGCCTGCAGCTCGAGGAGATGGACGCCGACTACGAGCAGTCCGTCTTTGAGGAGCTTGGCCAGAACTTCCTGTCCAACCTCGCTGCCCGCGGCATGACGCTCGACACCTGGCTGCCCGCTTCCGGTCTGACCATGGAGCAGTTCATCGGCGACCTGCACAAGCAGGCCAACGACGTTGCCCGTGAGTCCCTGGCTCTTGACGCCCTTGCCCGTGAGCTCAAGATCGAGGTCACCGAGGACGACATCAACGCCGAGTTCGAGAAGGCCGGCGTCAAGGACGTCGAGGCTTCCAAGGCCGAGTTCATCGCCGATGGCCGCATGCCTGCCGTCCGCGAGTCCATCCGTCGCTCCAAGGCCGTCGATCATCTGGTCGAGAACGCCAAGGTGACCGAGGTCGACGAGACCGCCAAGGACGCCGAGTAATTCTCGCCACCTTGCCCGCGAGCGCATGCGTGCGCCCGTGATGGGGTAAAGTTATACACCGGTTATCCGGTTGCTTCGTACGGTGCCAGCCAATGCATAGCATGCGGGCACCGTACGTTTATCTAGAACCAATTTGGTCCGTAAGAGAAATGGAGATGCGTATGATCGCCAAGTTCGATTCCGCCCTCGTGCCATACGTTATCGAGCAGACGCCGCGCGGCGAGCGCAGCTACGATATCTATTCGCGCCTGCTCAACGACCGCATCATCTTCTTGGGCGAGGAGATCAACTCCGTCAGCGCCAACCTGGTCGTTGCCCAGCTGCTGCATCTTGAGAGCCAGGATGCCGAGAAGGATATCTCGCTCTACATCAATTCGCCCGGCGGCGAGGTCTACTCCGGCCTGGCGATTCTGGACACCATGAACTTCATCAAGCCGCAGGTCTCCACCATCTGCGTCGGTATGGCCGCGTCTATGGCCGCTGTGCTGCTTTCGGCCGGCGCCAAGGGCAAGCGCTTCTGCCTGCCGCACTCCAAGGTCATGATTCACCAGCCCAGCGGCGGTGCCCAGGGTCAGCAGACCGAGATCGAGATCGTTGCCGAGGAGATCAAGAAGACCCGTCGCGAGCTCAACCAGATCCTGTCCGACGCCTCGGGCCAGCCCATCGAGAAGGTCCAGGCCGATACCGAGCGCGACAACTACCTGACCGCTTCCGAGGCCCTCGACTACGGTCTGATCGACCGTATCGTCACCTCGCGCGATCTCGCCGCGAAGGACGCCTAGGATGGCAGGTAACATGCAGGACAACTTTGACGAGAACGGCAACCCCATCCGCTGCTCCTTTTGCGGAAAAGAGCAGGGCCAGGTCCGTCGCCTCGTAAAGGGTCCGACCAACATCTTTATCTGTGACGAGTGCGTCGCCGCCTGCTCCGAGATCCTTGAGGAGTCGCTTGCTTCGGACTTTATGGACGCTGCCCGCAACGGCAAGCTGCCAGGCTTCCTCAACGACCACGGCCAGGCTGCTGGGCAGCCCGCCGTGGACCCCGAGACCGAGGGCTTTGAGCTCGAGGACGACCGCCAGGTCATCACGCACGTGCCGACGCCGCACGAGATCTATGACGAGCTTTCGGCCTATGTCATGGGTCAGGAGGACGCCAAGCGCGCTATGTCGGTTGCCGTGTACAACCACTATCGCCGCGTGATCGAGGGCGGCGCCGCGGTGTCCGCCCTTGACGAGGCATCGGGCATGGGCGCCCAGTTTAACGATGATATGGACGAGGTGGAGCTCGCCAAGTCCAACATCCTGCTGCTCGGTCCCACTGGTACCGGCAAGACCCTGTTGGCCCAGACGCTCGCGCGTATCCTCGAGGTGCCGTTTGCCATCGCCGACGCCACCGCGCTTACCGAGGCCGGCTACGTGGGCGAGGACGTGGAGAACATCCTGCTCAAGCTCATTAATGCTGCCGATGGCGACATTGAGCGCGCGCAGGTTGGCATTATCTACGTGGACGAGATTGACAAGATCGCCCGCAAGGCCGAGAACCTCTCCATTACCCGCGATGTCTCGGGCGAGGGCGTTCAGCAGGCGCTGCTTAAGATTCTTGAGGGCACGGTGGCAAGCGTTCCGCCCACCGGCGGCCGCAAGCATCCCCAGCAGGAGCTGCTGCAGATCGACACGACCAACATCCTGTTCATCTGTGGCGGTGCCTTTGTAGGCCTGGACAAGATCATTGCCGATCGCGTGGGCAACAAGGGCGTGGGCTTTAACTCCGAGATCGCCGGCCCCACCTCGGTCGACGAGAACGACCTGCTGCGTCAGGTGCTCCCGCAGGACCTCAACGCCTTTGGCATGATCCCCGAGTTTGTGGGACGTACGCCCGTCGTCACCCAGACGCAGGCGCTCGACGAGGATGACCTGGTGTCGATCCTGACCGAGCCCAAGAACGCCGTGGTGCGTCAATACCGTAAGATGTTCCAGCTCGAGGACGTTGAGCTTGAGTTTGAGGATGCCGCCCTGCACGAGATCGCCCGCATGGCGCTCGCCCGCAAGACCGGCGCCCGCGGCCTGCGCTCCATCTGCGAGGACGTGCTGCAGCAGACAATGTTCGACCTGCCCAGCGAGGAAGGCGTCACCAAGGTCATCGTGACCGAAGCCTCCGTAAAGGGCGAAGAACAGCCCCAGCGCATCTACGGGTAAACCAGCCTAAAACGTGTTTGCAAATAGCCTCCGACCACCCGCGGTCGGAGGCTATTTTATATATACGCAATAACCCCAACTACCTGTGTTATTCTGTGTGTTTGTTTAAGCCTCAGCGAAGTCATTCAGACTGAAGTAAGCGATACCTAAGGGGAGGAATGTAGGCCCGATTTTCGTAGATTCCGCACGAGCCGAAGACCACTTAATGTGGTCTTCGAGCGAGCCCAGGACTTGACCGAGCGAAAATCGGGCCTACATTCCTCCCCGACGGGCAAGGGAGAGATATATGGAAGAAATGCCCAAGAACTACGATCCGTCGACCAACGAGCCGGCGATCCTGCAGAAGTGGCTCGACGGCGGCTACTACAAGCGCCGTGAGGGCGTGGGCGACTGCACCGTCACCATTCCGCCTCCCAACGTGACCGGCAAGCTCCACATGGGTCACGCCACCGATGACTCCATCCAGGACGCCATCATCCGTATGGCCCGCATGCGCGGCAAGTCCACGCGCTGGGTGCTGGGTACCGATCACGCCGGTATCGCCACGCAGACCAAGGTCGACAAGAAGCTCAAGAGCGAGGGCATCAGCCGCCTGGAGATCGGTCGCGACAAGTTTGTCGACGCCTGCTGGGATTGGACCCACGAGTACGGCGGCATCATCGTCGAGCAGATCAAGCGCATGGGCTGCTCTGTCGACTTCGATAACGAGCGCTTCACGATGGACGAGGACTACGCCCAGGCCGTGCGCAAGGTGTTCTGCGACTGGTACCACGACGGCCTGATCTACCGTGGCAAGCGCATCGTCAACTGGTGTCCCAACTGCACCACCGCCATCTCGGACGATGAGGCCGAGTACAAGGACGAGAAGGGCCACCTGTGGCACCTGCGCTACCCGCTGACCGAGCCGGTCAACGGCCAGGACTACATCGTCGTCGCCACCACGCGCCCCGAGACCATGCTCGGCGATACGGGCGTCGCCGTCTCCCCGAAGGACCCCGAGAAGGCCGCCTTTGTGGGTAAGACCGTCAAGCTCCCCATCGTGGACCGCGAGATCCCCATCTTTGAGGATTGGCATGTCGACGCCAACTTTGGCTCCGGCTTTGTCAAGGTCACGCCTGCGCACGACCCCAACGATTACGCCATGGGCCAGGCCCACGATCTGCCGCAGATCAACATTTTCGATGAGCACGCGGTGGTCGTCGAGGGCTATGGCGAGTTTACCGGCATGACCCGCGAGGAGTGCCGCGAGGCCGTCATCAAGTGGTTTGAGGAGCATGACCTGCTCGATCACGTCGAGGACCTCGATCACTCCGTCATGCACTGCTACCGTTGCGACTCCGCCCTGGAGCCGTGGCTGTCCGAGCAGTGGTTCGTCGCTGTCGACAAGCTCAAGGGGCCGGCGCTCGACGCCGTCAACTCCGGCAAGGTCACCTTCCACCCTGCGCGCTGGACGCAGACCTACACCACCTGGATGGAAAACCTTAAGGACTGGTGCATCAGCCGCCAGCTGTGGTGGGGCCACCGCATTCCCGTGTTCTACTGCGAGGACTGCGGCTGGGAGGACGCCCTGACCGAGGACACCGACGTGTGTCCCAAGTGTGGCGGCCATCACGTACACCAGGACGAGAACGTGCTGGACACCTGGTTCAGCTCGCAGCTGTGGACCTTCGCCACGCAGGGCTGGCCGCAAAAGCCGGAGCTTCTCGAGGGCCATCACCCCACGACGGCGCTCGTCACTGCGCGTGACATCATCGCGCTGTGGGTCGCCCGCATGGTCATGAGCTCGCTGTACTTCTTGGACGAGGTACCGTTTAAGGACGTCGTCATCTATCCGACGATCCTGGCCAAGGACGGCAGCCGCATGTCCAAGTCCAAGGGCAACGGCGTGGACCCCATGGACCTCATTGGCATGTACGGCGCCGATGCCATGCGCTTCAACCTGCTCACGCTGTGCACCAACAACCAGGACGTCAAGTTTGACGCGAACATCGACAAGAAGACCAAGAAGCTTATCGACAGTCCGCGTACCGACCAGGCCAAGTCATTTGTGACCAAGATCTGGAACGCTAGCCGCTTCTTGCTCATGAATATGGAGGGCTACACGCCCGGCGAGCCTGTCGTGGAGACGCCGGCCGACGCCTGGATGTTCAGCCGCCTGGCCAAGGCCGTCGAGATGGTCACCGAGGGTATCGAGAACTACACCTTTGGCGACATGGCCCGCGGCGTGCAGCAGTTCTTCTGGAACGAGGTCTGCGACTGGTACGTCGAGCTCACCAAGGCCCGCCTGAAGGGCGAGGGCCGTCTGCAGGCGCAGCGCAACCTGATTTTTGTGCTCGACACCTCCATTCGCCTGATGCACCCGCTTATGCCGTTTGTCACCGAGGAGATCTGGGACAACATGCCGGCGAGCGTGCTCGACCTGGACGCCGAGGGCAACGTGGACCGCGCCGAGGCGCTCATGATCGCCAAGTGGCCCGAGCCTGCCGACTACGTCAAGTATGTCGACGAGGACGCCGAGCGCGCATTTGAGCTATGCCGCACTGTCGTGTCTGCTGCCCGCGCCACGCGTTCGCGCTATCGTTTAAGCCCCAAGGCTGAACTCGACGTGGTCGTGCGCGCTAGTGCCGAGGACATCGAGAAGCTCGAGAGCCTGCGCTCCACGATTGAGCCGCTGGCCAACACGGCTTCGCTGGTTATGGGCACCGACGTTGAGAAGCCGGCTGCGAGCATCGCCGTGGTTGATAGCGGCGTCGAGGTCTTTGTGGTGCTCGAGGGCAAGGTTGACCTTTCGGCCGAGAAGGCGCGCCTGGAGAAGGAGATCGCCGTGGCTCAGAAGGAGCTCGCCGGCTGCGAGAAGACGCTCGCCAACGAGGGCTTTGTGGCTAAGGCCGCGCCCGCGGTGGTCCAGAAGAAGAGGGACCGTGCAGCTGAGCTCAAGGAGATCCTGGCGGCGCTGACTGCTCAGGTTGCTGACTTCTCGTAGGTCTAACTTGGGGGCGCGTCCCGATGCTTTGCTCTCCGCCGCGGACACCTATTCCGCCGTTCTAACGAACGGCGGCTGACTCGACGCTGCAAACGCCTCTGATGGCCAATCTGCCGTTCAACTTCGGGCGCATGGGCATAAGCCCTATGCGCCCTTGTTTCACGGCACTTTGGCTCATTAGAGGCGTTTTCGCTGACTACCCTCAACCTATACTGTTTTTTTCTATGAATGGCGGTTCTGAATATGCCTAAGCGTTCTGGCTTGTATACCGTTCCTTTTGAGTTTGATTTGCTTTCGTTTGGTGAGGCTGTGGGACTTGCTGCTGATACGGGGCGGATTTCTGGGGATGCTGGGCCTCTGCTTGAGACGGTTGTCGATATGCTCGATGAGCTGGGACGTCCGGACGAGTATTTCGTTTGCATTCAGGTTGCCGGTACCAATGGCAAGACTTCGACCACGCGTTTTTCGGCTGCCATCCTTCGCGGTGAGGGGTTAAAGACTGCGTTGTATACGTCGCCGCAGTTGGTGCGTTATCCCGAGCGCATGGAGGTCGATGGGCGCGTCGTGAGCGATGAAGCGTTTGCCCGTGGCGTTTCTGCCGCCGTCGAGGCGGGGCATCGCGTGAATGCTCGTCGTGTGGCGGCGGGGGAGCGCGCCTATTCCATCACGCCGTTTGACCTGCTGACGGCTGCCGCACTGGTGGTGTTTGCCGAGGCCGCAGTGGACGTTGCTGTGCTCGAGGTTGGTATGGGCGGCCGTTGGGACGCCACGAGTGCGACCGATCCCGTCGCCGTTGCCATTACGGGTATCGGACTCGACCACACACGCATTTTGGGCGACACGCTCGAGGCCATTGCGGGGGAGAAGGCCGCGGTCATCAAACCCGGACGTCTGGTTGTGCTGGGTGAGGGTACGCACGAAGCGAGCGTTCAGCGCGTGATGGATGCTCGCTGCCGTGAGTGCGGTGTGGTGCCGTTGGTGGTGAGCCACTCCACGACCAAGGTGCCGGCGCATGTGGGCGATACGGTTGAGTTCAGCTGCACCACGCCGCGCGCAATCTATACGTCGAGCATGGTCAAGCCGGCGTATCAGCCGCAGAATGCTGCGTGCGCGATTATGCTCTGCGAGGGCTTTCTGGGTCGCGAGCTCGACCATGACAAGCTCGATGCGTCGCTTATGAGCTGCCCCACGCCGGGTCGCTTTGATGTGCTGGGAACCGATCCGCTCAAGCTGATCGACGCCTGCCATAACCCTCAAAGCTGCGAGAACTTTGTGAGTGCGCTGGACGAGATCGATCCGTGCGTGGAAAATCGCCCCACGCTGCTGTGCGCCGCATTGGCTGACAAGGACGTGGCGGGCATCGTCGATGTGCTGATCCCGGCCTTCCCTCGCGTGGTCGTAACCCAGACCGATTCCGATCGCGCCCTTCCGGCGGAGGAGCTCGCCGCCCTCGTTGATGCCGATAAGCTTGCGGGCGTGTACCCCAGCGTGTCCGAGGCCCTTGCAGCTTTCGAGGCCACCGGCGAGCCCTTCGTAGCAGCCGGCACCATCACCCTAGCCGGCGAAGTAGCGGGGCTGCTGCGCTAGCCCCATTTGCGGGTAGCTAATTTGGACCGCTCGCCACGAAATGAGCCTATCTACTACGTTTAATCGACTGCCCTCGACCACGCCGAGACGTGCGAAATTAAAACCGCAGGTAGAAGGCTTGTCAGTTTTGCGAAAACGCGGCTGTGGTCGACCCATGCGGGTTAAACGTAGTAGATAGTCCGTTTTCGCGGCACATCTCTAGACTGTCAAATTGGTCGACTTGGCCCCTTGGCAGTTGCGGTGAAATAGTTCCTGGATTATGCCTCTGTGGGCCAATCTGGGAACTATTCCACCGCAACTTATTGAGGGGCTATTGGGTAAGGGCTAGTCTAGGCGGACCGGATCGTGGGGGTAGGCGTTGAGAATCTCGACGCCGGAATCGGTCACCAGGGCTAGGTCCTCGATGCGGACACCGGTGCGGCCGGGGAGGTAGATGCCCGGCTCGATGGAGAACGTCATGCCCGGCTCGACAACCTGCTCGTTGACCAGGGAGACGTCGCCCGGCTCGTGGTCCTGCAGGCCGATCGAGTGGCCCAGGCGATGCGTAAAGTACCTGCCGTAGCCAGCGTCCTCGATCACGTCGCGCGCGGCGCGGTCCAGGTCGCACATGCGAACGCCCGGTGCGATGAGCGCCTCGGCGGCCTCGTTGGCGCGGCGCACGATGTCGTAGATGTGTACCGTCTCCTCGTCCGGCTCGCCCCAAAAGAATGTGCGTGTCATGTCCGAGCAGTAGTTGCGATGACGCCCGCCAATGTCGAACAGCACCACGTCGCCGCGCTTGAGTAGGGTGTCGTCGGGTTCGTGATGTGGGTCGCCGGCGTTAGCGCCAAAGCTCACGATGGGTGGAAAGCTAAAGCCCTCGCAGCCGTGCTTGCGATACAGGCCGAGCATCTGCTCGGCAATTTCGCGCTCAGTCACGCCCTCGTGAACGAGCTTGATGGCGTCGGCCATTACGGTGTCGTTGGCGGCCGAGGACACGCGCATAAGTTCTTGCTCGGTAGCGTCCTTGTACGTGCGCGCGGCGGTGACGGCAGAGTCGCCCAGGAAGAACTCGCTCGCGGCGTGACGATCCATAAGGGGCATCAAAAAGCCGGAGCGCATAACGGCATCGATGCCGAGCGGTTTGGTCGGATCGACCTCGCGAGCGATAGCCTCGGCCACGACGTCAGTATCGGCGTGGTACGCGACGCGGGCATTGTCATACTCGGGCAGCTGATGCAGCGCGTTGACCAGGATCACTGGCTCGGCATCGCGCGCGAGCAGCACGCCGCAAAAACGCTCGAACATATCGGCATAAAAGCCGGTCAGGTAATAAATCGACCATGGGTCATTCACGAGCAGCTGTGCGCCGGGGTGCTGAGCCTCGAGCGCATCGAGCACGCGCGCCACACGCTGGTCATCGATCTGTGCCATACATCGTCCTTTCGCTAGGGTGCCACCATGGTATCCCCAATGCCAGGGTAGTCAATTTGGGACGGGGCTATTTTAGCTGCGTCAAACATGCGGAATGATTTTTCTGGGACGGGGATTTAATAATCATTCGGCACCCAATGATTATTTAACCCCCGTCCAGAAAAATCATTTGAGTGAACGTTCGGGCAAAAGTAGTCATAAGAGGCCCGTCCCAAAGGGGCTGGTTTCAAAAGTATGGCGGATTACGGGGCTGGACCTGTATTACTTGACCATGGGAAAAATCGCGAAAACAAAATCGCAAGTAGACGGCTTATCAAAAATCGAAAATCGTCGGTGTGGATGGGGGTCTCCGAATCAGCCCCGTAATCCGGCATAGTTTTGAAATGGCACTAAAGTAGGCACAAGCTAAATACCAATTTTCAAGGATAGTCGCGGTGGAATAGTTCCTGGATGCCGGGGTTTTGTCGGAAATCAGGAACTATTTCACCGCAATTGAGGAGGGGCGGGGTGGATGGTGGGGTAGCTAAAAGAGCTCCGTCCCAATTGAGCTACCTAGGCGGGGTCGATGTCCATGCTGGCGATGAGGCTGATGCTGGTGTCTAGGAGGTTCTCTAGCACGACGTCGCCCATGCGGATGGGGGCCTCGACGACTAGGCCGCGGATGAGATCCATGGCCTGGGCGTGGAGTTCGAGCGGGATGGCTTCGGCCGTGCGCACGGGCAGCAGCGCCTCATCGCCGCCGGATACGGCCACGGTGGTGGTGAGCACGCGCATGGGGCAGGTGAGTTCTTGATGCGCGAACGTATCACCGCGTGGGCAGCTGTTGCCGGTCACGGAGCGCACCTCTACCACGGCGCCGTCTGCGTCGCGCTCCACCTTCACGGTCAGGAGGCATTCGGATGGGCAGGTGGTGCAGTTGAGCTGCAATGTCTCGGTCACATTCGTGCTCATGGCTTTACGCCTCCTCAACGGGGTCGACGGAAAGGGCAATCTCGCTGACACCTAGGTCGAGTGCGCGCTGAATCACCTTTGGCGGCAGCGGGAAGCTCTCCATGACGCTCGGTTTAAACGGGCGGACTTTGCCTGCAAACAGTTCTTCATCGCCTGCCAGAATGCGCACGCGGGCGGCGTCGACCGGTCGGCGTACGCGGAAGTTGAGTTTGGTGAGTGCCACAGCTGTAATGCGGCCCGGCAGTGCGTAGCCTGCGATGCCGGCGGGGGAGACCGTGAACTGGCAGCCCGGGTCCGCAGCGCCCGCATCTGCCCCAGCACCACAGCCCAGCGCGTACGCCGCCGCGGCTGCACCGGCGCGTTCGGACTCGGTCGTCACATTGTCGGCCAGGTCGTGCACGTGCAGCACGTTGCCGCAGGCAAAGATGCCCGGAACGCCTGTCTGCAGGTTCTGGTCAACTACGGCACCGCGCGTACGTGGGTCCAACTCCACGCCTGCGGCAACCGAAAGTTCGTTCTCGGGAATCAGACCCACCGAAAGCAGCAGCGTGTCGCACGGGACAAGGCGCTCGGTCCCCGGAATGGGTGCAAGATACTCGTCGACCTGGCTCACTTCGACGGCCTCCACGCGGTCGTGCCCGATGACGCGCGTGACCGTGGTGGACAGGTGCAGCGGAATGCCAAAGTCGTCCAGGCAGTTCTTGACGTTTCGGCGCAAACCGTTGGCGTACGGCATGAGCTCGTACACGCCCTCGACGGAAATCCCCTCGAGCGTGCAGCGGCGCGCCATGATCAGCCCGATGTCGCCCGAGCCCAAAATGACGGCGCGCGAGCCGGGTTTGAGGTTCTCGATATTGATGTATCGCTGCGCCAGGCCGGCCGTAAACACGCCGGCGGGACGACTGCCGGGGATCTTGATCTCGCTGCGGGTGCGCTCACGGCAGCCCATGGCAAGGACGACCGCGCGCCCGATGAGCTGCAACATGCCGGTGGGGTTCATGAGCGTGACGGTATGGACGGCGGTGTCTCCCTTAGGCTCGCCAGAATCAATCCCAATCACCATGCTGTTCAAGAACAGCGCAATGTCGGTTTCGTGCACCTGGTCGATAAAGCGCTGCGCGTACTCGGGGCCGGTGAGCTCCTGCTTAAAGTGCGAAAGGCCAAAACCGGGGTGGATGCACTGGCGCAGGATGCCGCCCAAGTGCTGCTCGCGTTCCACGATAGCTACGCGCGCGCCGGCCTTATACGCAGCAAGTGCGGCCGCCATGCCGGCAGGTCCGCCGCCGATAACGACCACGTCGAACGCCTGCGTAGGTACGGCTTCTGCGATGCCGCAATCAATCGCGCTCGATTTGAATTCCGCCATCCTAGCGCACTCCCTTCAAAGGTCCCTCAACGAGCCACGAGCCAGTGTCCTCCAGCAGCACCTCGCTGGGGTCGCAGCCTAGCTCGCGCGCCAGGATCGCCACCACGCGGCTCTGGCAAAAACCACTCTGGCACCGGCCCATGCCGGCACGGCAGCGGCGTTTGACGCCCTCGACCGAAACCGCGCCCGGGCGGCGCCGAATCGCGGCCACAATCTCGGCCTCGGGCACCGTCTCGCAGCGGCAGACAATCTGTCCCCACGCGGGCTCGGACTCGATTAGCTCCTCCTTGCGCGCCAGCGGTGCGCGGTCAAAGTCGTCCGGCGCTCGGCGAATTGGGTTCCAGTCTGCTCGCTCGTGCAGCTCCACGCCCGCCTCGCGCATCACAAGCTCCATGCGCTCGGCAATGGCCGGCGCGCTCGCCACGCCCGGCGACTGAATGCCCGCCGCCTGGAAAAGCCCCGGCACCACGGTCGACTGCCCAATAAAGAAGTCGTTCGTTCCCTTAATGACCGGACGCCCGCCGGCAAATGCGCGCACCACGCGGCGCGTATCCAGATCGGGCACCAGCTTGCGCGCGCCGGTCAGCAGCGCGTTCACATCGCTCGCATAGGTCTGCGTGTCGCCCAGCTCGCGCACGGCAGCCGTGGCGGTGATCACGGTGTTGCCATGCACGGTGCCCGTCACGATAACGCCCTTCGATATCGGCGTCGGCACGGGGTAGAGCGGCATGAGTGTGCGCGGCTCCTTGTCCAGCACCACGATGTTGCCCTGACGCCAGACCATCTGGAACTCCTCGGCGCCCGCCATATGCGAGATGTCGGCGGCTCCGTTGCCTGCGGCGTTGATCAGGTAGCGGCAGCGCACATCGCCGGCAGGCGTCACCAGCGTAAAGCGGACAGCCCCGTCGGTAGCCTCGCCGCCAGCAACCACAATCGCTTCCACCGGTGCGGACCGCATAAACGTCACGCCGTTGGCCACGGCGTTCTCCAGCGCGGCGATGGCGACCTCAAACGGATCGACAAAACCGGTCGAGGGGCACCACAACGCGCACGTCGCCTTGGCACTTGCGCGCGGTTCCAGCTCTCGAATGCGATCTGCCCCAATAATCGACAGCTCGGGCACGCCGTTCGTCAGGCCGTTCTGGCGCAGCTGCTCCAGATGCGCGCGGTCCTCGTCGTTAAAGCCCAATACCATCGACCCGGTTCGGCAAAACATAAAACCCAGCTCCTGGGCCCAGGTGCCATACAGCTCGCAGCCACGGGCATTGACCTGTGCCTTTACCGTGCCCGGTACCGGATCGTAGCCGGCGTGCACCAGGCCGCCGTTGGCCTTCGATGCGCCCAGCGCGATATCGTTGGCCGCCTCGACCACGCAAATGGACAGGTCATAGCGCGTGAGCTGCCGCGCGATGGCGCACCCGGTGATGCCCGCGCCCACAATCGCGATATCAAACGTTTCCGTCACAGTGCCTCCCAGACGAGTTGACAGGCTGTCAATAAGACTATCCTACGGTCCGCACACCCCCAGTGCGGCGGCAATGCGGCGAACAGCCCCGCAGCACCCGCCAACGGCAGGCGAGGGGAGACCCAGCAGCGTCGTCTGTCGACAATTAAGGCAACCGTTCGTCTCAATCTGTAACAGTTAGACGAGGATTTGGGTCCCAGATGTTATAGATTGAGATTGAAGTCGGGGAGGGATTCTTCTGTCTCGATCTGTAACATCTGGGGTCCGTTTTGCTGAGTTATTGTTACAGATTGAGACATTCGGCCTGGACGTTTTCCTTTGTCTCGATCTGTAACAGTTAGCTGATGATTTGGGTTCTAGATGTTACAGTTCAAGACAAACCTTCCGGCGGATTTTGAATGTCTCGATCTGTAACAGTAAGAGGGGAAATTTAGTCCTAGTTGTTACAGATTGAGACATTCGGCCTGGATGTTTTCCTTTGTCTCGATCTGTAACAGGAAGGGGAGATTTTGGGGCTCAGATGTTATAGATTGAGATGTTTGGCTGACGGCTTACCCGTTTGTCTCGTTCTGTAACATCTGGAGCCGATTTTCATGAGTAGTTGTTATAGATTGAGACATTGGGTTCGGAGTTTTTTCTTCGACTCGATTTGTAACGTTTAGCCGAGATTTTGACTCGTAGATGTTACAGATTGAGATGTTTGTGTCCGCGCCAGCCCCGTACTCGGCCGTGGTCCCATATAAACAAACCCCGTGGTAAACTTGACCGAACTGTAAATATCCCGAAAGGTACACCTCAATGTCCAAGTATATCTCCGAGCTCATGTCGCCGCAGCTTATGGGCGTCATCTATGCCTTCGTGGGCTTTATCATCGCTCTGTATGTGCTGTCGGTCGTCTATGTGTTCATCGACGCTCGCCGCCGCGGCGCCAGCTCCTACGTGGCATGGGGTATCATCGCCCTCATCCCGTTTGTGGGCCTCATTGCCTACCTGGTCCTGCGCCCGCACTCCTACGCGGCCGACCGCGAGGAGCAGGAGCTGGACATGGCCCTGCGCGAGCGCCAGCTTGCCCAGTACGGCACCTGCCCGCAGTGCGGCGCGCCCATCGAGAAGGACTTTGTCGTGTGCCCGGTTTGCGATACTCAGGTTCGTAACGTGTGCCCCAGCTGCCATCGCCCGCTCGATGCGCACTGGAAGGTCTGCCCCTACTGCCGAACTCGCATCCAGTAACGCATCCATCGCCGGGCCGGCGGCAAGCCACGGGCACCGCGCATCCCGCGCAAGCGCCCCGCACCACGGGCACCGCGCGCCATACGAAAGGCAGACGCGCACCCCTCAGCCCCGCCTCCACACGATGAAGCATGCGTAAAAAATCGCCCGCCGTGCCATTAAGGTGCGGCGGGCGCTTGTATACCAAGGTAACCTGCCTATAATGATGCAAGTCAAAAACGCCGCGCCCACCAAGCGCCACAGGCGCCGGGCGTCCGCACTTGTACACCAGGCATCCGAGAGGAGAAAACATACCCATGAAGGCACTCTACAATGACGGTTCGGTGGCCGAGCTCCCGCAGGACGAGGTCACGCACGTCATCCGTCACTCCGCCGCGCACATCATGGCGCAGGCCATCAAGCGCCTGTACCCCGAGGCCGACTTTGCCTACGGCCCCGCGACCGACAATGGCTTCTACTACGACGTCGATCTGCCCGAGGGCGTCAAGATCAGCGAGGACGACTTCCCCGCGATCGAGGCCGAGATGAAGAAGATCGTCAAGGAGAACCTCAAGTTCTCCGTGTACGAGAAGCCCCGCGCCGAGGCCATCGCCCTTATGGAGGAGCGCGGCGAGAAGTACAAGGTCGAGCACATCGGCGACCTGGACGACGACGCCCGCATCACCTTCTACCAGCAGGGCGACTACATCGACATGTGCGTCGGCCCCCACATCTGCTACACCAAGGCCCTCAAGGCCTTTAAGCTCACCGGCGTCTCGGGCGCCTACTGGAAGGGCGACAAGGACAACAAGATGCTCACCCGCATCAACGGTGTCGCCTTTGCCACCAAGGAGGAGCTCGACGAGCACATGCACATGCTGGAGGAGGCCAAGAAGCGCGACCACCGTAAGATCGGCCGCGAGATGGACCTCTTTATGATGCGCGACGAGGCCCCCGGCTTCCCGTTCTTCCTGCCCAACGGCATGATCCTTAAGAACACGCTGCTGGACTACTGGCGCGAGATCCATCACAAGGCCGGCTACGTGGAAATCTCCACGCCGCTCATCATGAACAAGCAGCTGTGGAAGACCTCGGGCCACTGGGACCACTACAAGGACAACATGTACTCCACCGTCATTGACGACGAAGAGTACTGCATTAAGCCCATGAACTGCCCGGGCGGCGTGCTGGTGTACGCCTCCAAGCCGCACTCCTACCGCGAGCTGCCCATTCGCGCCGGCGAGATCGGCCTGGTGCACCGCCACGAGCTGCGCGGCGCCCTGCACGGCCTGTTCCGCGTGCGCTGCTTTAACCAGGACGACGCCCACCTGTTTGTGCGTCCCGACCAGCTGACCGACGAGATCGTGGGCGTGGTCAACCTTATCGACTCCGTGTACCAAAAGTTTGGCTTTAAGTACCACGTTGAGCTTTCCACCCGCCCCGAGGACTCCATGGGTTCGGACGAGGACTGGGCTCGCGCCGAGGAGGGCCTGCGCACCGCTCTGGAGAAGCTGGGCATGGACTACGAGGTCAACGAGGGCGACGGCGCCTTCTACGGCCCCAAGATCGACTTCCACCTGGAGGACTCGCTCGGCCGTACCTGGCAGTGCGGCACCGTCCAGCTCGACTTCCAGATGCCGCTCAACTTTGATCTGGAGTACGTGGACGCCGACGGCACCAAGAAGCGTCCCATCATGCTGCACCGCGTATGCTTTGGCTCCATCGAGCGTTTCATTGGTATTCTGATTGAGCACTTTGCGGGCAAGTTCCCCACCTGGCTGGCCCCCGTGCAGGTCAAGGCACTTCCCGTCTCCGAGAAGAGTCGCGACTACGCCCACGAGGTGTGCGCCAAGCTGGAGGAGGCCGGCATTCGCGTGGTCTGCGACGACCGCGACGAGAAGATTGGCTACAAGATCCGCGAGGCCCGCAGCATCGACCGCGTGCCGTACATGCTCATTCTGGGCGAGAAGGAGGTCGAGGCCGGCAACATCTCCGTCCGCGATCGTTCCAACGAGACCGTTCAGATGAGCGTTGACGAGTTTGTGGCCAAGTTGCTCGAGGAGATTAAGACTCGCGCCTAGCACAAACTATACAAGAATTAACAAAGGCGATCGTCCTATAGGACGGTCGCCTTTTTTGTTGTCTATAGAAGAAAAGCAGCTGGTTAGAGCGGCTTTTTTGTTGTGCAAAAAGGTACAGGTTTTTGTAGAGGCGTATGGAGATGCACCCATTCGCGGCGCATTTTGTGCAATCTGGGAAAACGCGAGCAGTTTGCTCGTATAATGAGCAACGTCGAAAGATACAAAAACCTGTACTTTTGCGACTGCGCCTAGCTGTGAGCGAGAAGCCTGTTCTTAACGCCCCTGCATCCGCGTGTGTCGCGGATGCAAGTTAAGGGGGCGAGAGATGGAACAGACAATGCGGCGCCAAGAGCAGCTGCCCGGTGCCTTTAACGGCGCTATTACCAACAGCCAGCACGGCCGCGTCCGCTGGTATCTGGTCCACACCCCCCATGGAAAAGAGCGCGAGACCTGCGAAAAGGTCCGCCGCATTATCCCGCACGAGCTGATGCAGGACGCTTTTGTGATGCAAAAGGAGTTCTGGTTTAAGCGGGACGGCTCCTGGTCGCTCCAAACCAAACCTATGTACAAGGAATACTTCTTCGTCGCCACGCGCGATGCCGCCGTACTCGACAAGGCTTTGGCCCAGTTGAGCTTTGGCTGTCGCATTGCCGGCAGTAAGGAGCGGGCCTATGCGCCCATGCCGGACGATGCGCAGGACTGGTACCGCAGCGTGCTCGATGACAACGGCGTGGTGCGAAACAGCGTGGCGCGCATAGAAGACGGCGTGCTGCACATAGAGCAAGGCCCGCTGGTGGGGCAAGAGGCCCGCGTAAAGAAGATCGACCGTCATAAGCGCTGGTGCCTGGTAGACGTGGGCGAAGGCGACTCCGCTTTTAGGGAGCTGCTTCCGTTGGACGTACCCAGTAAGACGTAAGGGGGCGTTGCGCTGGCAATTCATTCGCAATTTGAATTCATAGATTGGGGGATCCCTGGGAACAGGGACGTGGATTTGAACTTGACTGTTAAAGAGATAACTGAGAGTGGCGCATCCATGGGGGAGACGCTGGCTATTCAGAAGACACAACCGAGCGGCACGCTGGCTTACCGCTTTTTAAAGAGGCTGTTCGATTTTGTTTTCAGTCTTTGCGTGAGCGTTGTTCTGGTAATTCCGCTCGCCGTTTTCTGTGTACTTATCTGTCTTGAATCGCCTGGCAACCCGTTATATGCGCAAAAACGCGTTGGCAAAGGTGGTAAGACCATCAACATTCTTAAGCTTCGCAGCATGGTTGCCGATGCCGGTAACGTGAAGAAGTACCTGAATCCCGAGCAGCTACATCGGTGGGAAGTCGAGCGCAAGGTCGACGATGATCCTCGCATTACGAAAGTCGGCCAGTTCATTCGCAAGTGCTCTATCGACGAAGTTCCGCAGTTCCTGAACGTGCTGAACGGTGATCTTTCCGTCATCGGACCGCGCCCCATTACAAGAGACGAACTTGAGCAGCACTTTTCGGACGAGGAAAAGGCTGAGTTGCTTTCTGTCCAGCCCGGCATCACGGGTTTATGGCAGGCAACCGACCGCAATGCCGCGACGTTCGAGAGCGGTCTGCGTCAAAAAATTGAACTTCATTACGTGCACAACCGCTGCTTTCGCATGGATTGGAAGTGCTTTACTGGCACTTTTGGCGCCATGTTTGGCAAGAAGAGGACGGGGCGTTAGATGGCTAGTCCAATTCGTGTCGCACAGATAGTCGGAAAAATGAATGGCGGCGGCGTTGAGGCCGTCGTTATGAATTACTATCGTCATATCGATCGCAGTAAAGTGCAGTTCGATTTCCTTGTTGATTCCGATTCGACTCTTGTGCCCCGCGAGGAGATTGAATCGCTCGGTGGCCGAGTCTTCGAGATTCCGCCCTATCAGCATGTAATTGAATACCAGCGAGAGCTCCACCGTCTTTTTAAACAAGAGGGCTGGAAGATCGTGCATAGCCACATCAACGCGCTTTCGGTCTTTCCGCTTCGTGCCGCGAAGAAGGCGGGCGTTCCTGTGCGTATCGCCCATAGCCACTCTACGAGTGGTAAGGGTGAGTATGCCAAGAACGCCCTTAAGACTGTGCTGAAAACCCAGGCAAATCGATATCCCACGAATAAAGTTGCCTGTAGTGAGTTTGCTGGGAAATGGTTGTTTGGCCGCAAAACGTCATTTTCTGTTATGAATAACGCCATTGATATAAGCCAGTTTTCTCCTAATCCAGATAGTCGAATGCATGTTAGGAAACAGCTCGGCATTGCAGATGAGACCTTCCTTATTGGACACGTCGGAAGGTTTGTCGATCAGAAGAACCATGATTTTCTATTAGCTGTTTTTAGAGAGGTTCTTTCCCATGAGCCAAATTCAGTGCTCGCACTTGTGGGAAACGGGCCACTGCTGGAGCATGTTAAACAGATGTCAATTGATTTGGGCATATCGAATTCTGTCTTATTTCTAGGGATTAGATCCGATGTTGCAAGTTTATATCAAGCTTTTGATGTCTTTTGTCTTCCAAGCAAATATGAAGGACTTCCCGTTGTTGGAGTTGAATGCCAAGCTAGTGGAACTCCAATCTTGGCATCGGATGCAATCACATCTGAAATCAAATTGACTTCCCTTATGGAGTTTGAGCGGTTGAGTTCTAGCCCTCAAAAATGGTGTGAGCATTTGATCTCCATGAAGAAGATAGACGCTGATCCAAATGATTCAGAGAGCTTGAAGGCTTTTGATGTGTCTGCTGCTTCAAAACGTCTCGAGGATTATTACTCCCACTGTCTCAAAACGGTGTCGCCTAGTAAAGCGATTGCAGATAAATAAAGGTTTGGAGAAAACCAAAACTATGAAATTGAGTTTTATTGTTCCTATTTATAACGTGGAGGATTACCTTCTCGATTGTTGTAAAAGTATCTTAAATCAGGTTGACAGTTCTTGTGAAATTCTTCTTGTGGATGACGGCTCGACTGATAGCTCTTCGCAAATTGCTGATGATATTGCACGCGAACATGATTGTGTAACTGTTATTCATAAGGAAAACGGTGGCTTAGCTTCTGCTCGAAATACAGGATTAGATGCTGCTTCAGGAGATTACGTTGCGTTTGTTGATTCGGACGATCTAATTTCTGAGAACTGCCTCCCCGCTATTCTCCATGAGCTTGAAGATACTAAGCCTGATATTTTGTTTCTTGATAGCTGCAAGCTATACCCTGATGGAACTAAAAAATCAATCGGCTATCATATTGAGCCCGTTTTCATTAATCAAAAAAGCAAGAGCGAAGTTCTTTACTACTTGTCTAGACTGCCTAAGTTTCCTGACAGCGCATGTATGAAAATATATAGACGTGCTTTTTTGTTTAACTGTGGGCTTAGGTTTCCTGAGGACGGACGTGTCTCAGAGGACCTAAATTTCGTAATGAATAGTCTTCTTGACGCTGAGGCTTATTCTGCACTTGATTTGAATTATTACGAATATCGTCAAAATAGAGCGGGCTCTATCACTGATGCAGTTGGTCTCAAGCATTTTCAAGGCCTCCAGCAGTTTATCGAAGATGCTATTCCCGTTCTTTGTGACTCTGACTATAGGCCCAAGAATAATGATTGTGCTTGCTGTTTAAGCTTCGTTGCGTATGAGTACTCAATTATGTTGTGGATGCTCAGTGCAATTCCGGGCTCAAAATTAGACGAAGCCGTCGCTTATTTAACGAACTATCGATGGCTTATGAATTATGCGGGTGGAAGAAGGGCCCAAATGACTCGTACTGCGTTGAGTCTTTTGGGGGTACGGAAAACATCTTCCCTGCTTAGCATTTATATGAAAGTGAGGCGAAACTAATGAAAGCTGCTATTGTCACGCTTCATCGAGTTTACAACTACGGTTCTGTTTTGCAGGCATACGCAACCCAAAAGGTATTCGAAAAGCATGGCTGCGAGACGAGCATTGTCGACTATATAACTGAGCAGCGAACGCTAAAACGTATCTTCTTCAAACCTCCTGCTGATCCTAGCATCAAAGGCGTTAAAAGGGTTGTCTATCAAATTGCTAAAATTGGCTCGCTTGCACTTAAAGAACTCACTTTCGGCTCATTTGTAAAGAAGACAATGCGGCTTACAAAGCGATACGTGACCGCCGACGATTTAGCTGTAGATCCTCCCCGCGCCGATGTCTATGTGAGCGGAAGCGATCAGGTTTGGAATAGTAAATATAATGAGGGGATTGACAGGGGCTTTTTCCTGGATTTTGTTCCTTCGGGTCGAAAGAAAATTTCTTTTGCGTCTAGTTTCGGCAAATCTGCACTCGACGAGTGGGAAAAAGAGCAGACGCGTTTCTATTTGAGTCAGTACGCTGCCATTTCTGTTCGTGAGGATTCTGCTGTAGAAATAGTGGAGGACCTTGGTGTGCAGGGCGCTGTGCAGGTCATTGATCCAACACTGCAGCTTACTAAATCGGAGTGGCAACCACTTGCGTCTCCTCGTTTGGTTAAGGAGCCCTACTTGGCTCTTATGCTTCTTTACAATGAAGACAATGGTGCGACGGAAATTGCTCGTCAAATTGCCGACGAGAGGGGCTTGAAGCTCGTTAAGATTTCATGGGAAATGAAAAAGCCCGAGGCTGTTGATAAGTTGTTTACGCATAGGTCCCCAGCAGATTTTCTATCCTTGTTTTCCAATGCCGATTTTGTTGTGACCAACTCGTTCCATGGACTTGCATTTTCTCTGATTTTTGAACGCCAGTTTTTGGTTGTTCCTAGAAATGAGTTTAACTCCAGAATTGATTCGCTTCTCAGCCTAGTTGGTTTGTCGGATCGACTTGTAAAAAAGCCTTTAGACTCTGATCAATCTTTGCCTGTCATTGATTACTCGCATGTAAACAAGGCGCTTAATGCTGCGCGCCTTGATGCGGATAGATATATCGACGAGGCGTTGGGTGAATAAATGTTTAATGTATTACACGTGATGTATGGGGCTGATGCCGGTGGCATTTCATCAGTTATTCTTAATTATTACAGACACCTTGTAGAACATGGCTTTCATTTTGATTTGGCATTAACTTCAGATCTAATTGGGCTTAATGCTAAGCGCTTTCGCGAGCTTGGCTCCCACATATATCGACTTCCTTCGAAGAGCGAGGGAATTGGTGCCTATGAGACAGCCTTAGCCAATCTGCTTAAGGACAATTCCTATGATGCGGTTCATGTTCACGAAAATGAAACGTCTTACGTTGCCCTTCGGGTTGCTCGAAAGTGTGGTGTGCCTGTTAGAATCGCGCATTCCCACACTACATCACCGTGTTATTCATTTCGCGACCATTTAAGAAGGGTTTCCGGCTGTGTTCTAAATGGCCGTTATGCTACATGCTTAATCTCCTGTGGGAAGCTTGCCGGTGAACGCGTTTTCGGTAAATGGCGTTGGCGAATGGGGAAGGTGCAGTTTTTGCCCAATGCCATTGATACTGGTTCATATACATTCGATCCGTCCGTTAGGCGCGCCGTGCGTCAGGAGCTTGGGTTCAACGAGGAATTCGTTGTTGGTATGGTTGGTAGACTGTCGAAACAAAAAAACTATTCCCTTGCGCTGAAAATAGCGAGCACTTTTGACAAGAATTGTAATGTGCGATTTGTTGCGGCTGGAAACGGCGAGCTTGAGAGTGAGATATCCTCTGCGATTGAGGCATGTGGATGCGGCAATCGATTTAAGCTCCTTGGAAGACGATCTGATACTGCAAGGTTGTATCAGGCGTTTGACGCATTCATGTTGACTTCTCTGTATGAGGGTTTTCCGGTTGTTGGCGTTGAGGCTTCGGCTTCGGGGCTTCCCCTTCTTGTTTCTCAAACGATTACGCCTGAGCTTAAAAAATGCGGCGAAGTGTCTTATTTGCCGCTCGATCGTCCTGATTTGTGGGTGGATGAGATCAAAAGACTCTCAATGATTTCCCACGATTTGCCGAGGACTAACCGGGCTAAGGCAGCCGGTTTTGATCTTGAAGATTGCTGGAGAATTCTTGCCGGGATTTACTGCGGGGAATTAAATGTCTAGTTTTGCTTTGAAAAAACACGGGTTAAATCCTGCGAAGCGTTCGTTATCGGTTCTTTTCTTGTTTCTGCTTATAGGTTTGATTTATGTGACATTTGGCAATCTTCTAGCAGGTGCTGGCCGAATTGTTCCCTTTAGAGATCAGTTGAAGATGGCAATGTCCGCAGTCGGATTTTGCGTATTGCTTCGCCTTTCTTGTCGTGCAGACCTTGTATTTGGCAAGGACATGCTCGGACTTTTATTGGTGTTTGGTATTGTAATTTTGGTACCAACTTGCTTCTATTACCTCAGTGGGTACGTTAGTTTTCAGTACGGTTTGCTTCAAATATTCTTATCCGTTCTATGGATTGCTGTTTTCGCTCTTTCCTATTGGTCTGGATATAAGAATCCCTTTCTACTTGAACGACTTGGATGGATGGGCCTTGCAGTCCCTATTGTTTTTGTGCTCTTCGCCGGAGTTAGAACCCATATCAATGAGATTGGCTGGACAGAATCTGTAACTATGGCGTACTACGCCCTGTTTCTGCTGCCTTTTGTCTTACTGTTGCGCAATAAAACAATTCGTTGGGTATTTGTTGCAATAATTTTCGCCACACTTCTCCTGTCTTCTAAGAGAGGTGGATTCATTGCTTTTTTCCTGGCTCTTATTGTTTATGCCGTGGTTGAGTGGCAGATGGCTGGAAAGGGAGATCCTAAAAGGGTCCTGCTTATCCTTGGTTCTGTAATACTTGCGATGGCTTTCTACTATTTTTTCACTTCATTTACAAAAGCAAACAATCTGGCAATGTTAGATCGTCTTGAAAATCTTGCAAATGATGATGGCTCGGGTAGACCGGATGTCTGGGCTTGTGTCTGGAGAATGATACTAGCCTCTGATCCAATGTCACTTCTTATTGGCCATGGTTTTAATACGGTATATCGAGCTTCCCCTATGGGCCTTAGCGCTCACAATGACTTTCTTGAAATCATTTATGACTATGGCCTTCTTGGGTTTTTACTTTATTTGCGACTTTATTATCACGTCTGGCAATTGTATCTGCGTGTCAAGTCCGATTGTTCTCAGCTTGCGCCGGCATTCGCAGCATCTCTGGTGCTGATGATTTTCATGTCGTGTATGGCGCACTTGATTATTTACCCAACTCATTTTTTGCTTCTGTGTATGTTTTGGGGCGTTATTGCCGGCTATCTTAAATCGAAGGGATCTGTGAGTCCTCGTGGATATATGTAGTGATTTAGTCAGCATTATTGTTCCAGCGTATCAGGCTGAAAAACATCTGAAAGAGTGCGTTTGTTCTCTTTTGAACCAGACTCACCGCGCAGTTGAAATAATTGTTGTTGATGATGGCTCGACCGACGGAACCTCGCCGATAGTTTCAAGAATGGCGGATTCTGACTATAGGCTGCGGCTTATAACGCAGAAGAACTGCGGTGTCAGTTCTGCGCGAAATCATGGTATTTCTGAGTCCCGTGGTTCTTACCTGATGTTTGTAGATGCCGACGATTGGATTGAACCATTTGCTGTCGAGACGCTCTTGGCTGCTATAAAAAATAACGGAACTGATGCTGTCTACTGCAGTCAGTACTATGACAGCAACGGAGTTTTATGTGCCAGTGAAACCTGTATCTCCAGATCCGACAGTATCGATGCGTCCGTATTACTTAAATATCAACTGGACTTTCGCTTCATTGCCTGTCCCTGGCTTTGCCTGATGAGTAAGGATGCGGCCGCGGGGTGCGCATTCCCAGAAAATGTGCATATTCTAGAAGACTGGTTCTTTAACGTTGAACTTCTAAATA
This sequence comes from uncultured Collinsella sp., assembly GCA_938005465.1. Lineage (GTDB taxonomy): Bacteria > Actinomycetota > Coriobacteriia > Coriobacteriales > Coriobacteriaceae > Collinsella. The sequence goes on from CALLNU010000042.1 coordinate 53,196, forward strand.
ATTCGCGCTTCATTTCAGTAACTGATACAGCTTTTTATCATTATCGCTCTACTGAGCAAAGCGTAAGCCGTTCTGCTTTGAATGAAAAAAAGTTTAGCTGTATGGAGCTTCCAAATAAGGTCGTTTCGCTCCTTGGTCTTCAAGGTGAGAAAGCTAACTCATTGCGTTTGCGATTAAACGCTGGCTTAATCCGGCACCTGTTAATCGTCGCTGCCGCTTCCGGCTTCGCCGATGAATACTGTCGCAAGAAGATGGCGAACTGGGCACGATCGACGCTAGGTGAAGCGTTTGCTTCGCCCGATTTGCCCCTTAAGCTTAAGAGTTATGTGCTTCTAGGTTCAATTTCGCCGCGTTTGTTTGCATTAATTTTTAACTTTAAAAGGAAGGCGTTCCATGACTAAGGCTGGCATTGTTACATTCCACTGTGTTCCCAATTATGGGGCCGCTCTTCAAGCATTTGCTCTATCTGAGAAATTAAAAAAATACTACGACGAAGTTAAAGTTATTGATTATTGTCCTGGCTGTCTTTTGTCTGACTACAAAACGTTTGATTTTTCTGGACCTAAAGCAATCATTGGCAGCACTCTCACTGTGCCCGCCTGCGTTCGTAAGAAAAGAAAGTTCAAGCACTTTGTCTCAGAGAGGATGGACTTGGAGCCGTGGCCCGCTACTGACGAGGTCCTCCATTCGTTCGATTCCGTCTTCTGTGGGAGCGATCAAATTTGGAATTCGGAAATTACAAAAGGAATCGATCCCATGTACTTTGCCGACCGGTTTCCGGGGAGCGTCATTAAGGCATCATACGCTGCCAGTATAGGCAAATCGGCTCTATCTGATACGGACTGCAAAGCTATGCTTCCTTTGGTTTCAAGACTTAATCGAGTTTCTGTTAGAGAACCAGAAGCAGCTGACTTGATTGAGAAATTGACCGGTAATAGGCCTGAGGTGGTTGTCGACCCTACCATCCTTGCGGGTAAAGAACTATTCGCTCCCATTGTAAAGTCTCTCCGCGATAGGCCTTACGTCCTTTATTACCAACTGGCAAGGAAGGACAACCGCGCTCTATCTTTGGCCGATAAAATCGCACGTTATAAAAATCTCGATCTTGTCGGACTGAGCGGCAGCAGAGGGTTGCAAATTGGGAAAGGCCATGACGTTATTTGCGATGCTGGGCCTGAAGAATTTGTTTCCCTCATCGCGGGTGCGGATTACGTTGTTACCGACTCTTTCCATGGGACCGTTTTCTCTCTTCTATTCCATAGGCCTTTTGCGGCCATTCCTAAAGCTACCCGAGGTGGGAGAATTACCAACCTTCTTGATATTGTTGGTCTAAGGAATCGCTATACGGATCGTTTTGATAGAGATACTTTGCTAAAGGATATTGATTGGGGAAAAGTCGACAATTCGCTTGCTCGCGAACGCGAGGTGTCTGAGCATTTCGTCACATCTATTAAGGGTGATTTCTAATGATGGTTCTATTTACCAATAAACGAGATTGCTATGGGTGCGGTGCTTGCGCCTCTGTGTGTCCGCGTGGTGCCATCAAAATGGTCCATGACAAACATGGCTTTTTGTACCCTGTTATTGACTCTGAGAAGTGTATCGACTGTCATCTTTGTGATCGTGTTTGTCAAATTGGCAATGAAGTTGACCTCCTGACACCATATCCCAAAGTAACATACGCTGTAAAAAACGAGGATGTAATTCGGTCTCGATCGTCTTCGGGAGGAGCTTTTACTGGTCTAAGTGACAGCATTCTTAACGGCGGCGGTCTAATTGTGGGTGCTGCTTATGACGAGTCGATGTGTGTTCGGCATAGAGTGGCTGGCGAAGTTACTTCTCGTGATTCGATGCGTGGAAGCAAATATGTCCAAAGCGATATCTCTAATGTCTTTAATGAGTATAGAAATTTAAGTGGTAAGAAGGTTCTGTTTACAGGGACCCCATGCCAGATCGCTGCATTTAAGCTGGTAGCAAAACTGCTAAGAGTGAATTCCTCGAATTGGGTTTATGTCGACCTGGTGTGCCACGGCGCACCCTCTCCGGCGGTTTGGGGCGACTATGTGAGGTCTCTTGAAAAAAGCAGGGATCTCGTTTGGTTTCATATTCTTTCCGTAATAAAGATGCCGGATGGCGTGGCTACCATATTCGAGCGGAGTTTGAAGATGGATCCGTTTTACTGGATGATAGTTCCGAAGCGCGTGGCTTTGCTGTTGTATTTTCAAAAAGCCTCGGGTTGAGGCCGTCGTGCTATCACTGTCCTTATTCTCGCATGCAGCGAGTAGGCGATTTGACGATTGCGGATTACTGGGGAATCGAAAAGGATGATCCTGAGTTTTCTGACAACGTCGGAGTATCCATGGTCTTCGTGAATAGCGAACAGGGCGGGACGTTACTTACTGACTCAAGTGAGCGCTTAACTCTTAAGGAAGAGACTGAGACTCCTGCTCAAAGGAATCTGCATAATTCAACTGACTATCCGCAGTTTGATTACGATTCATTTTGGACAGCCTATGAGAATGGCAGCTGGGGCGGGGTAGCTTCCCGATTTGGTTATGTCGGTAAATCAGGAAAACTGTATCGCCTTGTTGACAAGGTAAAAACAAAGGTGAGGAGGGCATGAGTTTCACCTATGGGTAAATATAAAAAACTTGGCAAAAATGTCGGTCTAATTACGATCGGGAACTTCGCGTCCAAAATAATGTCATTCTTCATGCTGCCGCTCTATACTGCCGTGTTGTCAACAGCGGAGTACGGTACTGCGGATTTAATGACGACGACAGTTAATCTTCTCTCGCCTTTCTTTACGCTTCTGATCAGTGAGGCCGTAATGCGATTTGCCCTTGATCAAGATGTAGACAAAGGGCAAATATTTACCATCGGGCTGATCGTGACATGTGGCGGCTTTATTGCCATGTGCGCTGCTTCCCCGCTTGTTCTTTTGAGTGAGGACATGGCACCGTATCTGGGCTATTTTCTTGCGTACTATTTCTTTACATGCCTTCATCTTCTTGTCTCTCAGTTTGTTAAGGGAATTGAAAACGTTGCGATTTATTCAATTAGCGGCGTGTTTCAAACCATTGTTTTCATTGCATTAAACTTGGTATTTCTTTTAGGTCTACACCTTGGTGTTACGGGCTATATGCTTGCCATGCTGGTGGGCGAGGCCGCTACAAGCGTTTTACTTTGGATTGGTGCCGGCCTTAACGGCTTTTTGGTTAAACCAGCCTCCATTGATAAGAATTTGTTTAGGGATATGCTTCGCTATTCTGTTCCGATGATTCCCAATTCGATTAGTTGGTGGATTAGCAATTCTTCGGACAAATATTTGTTGACGATGTTCGTTGGGGTTGGTGTTACGGGTGTGTACTCTGCCGCTCAGCGTATACCTTCCTTGTTTGCCACCGTTTCAACAATTTTTATGAGTGCATGGCAGATTTCGGCCGTAGAGGATTTCGGTTCTCAAGAATCGAGACGGTTCTACAGCAACATTTATAAACAGTATTCCACGTTTAATTCTCTCGTTGTTGGTGTGCTGATTTGCGGCTGCGAACTTCTGGCAAGCATTCTCTTCTCCAATGACTTTTTTAATGGCTGGGTTCTTGTTCCGGTGCTGTTGATTGCTTTCGAGTTTTCCGCTATGTCTGCATTTTTGGGATCCATTTACACTTCAGCTAAGAGAACCAAGATGTTGTTTGTATCAACAATGTTTGCTGCTGTGCTTAACATTGTTTTGAATGTCATGTTGATACCTTCGTTGGGTGCCATGGGGGCTTCTTTGGCTACTCTCGCTAGCTATGTTTCAATTTGGGCATTGCGTCTTTGGGATACGAGAAAGATTATTCGTCTCGATATTGAGCTTGCATCTGATTTAATTTCATACTTTATCCTCGCTGGAATGTCTATCGTGATGATAGCACGCGTTTCGCACCGTTTTCTTATTGCACTTGCCCTTCTCATTGTCATGCTATTTGTCAATCGTCGCGTTGTCATGAAATTAACTGAAGCTTGCCTTTCAGTTCTTAGGTCAGCTCTTGGAAAGGCTCATCAATAATGGAAACCCCATATAACTCTAAAGATAAATGCTGCGGGTGCGGTGCGTGTCTGCGGGTTTGCCCAAAAGACGCAATTTCTTTTCGCAAGGATTTGGACGGATTTGTCTATCCAAAAATCGATGGTTCACTATGCATCGATTGTGGGGCATGCGTTAAGAAATGTGACTTTGGCAAGACTAAGAATTCCCATAATTCCGTGTCGCCAATGGCTCTGGCTTTTGTTAATTCCAATAAGGATGCGTTGCACAGCAGCGCTTCTGGAGGAGCTTTTTCTGCACTTGCAAAACATGTTCTCGATAATGGGGGCGTTGTCTATGGCGCGTCTTGGGGCAAAGGAATGAAGCCCGAACATGCACGTATTGCCGATTGGTCCGATATTTCTAGAGTTCAGGGCTCAAAGTATGTTCAAAGCGACTTAACACCGATTTTATCTAAGTTAAAACAAGATGTATCCGAGGGGTCTGGTGTTCTATTTTCTGGTACTCCATGTCAGTGCGCTGCCGTAAGGTCTCTGTTTGGGCGTAAGACTCCTGATAATTTAATCTGCGTTGAACTTATTTGTCATGGTGTACCGAGCTCGAAACTTTTCCTTGATTTCGTTGAATATCTTGAAGTCAAGGTTAATGGAGAGATCGTAGATCTCAGATTCCGTGATAAGAATAGGGGTTGGGGCGCTCTGCTTGCCGTTGATTTTAGGACCTCAGACGGCAAAGTTAGAACGCGTTACTTTAAACCTGAAGAGGTCTACTACTACTATTATTACTTTTATCAAGGCATGTTTTTCAGGGAATCCTGCTACTCTTGTCCTTATGCAAAAAGAGAACGATATTCTGACTGGACGATAGGCGATTTTTGGGGCGCAGCAAAGTATTGTGAGAATATTGACTCTTCAAAGGGCGTTTCAGTAATTATTGCTTCAACGGATAAGGGCATTTCGCTTGTAAATGAGCTTAGGAACGATGGGGTAATTAAAGAGGTGCCGATGGATGATGTTGTGCGTGAAAATGGCCAACTCGTGCACCCATCAGCCAAGCCCGATTGCTACAACGAGCTAATGGCTGAGTATCGCTCTCTAGGTGCAGAGGCTTTCGCTTCGAAATTTGAAAAGGATAATTGGAAGCTTGTTTGCAAGGGACGCCTGAAGAGAAGCATTCCGCTCTGGCTAAAACAGGCTATTCATTCCTAGATTTAGAGTGGCCATTGGGCTTGCTAAACTTTTTGTTTTCAGTGGGTAATGCACCGATTTTCTCAAACTGCTGTTGTTATGTCGTTGAAAGGGGTCATTGATGACGGGGGTACCGTCAAGATGCTTTCGCGAATTGATTTAACCGCCCTCAGCCCCGCCCTCTTCTAGCCCCTCGCCTTTCCCTCCAGCTCGTCCATCTCCTCAAGCTTGGACATGTCCAGGTACCTCCTCTTGCCCCACTCGTGCTCCACTATGTACTTCAGCCTCGCCGTCACCAGCATGAGGGCCGACTTGCCGTCCGGGAAGGTCCCGACGACCCTCGTCCTCCTCCTGTTTTCGCGGTTGATGCGATCGATTCCGTTGTTCGTCCTGATCCGGTGCCAGTGCTCCGGCTGGAATTCCGTGCAGGCCAGCTTTTCGGCGAACCCGTCGCGCACCGTCCTCGCGGCCGTCCCGCGGAGCTTCGGCACGCTGGGCTCGATTTCCCCGACGCCCGTGATGAGCCTTCTCGCGTAGTGGCCGCTGTGGCGGGCATCCTAGCTCGCTGTCCTCTCGTAGCGTTCGGCCCCGACGGGCTCGGACTCCTCCTTGTCGAGCAGCGCGTTGAGTGTCTCCTCGACGGTCTTCCTCACCAGGTAGTGTCGAGAAAGTTGGTGTAGAGCCCCATCCGAAGCGAGTCGGCCCGGCGT
>CALLNU010000043.1 GCA_938005465.1 uncultured Collinsella sp.
CCCGCGACCCCAACCTTGGCAAGGTTGTGCTCTACCAACTGAGCCATGTCCGCTTACGAGGATTAATCTTACGTGATGCCCGCATCCTATGCAAGAACTTTTTTTGAAAAGTTTTGCGACGCTCTCGCGAGGGCATCAGTCGTCACGAAAGGCGCGAACAAACGCAGGCTCGCAGCGAGATGCCCCTACATCTCACCGAGCATGATCCAGGCAGAGCTGTCCTGCGCGAGCCTGCCGTCTGCAAGCGGTGATGAGGTGAGCAGGACCCTGCCCGCCGGCAGCTCCACGGGTGCTGCACCGAAGTTCGTCACACACGTCCAGCCGTTATCGCGGCGATAGGCGATGACGCCGCCCTCAGCGCCCTCGGCACCATCCGCAAGACCGGTGCGCCCGTCAAGATCGAGCCACGCAAGATCGTTGGCGCACCCGCGCAGCTTGCGCCGCAGCCAGAGGGCGTCACGATAGAGCGCAAGCATCGATGTCGGGTCCACTTCTTCCCTATCGGCAGCATAATCGGAAAACCATGCAGGCTGCGGCAGATGGGGCGCCGCATCGGCGTCTGCCGGCGAAAACCCAAACGATCCGCCATGCGCGGGATCGTCCGCCGCCACCCACGGCAGGGGCACACGACAGCCGTCGCGCCCCTTCTCACGCTTCGGTCCGTGCGTATTGGTCGCAGTAGGGTCTTCGAGTGCAGCCCACGGGATATCAGCCACCTCAAAAAGGCCGAGCTCCTCGCCCTGATACACGTATGCCGAGCCCGGAAGCGCCAGTTCAAGCAAAAGGGCCGCCCGCGCGCGGCGCTCGCCGAGTTCACGGTCGTCGTCATAAGACGACCCGTCACGTAAGAGCCAGTCGAGCGCAATCTGGTGGTAGCGCGTCGCCTTGATTTGCGGCAGGGCATAGCGTGTCGCCACGCGCGGCACGTCGTGGTTGGAGAGTACCCAGGTCGAGGCGGAATCGGATTCGACGGCTGCCTTCAAGCCCTTCTCGATTGCAGTGTGCATGTCATCATAGGTCCAAGTGGCCTTGGCAAACTCAAAGTTGAATGTCTGGCCAAGCTCGCTGGAACGCGCGTAGAGATACTGGCGCTCGGGCAGCACCCACGCCTCGGCAACGGCACTGCGCGGCGGATTATAGCGGTCGAACACGCGGCGCCACTCGCGATAGATCTCGTGGACCTCATTGCGGTCCCACAGCGGATGGGTGCCGTCGTCAACCATGTCATCGCCCTCGGCGAGATGCCACCGGTCGAGGTCATCGCGGTCGAGATCCTTGGCGAGACCCTACGCCACATCAATGCGAAAGCCGTCGACGCCTCGATCGCTCCAAAACGCCAGGACGTCGCAAAAGAGCGCGTGAACCTCAGGGCATGACCAGTCAAAGTCCGGCTGCTCGGGCGTAAACATGTGCAGATACCACTGACCGTCCGCAACACGCGTCCATGCGGGGCCGCCAAAGTTGGCATTCCAATTGGTGGGAGGCAGCTCGCCATGCTCGCCGCGACCATCGCGGAAGATATAACGGGCGCGTTCGGGCGATCCGGGGCCGGCGGCAAGAGCGGCTTTGAACCAGGGGTGCTGGTTGGATGAATGGTTGGGCACGATGTCGACGATGACCTTGATGCCGCGCGCGTGAGCCGCAGCGATCATGTCATCGAAGTCGTCAAGCGAGCCGAGACGTGGGTCGACATCGCAGTAGTCCGCCACATCATAGCCGCCATCGACAAGAGGCGAAGGGTAAAACGGGCTCAGCCAGATGGCCTCGATACCCAGCCGCTCAAGATAGTCCATCTGCTGGGTAATGCCCGCGATATCGCCCAGACCCGAACCAGTCGAATCCTTAAACGAGCGCGGGTAGATCTGATAGATCGCGGCATCGGACATCCATGAGCGCGAAGAAGACTTTTCTGTAGCCATGGGGCGTATCTCCCTTGCAACGAGGTTATGCGAGATGCCCACGATGATACGCCCAAAGCGGACATTCGCGGCAAACAACGCCACAGCCACGACCCAAAACGCTCGCCCCCTCTCGGGTTCGAGCCTAGGAGATAGGTACAAAAAAAGCCCGGCTACCGTAGTAGTCGGGCTGTTGCGTTTGGAGCGGACAACGGGGCTCGAACCCGCGACCCCAACCTTGGCAAGGTTGTGCTCTACCAACTGAGCCATGTCCGCTTGCGGGTTATTAATTTACGCGAGTTGTCCAAAAGACGCAAGTACTTTTTTCAAAAAACTTGTCTGCCGCATGTTCTTAGTAGCTAAACGCGCTAAAGCGATTGGCTAGGCACACGATTCCAGCGCTCCGCTAAACAGCTTCACCATCTGTACGCGCGTGCCGGCGCCGTCCGTACGACGAGCAACCTCCACGTTATCGACGAGCATACGCATAAGCTTGATGCCACGGCCGCGCTCCTCGGATGCGACCGGCTCGCTCGTTTCATCGATAGAATAGCCGGCACCTCGATCAAGCACCTCAACCACAACGCGATCGCCATAGGCCTGAACCGTCAGGACGCACCCGATACCGCCCGCATGGTCATAGGCATTACCCAGCGCCTCCCCCGACGCCAATGCGACATCGTAGCGCTCGTCACGGCGCAACGGAAGCGATTCAAGGAGTTCGGCGATGCGATGTCGGTAGTATGGAAGATTCTCGATACCCTGACGGACCTCGACGCTCTTACTCCAGCGAGGCAGCTCCCCCACCGGAATGGCGGGAATAGACTCCCGTGCCGGCCCCGCGACATGAAGGATATCGACAAGACGAGCAATCTCCAAAAAGCGAACAACTTCACCCGATGCATTGACGAGCGAAAGCAGGCCTTCTCGCCTCATGAGCTCACGAGCGCGCGTAAGCAGGAATGCCAAGCCCGTCGAATCGATAAAGCTAACAGCCTGACAGTTGATGACAACACGACGCACGCCGCGGCCAATCAAAGCATCCAACCGCCGACGCAGCGCAGGCACCGTGGCGATGTCGATATCGCCTGGTGGCGTCAAAACCGCTATGTCATTCCACTCATTCATACGACCATGGTTCCCCAAAAAAGCCCACTCGATGCATTCGTTTCCCCAACCGTACGGATTCAGCCCGCCCAGCGTCGTCTATGAACGACCCCGTAAAAACTCAAGGGACACCAATGCAATGTCATCGTCCAGCGCCGATTCGGTAAATCGGTCAAGCTCGCCCAAGACCTTGCCGCAGATTCCCGATACGCCCTCACCCGAGACAGAGAGCAGAAGGTCACGAAGGCGCTGCTCACCAAAGAACGCTCCGGTGCGGTCGCGGGCCTCAATCGTTCCGTCCGTATACATGAAGAGCATGTCGCCGGGAGCGAACGTAAACACGCCTGTCTCGTACACCATGCTCTCAAAGGCACCGATTACGCCCGATTGGCATCCAAGCAGCTCGACCTCTCCCCCACGGGCCTCGCCGCCACCCAGCGGCATCGACTCTGGCCTAATGACCATGGTCGGAGGATGGCCCGCCGAACAATACGTTGCGCGTCCGGCTTTAAGGTCAATCTTGGCGATAAAGGCCGTCACGAACGTCTCGACCCTCGAAAAGCCCATGAGCATGCTGTTAAGGGAGCGTGCCATGCGGGCCGGGCCAGCGCCCTCCCAGGCATATGCCGTCAGGGCCGTCTTGACGAGCGCGGACATCGATGCGGCCTCAATGCCTTTGCCAGACACATCACCCAAAATCATGACGGCGCAGTCGTCGGGAAGTCGGATGAGCGTATAGAAATCGCCGCCGACCAACGCCGAGTTCGTGGCCGACAGGTACACCGAATCGGTTGCGATACCCGGAACATCCCCCAGGGAATTTCTCATGCCGATCTGGAGGGTCTGAGCGATATGGCGCTCCTCGCGCTTTTGAGATTCGCCTTCGTAGATCAGTTCAAAGTCATGCGCCAAGTGCACCAAGTAGTCATATTCAAGGTCATCAATCGGCTCTTGGCTACCATCACGAAGCAGCAGCGCGCGCGTCGTCGGGCTCTTCGCAACAGAAGCAGGAACAATCGCGTCGTTACTGTGCTTGCCATCACCCTCAGAGCGCGGGCGCCCCGCCTCGATGCCGGAGTCGACGTAGAGACCTTGACAAGGCAGACCATGCGCCCTAAGCCAGCCTCCCATAGGCATCGATTCGTCAACGCGAGTTATACGAACGTGTTTAAGGTCCTCGGCACTCGTACCGCCCAAAACAGATGCCTCAAAGCCATCAGGGCCAGCCCCCAGACGTGCCGCTGGCGCCGTCGTGGAAAAGAAAAGCTTCTCAGGGTCGTCCGGCAAGGCAACGCGACTGCCGCCTTCAAAATCTATGACGTAGGAATCCAGACTGGCGTCATACTCAACAGGGCAAAAATGGCAGTTAAGCATATTGCAGATCTCGGACGATACCGCCTGGGTAGCCGCGGCAGAATCGTCTAGACAGGTAAACAACTCATCACGCAAGACATTGAGCGAGCGGCCAAGCTCGGCCGTGCGACGGGAGCGAAGGCTCGATGCCATGCCGACCAGCTGGATAGACAGGTAATCGCAAATGACCTCGAGCACATTAACGTCATAGGCAAGCGGTGCCTGAGGGCGTTTCCAACCAACTTCCAGCACGCCAAGGATCTGCGTACCGTAAAAAACGGGAAGACAGATCTCGCTGCGGTACGGAGGCATATCCTGCATACGCAACAGGTGCTTAGAACGATTGTCCAGGTCCATAAACATACCGGAGGCGGCCTTATCACCCTTAAGGTCCTGTTGAATCGACAAGCGACAGGCACGCGACTCACGAAGAACATACGTCGGAATGCCAGCGCCATACGGCAAAAACTCAGGCAGGTAGCTGTCGTACAGCTCCTTGGAAACACCGCGAAGTTTAAAACCGCCGCTCTCAGAAAAATAGATAGCAGCACCCGAAGCATCGAGCGTTCCTACAAGCCGGTTCAAAACGGTATCAAGTAGGCTGGGCAGCTCATCGGAGCCCACGGTACTCATAATGACCGAGAGCGTGCCAGAGAGGCGCTTGTTAGCCACTCTAAGCTCCGAAAGAGCACGCTTGAGCTGACGGTCGTGCGAATACTGTTCTTCGATGCTATGGAGCGCCACCAGGACACGTGGCGCGCGGCGCCCAAAGATGCGTGGAGGCGTTACGGAGCCCGCACGAACCAAGACGGGGATAAAGGAGCCGTCACTCAGCTTGAGCATCAGTTCGTTCTCGGAGCCATCAGTTTCAAATGGCAGACGATGTTCCGTCGCACGTTCAAAAGCGGACGAGTACAGGACGTCTTTAACATCTCCACCAATGACGTCGGCGCGTTCCTCGCACATCAAACCAAGTAAGCGATTATTCACATGCAGAATGGTTCCGTCGAGCTCGCAGATGATGACAGCATCGCTCGTGATCTCGACTAGTTGGGCAACGTCTGCCCACTCGTTCTGTTCAAGCGTTTCCATCGTGGACCCCGCCGTCTATCGGTAACAAAAAAGCCTCCGAAGAGGCTTCTCAAATGCGATGGTGTCGGAGGCGGGACTTGAACCCGCATGACCAAAAAGCGGTCACTAGCACCTCAAGCTAGCGCGTCTGCCAATTCCGCCACTCCGACATGCTATGTTGTTGATTCACGGTTCGTTTTGTTGGACCCGCGCGTTCAACGAGAAAGATAATAACCTATGATTCGAGAACTGTGCAAGCACTTTTTTCAAAAAAGTTTACAAATTTGTAAATGCGCAGGTAGATCCGTGTGTCCGGCCCCGAATCGGTGTTGCCTCCCGGCGCGTCCTCGGGCATGAGCGATATTTTGCTGCGCACTTCGTGCTGCAAAATATCGCTCCCCCTGCGGAATGCGCCGGGAGGCAACACCGATTCGGGGCCTGCAAATACGTACTTCAGGCACAGTTCTCAAACATGTTCTGGGAGCTGATATAAATTTAGTGGCTCGGCTTTGCCTAGCCCTTATATAAGGAGGCCGGAGCTAAAGCTCCGGCCTCGCTATCTTTCCCATTAGATTAAGTGAGCGATCAAGGAATCGCACCCCCTCTGCAGTGGTAACACAGGGCCCGTGCTGGACTTAGTTTTCAGAACATTCCGCAGACCAGGAAACCCCCTTATCCGCGGCTCCGAAGGAGCAGGATAAGGGGGTTTCCATGGTCGAGGACGTTCTGAAAACTAAGTCCAGCGCGGGCCCGGACGAGAACAACCGACTACAGGTCGATGTGCGATTCCTTGATCGGGAACGGCTCCGCGAAGTGGCACGCGCAGCAGTGACCAGGTGCAACTTCCTTAAACTCGGGAAGCTTCTCAGAGCAGATACCCTGAGCGATCGGGCAGCGAGTGTGGAAACGGCAACCGGTCGGCGGATCCAGCGGCGACGGCGGATCGCCAGCGAGGATGATGCGCTTGCGGGTCTTCTGGATATCAGGATCGGGAACCGGCACGGCAGACAGCAGCGACTGCGTGTACGGATGGTGAGGCTCGCTGTAGAGCGTCTTCCAGTCCGAAACCTCAACCATCTTACCCAGATACATAACGGCAACGCGATCGGAAATGTGCTGCACGACGGACAGGTCGTGAGCGATAAACAGATACGCGGTACCGAACTTGTCCTGGAGCTCCTTAAGAAGGTTCAGAACCTGGGCCTGAATGGATACGTCAAGTGCAGAGACAGGCTCGTCGCAGATAATCAGCTTGGGCTTCAGAGCGAACGCGCGGGCGATGCCGACACGCTGGCGCTGGCCGCCCGAGAACTCGTGCGGATAACGGTTGATGTGCTCGGGATTCAGACCGACGACGTCCAGCAGCTCGCGGACGCGCTCGATACGCTCCTCCTTGGTACCCACGCCATGAATGGTCATGGGCTCGGAGACGATCTCGCCGATGGTCATACGGGGGTTGAGCGAAGCATAGGGATCCTGGAAGATGAACTGCATCTCGCGACGCATGTCCTTGATCTCATGCTTGCTCATCTCGGCAACGTCTTTGCCCTGGAAGAACACTTTGCCTGCCGTCGGCTTGGTCAGGCGCATGATGGTGCGGCCCGTGGTGGACTTACCGCAACCAGACTCGCCGACCAGGCCAAAGGTCTCGCCCGGATAAATCTCGAACGAAATGTCATTCACAGCAGAGACGACACGCTTGGAGAAGCGCTTGGCGAACATGCCGGACTCAGCGGGAAACTCCTTAGAGAGGTGCTCGACCTTCAGCAACGGAGTACGCTCGTTGGTATCTGCCATTACGCCTCGCCTCCCTTCTTGGAATCCTTGCGCGTACGGGACGTCTCAGGAGCGTTCTTGAGGAACTCGGGGTCACCGGAGTAGTGGCACGCAGAGTAGTGACTAGACTCGGTGACGACACGCTCGGGGCGCTGCTTGCGGCACTTATCGGTCGCATAGGGACAACGAGGCGAGAACACGCAGCCCTCGGGCAGGTTCATGAGCGAAGGCGGGTTGCCGTGAATCGGCGTCAATGGCTTCTTCTCCTCGATGGCCTGCTCCGGAATGGAACGAATAAGACCCCAGGTGTAGGGATGGCGGCTCTCGTAGAAGATTTCCTCAGCAGTACCGAACTCGACGGGACGGCCGGCGTACATAACCATGATCTTGTCGGCCATATCAGCGACGACACCCAGGTCATGGGTGATCATGATGATGGCGTTGCCGTTCTTCTCCTGCATTTCCTGCATAAGCTCGATAATCTGAGCCTGAATGGTAACGTCCAGGGCCGTCGTGGGTTCGTCGGCAATCAGGATATCGGGGTCGCAGGCAAGGGCCATGGCAATCATGACGCGCTGACGCATACCGCCAGAGAACTGGTGCGGATACTCATTGACGCGCTTCTCGGGCTCGGGAATACCAACGAGGTCCAAAAGCTCGGTGGCACGCTTGAGCGCCTCCTGCTTGGAGTAACCACGGTGCAGACGAAGGCCCTCGCCCACCTGCTTGCCGATCTTATAGACCGGGTTCAAGGAGGTCATAGGATCCTGGAAGATCATCGCGATATCGTTACCGCGAATGTGCTGCATCTCTTCCTCAGTCATCTCGAGGATCGAACGACCGCGATAGCGAACGTCGCCGCCCTCAATCTTTCCCGGAGGCATCGAGATGAGGCCCATGATGGTCATGGCGGTCACGGACTTACCAGAGCCGGACTCACCGACGACGCCCAGGGTCTCGCCGCGATCGAGCGTGTAGGAGACACCGTCGACAGCGCGAACGACGCCATCCTCGGTGTGGAAATACATCTTTAGGTCATCGACCTCGAGCAGATGCTGGCCCTCGGGAACCGGCTGGTCCTTCAGGTCCACATAGTTCTTGTTCTTCTTCATCCTTATGCGTCCTTCATCTTGACGTCGAGGGCGTCGCGCAGACCGTCACCCAACAGGGTGAAGGCGAGCACCGTCGAGAGAATTGCCAGACCGGGCATGATCATCATCCACGGAGCAGTCAGAAGATACTGCTGACCGTCCTGAATCATGGAGCCCCACGAAGGCGTAGGCGGAATAACGCCCATGCCGAGGAAGGACAGAGCGGACTCGGTCAGAATGGCGCCACCAATGTTCATGGTCGCGTAGACCACGATGGAGGCGACGGAGTTCGGGAAGATGTGACGTACAACGATACGAGCATCAGATGCACCCATCGCGCGCGCAGCATCAACATAGTCGTTTTCCTTGACCGTCAAGATTGCAGAGCGGAAGACGCGCGCAATCGAAGGCCAGCCAAGAATGCCGATGGCGATAAAGACGTTCTGAAGACCACGTCCGATAACGGCGATCATGGCGACAACGAACAGCACGTACGGGAACGCCAGGAAGATGTCCGCACAGCGCATGATGATCGTATCCCAGATGCCGCCGTAGAAACCGGCCAGAGCACCCATGACCAGACCGATCAGCGTGGAGATCGCGGTGGCCATAATGCCGACGGACAGCGAAACGCGCGCACCGTAGATAACGCGGACGAGAATGTCACGACCAAGGGCGTCGGTGCCAAACGGGTGCTCTGCACACGGAGCCAGCAGAGAAGTCTCGGCCATGGTAGTCGAGTCGGAAGCCGTCGGCGAACCGAGCCAGGGCTTAGCCCACAGATCTGCGGTCAGTGCAACCACAACGACGATGATGATCCAGCAGACACCGATAACGGCGAGCTTGTTCTTACGAAGACGCTTAAAAGCGTCGCCCCACAGCGTGCGGGACTTGGCGGGAGCAGATGCGGCCTTGGTGGCGGTAGCCTGCTCCTGAGACTGAGAATCAGTTTCCTGCATGAGACGTACCTCCCTTAGGCCTTATCCGACGGACCGCCAAGGCGGATGCGCGGGTCGAGGAATGCATAGCTAATGTCGACGAGCAGGTTGATCACCATAACGACGACGACGATGAGCGTAACGCCGCCCATAACGATGGGCCAGTCACGCATGCTAATGGCGCGATAGACCTCATAGCCGATACCGGGCCAGTTAAAGACCGTCTCGGTCAGGATGGCGCCCGAAAGCATGCCGCCAAAGTCGACACCAATATAGGTAACGACGGGGATGAGTGCATTCTTAAGCGCATGCTTGATGATGATCGCGCGATTGGAGAGACCCTTGGCCTTTGCCGTACGGATGTAATCCTGGTTCATGACGTCAAGCAGCTGCGAGCGCATAATGCGCGCGGCATAAGCGGTCGAAACCGAAGCCAGCGTAATGGTCGGAAGCACATAGTGCATCCAATCCTGATACTGAGAGCTGGAACCGCCGGCACCCGAGATCGGCATGGAGAATGCACCGCCCGTGGCGTCCTTGAGGATGACGCCAAAGAACAGCTGCAGCAACATACCGAGCCAGAAGGCCGGGACCGCAACGAGGATCGACGTGGTGAGCGTTACCAAAATATCCCAGAAGGAATAACGCTTTACCGCCGAAATGATACCCGCACCGATACCCATGATTGCCTCGAGCACGATGGCGCACGCGGCAAGTTTGACCGTATACGGATACTTCTGGGCGAAGATTTCCGTAACCGGCAGCTTGCGCTGATACGAATTGCCCAGATCGCCATGAAGCAGGCCGTTCATGTAATACAAGTAACGGTCCACAAGCGACGTTTGAACGGGGTCGCCGTTCTCGTCAAGGATCGCGTTGCCGTCCTCGTCCGTCTGGACCAGGTGATAGCGAACGCGAAGCTGAAGCTCCACCTCGGGGGACAGAGCCTTGTCTCCACCGATCAGCTTGATCGGATCTCCCGGCACGATATTCTGGAGGGCGAACAGAATCAGCGTAACGCCCAAAAACACCGGGATGAACTGAAGCACACGTTTAACGATGTACTTACCCATACCACTCCCCTATCTAGGGATTAACCTAAATGGGATGCCGATCGCCAGACCGGCATCCCAAAATTACCATCAGCCAGTTTACCCCAGGTTAGGGAGAACTGTATGTTTCCCATGAGGTCTACGTAAATACTTGACCCTCACGGAAGCTGCAAACTCTTAGGCGAGCTCAGCGGTACCCAGATCGGCGTGCTTCTGCGGATCGACATAGAGGTGCTTAATGCGATCGGAGCCGGCGATGGTGTGCGTGTAGAACATAATCGGGATGACCGGGCAGTCGGCAGCGACCATTGCGTCGGCCTCCTGCATCTTAGCGACGCGCTCCTCGTCGTCAACAATAGTACGAGCCTCGTCGACCTTGGCGTCGAACTCGGGGTTGTCGTAACCGGAGCGGTTGTCGCCACCGAGGGAGTCGGAGTGGAACAGCGGATACAGGAAGTTGTCCATGATCGGGTAGTCGGCAATCCAACCCAGACGACCGAACTGATAGTTAAAGTTCTGATACTGCTCGAGCAGGGCAGACCACTCAGGGGTATCGGAGACAGCGGTAACGCCAACCTTGGCGAGGTCGCCGATGATGGACTCCATGATCTCCTTGTGACCGCCGTCCTGGTTGTAGGAAAGGGTCACGCTAATGCCACGATCGCCGTTAGCGCCAGCGGGAGCAACCTTGTCGAGGTACTCGTTAGCCTTGTCGACATCGTAGGCGCAGAACTCCCATGCGCCCTCCTTGTAGCCATCGATGCCCGGAGGAACAATGCCGTCGGCAGGGGTACGGGTACCCTTGAAGATGGTCTTGCAGATGGCCTCACGGTTGATGGCCAGGGAGATGCCCCTACGCAGGTCGGCGTTGTTGAACGGCTCGGCCGTGGTGTTGCAGGTCAGATAGTACGTGGAAGGCTCGGCGCCGAGCAGCATGCGCTCGCCGTCACCCATGGTGTAGCCGTCCTTGGACACGCCGCGATCCTTCTTGGCGGCATCGATCTGAGCGACGGGAACGTCGCAGACATCGAGGTTACCGGCCTGGAACTCCTTGTAAGCGGTCTCCATGTCCTTGATGACCTGGAAGTGGATGCCATCGATCTTGGCCTTGTCGCCATAGTAATCGTCGAACTTCTTGACGTTGATCTCCTGGCCATCTTCCCACTTGCCGTCCATCATGAACGGGCCGTTACCGACCGGGGCAAGGTAGAAGCTCTTGACATCGGACTCGGCGCACTCGGGAACCGGGGCCAGAGCCGGGTGAGAGGCGACGAAGGGGAAGTCGGCGTAAGCGGAAGCCAGCTTGACGACGAGGGTCTCATCGTCGGGGCAGGTAACACCGCTGAGCTCGGTAGCGTTACCGGCAAGCAGATCGTCATAGCCCTCGACCATGGAGAGGTGATAGGAGACCTCGGAAGGGCCGTACTCGGTAGCGACAGCCGACTTGGTGTTGACCAGACGCTCCCAACCGAGCTTGAAGGACTTGGAGGTAACGTCGTCACCGTTGTGGAACTTGGCCTTCTTGATCTTGAAGGTAAACTCGGTGGCGTCGTCGTTGGACTCAAAGGACTCGCAAGCCAGCGGAACGATCTCGCCCTTCTCGGCGTCGTAAGAGGTCAGAGCGTCAAAGAGCTGATACTCGACCTGAGTGCCCTGGTCCTCCTGGACGTTGTAGGGGTCGATGCAGACCGGGTTGTTGATGTAGAAGTTCAGCGTCGAACCGGACTCAGAACCGGAAGCGTCGCCGCCCTTCTTGCCGCATGCGGCAAGAAAAGCCATGGAGCTCGCAGCAAGGGTACCGCCAACGAAGGCGCGACGACCCATAACGGGCTGGTGGAACATAGAATCAGCCATGCCATCCTCCTTATGAGATAGGACAAAGAAATGTTCAGTCGGACACATGTCGAGACAATCCGATCCGAACCATTAAAACGCCGCCCGTTGCTATGGCTGGTTATGCACAACGGACCAACGTTTCGCAATACAGTAGCGCATTTTATGCACGATTTGGGGCTAATTCCGGTCAACGGTCAAGAATTTCTTTAGTTGGGCGAAGTATGTGGGGATATTTTGACTCTGTTACAAATATGTAAACAAAAAGGGTCCCGCACTTGCGGAACCCTTTTCAAGTATTTATGCGGCTCGTGCTTAGAAGCCGACGATGCCCTGCGGGAAGAAGAACATGCACAGGACGACGCACACGGCAAAAACGACGGCCATAATTACCGTCAGGCGATCGAGGTTCTGCTCCATGACGCCCGTGGCAGAGCTGGAGTTATACAGCGAGCTAGCGATCATATCCGAAACGCCGGTGCCCTTACCGGAATGCATCAGGACGAGAATCGTCAGCGCTACGGCAGAGACAGCCCAAACGACAAACAGAAGAATCTGGAACGGACCCATAGATAAGCTCCTTAATAGAACAATTCAAACTCCAGTACTGTACCACAATCCCCCGCTCTCCCCTACCTGCCACTCAAGGACGAGGTGGAAATGGCAGAAATACCAAAAAGGGGATTGTCCGGTTGTGGACAACCCCCTTACTAGAAAACGGTATTTGTTTTCTATTAGGCCTCGGTGGCGAGCACGCGACCCGTCATCTCGGCGGAAGGCTCAATACCAGCCATGGTGAGCATGGTCGGAGCGATATCGGAAAGACGGCCGTCCTCGATACCGGTGAGCTTGGCCTTCTCATCAACGATGATGAACGGCACACGGTTGGTGGTGTGAGCCGTGAACGGATGCTTGGAACCGTCGGAAGCAACGTCAAACATGTGGTCGGCGTTGCCGTGGTCGGCGGTAATCAGTGCAAAGCCGCCCTTGGCGAGAATTGCCGGGACAACCTTGGACAGGGCATCGTCAACAGCCTCGACGGCCTTAACGGCGGCGTCGAAGACACCGGTGTGACCAACCATGTCGCAGTTCGCGAAGTTCACGATGTAGAAATCAGCGCGATCCTCGTTGATGGCGGCGACAAGCTTCTCGGTAACCTCGGGAGCGCTCATCTCAGGCTGCAGATCGTAGGTAGCGACCTTGGGGGAAGCGACGAGCACGCGCTCCTCGCCCTCCTTGGGCTCCTCGATGCCGCCGTTGAGGAAAAACGTCACGTGGGCGTACTTCTCGGTCTCGGCGGTATGCAGCTGCTTCAGGCCATTGGCGGCGATAACGTCGGCCAGGACGTTCTCGGGGAACGTCTTGGGGAAGGCGACCTCGACGTCAAACGTCGGATCGTACTCGGTCATCGTCACAAAGTGCGAAAGCTTGATCTGCTCGCGCTCAAAGCCGTCGAACTCCTTGTCCGTGAACACGCGGGTCATCTGACGAGCGCGGTCGGGACGGAAGTTGAAGAAGATGGCCGCGTCGCCCTCGTGAATACCCTCGTTGTGGGCAGCGAAGGGCTCGACAAACTCGTCGCCGCGCGGATCCTTCTCGTAGTAAGCCTTGATACCGGCAACGGGGTCGGTATCGGCATCGGACGCATTGACCATGACGTCGTAGGCACGCTGGATGCGCTCCCAACGGTTGTCGCGGTCCATGGCCCAATAGCGGCCCGAAACGGTGGCGACGCGAGCGTCGCAACCGGTCTCCTCGGAAATCTTAGCCAAGAAGGCGCAGAACTCGCTCATGTAGCCAGCACCGGACTGCGGGTCGACGTCGCGGCCGTCCATAAAGGCGTGGACACGAACGGTCTTGACGCCATGCTGGGCAGCCATCTTGACCAGAGCCTCGACGTGGTTCATATGGGAATGAACACCGCCAGGGCTCATAAGGCCCATAAGGTGAAGGGTCTTGCCGTCAGCCTTGACATCGTCCATAGCCTTGACGAAAACCTCGTTCTTGGCGATGGAGCCGTCCTTGATGGCATTGTTGATGCGCGAAAGCTCCTGGAACACGATGCGGCCGGCACCGATGTTGAGGTGACCCACCTCGGAGTTACCCATCTGGCCGTCGGGAAGGCCCACGTCCTCGCCCGAAGCACCGAGCGTGGTGTGGGGGTACTTCTCGTACAGGCCATCAAGGAAGGGCGTCTTGGCAGCGGCGACGGCGTTTTCGCCATCGGCCGGAGCAAGGCCGCAGCCATCCATGATAATCAGGAGTGCAGGAAGATGACGTTGTGCCATATGTCCTACTCGCCTGCCTTGACGACCATAGAGGCGAAGTCGGCAGCCTTGAGCGAAGCGCCGCCCACGAGGGCGCCGTCAACGTCGGGCTTGGCGACGAGCTCGGCGATGTTGCCGGGCTTGGCGGAACCGCCATACAGCACGCGGATGCCGTTAGCGAGCTCCTCGCCGAACATCTCTTTGAGGGTCTCACGGATAGCACCGCAGACCTCCTGAGCGTCCTCGGCGGTAGCGGTCTTGCCGGTGCCGATGGCCCAGATGGGCTCGTAGGCGACGACGACCTGCTTGGGGCAGGTGATCTCAAGACCAGCAAGGCCAGCCTTGACCTGGTTCACGACGTGCTCGACATAGGTGCCAACCTCGCGGACCTCGAGGGACTCGCCGCAGCAGAAGACGGGAACAAGGCCGGCGGCAACGAGAGCCTTGGCCTTCTTGTTCTGGTCCTCGTCGGTCTCGTGGAAGTAGTCGCGACGCTCGGAGTGACCGATGATGCAGTAGGTGCAGCCAGCAGACTTGAGCATGTCGCAAGAGGACTCACCGGTGAAGGCACCCTTGGCCTCCCAGTACACGTTCTGTGCACCGAGGGCGATGGGGGCAGCCTGAATGCGGTCATGAACCGTGGTGATGTCGATGGTCGGAGGGCAGACGAGCACCTCGACGCCAGCCGGAACCTCGGGCAGAGCCTGAGCCAGCTCGTCGGCGAGCTTGGCGGCCTCGGCGACGTCGTTGTTCATCTTCCAGTTACCAGCGATAAGAAGGGTGCGATTAGGCATCGAGAAGCGCCTCCACTCCGGGCAGGGCCTTACCCTCGACGAGCTCCATGGAAGCGCCACCACCGGTGGAGATCCAGCTCATCTTGTCGGCCAGGTTGAACTTGTTGACAGCTGCGACGGAGTCGCCACCGCCGATGATCGAGGTGCAGTCGGCCTCGGCGACAGCCTCGGCGATAGCCTGGGTGCCGTGAGCGAAGTTGTCGAACTCGAAGACGCCCATGGGGCCATTCCAGAACACGGTCTTGGCGCCCTTGACGGCCTCGGCGTAGAGCTCCTCGGTCTTGGGGCCGATGTCCATGCCCTCACGATCGTCGGGGATAGCGTCGGAAGCGACAACCTCGGGGACAGCGTCCTCGCCAAAGTGATCGGCAACGCGGTTATCGATGGGGAGCAGGATCTTAACGCCCTTCTCCTCGGCCTTCTTGAGCATCTCGCCAGCGCGCTCGACCCAGTCCTCTTCCTTGAGGGACTGACCAACGGACAGGCCCTGAGCCAGGAAGAAGGTGTAGGCCATGCCGCCACCGATGATCAGGGTATCAGCGGAGTCGATGAGGTGATCGAGAACACCGATCTTGGAGGAAACCTTGGAACCGCCGACGATGGCGACGAAGGGACGCTCGGGCTCGGCGAAGATGCCGGTCAGCGTGTCGACCTCCTTCTCGAGCAGGAAGCCGGCGACGGCAGGCAGGTAAGCGGCGGGGCCCACGACGGAACCCTGGGCGCGGTGAGCGGTGCCGAAGGCATCGAGAACGAAGACGTCACCATAGGAAGCGAGCTTCTTAGCGATCTCGGGATCGTTCTTCTTCTCACGCTTGTCAAAACGGACGTTCTCGAGAACGAGAACCTTGCCCGGCTCGACGGCGGCGACAGCCTCAGCAGCCTTCTCGCCGTAGGTGTCGGCGACAAAGGCAACGTCGAGACCAGAGAGCTCAGCGAGCTTCTTGGCGACGGGCTCGAGGGACAGCTCGGGCTGGAAGCCGGTGCCCTCGGGACGGCCGAGGTGGCTCATGAGGATGACGCGAGCGTTGTGCTCAACGAGGTAGTTGATGGTGGGCAGGGCAGCCTTGATACGGGTGGTGTCGCCAACGACGCCATCCTTGATAGGCACGTTAAAGTCAACGCGGACGAGAACGCGCTTTCCGTCGACATCGATGTCGCGGACGGTCTTCTTGGTAAAGGCCATGTTTGCTTCTACCTTTCGTACGTGTCTGCCTCCCATTACGGCAGACGATTTCTTATAAAAAGGGCGCGACCCTAGGGTGTAAGCCCTATAAGGCCGCGCCCTTCTTTAGACGCTCAACGAGCTATTCGCTAAAAGCTAAATTAAGCAACGAACTTCTCGAAGTACTTGATGGTGCGGACCATCTGAGAGGTGTAGGAGTTCTCGTTGTCGTACCAAGAGGTGACCTGAACGAGGGTCTGGCCGTTGCCGAGGTCAGAGCACATGGTCTGGGTGGCGTCGAAGATGGAGCCGTGGGTCTCGCCGATGATGTCGGTGGAGACGATGTCGTCCTCGTTGTAACCGAAGGTCTCGGAGATGGTGGCAGCGTAGGCCTTCATAGCAGCGTTGACCTCGTCGACGGTGACCTTCTTGTCAACGACAGCGTAGAGGTTGGTGATGGAGCCGGTCGGCGTCGGGACGCGCTGGGCGGCACCGATGAGCTTACCGTTGAGCTCGGGGAGAACCAGGCCGATAGCCTTGGCAGCACCGGTGGTGTTGGGGACGATGTTGACGGCGCAGGCGCGGCTACGACGCTTGTTGCCCTTGCGCTGCGGGCCGTCGAGCGGCATCTGGTCGCCAGTCCAGGCGTGAATGGTGGTCATGATGCCGGACACGATGGGGGCGAAGTCGTTCAGACCCTTGGCCATCGGGGCGAGGCAGTTGGTGGTGCAGGAAGCAGCGGAGATGATGTTGTCCTCAGCGGTCAGCGTCTCATGGTTGACGTTGTACACGATGGTGGGCAGATCGCTGCCGGCCGGAGCGGAGATGACGACCTTCTTGGCGCCAGCGTTGATGTGGGCCTGAGCCTTAGCCTTGCTGGTGTAGAAGCCGGTGCACTCGAGAACGACGTCGACGTCAAGGTCGCCCCAAGGCAGGTTGTTAGCGTCGGCCTCCTTGTAGATCTTGATCTCCTTGCCGTCAACGGTGATGGAATCCTCGCCAGCAACGACCTCGTGATCGCGAGCGTAGTTGCCCTGCGTGGAGTCGTACTTCAGCAGGTAAGCGAGCATATCGGGAGAGGTGAGGTCGTTGATAGCGACGATCTCGGAGCCCTCATGACCGAACATCTGACGGAAAGCCAGACGACCGATGCGACCGAAGCCGTTAATAGCAACCTTTACTGCCATTGTGTCTCCTTTCGTAAGGCCCCCGCGAGCTACAGCGCCCGCCGTTGAGGCCCACAAACTAACCACTCGCCTAATATACCTTTTTTTTGACTTGAATTTCACGAGAATGCTCGAAATTGAAAATCAAATTTACGTTAAAACGTTTTAAATACTAAAATAGCAGCTAAATCCATATATAAGTCGTTACTTCAAACTACCTGTTTGCTTCAATGAGCTTTTCAAGCCGTAAAACACGATGGTAGAGGGCTGACTTCGACAAGGGAGGGTCAGCCATCTCCCCCAAATCACGCAGCGACAGATCGGGATAGCGCTCGCGCAGGTCGCAAAAGACCGCCAAGGCATCCGGAAGCGCATCACGAAGGCCACGCTGCTCGAGCTCATCGATAAGCGCAAGCTGATGTTGGGCGGCACCGGCGCTTCTGGTCTGGTTGGCGAGCTCGGCGTTCACGCGACGGTTCACATCGTTCTTAACCAACTTGACCGCGCGCGCCTCCTCAATCTCGGCAACGCTGCGCTTGGCGCCAATCGGCTTTAATAGATGCTCGATTTCCTCGGCGCTCTTAATGTACACGGCATATGACCCCCGCCGTGCATTAACACGAGCATGGACCCCAATCTGCTCCAGCAGATCGCAAAGCCCCTTGGCATATTGCTCGCCCTGCACAGCAATCTCCAAATGAAAATCGCCGCGTGGATCGGCCACGAAGCCGCCCGCGATGAGCGCGCCGCGGATATAGGCAAGTCTACAGCAAGGACGGGCAACGATATGTCGGGGTACGCCGGCGACAAGTCCTCCCCTACGTTCGAGGATACCCAGCAGAACCAAGGCCTTATCCAGGTCTGGCTGATCAGGCAAGGTGATGAGGTAGTTTCGAACCTTATGCAATACAGATTTACGGACGGTGAACTCCGTTTTGAGCTTAAGGATACGATGCGTCAGCGTGATCATCGTGCGCGCGACGGCTCCCGTCTCAGTCGCAACCGTCAAACGATACCGCCCAGAGCCGGTAAGCGAGAGCGTACCGCTCACGCGCGTGAGGGCGGCAAGCGTCGACAAGTCGCAGTATTCACATTCGGGTTCGCAGCGCGCAAGCTCGTCGCGCACCTCAGCGGTAAACGACATGCAGGCCTATGCCTTCGTGTTGGCGCGCGACAGGTCGCGGTGGGAGATGCTCACATGATACTGAGCGCCTTCCAGGTAACGGGCCGTGGCCTCGGCAATGGCAACGCTGCGGTGCTGGCCGCCCGTGCAGCCGATGGCGATAGAAAGCTGCGGCTTACCCTCCGCGATATAACCGGGCATGACCGTATCGAGCAGCTGTGTCCAAGCCTTCCAAAACTCCTGCGTCTTGGGATGGTCCAGAACAAAATCGGAGACCTTTTTATCGAGACCGGTCATCGTGCGCATCTCGGGATCGTAGAACGGATTGGGCAGGAAGCGGACGTCGATCATAATATCCGCTTCGACGGGCATGCCGTGCTTAAAGCCAAACGAGAACACGTGGACATCCATAAGCTGCTGGTCGGACAGCTCGGAAAATGCCATACGCAGCTTGTTGCGCAGCGCAGAGGTGCGCAGACGGCTCGTGTCGATAATCATATCGGCTCGGTCGCGCACGCCCTGCAGCTGAAGGCGCTCGCGCTGAATGGCATCGGCCGTAGTCTCCCCCGGCTTGGCAATGGGATGACGGCGGCGATTTTCGCTGTAGCGACGAATCAGCACCTCGTCAGAAGCCTCCAGGAACACGATGTCGCAGCTCATCTCGCGCTCTTCGAGAGCGGCAACGGCATCGAGCAGCTCATCGAACAAGCCCTGGCTGCGCAGGTCACAGGTGACGGCGAGATGCCTGCCCACGCCCGTATTGATGCCGACGAGCTCGGCAAGCTGGGCGATGAGACGCGGAGGCAGGTTATCGATGCAAAAATAGCCCATGTCCTCGAACACGTGCATGGCCTGTGTGCGGCCTGATCCGGACATTCCGGTGATGATGACGATATCGGTGATGCGCTCCGAGCGCTCCGCCGCATCCATGGCATCTCCCTTTTGCATGTGTTGCCTCCCGAAAACAAGCGCGGGACCCAGCAACCCGGATCCCGCGCGGTCAATTGCCTATATTGAGTATACCGCCCCGAGCGGATACGAGGCCTGTCTTACGCCTCAAGCGCAGCCTTGAACCAACTCGTAATACTCGTGGGGTGCGTGATGGCGGTGCCGACGACAACGGCCCAGGCGCCAGCATCGATCGCGGCGCGAGCCTCCTCGGGCGTATGCACGCGACCCTCGCAAATGATGGGAAGGCCGGGGAATTCCTCGGTCGCCTGACGCAGGAGCGGCAGATCGGGGCCATCGGCCATGGTGCAGTCGATGGCGGCAACACCATGAGACAGCGTGGTGGACACCAGGTCGAAGCCCATGTCGACAGCACGACGAATATCCTCGATGGTGGCACAGTCGGCCATCAGGAGCACGCCCTCCTCGTGCAGCGGACGGAAAGTATCTTCGACGGTCTTGCCATCGGGACGCGGACGATCGGTGGCGTCGATCGCCACGATATCGGCACCCGCAGCAACGCAGGCGCGAGCGTGGCGCAGCGTCGGCGTGATGTAAACGCCCTCGTGCCCATCCTTCCACAGGCCGATAACAGGAACCTCACAGCGACCCTTAATGGCGGCAATGTCGGCAAGGCCCTGGCAGCGAATGGCGGCGGCGCCGCCGAGCTCGCAAGCGCGAGACATTTGAGCCATGGTCTCAGGCGTACGAAGCGGCTCGCCCATATACGCCTGAACGCTCACGACGAGCTTGCCCTTCAGGGATTGAATCAAAGGATCGACGGTCATAAGGCTGTAACCTTTCTCAGAACAGCCTCCCGAGGCGTGTTGTCTCGGGAGGCTCCTACAGAAGATACGTTTACTTCAACGAGGCAAGAAGATGCTCAGCGGCACCGATGAGCGGAGCATCGCCCTCCAGAGAACCGATGAGGATCGGCGTGTCCTGAAGCGGATCGAGCGCCTGGCTGGCATAGCCCTCGTGTACCGAATCCTTCCACGTCTGTGAACGCCAATCGGGACCTTGGTGAATCACGCCACCCGAAAGCACGATGACCTCAGGGTCCAGGATGTTAGCGAGCGAGCCCAAGCTGGCACCCAGCGCAAAGCCGGCGTCATGGATGACCTCGGTCGCCTTTGCGTCGCCCGCACGGCACAGGTCGTTCACATCGCGACCGACCGAAGGACGGCTGGGGTCGACGCGACCAAAGCGCTCATCGTACATACGACCAATGGAAGTGCCCGAAGCAACCGACTCCAGATGGCCGGAACGCCCGCAGGCGCAGGGAATACCGGCGGCAGCCGAGCACTCGATGTGGCCCATATGGCCAGCAGCACCATGGAAGCCCTGCATCACGCGGCCGTTCTCGACATATGCGCCACCGATGCCCGTACCGATGCCAAGACACAAGACGGAGAACTTGCCCTTGCCGACGCCCCAGTGGGCCTCGCCCAGAGCATGAGCCTGCACGTCGCCTACAACGGCAACGGGAAGACCGAGGTCCTCGCGCAGGCGCGGCCCCAACTGAACACCGGACCAGCCGGGCATGATCTCGTTGGCATACGCGATGGCGCCCGTCTTGGGATCGACGACGCCGGCGGCACCGATACCGACGCCAAGGACCTCGACATCGGGATTTGCCTCAAGAGCTGCCTTGATAGACGCCTCGATGCGCTGGAAGACGGCCTCGCCGCCCTCTTGGGCCTCGGTGGGAACCTCGGCCTCAAAAACAGGATGGGGCACACTACCGTCAGCCGGGTACTCCATGATGGCAGTCGCGATCTTAGTTCCGCCGATATCGACAGAGCAGACGTACTTGTTCTCCATGTCGCTCTCCTTAGGAGATAAAAAACAACTACAGGAAATGCGCCGTCAGGCTAGCCGTCACAGCGCGGAAAAGGTTTTCCAGGTGCCCGAGATCGCCAAGAAACCGTGTGACCATTGATCTAATGGGTCATGGCCGCACGGTTGAACGGCGAGGTCGGGTGCCCGGGGAAGCTTTACAGGAGACCGTTGTCCTGGAGGACCTTCTTAATCGCCTCGACGTTCTCGCCGGTCATGGCCTTCACCGGGCGCGGCATGGTCGGGCTGTCGAAGATACCCATGAGGTTCAAAGCGGTCTTGAAGGCGCCGACGCCACCGGCATAACCCTGGACGCCCGAGGTGACATCCCAGATGTGCGAAATCTCATTGAGGCGATCCTGCTCGGCCTTGACGGTAGCCCAGTCACCAGCCTGAGCGGCCTTCCACTGACGCACGTAGCCCTCGGGCTCAACGTTGGCGAGACCCGGAACGGAACCGTCGGCGCCACCGAGGTAGGCGCCGTCGACAACAACCTCGTGACCGGTGAGGATGCTCATCGGATGGCCGTTCTTCTCGTTCTCCTGAACGAGGTAGCGGAACGAGATGTCATCACCCGAGGAATCCTTGACGCCGGCCAGAACGCCCTCGGCACCGAGCTTGGCAAGGAGCTTCCACGGGAGCTTGGTGTGGACACACACGGGGATGTCATAGGCGAAGATGGGCAGGTCGAGTTCCTCATGCAGGATGCGGAAGTGCTCCTCGACCTCGGTCATGCCCTGCAGGGCATAGAACGGGCAGGTGGCGACAAGCGCATCGGCGCCCAGCTCCTGAGCGACCTTACCGTGCTCGATCATGCGCTCGGTCTCGGTGTCGATGATGCCGACCAGAACGGGAACGCGGTGGTCGACGATACGGACGGCCTCGGAGATGATCTGACGGCGACGCTCGTCGGTGGAGAAGACGACCTCGCCCGAGGAGCCCAGGAAGAACAAGCCATCGACGCCGGCATCGATCATGCGGTTGATGCTGCGCTCAAAGGAGGCAACATCGAGCTGGTGGTCTTCGGTATCGGGAACAACGACGGGAGGGATAACGCCGGTGAATTTCTGAGTTGCCACAAGAATCTCCTTAGTTGTCTGGTGGGCAGCCCTATGCCGCCCACTCTTGTTGGCAGTGTCCAGGCCGGCTAGGCCAAAGAACACGAGTAGAACGTTTGGTTAAAAAAGTCGACGACTTCGTTTTCGAACGCATTGATGCGCTCGTGAGCGTATTTGGCATAGATGATATGTCTCCGGTCACACTCAAGACCGTTGAATACGGCAAACTGATCCTTGGGATCACTCACGGTATCCATGAGCGATGTGCCCATGAGCACCGATCCGCGCACCCGAGACGACAGCGCCTCGAGGCCGCCAGGAAGCGGATTGGCAACCGCCGTGCAGGCGAGACCCCGCTCGTCCAGAGCAGAAACCGCCAGCGCGACTCCGCCGCCTAGACCCTCGCCCCATGCAAAGATGCGGTCGGGGTCCATGCCATCAAGATTGCGCGCCACCTTCGCCAGCGCGCAACCCCAACGGACGCGCTCGACAAAAGCGGGCGAAGAAATCCCCCGCTGCAGGTCGTCCGCACCAGCAACATCGTCATCCAGCGCGAGGACGGCATACCCCATGGCGGCAAATCTCGTCATGTGATGCCAGCCGCGCACAGGCCGATCGATATCGTGGAACATCAGGCACAGCGGCACGCGCTCAGACACTCGGGCACGACCGACAGGCTCGATCAAACGAGCGTGAATCGCATCGTCACCGAGCTCAAAGGAGACCTCCGAGTAACGGGCGCAGGGGTTAACAAAGTCAATCGCCGTAATGGACAGGCCTTGAATCTCAAGATTCGAAGCGCATGTCTCTAAATCAGAAACATCTGCTTGGACATCACCGCGCCAGTCCCGATATTCTGCGAGCTTTGACGAAACCGTTCCAGGAATTCCCACGAGCCCGGGGACAATCAGCTCATTAACATTGCTCTCGCACTTAGACATGAGCCTCCCCTCCCTTGCAGAAAAACGGAATAATCAGATTGTCAAAATCCTGAATCTCCTCGTGGCCAAAGCCTTCAAAGAACTCATGACGCTTTTCGCAGGTCAGGTTGTTATAGACCGCAAACTGCGTCGCTGGCGGGCAGACGATATCGGCTGTGCCGGTGCCAAACAGCACGGGGCATTTGACCATAGGGGCAAAGTTCTTGGAATCGAAGTACGCCAGCTTGGCATAGGCTTCGTCAATACGAGTCGAGTCCTCGTCAAACCAGCGAGACCAATAGCGCAGGCCCTCGTAGGCGATGTCGTCTGCATCCAAATCCCAGACTAGGCGGAAATCTGACAGGAAGGGATAGAGGATGGCGGCACGATTGATAAGCTCGCTGTTAAGCGCACAGGTCGCAATGCCCAAACCACCACCCTGCGACGCGCCGTTCACAAACACACGGGAAAGATCGATGCCCTCGAGCTCGCGAACAATACGGCACAGGATGCGAATATCTTGGTGCAAGCGGACATAGTAGAGGTTGGCCGGGTCGCCGTCGATGCCGGCGACGATATGCCCGGCAACCGTTGTGCCCTCAAATCCACCAATGTCCTCGGAGGGACCTCCTTGGCCGGGGCAGTCGAGGGCGATGAGTGCCATGCCCATGCCCGCAAACGACGCCTGCTCAAACCAGCTGCGGCTTGCACCCGGATACCCATGGAACTGAAGCACCAATGGCACGGGCTCGTCCGAGACGGGTTTAAGGTACTTGGCATGCAGGCGCGCGCCACACATGCCGGTATACCAGAGGTCGAAAAGTTGGCAGGTCACGGTATCGGTGACCGATGCCGTGTCGATCGCATAGTCAAGCCCGACGGCGTCGGCCTCGGCCATGCGATCCTTCCAAAAGAGATCGAAATCTGATGGACGGGGCATGGCGCCTCGATATTCACCAAATTGATGTTGTAGCTCCTGAGCACTTGGCATGGCTCGTGAACCCAACCTTTCGAAATCGCAACGGAGGTGCGCCCGGCAAGGGAACCGGGCGCACGGGAGGGAAAGCGAGGCTATTCGCCGAGCTTGGGGTGCAGCAGCGACGGCGCAGCGCCGAGCAGCATCTTGGTGTAGGGGTCCTGGGGATGCTGGAAGACCTGCTTGGCCTCGCCCTGCTCGACGATCTTGCCGCCATTCATAACGATGATGTCGTCAGAGATATAGCGGACCGTCTGGATGTCATGGCTGATGAACACCATGGCCAGGCCGAGCTCCTTCTTAAGGTCGGTCAGCAGGTTCAGAATCTGCGCGCGGACCGAAACGTCCAGAGCCGAGGTGGGCTCGTCGGCGATGATGGCATCGGGGTTCAGCGACAGGGCACGGGCAATTGCGACGCGCTGGCGCTGGCCGCCCGAAAGCTGACCGGGAAGAACCTCGGCGGCGGAGCTGGGCAGACCGGTGAGCTCCAGGAGCTCTTTGACGCGCTTCTCCTGCTCGGCCTCGGTACCCAGGTTGTGGACGCGCATGGGGTCGAGCAGTTGCTCGCGAACGACCATGCGGGGGTTGAGCGCCGTGGCCGGGTTTTGAAACACGACCGAGATGACGCGACCCATGTGGCGACGGTCCTCGGCGGTACGTTTGGTAACGTCCTTGCCCTTAAAGTAGACCTTGCCGCTCGTGGGGGCCTGCAGGCCGCACATGACGTTGGCGGTGGTGGACTTACCGCAACCGGACTCGCCGACGATGCCGATCGTCTGACCGGGCATGAGCTTAATCGTTACACCCTGGACGGCGTGAACCAGGTTGGGGTGCAGAATCGAGCCGGTACGGGTCCTAAAGGTGACGTGGACGTCATCAAGGAAGATGATCGGCTCGACGCCGTTGACTGCGGTCTCGCTCATCTACATCACCTCCGCGTGAGGGGTCAAACCATTTGCCTTGAGCACCTCATCGGGGAGCTCGGAATAGAAGTGCTCGGTGCCGGGCACGCGCTTGAAGACCGGACGGGTGTCCAGGCCAATGCGCGGATGACTCGAGCGGGGCGCGAAGCGATCGCCCTTGGGGAAATCGCGCGGGCTCGGAACGGCGCCGGGCACCTGGTGCAGGCGGCCCGAACCGCTCTCGATGGACAGAACGGAACCCAGAAGACCGCGGGTGTACTCGTGGATCGGGTTAGTGAGCAGCTCCTTGGTGGGTGCCTGCTCGATAACCTGGCCAGCGTACATAACCGTGATATTGTGGGCGACCTCGGCGACCAGCGCCAGGTCGTGCGAAACGAAGATCATGGCAAAGCCGAGCTTGGCCTGAAGATCGTTGAGCAGCTTGATGACCTGCTTCTGGACGGTAACGTCCAGAGCGGTCGTGGGTTCGTCGCAGATGACCAGCTTGGGGTCGCGGGTAAGGGCCATAGCGATCAGGACACGCTGACGCTGGCCGCCGGAAAGCTCGTGCGGATAGCTCTCGAGCGTGCGCTTGGGATCGAGGCCGACGAGCTCCAGGAGCTCCTCGGCGCTGCGGGTTCCGCCGCGCTTGGTGAGCTGCTTCATCTGGGCAGAGATGAGCATGGAGGGGTTGAGCGAGGACAGGGCGTCCTGATAGACCATAGCGATATCGGTACCGCGCAGGCCGAACCACTCCTTCTTGCTCATCTTGAGCAGGTCACGGCCCTCCCAGAGGACCTCGCCGGAAAGGTGCTCGTCCTCATCGGTCAGGCCCATGATGGCCAGCGTGGTGATGGACTTACCGCAACCGGACTCGCCCACCAGGCCCATGGTCTGACCAGGACGGACGTCAAAGTTGACATGGTCGACGACGTTGATATCACCGTGATGCTCAAACTGAATGCAGAAGTCACGGACCGAGAGAATCGGTTCGACAGACTCGTCGGGCACATGGCGATCGTCACGCTTGAGCTCGACATCGCGCAGGGCGCCAAGGCGAGCGGAGAGAGACTGGGCCTGCTCCTTGTAGGCGCGAACGGGGTCGGAGACCAGCAGGTCGGCCTCGCGACGCTTGGAGGAATCGGTCGGATCCAGGGCGGCAGAGGGAGCAGCGGCCATGGCGTCGGTAATGCCCTCGGAGAGGATGTTGAGCGCCAGGCAGGTGATCATGATGGCCAGGCCCGGGAACAGCGCCTGCCACCAACGGCCGGCGAGCACGCCGCCGCGGGCGTCGGCGAGGATGTTGCCCCAGGTAGCGGTGGGCTCCTGGATACCAGCGCCGATGAAGGTCAGCGAGGCCTCGAAGATGATAGCGTCGGCGACCAGGGTAACGGTGAAGACCATGATCGGGGCGATGCAGTTACGCAGAACATGCTTGATCAAAATCCACGGAGCCTTGGCGCCGGAAACGATGACCGCGCGGACATAGTCCTCGCCGTACTCGGACACGATGTTGGCGCGCACGATACGGGCAATCTGCGGAGTGTACATAAAGCCGATGGCGAAGATGATCGACGGCACGGAGTTGCCCAGGATGGAGACGAAGACGGCCGCGAGGGCGATGCCCGGGATGGACATGATGATGTCCAAGATACGCATGATCGTCTCGGAGACGGCCTTGCGCGAAACCGCCGCAAGGGCGCCCACGACCGAGCCGCAGACCAGAGCCATGGCAGTGGCGCCAAAGCCGATAATCAGCGAGTAACGACCGCCGTAGAGCATACGCGACAGAATGTCGCGACCCTTATCGTCGGTACCGAAGATAAATCCGTTGCCGGGAGCCTGGCGAGCCGTAAAGATCTCGACCGGGCTATAGGGGGCAAGAAGGGGCGCCAGAATCGCAGTCAGGGCGACCAGCACCAGCACGACGGCGGCAATCTTAGAAGACAGCGTCATCTTCTTCCAGCCACCGAGCTTGAGCCCCTTGGAGGCAGCCTTCTCGAGCTGCTCGGTTTGCTTCTCTCGAATCTTTACCATAATCTACACCGTCCTGATGCGCGGGTTGATGAGCAGGTAGAGCATGTCAACCACGATGTTGATGATGATGAAGGCAAGAGCAACGACGATGACGACGCCCTGAACCAGGTTCGCCTCGTTGCCCTGAACGCCCTGCAGAATCGCGGTGCCCATGCCGGGGAGGTTGAAGATAACCTCGATGACGACGGCGCCGCCCATGAGGTAACCGATCTTAAGACCGAGGGTGGTGACCGGGGTGATCAGCGCATTGCGAAGAACGTTGATGCCGACGACGACCTTCTCGGGAACGCCGGCGCCGCGAGCCATACGGACATAATCCTTGTCGAGCTCCTCGACCATGGCGGTACGCACGATACGAGTCATCTGGCCCGTCAGCGGAAATGCCAAGGCGATAGCGGGCATGATCATACGTCCCAGATAGCCAACCGGATTCGTGGTGAAGTGAGGCAGAGCACCCGATGCCGGGAGCACCTTAAGATAGGAAGAGAACAGCAGGATCAACAGAACGGCAAGCCAGAACGACGGGGTTGCCAAGCCGGCGATGGAAAAGACGCGGATCACTTGGTCCGGCCATTTGTCGCGATACAGTGCCGCGATGACGCCGAGCAAAAACGAAACGACCGCACCGATAGCAAGACCGATAAAGGTCAGCTGCATCGTGACGGGCAGGGCCGTGGAGATGCGCTTGGCAACGGAGTTGCGAGCAGCACCATAGGTGCCCATGTCGCCATGGATCAGATCGCCCATATAGCGCACGTAGCGCACGGGCCAGGGGTCGTCCAGACCATACTTCTCATGGTACTCGGCAACCGCCTCGGGCGAGGCACCGTCACCCAACGCCGTGTAGGCGGGGTCGGTCTTGGAGAACGACATAAGGAAGAACACCAGGACGGTGACGCCCAATGCCATGATCGGCAGCGCCACAAGACGCCTTCCAATCAAACGTAGCAAGTTGTTCACGTTCTCTCCCCTTTCTTTTGTCGGTAGGACCAACTGGTATATGAGTACGGATACTCATTACAAGACCCGAGCGACATCGTTGCCGCCCGGGTCTTTGTTTCAACTATGAGGATACGGTCCCAACGGCCGACATCCTGCATACAGACTCAAGCGAGTCTTACGCCTTGACGGTCGCAACGCCCCTGAAGGACATGCTCGTCGTGCCGATGCCCTTGAAGCCATCGAGGGCCTCGCCGTTGGGCGCAGTAGACGGATCGTCCCAGAAAGCGGAGACGGTCTTGACGTGAACAACAGGGTACAGAACGGCGTTGTCGGCAATGATGTCGAAGCACTCGTTCCACTTCTTCTGCTGCTCGTCGCCCTCAGCGGCAAGAGCCTCGTCCATGAGACCGTGGAGCTTCTGCCACTCAGCGGACTCCTTCCACGGGCAACGGGTCTGCATCCAGACGTTGTCGCCGTACCACCAGTTGAGCAGCAGGTCGGGATCAGCGCCGAAGCAGGAAGGATCGCCAGGGGCAAGAAGGATATCGTAGGCCTCGCCGCCGTCGATGGCAGCGTAGGTAGCCGGCGAGGTATCGGTCTGGATGGTCACATCGAAGCCGAGAGCATCGAGGTCGTTCTTGACCTGGGCGGCCATGCCCTTAATCTGCTCGTTGTCGGTGGTGCGCAGGGTGATGGCACCCGGGGTGATACCAGACTCCTCGATGAGCTTCTTAGCCTTCTTGGCGTCGGTCTTGTACACCGTGGAAGCCTCATGATAGTTGGTGAAGCTCTTGGGCAGGTAGCAGCTGGCAGCGGTGGCAAGGCCGGCGAAGGTGTTGCTGACCATCTTCTCGGTGTCGAGCGCATACATGACAGCCTGACGGACCTTGACGTTGTTCCAAGGCTCCTTGGCGACGTTGAACATGATGAAGCGGGTGCCGAAACCCTGAACGTTATCGATCTTGCAGCCGGCGCTCTCGAGCTGGTCGACGGCGTCAGCGGTAACGAGCTCCATAACGAGCGTGGAGCCCTCCTGCTGAGCGGTAACGCGAGCGGTGGGGTCGGTCAGGATGCTGTACTGGATCTTCTTATCCTCGGCAGCATACTCACCGTTGTACTCGGGGTTGGGAACCAAGGTGATCTCGGTATCGGAGATAGAGTCGTACATCCAGGGGCCGGAACCGATCGGCTGCTTGGCGCGATCCTCCTCGGTCTGGGTGGCCGGGGTAACGCGGACGATGGCCAGACGATCCTTGAGCAGGGAGAAGTTGGGGACCTTAGTCTTGACCGTCACGGTGCTGGCGTCCTTGGCCTCGATGGACTCGAAGGGCTGGAAGAACGGAGCATAGGTAGCGGAAGCGGCGCAAGCGGTGTAGGAGGCAACGACATCGTCAGCGGTGACCTCGGTGCCATCGGAGAACTTGGCGCCCTTGCGGATGGTGACCTCGAAAGTGGTGTCGTCCACAGACTTGGGATCGTCGGTGGCGAGCTCGTTGAAGGTGCTGTAGTCGTGGTAATCGATGCCGTAGAGGCCCTCGACGACGTGCCAGTTAGCACCCAGGCCCACAGCGGAGCCGGTGCTGGCGGGATCGAAGCTGGACGGAGCGTAAGCGGAACCAGCGGTGATCACGCCGCCGCCACGGTTGGCGGAATCGGTGGAGCCGGAAGCGGAACCCTCGTCGCTAGAGCTGCCACCGCAGCCAGTGAGACCAAGGCCGGCGACAGCAGCGACGCTGCCGGTGAGGCCGAGGAACGAACGCCTGGACATACCCTTGTTGATGATGGCCATGTCTTCTCCTATCAATAGAGAATCTTACTCGGGAGCACCTAGACGTGCCCCCGCGCAACTTGCGGACGATATATACCTTACCTACCGACGAACCCAACTGAGGTGCCGCGCTCGGCGACCGATACATACATACGCTTGAACGGTATTTACTACCGTTCACCGATTTCATTGACAAATGATTCGCCAGACAGTATGTATCGGCGAGGTGAGATATCAGTCTTCGTCAACCCGCAGGATAGCAGGGTTTTCGCTTGGGTTAGTCAAACGTTTTAGCGTTAATAAAACCCGAAACCAGCAGGCAATCATGGCGAAATAAATGGTTGAAAATCGCGCAATCATGTATATCAGTTGTTTAGGCTCGTGTTTAGCTATCGGAATGGCCAGCCGCCGCCTCGGCGCGCTCGGCATTCCATGCAACGAGCGCCTCGTGGACCGCCTTGGCAACATCGGCAGGTATGCCGCGAACTTCCGCGATCTCTTGCTCGCTCGCCGCGCGCAAACGCTTCATCGAGCCAAAATGGCGCATAAGGGCACGTTTTCTGGTGGGTCCCACGCCTGGAACGTCATCGAGTACCGAAACCGTCATGGCTTTATCGCGCAACTCACGGTGGAACGTGATGGCAAATCGGTGGGACTCATCGCGTACCTGTTTAATTAGATAGAGCGAAGCAGACCCGGTCGGCAGCACGACAGGAGTCTCGTCCCAAGGCACAAAAACTTCCTCGTCGGCCTTCGCCAAGCCACAAACTGGTATATCGAGCCCAAGAGCCTCAAGTTGCTTGATCGCAGCGGTCAATTGCGGCTTACCGCCATCGACAACGAGCAAATCGGGGCGCGAGCCAAAGCGCTCGTCGGCCATGCGCTCGGGAGCATAGCGTCGTCCCAAAACCTCGGACATCGACACGAAGTCGTTTGCCTCGTCCAATTCGGCCTGAATTTTAAAACGACGGTACTGGCTCTTGTCGGCGCGCCCGTTGGTAAACACCACCATCGAGGCGACCGTAAAGGTGCCATGCAGTGTAGAGATATCGAAGCACTCGATACGCAACGGCGGCGATGGCAGCGCCAACGCACTTTCGAGCTCCAGGAGCGCTTGATTGGTGCGGTCGTCAGCGTACCCCGTTCGCATCATGTAGCGCATGAGGGCATGGCGCGCATTTTTGGATGCCATATCGAGCAGACGGTGCTTTTCGCCACGCTGCGGCCTATGGAGATGGCAGGAACGCTCACGCTTGCCCGCAAGCCACTCCCCCAGCGCCTCCGCATCCTCAAGCTCGACGGAAAGGTTGACCTCAGCTGGAATATCAGCCGTCTCGTCGTAATAGCGCTTAAGAAAGCCCGACTGGAGCTCTTCCTCGTCAACATCAAGACCCTTGTCGAGAATGAACTCGCAGGTGCGAACTGTTCGGCCCTCGCGAACGACGAAGACGCAAGCGGCGGAGATGGTCTCCTCGCGATAGAACCCGATGACATCGATATCGACACTGGAGGGAAAAACGACTTGCTGACGATCGTCCAGACCCCTGATGACCTCCAAACGACGTTTGACGCGTGCCGCGCGCTCAAAGTCGAGCGCCTCGGCGGCATCCGTCATCTCGGAGGTCAGCTCATCGACGACATCCTTGCGATGGCCCGACAAAAAGCGCTCGACACGCTTGACGTTCTTGGCATAGTCTGCCGGGGAAATCGCGCCGACACACGCACCCGGGCCGCGCCCGACATGGTAGTCAAAGCAGGGACGCCCGTTTTGTGCGCAAATCATATTGACGATGTCTTCCTCGCCCTTGTGGGACTCGATGGTACGGCGACAACGACGCCACTCCGCACAGGATGCAGAGCAGATGGGGATAACCTTGCGCAGCGTATCTATCGTCTCACGTGCCGCACGGCTATCGGTATAGGGTCCAAAATAGCGCGTTCCCGGCTTATGACGCTCACGCGTGTATTTGATCGCGGGATACAGGTCGCCCTTTGTAATGGCGATAAAGGGGTAGCTCTTGTCATCCTTGAGGTCGACGTTAAAGTACGGATGGTACTGGCCGATCAGGTTGCGCTCGAGTACAAGCGCCTCATGCTCGGTTTCGACAACGATGTAGTCAAAGCTCGCCACCAGCTGCATCATCAGCGGGATCTTTTGACGCTCATCCTGCAGTGTCACGTATTGACGCATGCGGGCGCGCAGGTTTTTCGCCTTGCCCACGTAGATGACATCGCCCTTGGCATCCTTCCAAAGGTAGCATCCGGGCTGTGTGGGAACGCGCGAAACCTGCTCGGCAAGCGTTGGTATGTTGTCGTGACCGGCCACGCGCACCTACTTGCGACGAAGCAGCGCCGAGACCTCGGGCATCTTAAGGACGACGGCAAGGCCAAAGGTAACAACAAGCGAGGCGACACCCGCAACGCAAACGTAGCCAAGAGTAATCAGAATCGAGCCGCCAAGTGCCCCGACAAAGTGTTCAAGCGCCCACATGACGCCGGCGCCTGCGGCAGCACCTAGGCCACCGAGCAAAAGGCCAAAGAAACCGCCATGTAGGATAGATTTGACCTGAAGGCCACGCAGGCGACGACGCAGCCACCACAGCGAACAGCCGACCAAGATCACGTAGTCGACGACATACGAAAGCGCGATTGCCGGCATACCGAAGCCCAGCACAACGCCAAACAGCAGAACCGAGCCGGCCTGGCCGATAGCGGAGTACAGGCAATAGCGGCTATAGGGCTTCATGTCGAGCAAGGCAGAGAAGCTCTTCTGCATCAACACGACCACGCCGTAGAGCGGCAGCGAGAGCGCCAGGTAGACAAGGTACTCGGACACCAGAGCCACGCCGGATTCATCGAACTTGCCAGCACAGTAGATCATATTGAGCGGACGTGCGAAGACAATCAGGTACAGTGCGAACGGAATCAGGAAGAACAGCATCTGGGCGACGCCACGCGAAATGCCCGTGCGAACGCTGTCGTAATCCTTCTCCTGTGCGTCATGAGAGAGCTCGGTATAGAGCGCCGTCGAAAGCGAGGCGGCAATCAGCGCGTAGGGCAGCGTGTACCACAGGCGCGCATAGGCGATGACGGAAGGACCCGTCTCGGGCTGGACCACCAGCGCGGCAGCGTTGGTGATAGAAGTCGAGACAAACATGCACACCGTGGCGAGCAGCGTCGGGATACCGAGCGCAATCGTCTGGCGCAGCGCGGGGTCCTTAAAGTCGATATGGATATGGGGATGCACGCCGTGCTTGCCAAGCGCGGGAATCTGACATGCCATCTGAACAAAGACACCGAGGGTCGTACCGGCCGCAATCAAGATGATGCCGGCACGTTCGCCAAACTGTGCGGACACGGGCGCAAAACCCATAAAGCTCGCAATGACGATCACATTGTTGAGGACCGGGGCAAACGTCGACCAGAAGTAGTCGCGGTGTGCGTTGAGAACGCCCGAGAACACCGAGCCCAAACCATAAAACAGAATCTGGATGGCAAAGAAACGGAACATGAACGCAGCGGTATCCATGCTGCCACCGTCACCCGAAAGGAACGATTGCGTCCAGATAAAGCCCGGGGCGAACACGGTCCCCAGCAACGAAATGCCACCCAGCACTAAAAGCAGAATGCCGAGCAGGTTGCCCACGTACTCGTTCGAAGCCTCGCGACCCTGCTCACGCCTCAC
Source organism: uncultured Collinsella sp. (assembly GCA_938005465.1). GTDB lineage: Bacteria > Actinomycetota > Coriobacteriia > Coriobacteriales > Coriobacteriaceae > Collinsella. Next base: position 33,707 of record CALLNU010000043.1, read on the forward strand.
GCCCATGTACACGGGCAAAAACGCCGTCACGAGCATGCCGCCCATCACGAGTTCGTAGAGCATATTGGGCAGGTTGTTGGCGACCTGATAGGAGGACGAGAGTAGCGACATGCCGATAGCGGCCGCCATTGCCCACGTGCGGATAAAACCGGTGACGCGAGACACGATAGTCAGGATGGTCATAAGCCCGGCGGAACGACCAACCGTGGAGTAGTCCGACGAGCCCATGTCGTCAGTGTCATCTCGCGACGAAGAAGCTTCGGATGAGGGTGTCTGAGGCGCAGATTCTTTTGCAAAATGAGCTCCGCGCTTCAATTCTTCCTGCGGCATCGCTCAGTCCTCTCTCGTAATCGCGGCAACCGTCGCCCCGCAAAATGCAATTAAATCATCGGGTGCAAGCTCGAGCTGATAACCACGCTTGCCTCCCGAAATAAAAATGGTATCCCAAAGGACACACGTCTCATCAATGAGCGTCCGGTAGCGTTTTTTCATACCGACCGGGCTGCAGCCGCCGCGAACGTAGCCAGTCGCCGCAAGCAAATCCTTCACATGCATCATAACCAAGGACTTCTCCCCCGCGGCACGCGCGGCGGACTTTAGATCGAGCTCATCGGCAACAGGGATGCAGCACACGACATGGTCGTTGGACGGCGTCACGCAGACCAAGGTCTTAAATCCTTGACCGGGCTCCTCGCCAAGCTGCTCCGAAATCGCGACCCCCAGGCCCACCGACTCATCACCATCGTCTTCGTACGTATGTAGAACATAGGAAATGCCGGCGCTTTCCAGCTCGCGCATCGCATTGGTTTTTGGCGTCTTTACAGCCTTTGCCATGACATATCCTTTCCCTCGCATTCGGACGCAAAGATTAAGTATATGTCCAATTCGGCTGCATACGTCACTTCGGCACAGCAAGCGCCATCGAATCACAAGGAGTCGATGGCGCCCATAAACTGAATCGCCTATTTATTGAGCATCAAGTTGAGCCTGACGCTCCCGGTCACGCCTGAGCAAAGGCGCCAAAAACTTGCCCGTATAACTCTGCGGACAGTCCGCAACCTGCTCCGGTGTGCCCGAAACCACGACGGTTCCGCCGCCGTTACCGCCCTCGGGACCCATATCGATCAGGCGGTCGGCAACCTTGATGACATCAAGGTTGTGCTCAATCACCAGCACCGTGTTGCCCGCATCGACCAAGCGCTGCAGCACATCGAGCAGCTGGCGGACGTCCTCAAAATGAAGACCGGTCGTCGGCTCGTCCAAAATATAGAACGTCTTGCCCGTCTGGCGTCGATGAAGCTCCTTGGCGAGCTTCACACGCTGCGCCTCGCCGCCCGAGAGCGTCGTGGCGGGCTGGCCCAGGCTCACGTAGCCCAAGCCTACATCGTACAGCGTCTGGAGCTTTCGCTTGATCTGCGGGATATTCCCAAAGAAGGCCAGCGCCTCGGTGACGCTCATGTCGAGCACGTCCGAGATGGTCTTGCCACGGTAGGTGACCTCGAGTGTCTCGCGGTTGTAGCGTTTACCGCCGCAAACTTCGCAGGGAACGTAGATATCGGGAAGGAAGTGCATCTCGATCTTAATCTGCCCGTCGCCCTTGCACGCCTCACAGCGCCCGCCACTCACATTAAAGGAGAAACGACCTGGCGAGTAGCCGCGCGCCTTCGACTCCGGCGTACTCGCAAACAGTGCGCGAAGATCATCCCACAGGCCGATATAGGTAGCAGGGTTGGAACGCGGCGTGCGGCCAATCGGCGACTGGTCGATATCGATAACCTTATCGATACACTCGATGCCCTCGATTTTCTTATACGGACCCACAGGGCGCGTCGAACGGTGAATAGCATTCGTAAGGGCAGGCGCAATGGTGTCGGTAACTAGGGAGCTCTTGCCCGATCCCGACACGCCGGTAACAACCGTAAGCGTACCAAACTCGATCTTGGCAGTAACGTTTTTGAGGTTGTTGGCTCGAGCGCCCGTAATTTTAAGGCAGCCGCGACCGGGTTTGCGCCGTTCATCAGGCACCCGGATCATTCGTTTGCCGGTCAGATAAGCGCCCGTCATCGACTCAGTACACGCCATGATATCGGCAGGCGTTCCCGCCGCGACTACGTGTCCGCCGTTGACGCCGGCGCCGGGCCCCATGTCGATCACGTAATCGGCGGCACGGATTGTATCCTCGTCGTGTTCGACGACGATAACGGTATTGCCGATATCGCGCAGGCGCTCGAGCGTCTTGATCAGGCGCTCGTTGTCACGCTGATGAAGACCGATCGAGGGCTCATCCAGAATATAGAGCACGCCCATGAGACCCGCGCCGATCTGCGTTGCCAGTCGAATACGCTGTGCCTCGCCACCGGAAAGCGTCGCCGAGGCACGATCGAGCGTCAGATAGTCGAGTCCAACATCGACCAGAAAACGCAAGCGCTCCAGGATTTCCTTGACGATACGGCCGCCGATAAACCGTTGACGCTCGGTAAGTTCCAAGCCCTCAAAAAACTCGAGCGACTCACGGCACGACAGGCAACAAACCTCGTAAATGGACTTGCCGCCCACGGTGACGGCGAGCATCTCAGGGCGCAAACGAGCGCCGTGGCAGCTCGAGCACGGTTCCTCGCGAATGTACTTCTCCAGGCGCGCCTTGGTGTTCTCGTTCGTCGTCTCGGCATAGCGTTCGTACAGGATGTTGCGAACGCCCGAAAACTTTGTATCCCACTGGCTACGACGTCCGTCGAGCTTTTGGTAGTCGACCGAGATCTTCGTATCGCCCAGGCCATCCAAGAATGCACGACGCACGCGAGGGGGCAAGTCCTCCCACGGCGTATCGGCGCTCACCTTAAAGTGTTTGCAGACCGCAGCAAAAATCTGCGGATAGTAGTTCGAATTGCCAAACAGGCTACCAAAGACTCCGTCGGCAATGGACTTCGAGGGGTCCTCAATCAGCGCCTCGGCATCAACGGTTTTCTTAAAGCCCAGGCCGTCGCACTCAGGACATGCGCCATAGGGAGCGTTGAACGAAAAATCACGCGGCTGAAGATCGTCAATGGAGTGTCCATGCTCCGGGCACGCCAAGGCCAACGAATACTCCAGCAGTTCGCCCTCGGTCCCCTCGGGAGCATCGCGATCGGGCAGCATGTACACGTTTACATTGCCGTGCGCCAAGGCAGTCGCCTGTTCAACAGACTCGGCGATGCGGCCCAGAGAGTTTTCCCGAATCACGATGCGGTCGACTACGACCTCGATATCGTGCTTGAACTTCTTGTCCAGATCGATCGGATCGTCAAGCGAGCGCACTTCGCCGTCAACGCGCACGCGGCTAAAGCCCTCGGCGCGAAGATCCTCAAACAGTTTGGTGTACTCGCCTTTTCGCCCGCGCACCACCGGTGCCAGCACAAACGCGCGGCGGCCCTCCCCCGCCGCCAAGACCTTGTCGGCAACCTGGTCGGTCGTCTGGCGCTCAATGACACGACCGCATTCGGGACAGTGCGGGGTGCCCACACGGGCGAACAGCAGGCGCAGATAGTCATAAATCTCGGTTACGGTGCCAACCGTCGAGCGAGGGTTTTTAGACGTCGTCTTTTGGTCGATCGACACTGCCGGCGAAAGGCCGTCGATTGAATCCAAGTCAGGTTTGTCCATCTGACCCAAGAACTGGCGCGCATAGCTCGAAAGGCTCTCGACGTATCGACGCTGGCCCTCGGCATAGATAGTGTCAAATGCCAGCGAGCTCTTGCCCGAGCCAGAAAGACCGGTAATGACCACGAGTTGGTCACGCGGAATGGAAACATCGATATCACGGAGGTTGTGCTCACGAGCGCCGCGAATAACGATAGAAGAATCAGACATGGAAGCTCCTTGCCTCCTATTGCATCGAATCATACTGTCGATGAGTTTAGCGCACTCGACGCGCACAGATGTTCGTAATACAAGATTCGCAGACCTTTAGCTTTGCGTATCGGGCGCTTTGTTTCTCGAAATGCCGTGGAAAGGTTACAGTAATCTAATACTGAACTTAATTTGCTGTACCAGAGGAACGTCCATGACCGAAGATATCCCCCTTGAAATCACTTCGAGTGACATGGCCAATCTGCCCATATTCATCGCCGCCCTTATCGTGGCCACCGTCGTCGTGCGCGTGTATTTTTCAATCAAACACAATGAAAAGCCGCCCATTGCCCGCGTCTTTTGGTGCGCGACGCTCCTCATCCCGCTCGGCATGGTAGCTGCATGGATTACGAATCAATTGCTCGTAAATGAGGACAGTTCCCTATGGGTCCTTTCTTATTCGGCGCTCGGTGCTGCCGCCGTCATACTTCTTGTCGAGCCCTTGGTTTCGGGACTAATCGACCAAACCGATCTTGCGACGGGAACGGTTGCCTGTATTTGCCGTGACATCCTTGTCATCGCCGCTGTTTCAGCGCTCTCGTTCGTTTCACTCGAAATTGCCTGCAACGAAACGTTCTATCGCATTCCCGCCAACTCATTTGGGTTTTCCGTCGGGTTGCTCGCGACGGTTCTGCTCTCCCTTTATTTGCTGGGACAACGTCATGGAGGCGTCATGGCCCTCGCGCCCGTCGTCTGTTGCATCCTTGGCATTGCCGAGCACTTCGTCATAACGTTTAAAGGCGAGGCCATCCTGCCAAGCGATATCTTGGCCCTTGGCACCGCAATGGAAGTGAGCGAGGGATACGAGTTTACCTTTACAGCCGGAATCGTAACCTCTCTAGCCCTGCTGGAGATTTCCCTGGGGCTTCTTTCGCTTATCCGTCCGCGAAAGCTCCGTACACCCACCCATGTCTTCCCCGCAATCGCCGCCAACCTCTGCGCTTTTCTGCTAGTGACCGTTGTGGGGCTCTCGGGCTTTTCCAGCATCGACTTGGAGCAGGCGCTGAATTTTGGATTTGACCGTTGGCAGCCCATCACCACGTATGCGTCTCAGGGTTTTATCACTTCGTTCACCGAAATGGTCAACGAGTTGCCCATTGAGAAGCCCGAAGACTATACGCCCGATGAGGCGCAGAGCATCGAGCAGGAGCTCGCCGCCACCTACGACAGCACGTATGGCGCGAGCGAGCAGCGCGCGGCGGCCGTTGCCCAGTTCAATGAAATCAAGCCGACGATTGTTGCCGTCATGAACGAGAGTTTTAGCGACCTTTCGTGCTTTGAGCAGCTCCAGGCGGCCGGGTACACCGGCCCCGCATTCTACAACTCGCTTCCCGACACACTTGTTCGCGGCACCATGCTCGCTTCGGTCGCCGGTGGCGGAACGGCGAACTCCGAATTCGAATTTTTGACCGGAGCGACAACGGCCTTTGTCGGATTAGGCAAAATCCCCTATCAGCTATATCAGATGAATGGCGTCAACAGCCTGGCAAAGGACCTTAAGGAGCTTGGGTATACCACTACCGCTATGCACCCGCAAAACCCCGTCAACTACCATCGAGATAAAATCTATCAGCAGCTGGGCTTCGGAGATTTTCTTTCAATCGGCGATTTCGAAGGTGCGCCCTGTTACCATGCCGGCGTATGCGACTACGCCACCTACGACAAGATACTCGACCTGCTTAGAACCGACGAAGCCCCGCAGTTCATCTTTGACGTCACGATGCAAAATCACGGCGGCTACGACTATGGCACCGTTCCCGCCGAGGAGCTGACAAACTATTGGGTCGAGGGAGCCAGCGAGGGTGCCAATAGCGCGCTCAACACCTATCTTACCTGCATCAACGCATCCGACCGGGACCTCGAGTACTTTATCAACGAGCTCCGCAATATCGGCAGACCGGTTGTCCTTGTCTTTTTTGGCGACCATCAGCCGAGCGCCGCAACGACTCTCAACGACGAGCTGTACCCTCAGGAAGATACGGCAAGCCACGCTTTCCGTATCTATCAGTCGACCTATTTCGTTTGGGCTAACTATGAAATCGCCGGCAATACCGAGCTCAACGTCTACGACACCGTCGGGGCAAACGAGATTGCAGCCATTACCCTTAATAAGATCGGCGCCCCGCTCACCGACTATCAAAAGGCTCTGCTTGCAACAAGGTCAGATGTGCCCACCATCAATGTCGCCGGCTACCTTGGTGCCGACGGGCTGCGCTACGACTTGGAATCTGAAGACAGCCCATACGCCTCAACGATCGACAAGCTGCAGCGCATGCAATACCTCGAGTTCGCCAGCAAAGTTCAGTAAGCCCGCCCATTCGCTTGGACCCATCGTATTGCAAGCACGCTCGGCCCAAATGCATCGCAAATGACTCCCGCTCGCAAACGAGGGTACAATGACGCTCGTGTCACGTCACGGGGCCCCGGCCCCAACATATACAAAGGAGTCATACATGGGTTGCGAGCACGCACAGGCCGCCGGTGGACAAACGTCGCCGTCGCAATTTGAGGAGAACACGCTGTCCGAGGTCAAACGCGTCATCGCCGTACTTTCCGGCAAGGGCGGTGTCGGCAAGTCGTTTGTCACCGGTGCCATCGCCACCGAGCTTGCCCGTCACGGCCACAAGGTCGGCGTCCTCGATGCCGACATCACCGGTCCCTCTATCCCCAAGATGTTCGGTATGAGCGGACGCCACGTCCATGCCCTTGGCAACCTTATGCTGCCCGAAATCTCCGAGCACGGCGTCAAGGTCATGAGCTCCAACCTGCTGCTCCAAAACGAGACCGACCCCGTCCTTTGGCGCGGTCCGGTCATCGCAGGCGCCATTAGGCAGTTCTGGAGCGAGACCTCGTGGGGCCCCATCGACTACCTGCTGGTCGACATGCCTCCGGGAACAGGCGACGTCGCTCTCACCGTCTTCCAGTCACTGCCCGTCGACGGCATCGTCATCGTCACGAGCCCGCAGGATCTGGTCTCGATGATCGTCGCCAAGGCGGTCAACATGGCCGAGAAGATGAACGTCCCCATTCTGGGCATCGTCGAAAACATGAGCTATATTGAGTGCCCCGACTGCGGCAAGAAGATCGAGGTCTTTGGCAAGAGCAAGCTCCCCGAGGTCGCAGAGCGCTATAACCTCGACATCTTGGGCACGCTTCCCATCAATCCGTCACTCGCCGAGGCCTGCGATAAGGGCGAGGTCGAGACCGCGCTGCCCGATGGCATGTTGCCCAAGGCAGTCTCTGCCGTCGAGGCCATTACCCCGCACGAGACCGACGAGGCCTAAGTGAACACGAGCGCCTTCTATGACGTCCTGGTAATCGGCGGCGGGGCTTCAGGCCTCGCCGCCGCCATTACGGCCGCACGCGCTGGCAAAAGCGTCTGCATCGTTGAGCGCGATGTCGCCTGCGGCCTTAAGCTCCTTGCGACCGGCAACGGCCGCTGCAACCTCTCCAACGAATCGATTGATCCACAGCGGTATAACCACCCCGCATTCGTTGAATCCGTTATGGGCCCCCGGCCCGAACAAGAGCTTATGGGTTTCTTCTCCTCGCTGGGCATCATGACAACCTCCGAGGAAGGCCGGCTGTACCCGCGCTCGCTTCGCGCCGAATCGGTGCGCGACGCGCTTCTCAACGTTTGCGACCGCCTAGGTATCACCTTAATCTGCGGAGCCAACGTTGCCTCGGTGCACAAAGCTTCCGAAGGCTGGGCACTCCAAATAGACCGTCCAGCGCGGGCGCTCAAGGCAAAAAAGCACGACGACCGAAAATCGGAGCTCCGCTCGCTTCGGAAAGCGCTCGCCGATGTCCCTCGCAAGAACGAGGCCCTGCAGGCACATGCCGTAATTATCGCCACGGGCGGCAACCCCACCGGTATCGCCGATACGTTTGGCCTCCCCCTCACCTCGCTGCGCCCCATCCTCTGCCCCGTATCGGCAACGGTCGTTGGCGATCGGGCGGCACTCAAGACGTTGGATGGTCTGCGCGTCCGCGCCCGCTTGACGCTCACCCGTAACCATAGTGAGCTCTGGCACGAAGACGGTGAAGTCCTGTTTCGAGCCTTCGGCATCTCGGGCGTCGCTGTCTTCAACCTCTCCCGTCGTATCCAGCGCGGCGATACGATCCTGCTCGACGTTTTCCCCGACCTCTCTAAAGACGAGTTGCTCGATATGCTTAACCGGCGCGTTGAGCTGCTCGGCGGCTTTTCGCCCCGCGATCCCCGTTGGCTCGACGGTATGCTTGCCCCGCAACTCTCCCGCGTCGTCTGCACAGCGTTCGAGCAGTGCCATCCAGGCTCCAACGATGTCATCCACCTGGTCTCGATCCTCAAGCACTTTAAGTTGCTCGTCGAAGGAACCGCCGAGGAGCGCTCGGCGCAGGTCACGCGTGGTGGCATATCTGTCGAGAGCATCTCAACACCCAGTCTACGCGCGCGCAGCGTTGTCGACGCCCCGCTTTACGTCTGCGGCGAAGCGCTCGACATCGACGCCGATTGCGGAGGCTTTAACCTTGCGTGGGCATGGCTCTCGGGCATTCGCGCTGCAAGCAGCCTGTAGCCGCGCAGTCTATAATCAAAAACGCATTCGGGCCGTCTGGGACACCGGACGGCCTCTTTCTTGCCTCTAAGGAGACCTCGATGATCGAAATCACCCAAGTCAACGCGTCGCCCGATGAAGCCGGCGATGAAAATGCCTGCCTCATTGTTGGCAAGCGAGTCGCCAAGCGCGTCTTACGTTGCAAGGACTCCGAGATCAAGTCCATCGAGCTCCACCGCAAGTCAATCGACGCTCGCAAAAAACGAGACGTCCATTTTATCCTGAGCTTTCGTGTTGAGCTGACTAGTCCCCACCTCGAGCGAGAAGCGGTCGACAGCGTTGCCGAGCGTGACCGCTCGCGCGTACGCGCGATAGAAGACGATGAGCCTTCATTCCCCTCCCCCGTCTCCGACGCACCTCAAGAACGCCCTGTCGTTGTCGGCGCCGGATGCGCCGGCCTTTTCGCTGCGCTCACGCTCGCCAAAGCAGGTCTTAAGCCCTTGCTTATCGAGCGCGGCGACCCGGCATTTCGCCGCTCGCAGACGATCGACCTCTTTCTAAAGGAGCGCATCCTCGACCCCGAGAGCAATATTCAGTTTGGTCTGGGCGGCGCGGGGACCTTCTCGGACGGCAAGCTCAATACGGGAACAAAAAATCCCGCCCATCGCCTTATCCTCGAAACCTTCGTCGAGGCGGGTGCGCCCCGCGATATTCTGTGGGATGCCAAGCCGCACATTGGCTCCGACATCCTTCCCAAGGTTGTCACCGCTATATCCCAGCGCATCGAGCAGCTCGGAGGTGTCGTCCGTTATCGAACGAAGCTCGTCGACATTCGCATCGACGCGTCTGGCGCCATCACCGGTATTGATGTCCAATCGTCCCAAGACGCCGCTTACGAGCCAATCGAGACAAAGCACCTCATCCTCGCCTGCGGGCATTCTGCTCGCGATATTTTTGAGCTCCTTAAGGACCACAACGTGGCCCTCGCACAAAAGACCTTTGCCATGGGCGTTCGCATCGAGCATCCGCAACGCGACATCGACAGAGCCCAATATGGAGCCTCGGCGGGACATCCAGCGCTCGGGGCGGCCCCCTACAAACTTGTTGCCCATCTTCCCAACGGCCGCAGCGTGTTCTCGTTTTGCATGTGCCCCGGCGGACAGGTTGTTGCCGCCTCTTCAGAACCGTGCCATCTGTGCGTCAACGGGGCCAGTCTCAATGCCCGCGACGGACGCAACGCAAATGCCGCCCTGCTCGTTAACGTCACGCCTGAGGACCTTCCCAACGATGACCCGCTTGCCGGCATCGAGCTCCAGCGTGCCTGCGAGGCGGCCGCCTATCGCCTGGGCGGTTCCAACTGGAACGCACCGGCACAACTCGTCGGAGATTTCCTCGCAGGACGCGCCAGCAAGGCGCCCGGAAAGGTAAAGCCCACCTATCCGCTCGGTGTGACCTGGACGGCAATTGACGAAGCCCTGCCGCAGCATATCGTCGAGTCGCTCCGCCTGGGACTTCCCCTACTCGGAAAAAAGCTACGAGGCTACGACCGTCCCGATGCCGTTCTTACCGGCGTGGAGACTCGTTCGAGCTCACCTGTCACTGTCACCCGAGACCGAACGTGCCATGCCGTGTCGACCCCGGGCCTCTACCCTTGTGGTGAGGGAGCTGGATATGCTGGCGGCATCATGAGCGCGGCCACCGACGGCATCCGTTGTGCCGAAGCCCTGATCGCGGACCTCTAACGCACGAATTCCAGCGCGCAAAAGACACAGGCCCCGAGCTCCACAGGGAACTCGGGGCCTGTTCGCTATTTCTTAAACCGTGCACCCTGGCGTTTTCTGCCCGATGCGAACGTGGAACCCTTGCGGGCCTGCGAACGTAAGCGCTCGATCGTCTCGTCCTCAGACGCGCCCTCGAGCATCGCCCGAATCTGAACGACGGCATCGCGCAGGCGCGCCGCCTCCTCAAAGTCCATGGCGGCAGAAGCGTTACGCATATCCTCTTCCATGGTTTCGACGATCCGCACAAGCTCGTCATGCGGCAGTTCTTCCAACTGCTCCGCAAGTGACTGCTCGGGCGCCACCGTTTCCGGCACGCCGCCCTCGCCCGACTCATCGGGCGTATAGAATGCGCCATGACCAAGAGAGTCGCCCTTCGAGCGCCCCTTGGAACCCACAGTTTTTTCGGCCTCGGCAATAAAACTTGAGATGTCGTTGATGGCCTTGCGCACCGTCCTAGGCACAATGCCATGCTCTTCGTTATATGCCATCTGAATCTCGCGACGACGCTGCGTCTCCTCGATGGCCTCTTTCATCGAATCGGTCACAACGTCCGCATACATGATGACTTCACCATCGGCGTTACGGGCCGCGCGGCCAATCGTCTGAATCAGCGAACGGCGGTTGCGCAAGAAGCCTTCCTTATCGGCATCGAGAATTGCCACCAGCGAGACCTCGGGAAGATCCAAGCCCTCGCGAAGCAGGTTGATGCCAACGAGAACATCGATCTTGCCCTCGCGCAGCGTTCGCAGGATCTCGACACGGTCCATTGTCGCCGTATCAGAGTGCATGTAATTGACCTTAATGCCCGCGTCGAGCAGATGGTCGGTCAGGTCCTCGGCCATGCGCTTGGTCAACGTGGTCACCAGCACGCGCTCCTTGCGGGCAACGCGCTCGCGAATCTCGTCCTCAAGATCGTCAATCTGACCGCGAACCGGACGCACATCGATCTTGGGATCGAGCAGACCGGTCGGACGAATAATCTGCTCAACGTCGTTCTGGCTCACCCGCAGCTCGTAATCGCCCGGCGTGGCCGAAACATAGATAAACTGGGGTATCCTTGCCTCAAACTCATCGAAACGAAGCGGGCGGTTATCGAGCGCCGAGGGCAGGCGAAAACCGTGTTCCACCAGCGTCACCTTACGCGAGCGGTCACCTTCGTGCATGCCGCGAATCTGCGGCACCGTCACATGGCTCTCATCGATGATGCAGAGCATATCCTTGGGAAAGTAATCGATTAGGGTAAACGGCGGCTCACCCGGCTTGCGACCGTCCAGATGACGCGAGTAGTTCTCGATGCCGTTGCAAAAGCCCATCGTCTCGAGCATCTCAAGATCATAATCGGTGCGCTGCTGCAGACGCTGCGCCTCGAGCAACTTGTCGGTCGCCTTGAGCTCCGCCACGCGCTTCTCGCACTCTTCGCTGATCGATTTCAGAGCCGCCTTGACCTTCGGCTTCTCGGTCACGTAGTGCGATGCCGGCCATACGGGGATGGCCTCGTACTCACGAAGCATCTCACCGGTGACCTCATCGATCTCGGCAATCAGCTCGACCTCGTCGCCAAAGAACTCAAACCGCAACGGATGCTCGGCATAAGGCGGATACACGTCGACAACATCGCCGCGCACGCGGAACGTGCCGCGTGCCAGGTCATAGTCATTGCGATCATATTGAATGTCGATAAGTGCATGGATAAAGTCATCGCGCTCGAGCGGCACCTTCTTGTCGACGTTTGGAGCCAGACCCGCATAGTCCTCAGGAGAGCCAATGCCATAGATACACGAGACCGATGCAACGACGATCACATCGCGTCGAGAGAGCAGCGATGCGGTCGCCTGATGTCGCAGCATCTCAACCTCTTCGTTAATCGAGGAGTCTTTCTCGATATATGTATCGCTTTGCGGCACATACGCCTCGGGCTGATAGTAGTCGTAATACGAGACAAAGTAGACCACAGCGTTATTGGGAAAGAACTCTTTGAGCTCGCTCGCAAGCTGAGCAGCGAGCGTTTTATTCGGAGCCATGACCAGCGTCGGCTTTCCCAGGGCCTCAATAGTCTTTGCCATCGTGAAGGTCTTGCCCGAACCAGTCACGCCCAGCAAAACCTGATAGCGGTCTCCGTCCCTCACGCCCTGCACAAGCGACTCAATGGCTTTAGGCTGGGAACCGGCAGGCTCATAGGGAGAAACGACCTTAAACGGCACGTCAGAGCCTTCAACGCCAAAGCGCTTAAGTTCACCACCAACGCGTTCTACTTCAAATTCCGCCATGGATACTCCTAACTCATATATCTGCAGTATACGCAGGCGGCAGGCATAGTCCTATACGAACCGATCGGGATAGAGGGTCTTGTAGCGAGCCCAGGCATTATTGACACGAATCAGATACGCCTGCGTCTCGGGAAAGGTGATTGCATTATGAAGCGACGTGCTCTGCTGCGCCCATCCGTCGACATTGCCCATGCCGGCGTTATAGGCGGCAATGGCACTGTCAGTCGACCCGTTAAAATACGTTAGAAGATACGAAAGATACGCACAGCCAAACTCGATGTTCGTAGCGGGATCGTTAAGGCTGTCGGCTGAATACTCGCTACCATCGACAAGGCCCTTGGCGATCATATCCTGGGCAGTCTCGGGCATCAGCTGCATCAATCCCTGAGCACCCTGATTCGACTCGGCCTCGGGATCCCAATTCGATTCAGACTTAATGACAGCGCACACCAGATACGGATCCAGATTATGCGAAATACTGGATTGCTTTACATACGCCTCGTAGTCAATCGGATACAGCGGCTTAAAGAAAGCGGCAGGAGCATATGAGTAAACGAATGAGATAAGGCCGAAGGCAAAAACGGCAGCCAGCGGTATAAGGCGATACCACGTAAGGAAACGTGTCTTAGGCATCGGCCTCCTCCTTATCCGCTACATCCCCGAACCCATGGCGCGAAAGCCATGCGTCCAGTTGTTCAAAGAGCGAGTTATCGTCTGCCGCATTGTCAATCACCGTTGTAGCGAGATTGCACAGCGCAGACTCTTCGGGCTGGCAAGCAGAACGGGCATCAAAATCAGATGGCTCCATGCCACGTTGAATAGCGCGCTCGCGACGAACTGACAAAGGGGCGCTGATGACCAAAATTTCATCAGCCAAGCCAAATGCATCCTCAAAACCAGTCGGAGCAGAAACCTCGACCACCGCAAAAGGATAACGGGGAGATGAAACCGTACAACAAACCGGATCGAGAATCCTAAGCGAAAGCTGTTCAATCAGAATGGGATGCACGATGTCATTGAGCCGTGCGACCGAATCAGGAGAAGCGAAAGCTCGAGAAGCGAGGATGCCGCGGCGAATGCCGCCTTCCTCATCCAAAATGTCCCAACCGAATTCATCCGCGAGTGTATTGACGATATCAGAGCCCGGCACATACAGCGATTTTGCAAGCTCATCCAGATCGATAAGCATAGCGCCACGAGATTCGAAATAGCGGCAGGCAGTTGACTTACCCGAAGCAATATTGCCCAAGACAAATACGGTAAACATCAAGCCCTCCCTAACGCCAATGCGAGTAATTATCGCTCAAATACACTAGATGGACTCAAAATACAGCCAAACAGTAAGAGCACATACGGGGGAGCTAGGTCCCAAAGTACAACGTATATACAACGCAAAAAAGGGGGAGGCCGCGAGGCCTCCCCCTTCTCAGTTCAAGCGCACGGCTCGGTGCCGTCCACCGGTCAGCGGCGCCCTGACCTCCCACGGGCTGACCCCGCAGTACTCTCGGCGCGATGGGGCTTAGCTTCCGGGTTCGGAACGGGACCGGGCGTGCCCCCCATGCTCTGGCCGCTGACCGGTGGGCGGCGCCCACCGTTACGGTGTCCGGGTGTCTCTCTCACGTGCCCTGGGGGCCGCATGGCGCATAGGAAAGATGTGACTCGGGGGCATCCTCGTGCCCGGACCGCGCATGAGCGCTCAGTCCCGCGGGCCGCGAGGTGCGGTTCCGGAAGAGCTCGGGCGATTAGTGCGGCTCGGCTGAGGACGTCGCCGCCCTTGCACCTGCCGTCTATCGACCAGGTAGTCTACCTGGGCCCTTACCGGAAGGAGAACTAATCCCTGGAACGGCTTCCCGCTTAGATGCCTTCAGCGGTTATCCGCGCCGCACGCGGCTACCCGGCCGTGCCGTTGGTCGACAACCGGTTCACCGGAGGTGCGTCCACCCCGGTCCTCTCGTACTGGGGGCAGCCTCCATCGATTCTCCTGCGCCCACGGAGGATAGGGACCGAACTGTCTCACGACGTTCTGAACCCAGCTCG
>CALLNU010000044.1 GCA_938005465.1 uncultured Collinsella sp.
TAGCACAGAAATGAGAAAAATGCCACGGGAACAAAGGAGCCTTTCTCCGCATCCATGCGGAGAAAGGCTCCCTAAAAACGAGTGAGACAGGCCGGATCAGGCCACGCCGATGGTGATCAGCAGGTTGGAAAAGATACGCTGTTCCCCGGTGGAGATGGCCAGCCGGACGCCGGGCTGACAGCAGGCGTCATAGAACTCATAGCGTCCCAGCTTATTCAGCTCCATGCCGTCCAGCATGGTCTGGAACTCCCCGAAGATCTCCGGAGTGGTGCCGTCGGCGGGGTCCATGACCTCCGCCTTCTCGATATTCACCGTGCTCTGGATGGCGGCCAGAACGTCGGTAACAGTGGGCAGGCCGGGGGTCAGCCCCAGGTACACGGTCTCTGCCTGGCCGGTCTTGGAGTCCAGGGGGTAGTTGCCGTCTGCGATGAGGACCTTGTCCCCGTGGCCGCACAGGGCCAGGGCGGCCGCGACCGCCAGCGCGGCGGCGGCACCGGAAATTCGTTTCGTGGAGCGTCTCATGGAAAATCCCCCTAATCTAGCAACGGTTTCCAAGTCTACTAGATTGGGGGGACGGGAGCCAAGCTGCAATACCCCCAAGACACCCGTCTATAGGTCGTGACGTTGTCTATAAACAGGCTCACCGCCCGCGGAATAAAATTCGGCGCAAATCGTTTGAGCAGGCGACGCGCGGAAGGAGCGTGTAGGGCGGTAATATACTGACCGTCAGCCGCGGCATCCTCGCGGAAACCCATTTGTTGCCGGAACTATAGTCCCCGGCGCGGGCTCACCTTATCTCCCCGGCACGGGCTCGATATCCTCTCGGATATCTAATCGTCTTGGACTTTTACCCACCCAAGCACAGTACGGCTTTTACGTGCCGCCACGCAGAGCCTAGCCTGGAACTATTGTCTAAAACATAGGCCTTCAAAGCAACTTAGGTTCAAGTACGGACATGCAAATACGGGCACTGGATACAGGTCTTGACTGTCAATGGTTATCAATCGCATGTGTTTCTGGCAAATTACGCCCGTCTTATGCGTGCGATACAATCAGTCTCCCCGAACACCAAACCAGCAACCCGAAGGGACCAACGTGTTAACAATTCACTATGGTGATATGGAAAACGTTATCTACAATACGTCGGTTTACTTCGATAACGTCTATTCGCCCCAGTGGTTTCAAGACGCCTTTGCTCAAAGGATTATTAAATCAATCGATAAAGGCAATGTCGTTGGACCCTGCGCAATAGACACCAAGATCCTAGGCATTATCCCTCCTGAAAGGCTGTCGGGAGGCACTAAGACGCTGTTGCTCATGTACTTCATGCCTCAGAACGTATACAACGCCACAACCTGCAGCGACAATTGCGCTTACTGGATTCTGAGAATTGCCACGCAAAAGGACTTAACCATCAACCTCTACCATCTGATGGATTTTGGAAACGGCAAGTTCACGGCTACCGTTGCAAACACGGGCGATGTCGTTCACACGATGTTCGACCTTGTCCCTATAGCCGCAAAATGCCTAAGGGAAACTCCTGACATGCACTTTCGTTAGGCTCTGTTAGACCAAGATTGACATACATATGTCATCACGGCGCCATATCGTTAGCCTCGTAGACCGCGGGGCAGCATGAACGCCGAGGACCTGGTAATCACCTTCAAGAGGGACATCGCGAGCCTCAGCAGGACCGAACGCCGCCGGCTCCGCCTACGAGGCCGAGCGCTCCCCGCGCTGCGGGTCCGCCGCGGTCGTGAAGAAGGGCAAATCAAAGAACGGCGAGCAGCGTTACCTCTGCCAGGATTGCGGCAGGACCTTCGGCATGGGCAGCGGGCACATCCCGGGGACGAGCAAGCTCCCGAAGGAGACCTGGATGGCCTACGCCGAGTGCTTCGCGCTCATGCTGCCCCTGCGCGAATGCGCGAGGCGCTGCCGCGTCTGCCTCAAGACCGCCTACACCATGCGCCACAGGCTGATCGAGTGCCTCTCGGCCTACTCCCCCTCGTTCAGGGTCGAGCGGGGCTGCGGCTGCGAGCTCGACGAGACCTATTTCCCCGAGTCGTTCAAGGGCAACCACACGAAGGGGTCATTTACGATGCCACGTCACTCCCGACATCGTGGCAAGCAGGTGCACAGGCGCGGACTGTCGCGCGAGCAGATCTGCGTCATGACCGGCGTGAACGACTCGAACGAGACGTTTCTCCAGGTCTCGGGACGAGGCGTCCTGTCGAGGAAACGCGCCATGGACGTGCTGAGGGACCGCATCGCGTCCGCTTCCGTCGTAGCGACGGACAAGGCGTCCGCCTATGTCGACGTCCTCGCGGAGCTCGAGGTCGACGCACACACGGCCTACGATTCCAAGGACTCTTCCGAGGGGACCATCAACCGGATCAACACCGTCCATTCGCTCCTCGATACCTTCATGAAGCCGTTTAAGGGCGTGTCGACGAAGCACCTCGGCACCTACCTCGCTTGGTTCAAGTGGTGCCGGACCTTCATGGCGACCGATTCCGGCACCGCCGAGCGCACGGTCGCGCGACAGCTCGCCAACGGCGTGTGCAGGAGCCGCATCCATGATATGTTCAACGTCCTGCCGCCCTAAATGGACTACTGGACCGAAGCCGCCGCATAGAGACAGTAGAATGGTCGCATCGCGATATACGAGGAAAGGTGCAGCCATGCCGTCGAATATACCGGCCACGACGATCCGGATCGACCCGGAGGCCAAAAAGGAGGCCACGGCCATCCTGGACGAGCTCGGCCTGTCCATGTCCACCGCCGTCAACGCGTTCCTCAGGGCGCCCGTCCGGAAGGGCGGGTTGCCGTTCGAGATGAGGGTCAAGGCGCCGGTGCCCGACGGGAAGACGGCAAGATAGTCGGCAAATCGACTTGGGCGATGGGACCCTCACGATTGACCCGACAGATCTTGAGCACATCGCCCCCTTGCCGGATTCAAACCCGGCAAGGGGGCGATTATCTTGCAATTTCAAAAAGATGATTGGGGCAGAATGTCAATCATGGTCTAACAGAGCCAAATCAATCCAACAGTTTAGATAACGGGTAATGATTCGGGAACAGGGCGTTCGGCCGGATGGAACAGATAGATATGGACCTTGAATATCAACTTCATCCGAACACCTCCCATATTCATCTGTACATGTACGGATGAATATGGGAATCCGATACCCTGAGGGCCGGATCGGCCGGCCCCGGGAGATCGGAGGACGCCATGTCCGGAAAGAGCAAGAAGGGCGCAGCGAAGGCGGTCCCGAGGGCCTACGGAAGGCTCACGAGGCACGAGCGGGACACGGTCCAGAGGATGCTGGAGCGCAGGGCCTCGTGCAGGGAGATCGCGAGGGAGCTGGGCAGGTCGCCCTCGACGGTGAGCGCCGAGGTGGCGTCGCACAGGTTCGTGACGGCGCCGAAGGCCAGGCGCGGCGAGCGCGTGGACGCCTCCGCCGACCTGTCGGCGGCCTGCCCGCGCCTGGCGGCGTGGCCGCGATGCTGCAACGGCTGCGGGCGGTACCGCGCGATCGGCTGCAAGCGCCGCCCCCACGTCTTCTACGAGGCCCGGGCCGCGCAGCTGTGCGCCGACTCGGTCCTCGTCTCGTCCAGGCGCGGGATCGACGCCGACGAGCCCGCCGCGACGGCGAGGCTTGAGGCCATCAGGGACTGCCTGCGCCGGGGGCTGTCGCCCGAGCAGATGGCGGCGCGCAACGGCGGGCCCGTGGACCTGTCGCCGTCGACCATCTACCGCTGGGTCTCGGCGGGCTACGACGGCATGACTAACACAGGATGCGCGGGGACGAGAGAACGCTCGCCTACATGGCGAAGCGCAAGTCCGACGGCAAGACAAAGCGAGAGATCATGCGCTGCCTTAAGAGGTTCACAGCCAGGGAGGTTTACCCAACGTTGCGGCGCCCCATGAGGTTGAAGTACGCCCGGGGCTCGATACTGGCGGACATGCGAAAATCGCTCGGATTGACCCAAAAGCAGGTTGCCCGAGAGCTTAACGTGCCGAATGTAAGGCTCAGCGAAATAGAAAGAGAAGTATGCCCCCACGAGGAAATCAGACGCGAATACGACCGCTACTTGAATGCTAAAATGTCGTCCGATAAAGGACTTGACAGCCTATAGCAGCGTCATTCGGCACGCGATTCGTTAACCCTGGGGCTTAAAGCTGCCGAATGTCTACTTCTTTAGTGCTCCATTTACCTCCCCGTTCAATAATCTTCACTTGAAGCCTGACGGTGGCCCAATCATTGGATAACATATTCTTAAATGACAGTTAATCGTCAATCGAAGAGGTCAAAGCGGGGACGGAAAGTGTCGAAGACAAGCAGAAAGCCAATCTCAGCATATGTCGAGCGAAGACTCTGGGCGGAGTCTGCCGGCAAATGCATGAATCCAGATTGTCGGGCCGATCTATTCATCAGCAATGGAGACATTGCTGAACGAGCCCATATCGTCCCATATTGCAAAAGCGCAGAGAACACGTTCGACAACCTTATTCTCATCTGTCCAAACTGCCATACGAATTTCGACAAAAACTCCGCTTTCACGGCAGATGAAGTGAGGAAATGGAAGTCGATTCGTCACGCAGAAATTGATCGCGTTTTCGGAAAGACGTTCAGTTCCTTCGACGACCTGCGCAAAGAGGCCGCACCTCTGCTCGCCCGAAACAAGTCGATATATGAGAATTACTACATGAAGGACAAGCGAAGACTGTGGGATGTTTTTGAAAAGGAAATAATCGTCAACAACCGAAAACTTTGCACGCTGTTCGAATCGAACTTGTGCCTGTTCCAGAACCACAAGGACAATTCCTTCTCCAACCAGGCCGCTGTCCGCGATTTTATCGACCATGCTAAGGAGTTCGAAGCCACCAGAGATAATACGGAAAGACAAAGGTCTATTCTTTTCCCCGAGGTCATCAGCTCCATCTTCGGAATCCAGCCCATAGAAGGTGACCTGCTCCCCTCTGCAGAATCCCTAGAGCTGCTAATCAAAAAGCTTGACGAACAGGGGCGATTTATAGATGTTTCTCTAGATGCAGAACATCCATTGTTGCAAATAATAGAAAACGGGAAAGAGGCGGTAGTTTATCTTGACGATACGCCGCGTATCCGACAGATGTACTATGACGCCCGCTGCTTCAGGCGTGCCGAGATGAGGCTAGACAGCTTGATTTTTGCCCTAAAGTACTTCCGCCTGTGCGGAAAGAAAGCAACTCGCAAGTCGAAGACAAACCTTAGAGAATATATAGCGAAAGGAAAATGCTTCTTATTCGTATACGAATACTGTCTGAGCTATGCAGAGTTGGCCCGTTTAGCACCGGCAGAACATACCGTTGTCGTCAACTTGCATAGATGGAACGGTAAGCAATGCATCTCCGAAGAAGCCCAGGTGTTTGCGGGGCAAATTAACGTGAAGCTCCTCGATATGGATAGCTTCTTCCCATTCGTTCGCAAACTATGAACTATTTGAGACTCATAGACATTCTCGACAGCAACCTAGAACTGTTCTCTCAGTTTGATCATGTCTATCTGTTCGGATCTGCGCTGAGTGGTTCAGAGCTCAGTGCAGACAGTGATATTGATTTGCTGCTACTGTACTCGAAATATTCCGATCAACTTGTCTCCGGATGCGAACAGATATCCCAAAAGTTAGGTAACGAGACCGGTAGAGTAGTCGACTTAACGGTCCTCGGCATCGATGAAGAGCGACATGTCGGATTCTTGGATAGAATCTCGCCTCATTATAGAAAGATAAAATGACCATTTGGTAGAACACCTGGCATAGCCTGTCGTACAGAATGCTTTCTGCGTGGATTCCGGCAGAAGAGAAGAAGGCGTCAACGGTCGCGCCTGCATGTTCGGCACACGGCGTATCGCACTCTGGCGGGACCCCGGCTCTGGGCGCCAATCCCGCATCGACAAGATGAGGTACCCTGAATTCATAATGAAGCTTGCGAACTGTCAGTGGTAGCGTGAAACTGAACAAGTGTTCAGTTTCACGCTACCACTGACACCCGGCGGCCCAAGAGCCTTCGCCCCGCTCGTAGGCCTGGTACCACCCCGTCGGGGATGACCCCTTATCGGGCGAGACGGCGAGCTCGCTGTCGAGGGACAGCCCGAAGCGATCATCCGATGCCGCACAGCAACAGGTCTCCGAGGAGCTCGAATGGACACCTGCCAGCGAGTCCAGCAAGCGGGCAAGAGTTTACGTGGCTGCAGCATACTACAACGTCGTAGGGGCTCAGAGCACCGCCACTACGGCTTTTGGGCAGAATGCGCCTGAGCTGCTCGTGGTTGCGCTCACATGCCGACTACTGGTTGGATCTCATCGCGTCGCAGCAGAACACGCGGCAGCGCCGAGCTCCGCTTTCGAGACACCAGCGCTCCAGGCCCTTCCAATCATCGAACTCGACTCCTCAATCGACTAGCAGGATGCCGAAGATAGCCTCGAAGGCAGCAACAGAGCCTATGAGACTCTCTATATGGTCGAGGCAGGCAACGATGGCTGCCGGAGCTGGCATGACGCTTGCGCAAATAGATTTGGAACGCCCGGGCCACGATGTGTGCGCTCAGGATGTCGTAGGTGTTGCGCTCGTAGCCCTCAACGGAGTCACATTGGACCACGCGCGACCTGTCGGCAAGCGAGAGCGCCTCGAATTCGGCGTAGGTACGGCCAGTGCGGTCAACCCCGTCGCGCCCAGCACCTTCGACATCCCTGCGCTTACGCTTCCTCATACGGTCCTTTCGCGGGAGAAGCAGGTAAGGCGCGCCTGTCCCTCTCCTGATAGGAGCAGGCACTGCGCACGCACACAGGAAGCTCGTCAGCATGTGTGGCCCATATGGTCTCGTAACTCTGCCCCCGCCTAAACAAAGGGACCACAATCGCGACCATGGCGGCGAGCTCGTCAGCGGTGAGACATAACCCTTCACGGGCCGCGGACAGGCGGGTGCGATAGGCAGCGTCGTAGCGACACTTGGGGTAACCGCACCCACTCCTGTTCCGACAGCCGAGATGACAGGCGTAGGGCCATACCTCTGTGACGGGACAAACTGCGATAGAGCGTACGCGCGCGCAGTGTCTCGAAGGAGTGGCCACGCCCCATCATGTTAGTCTCGTTGATGAGGCGGTTCGCGCATTCCGTGTAACCGTTCGAGATGCGGCTCGGACAATCCCGGTAGTTAAATATGAACTCGCGGTGGTTCTCCACGGCCTTCGCAAGCCCCCGGAAGGGATCGTAGGCCTTGTCATCGGGGATGGATGCCTTCCACGCATCGAATGCATCCTCGGCATCCTCCCGCGAGAGCGGGTGCTCGTCGTAGATGTCGAAGAAGTCCTCTTTGAGGTCGTATGCGGTCATGAGGCTCGAGCAGCCCGCCTCCGATCGAAGCTGGCACAATGCCGATGCCTCGTAGGGGCCGAGGTCCCGGGCGCGCTTCCTCAAGGCGTAAGCCAGCGACCGCGGCGGCCACTACCGGTGGCAGGGCCGGATCGGCTATGCGCCGCCCAGGACCTCGCGCGCTCGATGTCGAGAAAGGGGTGCTCACCCGACAATTCAAGGACGGAGGGCTTCGGCAGGCTGAAGGTGGAGCTCTTCTACGGAAGGGGCTGGGACGATGTTGGCATGGGGGAATTCATGAAGATGCTGTACGCCTATCTGGTCTGGTATCGCGACAAGCGCTGCAAGAGCGACCTGGGCTATATGAGCCCGATGCAGTACCGAAGAAGCCTAGCTCCGCTTGGGAACAGATGCAATATTGCGTCCGCACCTTCTGTTAGAATTGTTCACTAGTGTTTTATGCTGCGGTTTTCTGATCCGCCGGCATGGGCTAAGGGGTGTTTTTTGGCTGTACAGGGTAAATCAAAGGAGCGCGTTCAGGACGTTGGCGAGGTCTTCACCAACGAGTGCGAGGTGAACGCCATGCTTGACATGGTGAAATCCGAGACGGAGCGCATCGACTCCCGGTTCCTGGAGCCGCCGTACGACAACGGCAACTTCCTCGCTGAGGTGCTGCGACGCAAGCTTTCCGTGGTGGCCTCGCGCTACCGCAAGAGCGCGACCGACTGCATACACGGTGCCGTCGCGGCGAGAAAGGCTGGCGCAGAGAAGCCGAAAACCGCGGCCGACAGCGGCGCGGCCGGCGTCGAACAAGGCCCAGTTGAACGCACTGGGAGCCGGGTGCAAGGTGCGCCACAAGGCATGGGGCGCCGGCACCGTGACGAGGATAGACGGCGGCTCGATCTACGTGAGCATCGGGGGCAAGGAGCGGATGTTTCAGTTCCCGGGCGCGTTCGAGCAGGAGTTCTTGAGTTTATTGGGAGCATACATGTCTGACAACGCAATAAACATACCGGGCAACGTGTCCTCCGATATGCAGAAAGAATCCTCCAAACCCCTTTTTACCTTGCAGAGGGGTGCAACAAGGCGTGAGGTAAACGCGGTAGAAGCCAGACATTTTGTTCAAGGCATTCTTTCCAGGTCGATTAACCTAGCCACGCTTATCGGCTCTGGCGCATCTACTCCGGCCATTCCCCTGATGGGTGAAACCTTCAGGAACTTGCGAGCGGACCTCAAGCTCAACGATCCCGATCTATCTATCCTTCTGGAAAGTCGGATAACTAAAATTGCCTGTCGAGATAACGAAGACCCTGCGAAGTACTCGAACATAGAGAACCTCCTCTCGTGGCTGAGTCAGCGCATCGAGGGCTCTCTAGATAGCGCCGATGACGACAAGAGGGTTTCCGATGCAGTTCGCAAGGCCTTTCTCGAGTCCGTCGACATCAAATACAGCGCGGAGCACTCCGACGTCCTTGATAGCTATCGTAAGTTTGTTCAGGGACTTGGCGTATCGCGACAGATCCTTGCGCGCGGTGGTCAAGCTGCCTTCGACGTCGTTAATCTCTTCACAACAAACTACGACCTATTTCATGAGATGGCCCTTGAATCGAGCGGCTACGCCTATGTGGACGGGTTCTCGAACGGGCTGATACCCACATTCAACCCGCGGGAATACCATCGCAGGCCGATTGACCTCGACGAGAGATTCAGGGATCACTACGAACCGGTGAACCCCTTCTTTCGCCTTTACAAGATGCACGGGTCCATCAACTGGAGGATTTATGACGGAAACGTCGTAAGGGTCCCCAGGTTTCCCGACATCACCGACGAGTACCAAGGCGACAGACAACTTATCGCCCCGATGACTTCCAAATACGCCTTGACCCAGGGCTCCCCCTATAGCGATATGTTCCGCGAGTTCGTAAATGCCCTCGCCGTCCCCAACACAGTCCTTCTGACTTGTGGATTCAGCTTCGCGGACTCTCACATATCAAACCTTATCAGCCAGGCTCTTGCGAGGCCCGATTTCACGCTCCTCGCCTTTATCGGCAACCCGGCAGAAGCAGATGTCGGTTCCCCTACACGTGTGTTCTACGATAAGGCAGGTGGCGCGAACACCTATTTCGTATATCCAAGTGAAAGGGAACTGGACCGCAAGCGCCCGCTATACTTCTCGGAATTTGCTGACTTTATCGGGCCCGAGATCACCTTCGGAGACGATGTGGCATCTGGATCTTTGGGGCTTGGTGACAAGAATGACTAATGAGGTTCCCAATCCGGGTTGGCTCATCGGCACCATCTGCTATATGGATCAGGAGAAGATAAGACTACGCGCATCACGTTCCGACTTTTCAGACCGGATGCTCGATGGCGAGCCAAGGCATCTAAACGGGCTCAATCAATATCTCTTTTCCTATCTCTCTATCTCGACAAAGATCATTTTTCGCGTGACTTCCGTAGAAGAGGCCGAGAGGCCGTATTCCGACCAGCCTTCGTCGAGGTTTAGCACGAGCTATATCTTCACCGCCGTCCCCATTGGAGAGATTGAAGGATCTTCCTACGTGCCCGGCGTAGTAGACCTCCCCATGGTCGGCTCCAATGTCTATGCCTGCGATGAATCAATCCTCAAGAGGGTCTTTTGCGTGCGGGAAGGAGTCGAGATTGGGTCCCTCGCTGGGTACGATTCAGTAAGATCCACTTTTGATATCGATTCCCTGTTCTCTGGTCATCTCGCTATTCTCGGTAATACCGGCTCGGGAAAGTCCTCAACCGCGCGGCTCCTGCTTGATAGGGCGGCATCGCTCTTAGATGCCGAGGACGCGCTCGATGCAGAGCCCCGATTCTTCGTCTTCGATCTGCACGGCGATTATGACTTTCTCACGCGCGGCGGTTACGGCTGCACGAGACGAATCGGCGCTGATGAGTACCACCTCGCGCCCGGAGAGTTGTCGATGGATGACTGGTCAGCTATTCTCGACCCCCCGCGACGCATCCAGAAACCTCTGCTTGAGAGGGCCGTGAGATACTCCCACCTCAACGAGGAGGGCAAGAAGAAGCTATTTGCTGCCTTTGCATATACCGCAATTCGGGACACGAGCATCGATAGCCACGCAGCGAGGAAGTTTCAGGTCTCAAAGTATTACCAGCCGATTGAGGGAGAACTTAACAAGATTCTCGAACGCGAGTCCGGACCTTTCTCTCGCCCTCAGACCGCTCATAACCTGTTAGTGTCTTTCAACCTGGAATACGGAAACATATCGAAAGATGTCGTCGAAGGGCTTGAGTCCCTTTTGAAGGAGTTCATCGAGGACGAATACATGTCCGATGGACTTCCCAATATCGAACGCATCTTATGTGAGTACGAAAAACCTAAAAGCGAGGTCTCAATCTCTGACGTCGTTGATGCGCTTGACTTCGTGTTCGACGAAGAAGAAGTGCGGGGCAACCGTCAGATAAGGTCGTATTCAGAGGGGCTGGTTACTCAGCTTAGAAACCTTAGGGAAAGGTATTCGCAAGACCTCTTCTCACTTGAGCGGGGCGAGTCAATTGCTGCCCTCTTAAACAAGGGGCATGGCATTCTTGTGCTAGACGTATCTCAGATAATCGACGAGTCAGGATTGAAGTTGTTTTCCCACTACGTTGCGCGCACCCTCTTTCAGGCTAGCCTAGATGCAGGAAGAGGCTCCTCGACACCTATCTATCTCATTTTTGACGAGGCGCATCGCTATATCAGGGATGCAGACCTGACAGACGACTCAGTGTTCAATCGAATTGCACGGGAGGGCCGTAAGTTTGGCATTTACCTTACCGCCATCAGCCAAATCCCCAGTGAGCTTTCCCGCGTCGTGCTCTCTCAGACGGGAACCTTCATAATCCACCGCATTCAGAACTCTTACGACCTCGATTACGTTCGCCGCAATATCCCTTCCATATCAAATGGCCAGGTCATGCGCCTTCCCGCATTCGCCCCGGGAACCGCGACCGCGCTGGGAAGCTCCATTACGGTGCCCCTTGAACTACAGATAGACGATGACTTTGCCGACGAGACGCCAACGATCCGGATGATGAAGAGCAATCGGATTCGATAAAGCTATTTGTGGCCGGCCCGGAGAATGCCCGCAACGGAGACGTTGTGGGCATTTCCTTTTGCCCGCTCGGGGCACGGGAGTCATACGTGGGTGAGTAGGATGGTAAGCCGCAGGGCAGCAAGGGCAGCCGGAGGAGCCGCAGGAGCAGGCGCCGCAGGTAGAGGCGGTGTCGAACTACTGCGAGCTTCTCAACCGGCGGGACGCGCGCTACGCCTAGCAACAAGCCAGAACAAGCACAGTAATTTTCAGCGCACCATACACGCACTCGCTGCTAAGGTTCGACCCCAGCCACGGATCACCCGTCAAGAAGAACTCCAGCCAGTGCTGCATAAACAGTGCCTGCTCGCGCTTCCAACGGCGCAGCTTTTCCTCGCTGGCCTCTTCCCTGCTGCGCGAAGTGAACTCGTAGTGGTGCAGCTCAGCATAAGGTGTAAAGATGGTGCGGTAGCCCCCATACGCGCAGGCAAAAATCCGCATCGTTAAAACCGACGGCAAACTTCTCGTCGCAGCCTTCAACCCGTTCATAAACGTCGCGACGGACCATCTGGCAGGCGCCCGTAACGGCGCTGAAGTTGCCCGGGTGCACGGCACGGGCAAGATATCCCTCGCGCTTTGCCGAAAAGTCCCAGTTGGCATGGGCAAGGGCGCCGCGTACGCCGACCACAATGCCAGCTAGCTGAACCAGATGGCCAGCAAAGTAGAGCTTGGCACCCACTAAAGCCCATTACTTGCTCAGGATGACCAGGAAGGTCAAGAGAAGTAGGAGAAGGATAATCCTATCCATCTGACTACCCCCTGCCTTGTAGAACCGCGGCCCGGAATACAGCTGGCTTCGGAGAACAAGGCAGAGGACGACACACCGCCGCGTCCAGCTAAAATTTAAACAGAAATACGTACGCATGTTCGCGTTTCGTGGTACACTGTATCTACCAGAATAAGACAGAGTGAAAGTCGCTTCGGAGGCCCCCAATGGTACGAAGCGCCGGCGCCGCGGATCCCCGCTGCCCCGACCCTAGCTTAGCCGGCGCACGCGACGCCGACTGACCGGCGGGATGCCGGTTGAAGCTACGCAATACCGGCATGTTGAAACCACTCGTCCTCCGGCGTGCGGATCATAGCATGTCGACTAAACCGAAGGGGCATACATCATGGACAATTCCAACGCAAGCCAGCAGATCGCTTTGTACGAGGACCCCGACCACGCAGTCCACCTTGACGTGCGCGTCGACGGCGATACGGTCTGGCTAACCCAGCAGCAGATGGCGACGTTGTTCGGGCGCGGAGTGCCGACTATCTCCAAGCACATTCATTCCGCAGCAAAGGAAGAGCTTGCCGGAATTCGAACTATTTCATTTTTTGAAATAGTTCGCTTAGAGGGAACAAGAACGGTCAAACGTCAGGTCGAGCACTACAACCTCGACATGATCATCTCGGTTGGCTACCGCGTGAAGTCTCAGCAGGGCGTGTACTTCCGCCGGTGGGCAAATGGCGTGCTCAAGCAGCATCTACTCCAGGGATACTCCATCAACCAAAAGAGACTCGAGGCGCTCGGAACGGTCTTCAAGGTCCTCGAGAGGTCGAGTACTCCGGAACTCTCCGGTGCGGCAGAAATTCTACAGAAGTACCTTCCGAGCCTGACTCTGCTCGATGAATACGACACGGGAAGGATGAAGGCGCCCCAGGGCAACGAGCCCAACTGGGAGCTCGGTTACACCGAAGCCCTCGAAGTCGTCCGCAGCCTACCGTTCTACTCGTCGTCCACCCTGTTCGGACGAGAGCGGGACAACCAGTTCGCCGGAATCATCAGCGCCCTCTATCAGGGCTTTGGCGACCAAGACCTATATCCCTCCGTTCAAGCAAAGGCCGCCAACCTTCTCTACCTCGTAGTGAAGGACCATCCATTCTTGGATGGCAACAAGCGCTCTGCAGCGGCGCTCTTCATTCACTTCCTCGACAAGAACGGGATACTGCGCAACGGCGAAAGACTCCGCGTGGAGGGCAACGCGCTCGCGGCCATGACGCTCATGATTGCCCTCTCTGACCCAAGCGAGAAGGACTCCATGGTTACGCTGGTGGAGAATTTCATCGCGTAGCGCCTTCGCCCGAGCACCAGAATCGACGTTCCTTCATATAGCAGATGCAAACGAGGAAAGGGCCATCAAAGTAAGGCACCGTCATGGCGAGGGAGGTGCCGCAATGAGTCGTTCCATGAAAAGCCATATAAGCCTACAATTGTCATCAGATGTAGGCTTATATGGCTTTCGAGGGGAGGTCGGCATGGTGATCACCTACCGGGAGGCGCTGGCTGAACTCGGGAGCAGGTACCGCGTTCGCAAGGCGGTGTCGGAAGGGACGCTCCACCCCGTCGGCCGAGGGATGTACTCGACCAACCGGGACGAGGACGCCCTCGCCGTGATCGCGAAGCGCTACCCCGGGGGCATCCTGACCGGGCAGACCGCGCTCTACGCCCACGGGCTCGTGACCGCGCCCCCCCCGACCGGATCGACCTGGCCACGAAGCGCGGTGGGACCAAGATACGCGACGCCGCCGTGCGCCAGCACTTCATCCCGGAGGGATGGCTGGGCGTCGGGAGGTCGACCGTCTCGGTGGACGGGACCGAGCTTGCCGCTTACGACCCCGAGCGCATGCTCCTCGAGCTCATGCGCTCGCGCAACAAGCTGCCCTACGACCTCTACCGGGAGGCCGTCGCCTCGTTCCGCAGGCGGTCGGAGCGGCTGGACATATACAGGCTGCAGGACTACGCGGAGGCAATCCCGCACGGCGAGGCACACCTCGAGCGCGCCATGGAGGAGGTATTCTGATGGACCTGAACGAGATGAGGGCGCGCTACGAGCGCGAGGAGGGCTACTCCTGCCTCAACGCGACCGCGCGCGTCTGCCAGGACGTGATCCTCTCAAAGCTGGCGGCATCCGGCATGCGCGACCGAGTGACGGTCAAGGGAGGGGTCCTGATGTGCGCGCTGTCGGGGAGCGGGCGCCGCGCAACCCAGGACATAGACCTCGACTTCGTGCGGTACCCGATGACCGACGCCTCCATTCGCTCCTTTGTGTCCGCCCTCTCGAACCTCGGCGACGGCGTAACCGTCCGCATCGCCGGCGAGATAGAGGAGCTGTCGCAGCAGGACTACAAGGGCAGGCGCGTCAACCTCAAGGTCAGCGACGGGCGCAGCACGTTCGACACGAAGCTCGACCTGGGGGTCCACGCGAGCGCTGCGATGGAGCAGGACGAGCTGTGGTTCGACGTGGCACACCGGCAGGAGGGCGTCTGCCTGCTTGCGAACTCGAAAGAGCAGGTGTTCGCCGAGAAGCTCAAGTCCCTGCTGCGCCACGGCATCCGAACGGCCCCGGAAACTCGTTTCATGGAGCGTTTCATGGAAAATCCCCCCAATCTAGCAACGGTTCAGAGTCTACTAGATTGGGGGGACGCGAGCCAAGTCGACAAGGGCAGTTAACCGGCGGCTATTCATGCCTCGATTTAGAACCGCTCGAGAATCTCCGCGGCGTTCTCTCGCAGATAGATATCTAGGTCCGGCACGGCAAACTGCACGTAGCCCCTCTGCGGAGCTTGAATAACCTCTCTTTGAAGCAGCTTAGCCCTAATAGAGCTGACCTCATTGGTCTTTTTACCCATGCGTTTAGCAATCTCAGATGATTTGGACTGCTGCTTATCCTCGCACATGGCCAAAAGGTATTTGATATCGTTGAGTCCAAGTCCAGAAATCGCGGGCTCGTGAACAACATCGTGAAAACGAGCCTCTGCCAGCGCAATGCCTTCGGTGACGTCGCCCTCGCTCACAATGGCACTTTTGGCACGATGCAAGTTGGCGCGTTGCCAAATGGAGTAACCAACCAGTTGCACCAGATAGGCATAGCCCTTAGTGGCCTTAGCGGCTCTCGACAGAAGATCGTCCTCTATGGTCAAACCAGTCGCGACAAAGCTATCGCCCATAGAGAGCGCTACCTCCACCTGGTTGATAGGCGCCAGATCTTCGGAGAGGGCACGACGCAAGAACGTAAGCGCCTTGCCGTTAATAAGATCCATAACGCCGGCGGGTAAGCCGGCAAAGGCAAGTGCGATATCTACTTATATCGAATAATATCGAGCTGTATAAGCTTGTATAAACTTATCGCGGAAGTATCGAGCTTTCGTAATATGACTTAGTTAGTAGTCCACCATTGCTTTCTTCCAAGCTCATAGCGAAAGAAAGTTCAGGACTTCCTAAACCCATTGCCTTAGACCGAGAAATACTCACTCTCGGCAGATAGGTTTGGCCCCAACCACGGATCGCCATCGAGGAAGAGCTCAGGCCAGCGCTGCATGAACAGCGCCTGCTCACGCTTCCAGCGGCGCAGCTTTTCCTCGTTGGCCTCTTCCCTGCCGCGCGAGGTGAACTCGTAGTGGTACAGCTCGGCATGGGGCGTAAAGATGGCGCGGTAGCCGGCCTCCCACACGCGCAGGCAAAAGTCAGCGTCGTTAAAACCGACGGCGAATTCCTCGTTATAGCCTCCGACCTGTTCAAATACGTCGCGTCGCACCATCTGGCAGGCGCCCGTTACGGCGCTAAAGTTGCCCGGGCGCACAGCGCGGGCAAGATAACCCTCGCGCTTTGCCGAGAAGTCCTGGTTGGCATGGGCAAGTGCTCCACGCACGCCAACCAAAATGCCGGCATGCTGCACCAGATGATCGGCAAAGTAGAGTTTGGCGCCCACCACGCCCGCATCGGGACGCTGCAGATAGCCCATCATCTCTTCGATAAAGTCGGGGCTTATGACCTCGGTATCGTTGTTGAGCAGCAGCAGGTAGTCGCCCTTGGCATGCTCCACGCCAAAGTTAATGATCTGGGAGTAATTGAACTCACCCGGCCAGTACACAACGCGCGCGATACCCTTGCCTTCGGATGCCGCAGCCACGCGCTCTGGCAGGGTTTCGTAATACGCAAACGTCTCCGGGGCTTCGCTGTTGTTCTCCACCAAGACGATCTCGTAATTGGCATACGTTGCCTTCTGAGCGATCGACATCACGCAGGCATCGAGCGTCTCAATGTGATCCTTGGTGGGAATCACAATGCTCACCAGCGGCGCAGGCTCCGGCAGCGCATAGCGCATGCGGTAGACAAACGGCGTCTCGGTCTCCTCGACCGTTCCGCAAATGCCCAGCGTGTTAAAGTGGCGCTGAAGCGCAAGGCGCCCGGCTTCAATAGCATACGGCTTGCTATCGGCAGAGCCATCGGCGGTCGATCCCGGATGAACGCGCCAGTGATACAGCACGTGCGCAACATGCTCAAAGCGCGCGCCCGCTGCAAGACAGCGAAGCGTCAGGTCGTAGTCCTGGGCACCCGCAACGTCTTCTGGGGACATGCCAATGTAATCGATGAGCGCCTTCTCCACCATCAGGAAATGCGTCACACAGTTATGGCTATAGAGCAGGTCGGCGTTGAGCTTGGTCTTAAAGACCGGCTGACCCCACTCCCCCGTTTTCTGAAACATGTCCTCGTCGCAGAACAGGACCTGGGGGCGCTCGCCCTCGGCCGCCTTATTCAGCGCGGAAACATACTGGAATAACGCGTCCGGTTCCAGAATGTCGTCATGGTCCAAGAACGCGATGTAGTCTCCAGCCGCCTGCTGAATACCAGCGTTGGTGTTGAGCACAATGCCGCCGTTGCCGGGCAGCTCAATGCGACGAACGCGCTCATCGTTGGCACTTGCTGCAAGATTGGCCACCGCATCCCATTCGGGCGAGGCGTCCATAAGCAGCAATTCCCAGTTGTCATAGCTCTGGGCTAGCACCGAGTCCAGCAGCTCGCGCAGGTAGACCCGATCAGTCTTGTAGCACGGCACCACAATGCTCACGAGCGGTCTATAGGCAAAGGCCGCCGAAGCGACACGCTGGCACGCCAGATCGCCCGGCTTTGCGCGATGTTGCTCAAACCAACGTCGATAAGCTGCGTCGTCTGCACGCGCGTCCTTCATGCGGTTCCAGCTGTCATCGAACATGCCGTTGTACAGGCGACCATCCATGGCGCAAAACCCGCTTTGGATCCGCTCTGTGGGATCGTTCACGATCGCGACAAAATCTCGTATATCCTGAGGCATCTCAACACTCAGATACGTTTTATTGACGCGGCAACCGTTGCGCTGGGGAACATCGACCTGCGATTCAAACACATGCACGGTGACATCGATGGCATTCATATGCGTATCAAAGATCTGGAGCTCAGGTGCGCACTGGGGGTCTCCAGCCCAGGTAACCTCATAGCGCCACACCGCGCCGGCGTCTGCCGGCAAATAGCGAATGGCATCGATCTCGTAGCGACCGCAGCATTCGCCACGCTGCGCATCGCGGATAAGCGCGCACAGCGAAGGCTTTGCTTTGTAGTTAATCTTGGATTCCAGCTTGGCCACGCGGCTATCAAGGCGAATGGAGCCCAACCTTTGGCCATCGGATGCAAAAACGACATCCATCGACGAGTCATCCAAAAACGGAAGCACCAAGACAGCGAGCTCGCGCTCGTAATCGGAAACGGAAGGGCAAAGCGCCAGCACACGGCCATGATCGACCGGGAGCACCAGCGACGGCACACAAGAACCGCTCGTCGTCGCATGGGCAAACGCTTGAGAACCCTCCTGCTCAATAAGCGCAGCGACATCCTGACCGGCAAAACGAAGCAGCACAAACAGACGGCCCTGACTGCGGCAAAGTGCCAAACGCTTGATACTCATCTACACTTCTCGCTTTCCCAGGGCGTTCGCCGCCATGCGCTTGCAGGCACCCAGACGCCCAAACCTCAAGACGTCGTAATCGAACATGAGCTTTTTGCACGCACGGGCATTGGGGGCCTTACTGGTAAGCGCCGCGCGCACCATAGCGGCAACAGACGGGGCACATTGTGCAAGCGCAGCATCGCTACCCACAGCAGAACCGGCAAGCGCTGTGGCAATGGCAGCAAACACCTTGCCGCAGTCCGAACCCAGCAACCTGAGCGCATCGTACAGCACCAGATCGCATAGGAAGTACGCCAGGTCCTCGGCATGCTGGACATCGAGACCGTCGCGCTGCCAGTCAGCCAGCACCGCGGAGTAAATCTTCACGTGCTCCAGCAGGCGCGTCTCGTCGTCGTAGCGCATGGTGTCCATGAGCGAACCCTTGCGCGCCACGCGGTAGTCGTACAGCTTGTTCGAAATAAGCGCGGTCTTGCGCGAGCGACCGTACACGGCAAAATCGAAGACCTGGTCCTCGCCATACTTAACGGTTTCGTCGAACACGATCCCGTTACCCAGCAAAAACTCACGCTTGCAGGCGGTGCGCCATGCAAAGGGGCGAGATGCTTCCTTAAACAGTAGGTCGGAGCTATAGCCTTCAAACGACACATCGCGCGGGCTCAGCACATAGTTAAGCCACGGATACCCCGCCTCCAGCGGATACGGATTCGCACCAAAGGTCAAAACATCACAGCGCTCGCGCTCAAAGGCATCGACGATCACGCGGCATGCATCGGGCGTAAAGCGGTCGTCGGAATCCAAAAACGCGACGATAGGCGCCGTGGACGCAGCGATGCCTGCATTACGCGCACTCGACAGGCCGCCATTGGGCTTATCGACCAGCGTGAAGCGCGCGTCTTTTTCGCAATAGGCGGCCGCAATATCGCGCGAGCCATCCGGCGAGCCATCGTTGACCAGCACGCCCTCCCAATCGGGCATGTCCTGCGCAAGCAGGGAGTCCAGGCACCAGGCCAGGCACTCCTCCACTTTATAGATGGGAACGACAACGGAAATCTTGGGGTTAGCCATAGTCACTCGCTCCTACTGTGCGGCCGGAACGTCATCGGGGTGCGGGTTGTCGCCGTAGGTGCGCTGATACGTCAGCACGCGCCAGACCAGCGGCAGGCCGCCAATCTTAAAGTAATGCTTAAACGTATTGAGCTTGCCCGGCTTCTTAAAGTCAAAGCGCGAATCGATATAGGCGCGGGGCGACTTGACCATCAGACGCAAGTCGGTCTCGCCACGCGGATCAAACAGCGACAGGTCAAAGCGACCGGCATCCCAATCGGCCTTGAGCTCGGACGAGGCTTTCTTCCAAAACTGCTCGCGCAGTTCATCGACCAAGCGCTCATCATTCCAACGGTACGTATCGACCTTCATGCGCATTAAAATGCCCTGAAGCTGAGCCTTGAGCTCGGGACGCTCGTCCAAAAAGCGCTGCATCTCGACATACTCGTCGCACACGCAAAACACCTTGTTGGGCGAATTAACGGAGCTCTTCTCGTTATCCTGGCGATAGCACAAAATGGGGTCCGCAATAAACGCGGCACGCTCGGCGCAAGCCCAAACCTTAAAGTTAAAGCCTGCGTCCTGATACGAGGCACCCGGCGTGGGAAGGAACCGAATCTGATTGTCGTTGAGGAACTCGCGCCGATAGATAGCCGACCAAATGGAAGGTTTGCGGTAGAAGATGCCCGGGCGATCGACGGGGCGATACGCGGCGCCCGTCATATGCTCGTCGATAATTCCAAACAGCTCACGGCGCTCGCTGGGCGTGGACCAATACAGGTAAAAGTCGCCCTTAACGACATCGGCATGCTCAGCATCGGCCTTGGCGACCAGCTTTTGGAGCGAATCCTCAAACATAAAGTCGTCGGACTCAAGGATGCCCACGTACTCGCCGCGCGCCATCTCCAGGCCGCGGTTCATCGAGTCGCCGTAGCCGCTGTTGGCCTTGTCGATCATCTTTACACGGGGGTCGCGCTCCATGTACTCGCGGATGATATCTGGCGAACTATCGGTAGAACCGTCGTTGATGCAGATGATCTCGATGTCCTTGAGCGTCTGCGCCACGGCGGAATCGAGGCACTCGCGCAGGTAGCGCTCAACATTGCAGATGGGGACAAGCAGCGAAACTTTAGGGGTATCAGAGTTCTGCAAGAGAACCTCCTGTTGGATAGCGTGTAACAGGGTTATTTTAGCAGCCGAGTTGCGGCGGGCGGCAGCGCTTGGAATTAGATAAAGCGCTCCAGGCAGGCTTTGAGACCGCGAGTCGAAAGATAGAACAGCGTGGCGTCTGCCATCGAAACGCCCGAGGTCGCCGCAACGAGCTTGCGGGCAACACGGCAAACGGCGCCCTTAGCAGGCATATCCGCCCACTCCGTTCCCAAAAACGTCGTAAGGTCCATGTTGACGCGAGCCGCCACGCGATGGAAGTCATCGGCATCCAAGCGCGCCAGGTCGAACACAATTAGGTCCAAAAACCAAGTTATCAGCTCGCCGGGGCACAGGTCCAAAAGACCGTAGGCCGCCCAGTCCTCCAAGACCTCCTCGAGCATCCTCATGTGGGCGTCAAGCTTTTTGGCGCGAGCCTCGGCACTGTTGAACTCGTGCGTCGCCGATTCGCTCTCCATCACGTAGTGGTAGAACTTGTCCGGCATGACGACGGTCTTGCGGGCAAGCGCATAAGCCGCAAATTGGAAGACGACGTCCTCGCCCAAAGCCAAACCGGGGGCGAAGCGAATGCCTTCGCGATTGAGCAGCTCGCGCAAAAAAGCCGCACGGCAGGCATAGGGCTGCGCATTCGAATGGAACAGCAGTTGGGGATCACGGGCGCCGAAGGTACCAGCTTTGGGGCTCATGAGTTGCTGGACACGTTTGGGGGCGGCATCGGCAGGTTCACAGACGCCGCCAAAAACGACGACCTCGGCATCTGACGACTCCATGGCATGCAGCACGCGCTCGACCGTCTGGGCATCGATGTAATCGTCGGCGTCCACAAAGAAGACAGTCTCGCCCTCGGCCGCATCGATACCGGTATTTCGAGCGCACGAGACACCGGCGTTTTCCTGGTCAATCACCAGTACGCGATCGTCGGCCTGCGCGATCTGGCGCAACACGTTCAACGAATCATCAGTCGAACCGTCGTTGACGCAGACAACCTGAATCGAACGCTCAGACTGGACCAACAGCGAATCGAGGCATCGCTGAATGGAGCGCGACGAATTGTAGACGGGAACGACAATGGTCGCTTTGGGGGTCAAAGTCTCTCCCATGTCGACCTACCCCCTCAGCGATTCGATGAGGAAGGCAGCAACCACACCTGGGCCTCCAACCGAGGCGTAATACTTAGCACGCCCCAAGGCACCATCCGTCGCAAAACTCGGATGCTCGTCAACCCAGCCCTCAGGATCTTTGAGGATGGCAGCGAGATTTGCGCGCTTCCACGGCTTGAGGTCGTCAAGCGAAAAGTCCCCGGCGTCCAAGGCCGCTTGGAACTCCTTGGCCATCTGAACCAGGAACTCCTTATAGAACTTAGGCGCCAGGCGCACGTAGTTCCACATGTACGAATCGTACTTAATGAGCTGATTGAACTTGAGCATGCGCGCGACGTCATCACTTGCGTGGTCACGGGCATAATCCTCTCGAATCCAACGCTCAATCTCGGCATACTCGGTATTGACGCAAAAGACCTTAGCCGAAGAATTGACCGAGGAATTCTCGTTGTCCTGGCGATAAGACAACACGGCATCATGAAGGTAAACAGCCTTATCGGCGCACGCGATCACCTTAAAGGCGAATGACGTGTCCTGAAAGGATGCCCCCGGAGTCGGCAGGAACTTAATGCCGTTGCGCTCAAGAAAATCGCGACGGTACACGGCCGACCAAATCGACGGCTTTTGCTTAAAGAACTGCGTCGTATCGCTCGGGTGCACTGGCTTTCCACATTCCTTGGCTTTAAACATCTCGTGCAGCGAACGGCGCTCCTCGGGCTTAGACCAGTAGAAATCAAAGTTCGCCTTCGCGAAGTCGGCATTATTGCTATCGGCGGCCGAGACAAGCTTTTCGAGTGCGTCGGACGCCATAAAGTCATCGGACTCCAGGATGCCAACGTACTTGCCACGCGCCATCTCCAGACCGTGGTTCATCGAGTCGCCGTAGCCGCTGTTGGCCTTGTCGATCATCTTAACGCGCTCATCGCGCTCCATATACTCGCGGATAATCGCCGGCGAGTTGTCGGTCGACCCGTCGTTAATGCAGATGATCTCAATATCCTTGAGCGTCTGCGCCAGGGCGGAATCGAGGCACTCGCGCAGGTAGCGCTGAACATTGTAAATGGGAATAAGCAGCGACAGAACAGGGCTGCCAGAGGCGTTAGTAGACAAATGTGCTCCTTAGGAAATACCTGTCGTTTCATGGTATCAAAGGGTCAGCGCGCCAGCGGGCGTTTATATAATCTATGGAGCCTCTTGCGGGCAAAGCAGCCCCACGTCATGCGGCGGACCCGTGGCAGGTTCCTGCGTTTTATTCAAAGCTTGCCGTCAAGGTGCGCCGAGCCTTTACAATAGGACAGTCCCAAGGACGTATTCGATAGCTTCCGTGCAGCGCATGCGCGCCGCGCGTGAAAGGATATATTGCCCCATGCCTTCAACCCTTCCCGCTCCCATCGATAAGCTCGCCATTGTCGTCGTTACGTACAAGCGCCAGGAAATCCTGGCCAACTTGTTCGACTCCATGACCGAGCTTACGGCAGCGCCCTGGCGCATCGTGATTGTCGATAACGAGAATTCGCGCGAGACCGAGGCCATGTGCGCCGCATTTAACGAGCGCCTGGCCAACCTGTGGGGCATCGACACCGAGCAGCCCGACGCGCAGGGCGGCACCGACCGCGTTATCTACGCGCCGCAGCTTGAAAACGGTGGCGGCGCGGGCGGCTTCTCCGCCGGCACCAAGTGCGCCTACGACCTGGGCGCCCAGTGGTTCTGGGTGATGGACGACGACGTGCTCGTCATCCCCGAAGGCATCGAGCGTCTTGCCAAGTGGACCGACCGCTACGATGTCATCCAGGGTTCGCGCCTGGACTTTGACGGCGGCGCCTTCTTTTGGCAATACCAACTCATCCTTTCACTCGGCATTCCCAACCCTGTCGCCAAGTGGGACCTGGGACCCGAGGGCTACCGCGCCATGAACCAGCTATGCTTTGAGGGCGGCATGTTCTCGCGCCGCGTGGTCGACAAGATCGGCCTGCCCGATGCGCGATTCTTCATCTACGGCGACGATGCCTGCTATGGTTACGTGGCCAGCCAGCACTTCCCCGCCGCCGTTGTGGCCGACCTGGTGCTCAAGCGCGCCCGCGCCGTCTCTAACTGGGATATCGCCGGCAAGCGCCAGCTCAACTCCACGAGCGACACCAACCGTTACTACATCATGCGCAACCGCGGTTATCTGGCACGCTACATGCAGATCTACGGCGACTACCACCCTATGCTGTTCCGTCTGGGCAACGCCGCGACCTTCTGCAAGGAATTCATTCGCCTGGCCGCGGTCGACAAGTGCTTTAAGACCGGCATTCCGGAGCTGCGCCGAGGTATGAAGGACGCCCGCAAGATCATCAAGGATCCCAACTGGAAGCCCATGCCGCCCCTGAAGGACGCGGAGTAACGGAAGCCGGAAACACCTCGGCGCTTAAAGCAGCTGGCACACCGTAGCCACATGCTGCCCATCAAAACCGAACCCCCAGCGCATGCGACCCACGCCGGGGCGCGGTACACGGATTTCGTCGATGCCGCCGCGCTCTATGTCGAGTAGCGACTGCACGGCCAGCAATTCCAGGCCCAGCGCATCCACACCGGGGTCATACATCAAGTTAATCGTTATCAGCGGGCGCTCGTCCAGCATGCCAATCGTGTCTGCTACGTCGAACACAGCACCCGTAGGGAAAACCTGGATGTCCCAGCGACCCGCGCCACACTTTCGCCTCGAGGCAGGATTGGCATAGCCCGGCAAGCCAAAGCAGAGCCCCTGCAAGAGCAGATGATATGGCAGCGGCGTATCTAGGTCGGTCTCACCGATTCCCGCATCACCCAGGATGCGGCTTAGCGCCCGCCTCACCGCATCCTCATCCCCACGGCACAGCCCGTCGCGAAACGCATCGACGTCTCGAATGTCTTCGGCAGCGCACTCAAACCACTCAACAATCACTAGACGCAAGGCCTGTCGAAGCTCGTTATTGGGCAATCGCAAAGCACGGAGGCGATCGCCATACTCTGGCTCCTCAGTCATATCCGTCGTGAGAAAACCGGACAGATACAGCGCTGTCCACATGCCATCGTCAGGCGAGACATCTGGCTCTGCAGTGCCCAAACAAAGCGGGACCTCAGCGCACCCATGGGCCTCGAGCAAATCAAAGAAGACCGAAAGGCGGTCGAGATTCCACCCGGCAACTACCCTACTCAGGCAATCGGCATATCCATACAGATCGGCACGCACAGGCGCCGTGCAGCCTCGGTCCAGAAAACCGATCACACGCTCTGGACTCGAGCAATAGGCCCTGCCAAACCGATACCCCTCGAGCCATTCACGCGCATCATCAAGGTATTCCTCGCGCCCAGCATGATTCAACAGAGCCTGGACCTCGGCATCCGAAAAGCCGAACCAACGGTCACACCAGGTCGAAAGCGGCGTCGTCAGACAATACGAGCAGCCATGCAAAGAAAGCGCCACTTCAGCAGGACGGGGACACTCCCCCATCAGACACGTCAGCCGCAACGAATCGCCCGCAGTGGCAATGGCCTCGAAAAGCACGCGATCAAATAGATCCGCCGAATCGGCGCCGGAAGCGCCCCTCGCGCTCGCACGGCCCAACCACGCCGCGTCGTACCCATCAACGAGCAATACAACCTGCTCATCGCAGGCCATCTCCAGCAGCTCTATGAGCACACCGAGCACCGAGTCAACCTCGTCCGCGCTCGCCACGCCGCGCGTGACGCGTTCGATGTGACGCACCTTATCTCGAGCTAAATCCGGAGCCCCCAAGAGCGCCAACAAGCGAGCGCACTCGC
Source organism: uncultured Collinsella sp. (assembly GCA_938005465.1). GTDB lineage: Bacteria > Actinomycetota > Coriobacteriia > Coriobacteriales > Coriobacteriaceae > Collinsella. Next base: position 25,286 of record CALLNU010000044.1, read on the forward strand.
CCGAAAGGACATCGCGCACGACGCCGGCAACAGCGGGGCCACGCCTCGTAGCGCCAGAAAAGTCCAGCGATATCACCGGATAGCAAGCATACTCATCCCGATAACGCCCGCCGTCTGCATCCCAAATCTGAGCATCGGCAAACGAGCTCCGACCGGCGCGACCGACCGCAGGACGCTCCAGAAAAGCCCTGAGCATCGACAAGTTCATGCTCTTGCCAAAACCCTCGGGTCGACAGCACACCACAACGGACGCGTCGCAGTCCAACGCATCGGCAATAAACATGGTCTTGTCGACCAGCGTGCAGCAACCAAGAGCCTCCGCATAGTCGTGCATGCCAATGGGCAAAACTGCATCGTCGACACAGCCAATCAAACGCACGTCAAAGCCGGCAGCACAACCATTATTTGCCTGTTCAGACACCAAAACGTTCCCCCTAAATCGCAGCACGACGCCAATTGTAATGACCGCCTCGCGCGTACCGACGACGCCGCGCGAACATATCGGGCAACGGTAGCAACAAGAGGTATGAGGGGGCATAACTAATCGTTGCACAACAAAACGGGGCCCAATGTATTCGCACCGGACCCCGTCCCAACTCTTTAGTTATCTAGCAACCAAGAGGCTACTCCTCCGAGCCGTCCTCCCCAGAAGCTTTCTTCTGCTGATCGAGCTTATGCTTACCACTTACGATAGACGTAGCGCCCAGTGTGGCCAAGCTTGCACTGGCAAGGCTCGCCATAACGATAAGGTCGCCCGTCTTGGGCATGTTACCGCCAGATGACTTGGTCGTTGTAGTCGTCGTGGTTGTAGTGGTCACCGTCTTGGAGTCATTTTGCTCTTGGGCCTGGTTGTCAGCACCGCTCTTGTCGTCGTCTTCGGGCTGTTTCTTTTCGCCCTCGGTCTTGCTCTCGTCCTTCTTCTGAGCAGATTTGTCGTCCTTCTCCTCAGAGCTAGAACCCTTATCAGATTCGGTCTTCTCGGAAGCCTTGTCCTTGGAGTCGCCCTTTGCGGCCTCGGTCTTTTCCGTGGAAACCTGATCAGAGTTGTCCTTGTTCTGGGCCGAGCCGTTATTGACGCCAGCCATCAGCGAAGAACCCAGCGTAGAACCAAGCTGCTCGGAGAAAGAAGGCTTCTTGTCCGGCGAAGCAACGGGAGCGTCCGGCGCTTTATTCGAGTCGTCCTTGGAAGCATCGGAATCAGGGGTTGCGTCAGAGCCGGAGCCGTTGTTAGAGCCGGTGTCAACGAACGAATCGCTCGAGCTGGTGGATGAGTTAGAGGTGTCAGCGTCGGTCGAACCAGAAGCGTCGCTGTCCGTATTGCCGGCAGAGCTTGAAGACGAATCGCCCGCAGCAGAGCCGTTCGAATTGGAGCCGTTCGAGGTAGAGCCGTCGTTGGTAGTGCCACCAGCAGAGCCATTACCGTCAGCATCGGTCGGGGGCGCATCCATCCTGTCATCGTTGGCATCGTCACTCGAGTCGTCATTCGAATCAGGTGTCGGCGAGGGCGCCGGTGTGGGCTCGGGCTGCACGGGCGTCGCGGCGGCAGCCTCGTCCTCAGCGATATAAACCAAGCAGTCCTTTAGCTCGTTGCAGTAGCGGTTCTTCCAGCCTTCATGATACTGGGGCTGGCTCGAATACTTGGTCGCCACGTTGTTGACCACGCTATTGGAGAGCGCCGTCACAAACTCGCGGTCGGACATATCGTTGGAAAGATTTGCCCAACGGAAGAAATCCCTGCAACCACCGGTGCCGCACATGTTGGTGATGCTCCACACCATGCCCTTGACGCAATCGGCGCGGCCGGAGATGTCAATGCCAAGAGCGCTCTTGAGCCACGCCTCGGTCACCGCATAGTACGAGTTGTACGCATAAGCGTCCTGAAGCGCCGAGAACTCGACAGGATCGGTGTTATAAGCGCCCTGGAAGGCCTCCTGCGCAATACGGCCCAGCTCGGTAAGTTGGCCGTTCTCGTACATGGCATTCCTCGCGTTGGAAATCTCGCCGCCGCGATCAATCGCATCCTTGAGCATGCTGTATTTTTCGGGGTTGTAGTTGTAGGCCTGCTTCATAAACGGAATGAGCGACCAACGACGGTCGAACTGGTAATAACCCAGCGCGTTATAGCCGTCACCGTACGAAAAGCCCTGGTTGTAGTTGCCATGGCTCTCGTACTTGGTAAAGTACTTTATCTCGGGAGTCACGTTGACAAACGAAACGCCCTGGACCGACCTCAGCACGCCCGAGAAGGACTGCTGGGTGTAAAGGCCCTTATCGATATCGGTGGCATCCGAGGCAACGCCCGGCGTGGGCTCCTCGGCAGCGGCGGGCGCGGGCGCGGTAACGGCGCCAAACGAAAGCGCCAGCGTCAGGCCCGCGACAATAGCAGAATGCTTGGGCTGCATAAGATCCTCCCTGCATTGGTATAGTTAAAGTGCAGTTTGCAAAGATAGAAATAAGTATTGCAGCTCGCCCGTTGTTGCACAACAACCCCTCGGTAAACGGCAACAACCCTCCGCGAAATCTTAAGGAATTAGACAAACTGGTCGTCGGGCGCCAACAGAAGCTCGCCGTAACGTTTCGTCAGCCCGTCTCTCAACTGACAGAAAGCGGGAATATAGACGTTCAAGATGCGCTGAATCAAATCTTGAGCGAGCTTGTTGTCGTAGATATGGACGTTCGTATTGCGGTCTCTGAGCATATCCAGCCAGGCTGCCTCATCAATAAAGTCGTAGAATCGGTAGGACTCCTTCAAGATGGCACGAGGAGACCCCGACGCGGCAAGCGTGGCGCCCTCATACTCGAGCAGACGCTTAAGGAGCTTCCAGCTCAGTTCAAATTGAAGATTGAACTTATTAATCAATCCACTCTGAACAAAATCATTGTTGAGATCCTGATTGGGCGCATCCTCAAGATTCGCCAAGGCGCTAACAAAGTTCTCATATTTTTTCATACAGAATCACACCATCCTTGGCAATCTCATCGAGCAATTGCTGCGATAGGGACTCGTCGAGATTGACGACATCTACATCTAAAAGAGTATCAAGATGTTCCTCGATCAAATATGAGAAACGGCCGAAATCCCGGCAACCTGCTACGGCGATGTCAATATCGCTCTTGGGCAAGTTGTCGCCTCGAGCACGAGAGCCAAACAACACGACCTTCTCGGCGTCACATTCCCGAGCAAAAACTTCGATTTGCTTGTACACCTTGTCGAGAGATGCCATTTGCACCCCTACAGCTTAATGTCAAAGTTGATTTCGGGGACGGCGGCCAGGTCGGCCAACGTCACGCCGTCGACGTACTTTTCGATCACGTCGTCCAGGCCGCGCCAGAACTTGACGGTCGAGCACAAATCGCTGCGGGTGCAGCTGTTGTCGATGCCGTCGCACGCCACGGGCGCCGTGCTGCCCTCGACGGCGCGCAGGATGTCGCCGGCACGCACCTCGGCTGGATCCTTGGCCATCATGTAGCCGCCGCCCTTGCCGCGCACGCTCTTAAGCAGGCCCGCCTTCATAAGCGGACGAACCAGCTGCTCCAAATACTTTTGTGAGATATGCTCACGGTCGGCAACCTCGCGCAAGGCAATCTTGCCCTCGGCGTCGCCCAGCGCCGCGATATAGATCATCAGCCGGAGGGCATAGCGGCCCTTGGAAGAAATGAGCATACCTACCCTCCCATCGCATCTGGGACAACATAACCAGGTCTGTTTGTCCCAAATCTTAAGTAAGTGGGACAAACAAACCTTGTTATTTTGTCCCACATCTAGAAAAGTCGAGTGGATTAGTCGGGTTTTCCCTTGACTAACGCCGAACCCATAGTAACTTTATTCCGAGAAGATTCCTAGGGTTTAGTACACCTATGAGTACACCATATACAGAGAGGGACAGCATGAGCGCAAATCCGCTGCTTTCCATCGATGGTCTCACCGCCTCCGTGGACGAGAAGACCATCCTCCACAATGTCAACCTCAACGTCGCCGCCGGTGAGACCCACGTGCTGATGGGCCCCAACGGCGCCGGCAAGTCCACCCTCGGCCACCTGGTCATGGGCGACTCCGTCTATACCGTCAACGACGGCCGCATCGTCTTTGACGGCCAGGACATCACCGAGCTCACCACCGACAAGCGTTCGCGCGCCGGCCTGTTTCTGAGCTTCCAGGCCCCGGTCGAGATCCCGGGCGTGCCGCTGTCGAGCTTTTTGCGTGCCAGCATCGCCGGCCGCCCCGGCCTGGAGATGAAGGGCAAGGAGTTCCGCCGTCGCGTCAAGGAGCTCGCGGCCGAGCTCAACATGGACACCGCCTACCTCAACCGTGAGCTGGGCGTGGGCTTCTCGGGCGGCGAGAAAAAGAAGGTCGAGATGCTCCAGCTTCTGCTGCTGCAGCCCAAGCTCGCCATCCTGGACGAAACCGACTCCGGCCTGGACGTCGACGCCCTTTCCACCGTCAGCCACGGCATGGACGCCTACCGCAAGAGCTGCGACGGCTCCATGCTCATCATCACGCACAACACGCGTATCCTGGAGCACCTGGATGTCGACCGCGTCCACGTTATGGTCAAGGGCCACATCGTACGCGAGGACGACGCCTCGCTGATCCCCTGGATCGACAAGAACGGCTTTGAGACCTTCGAGCGCGAGGCCGCCGAGCAGCGCGCCCAGGCCGAGGCCGCCGCTGCCGAGCAGCAGGCGTAAAGGGGCGACGCAATGACCAAGAACCGCACCGAGGTCGCGGACATCGACCGCAGCCTCTACGACTTCACCTATGGCGAGGAGGGATTCGAGCGCCTCGACGCCGGTATCACGCCCGACATCGTGCGCGAGATCAGCGCAAAGAAGGACGAGCCGCAGTGGATGCTCGACCTGCGCTTAAAGTCCCTCGAGATCTTCAATCGTTTCCCCGACCCGACGTGGGGCCCCTCCATCGAGGGCCTGGACATGGACAACATCGTCACCTACGTCAAGCCCAACACCGACCAAAAGCACGACTGGGAGTCGGTGCCCGACGACATCAAGAACACCTTTGAGCGCCTGGGCATCCCCGAGGCCGAACGCAGCTACCTGGCAGGCGTCGGCGCGCAGTACGACTCCGAGCTCGTCTACCACAACATGCAGGACACCGCCTCCAAGATGGGCATCGTCTACTCCGGTATTGAGGAAGCCCTGCACGATCCGCAGTGGGAACCACTCATCCACGAGAAGTTTATGACGCTCATCCCGCCCACCGACCACAAGTTTGCGGCCCTGCACGGCGCCGTATGGTCGGGCGGTTCTTTTGTTTATGTGCCAAAAGGCGTCCATGTGCGTATGCCGCTGCAAAGTTATTTCCGTTTGAATGCGCCCGGCGCAGGCCAGTTTGAGCATACCCTGATTATTGTCGAAGAAGGGGCGGACTGCCATTTCATTGAAGGCTGTTCGGCGCCACGGTACAATGTGGCCAATCTCCATGCAGGAGCGGTGGAGCTTTTCGTGAAGAAAGGGGCCAGTCTCCGCTATTCGACAATTGAGAACTGGTCAAAGAATATGTACAACCTGAATACGAAGAAGGCTGTCGTGGAAGAAGACGGCTCCATGGTGTGGGTGAGCGGTTCGTTCGGGTCCCATACGTCCTGTCTTTATCCGGATACGATTCTCAGAGGAAATCATTCGACCTGCGAATTTACGGGAATCACCTTTGCGGGAAAAGGACAGTTTCTTGATACAGGGTCAAAAGTGGAAGCCTTGGGAAAGAATACGCATGTCACCATCAATTCGAAATCCATTTCCAAAGCGGGCGGCACCGCGCTTTACAGGGGCGCTGTGTTCATCGGGCCGGAGGCATCGGGGATGAAAGGCGCAATCAGCTGTGAATCCCTCATGCTGGATAATGAATCCCGCTCTGATACGATTCCCGCCATTATCATTGAAAATTCCGATATCGATCTCGGACATGAGGCCAAAATCGGCCGGATTTCCGAAGAAGATATTTACTATCTGATGAGCCGCGGCATGTCGGAGGAAGACGCGAGGGCGATGCTTGTCCGCGGGTTTGCCGAACCGATTTCCAAAGCGCTGCCCCTGGAGTATGCTGTAGAAATGAATCGTCTCATTGATCTTGAATTTGAAGGGGCTATCGGGTAAGGAGGCAGTCATGGAAGAAATAAGAGTAAACCGGCTGCCGGCGATTACCTGGCGGTACCTGCATGTGAATGACAGTCCGGATCAGTTTGAATTTCCAGGAAATTCGGCATCGGCTGTTTTTTCCGATAAACAGTATGTGTCGGAAGGCGGCACGCTTCCTGCCGATTTCCGCGGGGCATCGGCGGAAACATTGGCGGCGGCGGAAAAAGGGCAGGCATATACTGTCATCATTCCTGAAAAGACAGAGGCTGAGCTGACGATTTCTATCACAGCGGAAGAAGACCGTCCGGATTTTGCGGGATGTTTTATCTTCAAACTGGAAAAGGACGCAAAATTGAATTTGATCTGGCGGCTGTCAGGAGATAGGAAGCATTCTGTTTTTGCTACAGTGTCCTTTTATGAACTGATGGAAAACGCGGCGCTTTCCGTTTCCTGTCTTGAAACGGGACTGCCGGCTTCCTCTCTTTATGAACAGCGGTGTGCGGTTCTTGGGGATGATGCAAAGCTTGATTTTGTTTCCGCCGAATTGGGCGGGGAGAAGGTCATTGTCCACAGTTACGGAAGACTGGCGGGCAGCCGGTCTGAAATGAGGGAAACCGCTCTTTACGCAGCGGCAGGCAGTCAGTCTTTGGATCTTTTTTACCACATCGACCATATCGGCAAAGAATCCAATGCGGTGATTGATGTGAAAGGGGCTTTATCGGATACGGCGAAGAAAATCTTCCGCGGCACTTTGGATTTCAAACGGGGCTGCAGCGGGTCTGTGGGGGATGAAGGGGATTATGCTATCCAGCTTTCACCGAAGACAAAAAATATTTCACTTCCCCTGCTGCTATGCACGGAAGATGATGTATCAGGGAATCATGCGTCCAGTGCGGGCCAGCTCGATATGAATACGATTTATTTCCTGATGACGAGAGGCTTTTCTTTGGAAGATGCCCGGCTTATCGTTGTAGAGGCGCTGATCCGGCCGTTGATTGACCAATTGGATGAAAGCGTCCGTGAGGAAGTGCTTGCTGAAGTCCGGAGAAAACTGGATACGAAGGAGAAATAATGAACAGTGAGTTAATCAGAAAAGATTTTCCAATTTTGGAAACGAAGGTGAACGGCCATCCGGTTGTTTATTTTGATAACGGCGCTACGACGCAGCGGCCGCTCCCTGTCATGCGGTCGGTCATGAATTATGTAACCCGGAATAACGGAAATCCCCATCGCGGCGCCCACATTTTTGCCATGTCCGCATCGGAAGCATATGATACGTCTAAAACGGTGATAAAAGATTTCATCGGAGCGAAAAGTGAAAAAGAAATCATTTACACAAGGAATACGTCGGAAAGTTTGAATCTTGTAGCGCGTTCATATGGGGAAACCCATTTGAAAAAAGGCGACCGTATCCTCATTCCCGTTTCGGAACACCACTCGAATCTCGTCCCCTGGCAGCGGGCGGCAAAAAAGACGGGAGCCGTTCTTGAATATATGTATGTGGATAAGGAAACAGGACGTCTTTCGGAAGGAGAATTGAAAAAGATTGACGATCCCCGTGTAAAGATCCTTGCCTTTGCCCAGGTAAGCAACGTCCTCGGTCTTTCTATCGATGCGAGGGCTTTAATCAGTCGGGCGCATAAACACGGGGCGGTGGTTGTTCTTGACGGTGCGCAGAGTGCTCCCCAT
>CALLNU010000046.1 GCA_938005465.1 uncultured Collinsella sp.
GCACTCGGCGTAGGCCATCCAGGTCTCCTTCGGGAGCTTGCTCGTCCCCGGGATGCGCTCGCTGCCCATGCCGAAGGTCCTGCCGCAGCCCCGGCAGAGGTAGCGCTGCTCGCCGTTCTTCGATTTGCCCTTCTTCACGACCGCGGCGGACCCGCAGCGCGGGCAGCGTTCGATTTCGTAGGCGGAGCCGGCCGCGTCGTCGAACGCCGCCGCGCGGATCACGTCCCTGACGGACTCGATAGCGCGGCGGCGCTCGGTCTTGCTGAGGTTCGCCATGCCCTTCTTGAAGTTGAGGACCAGGTCTTCGGCGTTCATGCTGCCCCCATCATCGCGGTCTATGGGGTCAACGATATGGCACCGTGAGGACATATGTATGTCAATCCTGGTCTAACAGAGTCTTATAAAATTGGCTATTATTAGCCGATGCTGTATTTGACTATTCATATTGCCCGCTCATTAAGGGAGGCCAGTGATGTCATCGACTCAAAAACGAGCCATCCTGCAGGTGCGCATTCGCGAAGATGACAAGCAGCATGCCGAGCGTCTCTACGACGCCATGGGCACATCGCTCGCCGAAGCCGTCCGTCTTTTTGTCGCGCAGAGCATTTTGATGCGCAAACTTCCCTTTCAGCCGGTCGCCGTGCGCTCAAAGGACGGCACCGCCGCCTATGGATCGCTCAAAGCATATGGGGACCCCAACCGCCGCTCCGAGGAGCGCAATGCCTGGATTGAGTACCTTGCTACAGAAAGCGACGATTCGATTTTGGGTCCCGAGGAAGTAGATATCCATGAGTAGCACCATCATCGACGAGACCGTCATCCTACGCTACCTGCTTGACGACGACGAAGTTCTGTCACCGCGCGCCGCCAAGGTCATCGCCACGCGCACCGCTCGCGTCTGGCCCGAAATCATCACGCGCGTTGTGGTCACGCTGCGCGAAGTCTATAAGGTTCCCCGCGTTGAGATTGCTGCGGCTATGAAAAGGTTGCTCGATGACGTCATGGTCGACGAACCGACCGTTATCGCCCTTGCTGTCAAACTGTTCGGCAAAACGCATATGGACTTTACCGACTGTCTGCTTGCCGCCCGTACCGCCATCTATAACGACGACGTCGTGAGCTTTGGCAAGCCCATCATCCAAGGCATGATCGATTACCGCCGCAAGCGCCAAACCGCAGCCGACGCCCGCGGCCACAGCACCGACGCCACCATCGACAAGCTCCGCCACCACGGTCGCCACTAACCGGCAGGCAACGGCATCGCCCGCCACTCAGCCCCATCCCCTCTTAAGTTGCGGTGACATAGTTCCTGGATTTAGGCTTATTCGAGCTTTTCAGAAATTAATTCACCGCAACTTCCAGGTTGGCCATCCGAAACCGGCAGCTTTGGACCGCGAATGCCACCGTTCGCCACGAAATGGACCCATCTACTACGTTTAACCGATTGCCCTCGACCATACCAAAATCAGAATAATCAAAACCGCTGGTAGACGGCTTGCTGATTTTCCGAAAATGCTGCTATGGTCGACCCCTGCGGGCCAAACGTAGTAAATGGGCCGTTTTCGTGGCTCAGCACCAGACCAGTCATTTTGGGACAGGTTTTTTGACCACATTTGCCAGCCGATCGCTAGAGCAGCCAAAAAAGCCCGTCCCAAATTAGCTACTCAGGCCTTCAGTAGGTTCGCAAAAGCCGGAAAACAGTCCGTATTTCACCGCAACTTAGGAGGGGATATGGGGCGGCATCGATTCCCGTCACCCCGTACACTTATGAAAACGGCTCTGGTCCCAAAAGGAACCAGAGCCATTCATCTATCTTATGGAGCGGGCGACGGGAAGTCCAAGGGTTTGCTTCGCAAACCCTTGTTTCGCTGCGGGCCATTGGCCCTTGCGTGCTGCGCTGGAAAATGCTCACGCATTTTCTCAGCTTCGCACCCTGCCGGGTTCGATTCCCGTCGCCCGGCACGTTTACGAAAACGGCTCTGATCCCAAAGGGAATCAGAGCCGTTAAGCTATCTTGTGGAGCGGGCGACGGGAATCGAACCCGCGTCATCAGCTTGGAAGGCTGGGGTTCTACCATTGAACTACGCCCGCAAGATATGGTCGGGACGACAGGATTTGAACCTGCGACATCCTGCTCCCAAAGCAGGCGCGCTACCAAACTGCGCCACGTCCCGAAGGTGTTGAGCAGCTAAGGTCTAAACCTTGCGTGTCCCAAAGCGAAGGAAATTATAGGGGAGACTCCCCGCCTGTGCAAGCATTGATGCCTTAGCTCCTCGAATGTGCGACAAAACGACTATGGAGCAGACCGATCACAAACGCCACCACGGCAACCGGCGCCCACGCGGCTCCAATGTCCGCCAGCGGCAGCGCATCGAACGGCAGCCACGCACCCGCAAAGAACGCGTCTCGAACCGAGGTAATCACGCTCTGCACCGCGACAACGCCGCCGACCCAAACCCACACCTGCGGATGCGCGTCGCAAAAACCGTGCACCAGGCCCATAAGCACCAGCACGATGGCAACGGGATACAAGGCGTTGAGCATGGGCACCGAGAACATAAGGATCACGTCGAGGCCCACGTTGGAGAGTACGCACGAAAACGCCGCGAACACAAAGGCGAGAATCGCGAAGGGGCGGCGCATGGCCTCCTCGGAGGCCTCCGCTCCCCCCTCGATCACATACGTCTCGCAGAAGTAACGCGAGCAGCAGCTGATGAGGCCGATGCACACGTTCATGCAGGCGAGGAAGAAAATCGCAAATACCACAACCGTGCCGGCAAGGCCAAAGTGCATGGAGGCCGAACGAGCAAGAATTGCAGCGCCGTTGGTGGCGTCGGGCATCACGGTGCCGAGCTGCATACCGGCAAGCGCTAGGCCGCAGTAGATGATGGCCATGAGCACGCCGGCGATCACACCGGAACGCGAAATCTCGAAGGCCACGCGTTTGTCATTGGTAACACCCAACTCGTGGATGGTCTCGGCGATGATGATGCCGAAGGCGAGCGACGCAAGCAGGTCCATGGTCTGGTAGCCGGTCAAGAAGCCCTGCACGGCAGCACCGGCATCATAGGGAGCTTGCGGGGCGGCAGCCGGTCCCAGCGGCGAGATCACGGCGGCACCCACGACCAGCACGATGAGCGCAATGAGCGCGGGACCCGTAATGCGCCCGAGTACGCGCGTGATAACGCCCGGACGCAGCGTGAGCGCAAACGCGACGACAAAGAAGCCAACGGCAAACACCAGGCGAGCCGTGCCGAGTGAAACGCCCTCGGGCAGTAGCGGCACCAGCATCTCAAACGCCGTGGAACTCGTACGCGGAATGGCAAGGCACGGACCGATTGCCAGATATACTGCCGCAACAAAGAACTCGCCAAACTTGGGGTGCACGCGGCCGGCAAGCTCGCGCGCCGTTCCGGCAAGCGCCACGGCGATAAAGCCCATGACGGGCAGGCCGATGGCGGCAATCAAAAAGCCAACCATGGCAAGCGGTGTGGCCGTGCCGGCCTGGAGCGCCAGCAACGGCGGAATGATGAGGTTACCGGCGCCAAAGAGCATCGAGAACAGCGCAATGCCGACGGTAACGACATGGTCGGAGCGCAGGCCGCGCGGAGCGGATGAGGCCATAGGCACACCTTTCGGGTCGAAACAAAAACGGGACGGGCAAATACACCCGTCCCGCAAGTATAAACGGTCTAGCAGCTTTAGCAGGCTAAATCGCACAGAGCATCGATAGCCGTGTCGACTTCTTCGGTAGTGTTGAAATACCCAAACGAGAAGCGGACGACGCCCTGGCGCTCGGTCCCCAGCGCACGGTGCATGAGCGGGGCGCAATGGGCGCCGGGGCGCGTCGAAATCCCCCACCCTTGCATGAGCGCATCCGAGATCTCGGCAGAGTCGATATCGGCTACGTTGAGCGACACAATCGCAGAGCGCGCCTGCTGGTCAAAGGCACCGTAGAGCTTAATCCCCGGAATCTTGCGCACACCGGCAAGGAAGCGATCAGCGAGCGCACGCTCGTGGGCAGCAATCGCCTCGACCCCACCCTGGGCCTCGATAAAGTCGAGACCAGCGGAAAGTCCCGCGATGCCATGACCGTTGAGCGTGCCCGCCTCAAGGCGCGTGGGCCACCCAAGCGGCTGCAGCGCATCGAAGCTGTGCACGCCCGTGCCGCCCATGGCCCACGGAGCCACGTCAATGCCCTCCGCCACGGCCAGGCCGCCGGTCCCCTGCGGACCCATGAGCCCCTTGTGACCGGTAAAGCACACGACGTCGAGCCCCATGGCATCCATGTCAATCTTCGCCGTGCCGGCAGACTGCGAAGCATCGACGATCACCAGCGCGCCGGCCGCATGCGCGATGGCAGCCACGCGCGCAATGTCGACCGCGTTGCCGGTCACATTGGAGGCGTGCGTCACCACCACAGCACGCGTACCGGGCGTGACAAGCCGCTCGAGCTCGTCGTAGTCGAGCACGCCGTTGGTATCACAGCCCGCATGCTCAACCGTCACACCCTGCTCTGCCGCCAGGCGGTTGAGCGGACGCAGTACGGAGTTGTGCTCGAGCACCGTTGTGACCACACGGTCGCCGGGGCGCACCACGCCATTGATGACGGTGTTGAGCGCCGCGGTGGAGTTGGGCGTAAAACAAACATGGTCAGCACGCGGGCAGCCCAGCAAGCGCGCAAGCTTGGCGCGGCAGCCGTGGATGGTACGTGCCGCATCGAGCGCACCCGAGGTGGCACCGCGCCCAGCATTGCCGAGCGAGCACATCGCCTGCGTCACGGCATCGATGACCGTCTGCGGCTTGTGCATGGTCGTCGCCGCGTTATCCAGGTAGATCATCGCACGACCTCCCACATATTAATCACGGTATAGCCCTCAGTGGGAACGCCCGCCGCGGCGAGTTCGCCGCGCAGCAGCTCCTCATCGACAGGCAACGCCTTCCACGCCAAACCGCAGCCGGCAGCGACCTCCCCGGGCACGGGAATCGTCCGCCCGGGAAGACCGCGCTCGATGCATAGGGTCTCGCACCCCATGGCGGCCGCCGTGGTGGGAAACGTGATGACAAGCGCCGGGCGCTTCTCCCTCATGGCAACTCCAACCAATACGCTACGGGCGCACGACGCGCACGGCCTGCTCCATCTTCTCCACGATCACGTACATGTTGGTGACCTCGCCCACGGCAAGCTGGTCCTTGATGCCATAGTGGTCGAGGCAGGTGCCACAGGTGAGAATCTCGACACCCTGCTCCGCCAGGCCCTTCAGGTCATCGAGCACCGGCGAGCCCTCAACGGTGAGTTTGGCGCCGCCATTGTAAAACAGCATGGTCGCGGGCAGCTCCTCCTGCTGCGTCACGGCAAAGATGAAGGCCTTCATGAGCTTGTGGCCCAGCTCGTCGTCGCCACGGCCCATGCAATCGGTGTAGACGGAAATGACGAGTTTGCCCTTGCCGGCGCTGGCGTCGCAGAAAGCGGCACCGTCCTGCACGGGGTCAGCAACGGCCACGGCACCGGCGGTCGCGACGGTCACGTGCCACTCGGCGTCCGAGATCTTCTCGACCGAGGCCGTGCAGCCCTTCTCCTGCGCCATCTTGGAAATGTTCTTGACGGCGGTCTCGTTGTCGACCGAGGTCACGACGGCACCCTCGCCTTCAAGCTGTTTGAGCGCCTTAAGCGTCTTGACGACGGGCAGCGGGCAGACATCGCCCATGGCATTGACTTCAATCTTGGTAGACATAGCAAATTCCTTTCGAAAGAACCGTTCTAGAGAACGGTAAACAGTTACATAAACGTGCGGGCTAGCGAACAACGCGAACGGCAGGACCGCCCGGCACCGGCTCGCACACGCGGCCGATCGTAGCGGCAACGCGCCCCTCGGCATGTAAACGACGCGCAAGCTCATCCGCATCCGCCGCGGGCGCCGCAATAAGCAAACCGCCCGAAGTCTGCGGATCGTACAGCGCATCCAGCATGCCCGGCTCCAGGTCATCGTCGGCAGCTACACGCGGGCCAAAGAAGTCCTGGTTGCGGTAGGAGCCCGCGGGGATAATGCCCAGACGCGCCATGTCGAGCACCTGGTCAAAGAGCGGCACCGCCCCCGACGCGAGCTCGATTTGCACGCCCGAGCCCTCGGCCATCTCGCACGCATGCCCGATCAGACCAAAGCCCGTAATGTCGGTGCAGCCGTGAAGCTCAAGTCCCTCGGCCAGACGAATCGGAGCCTCGTTGAGGGTGCGCATCGAGTCAAACATGGCTGCGGCCTCGTCCTGCTCGATGAGCTCGCCCTTAATGGCCGTGGTGATAATGCCCGAGCCGATCGCCTTGGTCAGCAGCAGAACATCGCCCACGCGTGCGCCGCTGTTGGCGAGCATGCGGTCGAACGCGACAAAACCACTCACGGACAGGCCGTACTTGGGCTCGTCGTCGTTGATGGTATGGCCGCCCGCGATGGAGCAACCCGCCTCGACGCACTTGTCGGCGCCGCCCGCCAGAATCTGGCCGGCGACCTCGATGCCCAGGCAGCTCGGGATGCACAGCAAGTTCATGGCATGGCTCGGCCGCCCGCCCATGGCGTAGATATCCGACAGCGAGTTGGCCGCGGCGATCTGGCCAAAGAGGAACGGGTCGTCGACCATCGGTGGGAAGAAGTCGATGGACTGCACGAGCCCCAGGTTCTCCCCTACGCGGAAGACGCTCGCATCGTCGGAGGTATCGAACCCTACGAGCAGGTTGTCGTTATGCACATTGGGTAAATCGCCCAGGACCTGGGCGAGGGCTCCGGGAGCCAACTTAGCGGCTCAACCGCTCGCGGCCGTCATGGACGTGAGCCTAATCTGATCGTCAGCCATCGATACCTCCTCTCATCGGTCAATCATTTTCTCCCAGTATACGCATGAATGCGAGCCTGCGGCGGATGCATTAATTGAGCGCCTGTGCGCGAATCGCCGCGCCAATCGCTCCGGCAAAGCGAGCCTGGGGCGAGGTGGTCACCGGCGACCCCAGCAGCTCGCCCAACCGCTCCACCACGAAGGCGTTCTCGCACAGGCCACCGGTCAGGTAGTACGGGGCGCCCGCGGCCTGCCCGGCCATGGTCGCCACGCGCGAGACCACGCTGTCGATCACGCCACGTGCAATGTTCTCGCGCGGCTCACCGCGACCGATCAGGCTGATGACCTCGCTTTCGGCAAACACCGTGCACATGCTGCTGATCTTGGTGGGCTCACCGGAACGCGCAAGGTCGGCCATCTGCTGTTGGGAAATACCCAGACGGTCGGCCATGATCTCCAAAAAGCGCCCCGTACCGGCAGCGCACTTGTCGTTCATGGCGAACTTGGCCACGCGGCCACTTTTAAGCTGAATGACCTTGGTGTCCTGGCCGCCCACGTCAATCACCGTGCCGTGATCGCCAAACAGGCGCACGGCACCGGTGCCGTGGCAGGTGATCTCGGTCACGACCTTGTGCGCATAGGGCACGGCGACACGGCCGTAGCCGGTCGCGATCACGCGCACGTCGTCGGCTGCCACGTCATAGCCGGCCGCTGCCAGCGCCTCGCGCAGCCGCTCGGAAGCATCGACCGAGGAGAACCCGGTTGGCTGCACGCACGTCCACGCCACCGAACCCTCCCCGTCGACCACAGCAGCCTTAGCCGCCGTAGACCCGATATCGATCCCGATCCCTATCATGGCTCTCTCCCAATCTAAACATCAAAGACAGCTGCGCGTTCAGGCGCCTTAGCTCTAGGTTTCTCAGGTGCCGGAGATTGCCCCGAAAGAGGAGCGCAGCGTACTTTGGGTACGCAAGCGACGGTTTGAGGAGCAAGATCCGGTGCCTGAGGAAGCTAGAGGGTTTCGATGAAGGCGGCGATGCGAGTCTCGATCTGACCCATGTCGCCGTTGCTGTAGTCGGTCTCGATCTTCATATACGGAATACCCGCACCCTCGACAGCCTCCTGCATGCGCGCACTCTCCACGTTAAAGGTGTGGCACGCCTGGAGCACGCTCTCCACTACGCCATCGACGTGATACTTCTCGCACATGGCCAGCGTGTTCTGCATACGACCGTCGTTGGGCGTCATGACCGAGCAGTTAATGTCCAGGTAGCGATCGGCGATAGCGCGCAGAATATCGGGAGCCTCCGGGTCGATCATCATGGCCGCCGTGCGCTCGCCCGAGCAGTCGTCCATGCACACGACCACGCCGCCGTTGGACTCGATGGCGCGGCCGATTTTGTTGATCACGCCGCCCACCGGGCAGCCGGTGATCAGAATGCGCTTGGCATCCGCCGCAACCGGGCGCTCGCCCGCGTCGTAGACCTCGCGCAGCTTGACAACCTTTTGCTCCAGCTGCTGCGTATAGGCCTCGATATCAAAGCTGAACGTACCGGCAAACATGGTGCTCATCAGGTCGACGCCGCTCATGGCCGCCGGCTGATTGGCCTGCAGCGCAAACATGTCGAGCTGGGCCGCACGCAAGCGGTTGCGGCGGCGCACAGCGGCGCGCAGGTCATCGTCGGTAATCGTGATGCCGTAGAAGACCTCGAGCTCCTCCTTGAGCAGGCGGCACTCCTCGTACCAGCCCTCGCGCTCGTAGGCGCGGTCGCGACCCTGAGGAAGATGCAGAATGTGCGTGCGCTTGAGCTCGTTGAGCAGCTCGTACATCTTCTTCTTGCCGTCGCAGGTGGTCTCGCCGATGATCATGTCGCTAAAGTACGTAAACGGGCACTTTTGCGAATAGGCAAAACCGTACGTCGACTTGATGAGCGGACACAAATTTGCCGGCAGCACCTTCTCGGCCTCGGGAATCACCTCGTCGGACGTACCGCACAGAGCCACGCTCGAGGCGCCCGCGGCATCGATAATCTCGAGCGGCGTATAGCTGCACAAAAAGCCGACCAGGCGATTACCCGCCTGCTTATAATCCTTGACGCGAATAAACGCCGCCTTGCGCTGCTCGTTGAACTCCTCAAACGTGCGCGGCAACGGCTGCTCAATATTTTCCGACATATAACTCCTTAACAAACCTTTTAACCAACCAAGGAGACGGCTTTCCCAGGTGCCCGAGGTTGCCGTGAAAGAGGAGTCGCCGCGTACTTTGGTACGCAAGCGACGGTTTGAACGGCAAGATCGGGTGCCTGGGAAGCCGCCGGGACGGATATAGCCCTAAATGGTTTCCAAGAAAGCCTCAATCCTGGTTTGCAGTTGGCCTGCATCCTCGCCGGCGTAGTCGGTCGTGATGTGCATAAACGGAATGCCTGCCTCCTCGGCGGCCTTCTCCACGGCAAACGACTCCATCTCATAGAGCGTGCAGAACTGCAGGGCCACGTCGACGATGCCGTCGGCATGCAGGTCCTTGGCCATCTGGACAATGTCCTTCATACGCTGGTCGTTGGGCGTAAAGACAGCGCAGTTGATCTTAAAGTAGCGCTCGGCGATGGCGTCGAGCATCTCGTCGACCGTCTCGCCGGACTCGTCGACCAGGTCCTTGTAGTAGCGCGAACCCGTGCAGGACTCCTCGCCCACCACGACGCCGCCGGCCTTCTCGATGAGGTTGAACAGCTTCCAGTTGGGCACGGCCATGGGCGTACCGGTGTACAGGATGCGCTTGGTCCCCTTGGGCGCCACGCCTTCGCCGGCCTCGATACGCTGCTCGCACTCAGCCGCCATATCGTTAATGGCTCCGGTCAGACGCGGTGTGTCGTCCATAAAGGCGGCCTGAACGGTCAGCAGGCTATCGAGACCGCTGATGGGCGCCGGATCGGCAGCGCGGGTCGCAGCCAGGCGCTGCAGGGCACGGCGCTTCTCGTTGACGGCGTGGATGGCAGCCTTCAGACGCTCGGGCGTAATCGTGACGCCGCACTCTTCCTCAATCTTAGCAGCAAGCTTTTTGACCTCGGCTTTCCAGGTCACGAGCGTCGACTCGTCGTGTACGTTGGGAATATCCATGACGTACATGTTCTTTTGCGTGGCAAAGAACTCGTAGGCCTTCTTCTTGCCATCGCAGGTGTTCTCGCCTACCACCAGTTCACTCGACTCAATGTAGGGGCAGACCTCGTCCAGCTTAAAGCCGGCAAAGCTCTTAATGAGCGGGCAGGTGTTACGCGGCAGATGCTCCTCGACCTTGTCCGTTACCCAATCAGCGCCAGAGCACAGGCCCACAGGAATGCCGTCACAGGCAAGTACGATCTCCTCGGGCACGTAGACGCAGAACGAACCAACGATCTTGGTGGCCTCGCCGGCCTCCTTCTTGTCGAGCATCTCCTTAATACGGCCGCTGTGGATGTTGGTGGCGACAAAATCCAGGTAGGACGTGGACTTGGGGCGATTGTTCTGCGTCAGGAACATATCGCCGTACATCTGGCCCACGGCGCCCAGCAGCATGTCGTGGTCGGCAAGATTCATGCCGAGGCTCTCCCACATCGGATGGAAATCGAATTCTTCAGCCATGGCGGTTCCCCTCTCGAACCAAAAATGAATAGCTACGGTATTGCTGCACGGTGGGTGGCGAAAACCCAGCCGTGCTCAAACCCGGGATTTTGGGGAACCTGCTTTGCAGCTGATTATTTAGTTGTGCGTCGTCTCTCCCGGAGCCGTGAACATACCTGCTCATATGCGGCTCCGAGCCATATACAGGGCGCGCGCGGCAACGCGGCGAATGTATGTCGTCTGCGGCATGTGCGCACCCTCCTTTACCAGTTGAGGTCAACTATATCAACGGTCATCGACTATGCGAACACCGTTGACATTCGTACGACAGCGTCGTGTGCCGTCGTTTAATAAATAATTATTTTGATTGATAAGAGTTTGTCATCCATCATTCGGCGAACGGCAAGACAAAGCCGCCGAGGCTTATATCCCCGACGGCATTAACCAGCGCTATCGACAAACCAAATGGATCCTGCTCGCATCAAAATGCATGCGCAAGGTCTCCCCCGCCTGTGGCAACTCCTCTACAGGCACGCTCACCTTGTTGACCTTCCACTGCAGGCGCGTGGGCGCATCGGCGCGCGGCACGTCCAGCAGCACCAGGCGCTCAAAGCGAGAATCGCTCACGCGAGCCACATGCAAGTCGTAACTGTTGCGACCCCGCTCTGCGCGATTGTCAACATGGAAGTAGCTTGCGCGAATGCCCAGGTACGCCACATCATCGGGAACCTCGCGACCCACGTTAAAGGTCATGCCCCAGTCGAGGGCCTCAACTTCTTCGTCGCCGATCTTGCGCGCCCGGCTTGTGTTCTTGCAGCCCGTCAAGCGCAGCGCCGCCAGCGTCTGCGGGCGGCGGACCACGTCCTCGACGGAGCCGACCTCCTCGACATGCCCGTCGTGCATCACGCAGATGCGCTGGCAGAGGCGGCATGCTTCGTCGATGTCGTGGCTCACATAGAGCACGGTGCGGTTGCATACATCGAACAGGTCGAGCATGTTCTGTTCGAGGGCGCTCTTAAGATAGGAATCGAGTGCGCTCATGGGCTCGTCGAACATAAAGATGCCCGGATGCGCCGCCACCATGCGTGCAAGCGCCACACGTTGCTGCTGACCGCCCGAGAGTCGCGCGGGATAGCGGTCGGCAAAATCGGCTAGGCCGAAAATGCTCAGATAGCTCTCGGCCAGCCTTTTGCGCGCGGCGGCGTCGCCCGCATCCTTTACACCGGCGCATACGTTATCGGCCACCGTCATGTTGGGAAACAGCTGATAGTTTTGGAACAACAAGGCGCATTTTCGCTCCTGGGGTGACAGGTTGATGCCAGCCGCCGAGTCAAAAAAGGTCACGCCGTTGACGACGATCTTGCCCTCGTCGGGCGTCTCCACGCCGGCAATGCAGCGCAGCGTGCAGCTCTTGCCACATCCGGAGGCACCGAGCAAGGCCACGCGCTCCTCGCCGGCCTCAAGCTGCATGTCGAGCACAAACCCGGGATAACGTTTCTTAATATCCAGAACGAGCGACATGGCCTATCGACCTCCCTGTAATGCGGCATCATCGCGCATGAGCTCGGCCAGTGCCTCGCGATCGATACACAGGGCATCACCGCCCGCCGGGTCGAGTGAATCGCCCTGTCCGGCGAGATCTTTGGCCTGCTTACGTTCCGCACGGGAAAGGCCACGCTCGCGGTATTTTTGCGAATGCGCCGTGTACATGTTGATGAACAGGATGACTAGGAAGCTGAACGCTATTACGACCACGACCCAAAAGAGGGCCACCGACGTATTGCCGCCCATCCACTCAAAGTAGATGGCGATGGGAATGGTCTGCGTAATGCCGGCATAGTTGCCCGCAAAGAACAGGGTGCAGCCAAACTCGCCCATCGCGCGGGCAAAGGCGAGCACCGTGCCGGCGGCAATCGAGGGCCAGCCAAGCGGCATCATAAGCTTGGTAAAGATGCGACGCTCGGACCAGCCCAGCGTGCGCGCCGCATCGAGCATCTGCGTGTCGAGGCTCTCGAAGGCTCCGAGTGCCGTACGATAGACCAGGGGAAACGACACCACCACGGCAGAGATCACCGCCGCGGGCCACGTAAAGACAATCGAGACGCCGTGCGCGATAAGCCACTGGCCGACCCCGGTCGAACGTCCAAACAGCATAAGCAGCAAAAAGCCGCACACCGTGGGCGGCAACACCATGGGAATGGTAAAGACCGAGTCAAGCAGGCCCTTGATGCGGCTCGTCGTACCCATGGTCTTCCATGCGGCAAACAGACCCAGCGCAAACGCGATCACCAGGGCAAGACCGCTCGTTTTAATGGACACCCAAAACGGACGATAGTCGATGTCGCCCAAAAAGGAGGCCAGAGAGGTCAAGGGCCCCTGCTCATCCCGCAACACGACAGACGATGCTTCTACCATGTGAGCGCTATCAAGCCAACGCGCGCCGCCCTTGGCATCACCCGAGGCTGATGCAATCACCACATAACGGTCCCCATCCGCACCGCGCTCGTCAAAGCCATAGGTATACCCGCCGGCATCAAACGTTGTTTCCGCCGTCACATACCAAGGAAGATCCACGTCCCTTAGCTGCGCACCTCCCATGCAGTTTGCGCTGTCGAGCTCACAGACGAGGGCCTTGAGACCCGATACGCACTCGTTGTCCTGCGGATCCAATCCATACTTCTCGACCGCCTTGGGCGATATCCACACCACAACGCGATCGGCAGCAGGCGCCACTACAAGGTCCACGTCCTCGTCAACGGGAAACCGGTAGCCCTCAGGCTGGCCCTCCATGGCACGAGCGGTCCCCCTGGCCAACCGCTCAAAACCCTCGATCCCATAGGAAAGCCCATGAGCGGTCGCAGCAACCTGGGCCCCGTCCTCAGTGTCCCCAGCAAACGCAAATCCTGGCACCCAGCAAAGCGCGAAGGTCAAAGCACAGGCGACAAGCATGCGGACTCTATTAAGCACGAAAAGCTCCAAGCGAATACAAGGACGGAGTGAAACATAAAACGATGGAATTATCGCGCCAAGCCGCTCTACGCGGAAAGCTCAAAGCCGTACTTGGCCCAAATCTTCTGGGCTTTCTTGTTGGTCAGGCAGAAGTCGATGAACGCCTTGGCCTCGTCGGCGTGCTCGGAGCTCTCGGCAACGGCACCCGGATACACGATGGGCTTGTGCGAATCCTCGGGACACACGAAGGCCTCCTCGATGCCGTCGTAGCGGAAGATATCGGAGCTGTAGACAAAACCGGCCACGCAGTCGCCCGTAGAGACGTAGGCGGCAGCGGTGCCGACCTTATCGGCCAGGGCCACCTTGTCGGCGAGTTCGGGCGCATACTCGCCGTCGTCACCCTCGGTGCCGGTGTAGAGGCCCACGGAGGCCAGGGCCTGGTTGGCATATTTGCCGGCGGGAACAGTCTTAGCGTCGCCAATGGCGATCTTGCCGTCCAGATTCGCGACGTCGGCGATGGCCTCGACCTTAGTATCGGAGCCCTCGGCGCGAATGATCACGAGGTCGTTGACGAACATGTCCTCACGCGTGTCGGCATCGACGAGCTCGGCGGCTTCGGCGTCGTCCATGGTGCCCTTGGAGGCCGTGATGAGCACGTCGACGGCGGCACCGGCGCGCATCTGCTCGACAAGGTCGCCAGACGCCTTAAACTGCGTGTCGGCAAACGTGGTGCCGGTCTGCTCGGTGTAGAGCTCCTGAACCTCGGGCAGAGCTTTCTCGAGCGAGTTAGCGGCAAAGACCTGCAGCTCGACAGCCTTCTTCTTAGAGGAAGACTTGACGGAGCCGGCATCGGAACCAGCGGGCTCGGACGTCTTGTTGCCCGAGCAGCCGGCAAGGCCAAGGCCGGCGGCAGCGGCAGCAGAAAGCGAGACAAAACCGCGGCGTGAAACCATATCGAACATATTCAACCCTTTCGAACGCTATGCCCGGGCACCCCGCCGCAGGCTTTAATCTGCAATCAGATTATACTTCCGTGCGAATAATGGTAGTGAGAAATTATTCTCGCTAGAGAATATAGATTCGAGGTACCGTACCCCTCGGCGTCGCTTCGGCGGAAAACAAAGGCGGAGCGACCGATAAGGTCGCCCCGCCGCAGGTAAACCGCTTAGTTGGTATGTCCGCCGCCCGCTGTCATCTGAGCCGCATGCTCCAGCTGGTCTGCTATGGCCTCCCAGCTTTCGCGGGCGGCCTTCGTAGAACCGGGAAAGTTTACGACAAGTGTATGACCTCGTTGCATGCAAATAGCGCGCGAGAGCATGGCGCGGCGCGTCTTGGTCATCGAGTACGCGCGAATCGCCTCTGCAATACCCGGCACATCGCGGTCGCAGACGGCACGCGTCGCCTCGGGCGTCACATCGCGCATCGAAAGCCCCGTGCCGCCGCAGGTGAGCACGACATTGGCGTGGCACTCATCGGCGGCTTCCACAATGGCATCACCGATCTCGCTGACGTCGTCGCGCACGACCACATGTGAGGAGACCGTCCAGTCCTGCGCCTCGATAAGCTCCTCGAGCGCGGCTCCAGCCTCGTCCTGAGCAAGATCGCGTGTGTCCGAGCACGTCACAATCGAAATCTTCAACTCCATAGCGATCCTCCTATAGCACCGTTCCCTCAGGCAGGTCGACACGCACGACGTCCACGACATCTCCCGCCTTGAGCTCGCACGGTCCTTCGTCAATACGCAGCAGGCAGTTGGCCCGCTGCATCGTGCCGAGCAGCGCCGAATTCTGCGTCTTGGCCTCGGTCACCAACAGCTCACCGGTCTCGGGGTCGCGCAAAACCGTGGCGCGATCGAAGAAGCGTCGGTCCTGGCGCTTTTTCACACCGTGCGTGAGCGTCGCCTGCTGCACGGGACGCGCGCCCTCGGCAAAGCCGCGCATCTTACGAATCGCCGGGCGGGCGAGCATCTCAAAGCCCACATACGCCGCGGCCGGATTGCCTGAAAGCCCCAGGTAAGGCTTACCCCCGAGCAAGCCAAACGTAATGGCCTTGCCGGGACGCATCGAGATCCGATCGAACAGAACCTCGCCCTCGCGCTTGACCAGCGCCGTCACATAGTCGTAATCGCCCGCCGAGGCGCCACCGCTCGTAATGACAAAATCGCACTCCTGCACGGCACGATGTACGAGCTCGGCAATCGCCTGTTCATCATCGGGAGCGATGCCGTAGAACACGGGCTCGGCTCCTGCATCGAGCGCCTCGGCCATCAGCGCCGAGGAGTTGGAATCGCGAATCTGACCGCGTGCCGGTACCCTACTCGGTGCGACCAGTTCCGTGCCCAGCGAGATGATGCCCACGCGCGGGGCAGCGTGCACCTTCACGCTCGCGTATCCGGCGCTTGCCAGCAAGCCGGCGCCGGCCGGAGCCACGACCTCGCCGGCGTGCATCACAACATCGCCGGCATGGGCCTCCTCGGCAGCCGAGCGAACGTTCTCCCCTACCTTGGCAGGCGCCGAGAAGCGAACGTGCGAGCCCTCGTTGCCATCGCCATCGAGTACGTCGACGATCTCGTACTTCACCACGGCATCGGCACCTTCGGGTACTGGCGCGCCTGTCATAATGCGGACCGTCTCGCCCGCGCCGATTGCGCCCTCAAACACATGGCCCGCGGCCTCGTGTCCGATAACGTCGAGCGTCACCGGCGCCTCGCCAGATGCCTGCGCCAAGTCCGCCGAGCGCACGGCATATCCGTCCATAGCGCTGTTGGCAAACGGCGAGATGTCGATATCGGCCACCGCGTCCTCGGCCAAGGGAAGACCGGCGGCCTGCCACACGGGAATCTCGATGAGATCCGTCGGAGCAACGTGCGACAGGACAATCGACTGCGCGTCCTCCAGTGGAATGAGTTTCTCTGCCATATGCACCTCTTAATGCCACGGCGCACAACAGGGGCGCCGATTCTTTATGCTTTTCTCAGTATAATCCCCCGATGCACGGCCGCGACTCGGTCTGTACCCGCAAATACACCTGTCGGTTGCAGGCCGCGAAACAGAATGGAAACCAACCCACCGGCTCGTCGCGTTTACCGCGTTTTATAATGCTTGCGTTGCAACCTAAAAGAGGAACGTATGGCTCATAACGACAAAACCGAAAGCGCAAACGAAACGCAGGATCATTCCCAGCCGCTCGACGACGGCGGCTTTTTCTCCCTGAACGACGTCATCATGGCAGGCAGACATCAGCTCACTCGCTCCGAGCATCTCTTAGCTGCCGACACGCGCCGCAACGTCCGCAACCTACTCGTGAGCGCCAAGTTGCTCGTGCTCGTCGTCACCGTATCGCTCGCCATGGGCGTTGCCGCTTGGGCGTTTTTGGCCTCGTTGAATATCGCGACCGACTATCGCGAGCACCATGTGTGGGTCTACGCCTTGCTTCCCGTTGTGGGCGTTGCCACCGCATGGGTGTACAAAAACCACGGTCTTGCCGCCAAGCGTGGCAACAACCTGGTCATCGACTCCGCTCTGGGCACACGCCTCATCCATATGCGCATGGCCGTCCTCACCTTCGTCTGCTCCACGCTCACACACCTAACGGGCGGATCGGCCGGTCGCGAGGGAGCCGCGGTGCAGATTGGCGGCACCATCGCCAGCAACATCTCGAGCCTCGCCCACCTCAAAAAGCATGACCACCACGACCTCATGCTCGCCGGCATCTCGTCGGCCTTTGGCGCCGTATTCGGCTCGCCCCTTGCCGGAGCTTTCTTTGGCATGGAGATGTGCTTTATCGGCAAGATCGACTACACGGCGGGCATCTACTGCCTGGTCGCCTCATTTACCGGCTACTTTACATCACTCGCCCTGGGTACCGAGTACGAGGCGAATGTTATCGCCAGCGTTCCCAACATGACACCACGGACGGTTGTCATCGTTGTTATCAGCGCCATTATCTTCGGTCTGACGGCACGCCTCTTTGCCTGGTCAGTTCGAACCGTCAAGAGCCTGTACGGTCGCTTTATCACCAATTATCTTATTCGCGCACTCATAGGTGCACTCGTGGTTTTGGCCGCCTATGCCCTCCTCGACGCCTGGGACTACGCCGGCCTTTCCACGTGGCTTTCCGGCGCCGGATTTGCCGGCAACACCACCCTGGCGGACGCAGTCATCAAGTTGGTCGTCACAGCGCTCACCCTGGGCGCCGGCTTCCAAGGCGGCGAGGTCACGCCCCTGTTTGGTATCGGTGCGGCGCTCGGCGGCTGGATCGGTTGCCTCGTCGGAATCGATCCCAGCTTTCTAGCAGCGCTGGGCATGCTCGGCGTGTTCTGCGCCGGCCTTAACGTGCCTATCACCACCTGTATGATGGCCATCGACCTGTTCCACGGCACGGCAGCCGGGTTCTTTGTCATCGTGGCCTTTATCAGCTACCTAACCGCCGGACACCGCGGCGTGTACCCCGCCCAGCGCATCATCTCGCCCAAGCGCCGTTCGCTTATTGTGGATGAGGGCGGTACGGTAGCGGATGCTATCGAGCGCCACAACGACCTGATAGAGTAGACGTAAGTATTCGACGTGCAGCCACAATCGGGGGCAATTCGACCTGAGCGCGACCGCACCGTCACGTCATACGCCGGGAGTCGCCCCATGCACGCAACTGATTTTGGCCTCACGCTCATCATCGCCAACCCAGCCGCCCAGTCGGGTGCGGCGCGCGAAGTTGCCGAGCGCCTGCAACGCTTTTTGGATATGACCGCGCGCGCATCCCAGTTTGACCTGGTGCTGACCGAGCGCATGGGACACGCCAAGGAGCTGGCCGCACAGGCTCAGGGCTATCGCACCGTTATCGCCCTTGGCGGCGACGGCGTGATTCACGAGGTCGTCAACGGGCTTATGACGCAAGAGGAGGACACCCGCCCCGCTCTTGCCATCCTACCCGTGGGCTCCGGCAACGATTTTGCCCAAACGCTCGGCATCGACGATTTCTCCGGTAAGGATTTTGGCGCGCTGCTCACCTGCGAGCTGCAGCGTCAGGACATCGGGCGCATTCGCTTATGGAACCCCACAAGCGGCAGCGGCGAGGCTACCGTTGAGTACTACGACCAGACGCTTTCGGTCGGCATCGATGCCGCCATCGGCCTTGGCACCACCGAGCTACGCAAAAAGACGAGCCTCACCG
The DNA here is from genome assembly GCA_938005465.1 of uncultured Collinsella sp. Taxonomy (GTDB): domain Bacteria; phylum Actinomycetota; class Coriobacteriia; order Coriobacteriales; family Coriobacteriaceae; genus Collinsella. Next base: position 18,538 of record CALLNU010000046.1, read on the forward strand.
GCGCGCCGCTCTACACTCTTTCGGGACTTGAGCAGTTTGGCCTACGCTATCGCAATTACCCCATGACAGTCAGCTTTGACGGGGCGCCCGCCGAGCGCGTAAGGGCGATCATCATGGCGATTCAGCTGGGTCCTACCTATGGCTCGGGCTATCGCATCTGTCCCGACGCCGACCCCTGTGACGGCATACTCGACGTCTGCTACGCCTGCGGCCCCGTCCCTCGCGCGGTTGCCCTGCCTATGTTTCTTTCGGCCAAGGACGGCCACCATACCAAGTTGACGCCGGTTCGCATGCGCCGCTGCCGCCATGCCGAGCTCACCTTTGAGGAGCCCGACTACCCCATTCAGGCCGACGGCGAGCCCGTTGTCGCCTCGCGCATCGAGGTCGACATCCTCGCCGGCGCCCTCCACGTCTGGCACCCCACCCGCTAACCCCACCTAAGTTGCGGTGAAATAGGGACTGTTTATGCAGCAAAAGCCGCAAAACAGTTCCTATTTCACCGCAACTTATGAGGAGGCTATTCGTCGCTGCCCGGCTTGCGTCGGTTGGCTTTTTTAATCGCATTGAAGTGCTTGTCGTTGAGCCTGCGCTGGCGAGAGCGCTGAGGCACCTTGGTCTTTACGCGTCGGCGCGGTGGACGCCCGCGACGCTCAAGCTCAGCGCGCAGCTTGCGCAGGCAGCTCGCGCGATTCTGAAACTGGCTGCGGCTCTCACGCGCCGTCACGACAATCCCCGAAGGGATATGTTTCATGCGTACCGCCGAGTCCGTCGTGTTCACGCCCTGTCCGCCCGGACCCGTCGCGCGAAACACCTGCACCTCGCAATCGCGCGCCAACTCCTCGACCGACATCTCGGCGTAGCGCGCATACTCGCGCCATCCCATCTTGTTCTCATCCATATCAACACCTCCCCTCATACAAAAAATGTGACAAAGGGAAAGCCCCTTTGTCACATCGCATACCAATCGCTTGTGTTGCGCGCCTAGGCGAACGTGATCTCGCCGTTCTCGCAGTCCATTTCAGCGATACGGGCCAGGCTCTCAACGCGGAAGCCGCGCTCGCGGAGCTTATCGCCACCGCCCTGGAAGCCCTTCTCCACCGCAATGCCAATGCCGGCAACCTCGGCGCCCGCGGCCTCGCAGATCTTGATAAGACCCTCGAGCGCGCAACCGTTGGCCAGGAAGTCGTCGATAATCAGGACCTTATCGCCCTCGGACAGGAAACGCTTACCCACGATAACCGGGTACTCCTTCTGCTTGGTAAAGGAATAGATGGTCGTGGCATACTGCTCGCCGTCGAGGTTGATGGACTGGGCCTTCTTGGCAAAGACCACCGGCACGCCGCCAAAATGCTGAGCCGCGATGCAGGCCATACCAATGCCCGAAGCCTCGATCGTCAGGATCTTGTTGATCTCGACACCCTCGAACAGACGGGCCCACTCGGCACCCATGTGGTCGAACAGCTCAACGTCGCACTGGTGGTTGAGGAAGGCATCAACCTTAAGGACGTTACCGGCCTTTACGATGCCGTCATGGCGAATACGATCCTCAAGCTCCTGCATGGCGCAACCCCTTCTCGCGGCAACGATACCGCGCGATTAATAAACGTTGTTCGATAGTCTACCACGGACCGACCCCCGCCCGCCCCACAAGCCACATCGCACCACAAACCAGTCTTTTTGGGACGGCGCGAATCGTGGCAGACAGCCTCCCAACATGCTAATGGCGGGCGCGCATCTTCACCAAACGCACCATGGCAAGTGCAAAGCCCACAGCGGCAACAGCCATGAGCACGTAGAACACCGAGCGAAAGCCGAATAGGAATACATCCGGACGGCCTGCAACAAAACTGGTCACGGCCTCGCCCATCACCACGCTCATCTGCCCATACAGGATATTCGACGCCACCGTAATGCCGAGTGCCATACCCGCATAGCGCGCCAGGCTACCCAGGCTGCCCGCAAAGCCGAGTGCTTCGCGCGGAGCCGAGCCCATATACAACGAATTGTTAGGGCTCTGGAAAATCGACGTACCGCACGACATAAATGCGACGCAGCACACGATCACAGGGATAGAAGAGTGCTCGTTGAGCGTGCTTACCGCAAAGAGACCGCACACATACACGCCCAGGCCGACCGCCGTGGGGCCCTCACAGCCAACACGGTCCGAAACCGTTCCCGAAAGCGGGCCGATAAAGGCATTCACCATCGGCAGCGCCAAAAAGAGTAGTCCAGAGATATCAGAACCGAAGCCGTGGGCGTCCTGAAAATAGAACGGCAGGATAAACTCGGATGCGCCAATGCCAATGAACACGATGAGCATGCAGGCAAGGTTGATGGTGAAGGCCGAATTTGCAAAGCAGCGACGAGCGGCCTCGGCAAGGGACATGGGGCGCTCGCCGGCCTCCGGCTTAACATGCGGCAGCGTGTAGAGCCCCACGATAAACGAGATGACGCCAATGGGCAGGTTGATGAGGAAGATGCTCTCCCAAGGAAAGCTTGCCACCAGCATGCCGCCGAGCACGGGGCCACACATCATGCCGAGGGCCACAAAGGTCGCGAGAATACCCATGGCACGGCCTCGTTCGCGCGCCGGAAACGACTCGGTGATGATACCCATGTTGTTGGCCATGGCCGCCGCGCAACCGACACCCTGAACAATGCGTGCCAGGATAAGAACCTCGAGCGAGGACGAAAGGCCGCACAGCAGCGAACCGACCGAAAAGACGATGACGCCCAGCTGGAACACATTCACCTTGCCGCGCACGTCGCCCAGACGGCCAAACGGCAACATAGCCACGCATGTCGCAAGCAGATACACCGAGCTTACCAGCTGAATGCGATCGAGGCCCACGCCCAGCTCCTTTTGCATCACGGGCAGCGCCACGGTCACGACGGTCGAATCCAAACACACCATAAACGTCATGATGAGCACGGTAAATAGAATCGCCCATTTGTTCTTGCCATGGGTGTCGCCCTCTAGGGCAATATGCTCGCGGCGCAGCTGCTCTGCAGTTTTCTCCATATCCATCCTTTCGAGTGGCGCAACGCAAAAACGGGGCCCCAATCGCCTGTAAACAGTCGCAATTGGGGTCCCGCCTACGGAATCGGAACGGAAGGCCACCGAAGCTTTCTGCCAGCATCGGCACCTTGAACGGAGCTAGCCTAGCACTGCTCGAGCGCCTGCTCAAGGTCGGCAATCAGATCGGCCGTGTCCTCAAGGCCGCACGACAGGCGCACCATGTCGGCGGAGATGCCACAGGCGATGAGCTCCTCATCGTTCATCTGGCGATGCGTGGCGTTAGCGGGATGCAGGCAGCAAGTGCGGGCGTCGGCCACATGCGTGGCAATCTGGGCGAGCTTAAGGCTCTTCATAAAGGTCTCGGCCGCCGCGCGACCACCGTTAAAGCCAAAGCTCACAACGCCGCAGGTACCGTTGGGCATGTACTTCTGAGCGATGTCATAGTACTTATCGCCCTCCAGGCCCGGATAGCTCACAAAGCGTACCTTGGGATGGCTCTGCAGGAACTTGGCAACGGCCAGGCCGTTCTCACAATGACGCGGCATGCGTACATGCAGGCTCTCGAGCGAGCTGTTCAGGAAGAAGGCCGCCTGCGGGTTCTGCATGGGGCCGAGGTCGCGCATGAGCTGCGCGGTGGCCTTAGTAATGAAGGCACCCTCGCGACCGAACTTCTCGGCATACGTCACGCCGTGGTAGCTCTCGTCGGGCGTGGTGAGACCCGGGAACTTATCCGCGTGGGCCATCCAGTCAAACTGGCCGTGGTCAACAATCACACCGCCCAGGTAGGCAGCATGTCCATCCATGTACTTGGTGGTGGAGTGCGTAACGATGTCGGCGCCCCACTCAAAGGGACGGCACATCACGGGCGTCGGGAAGGTGTTGTCGACCATCAGCGGCACGCCGTGGTCATGTGCGGCCTTGGCAAAGCGCTCAATATCGAGCACAGCAAGGGCGGGGTTGGCGATCGTCTCGCCAAAGACGAGCTTGGTATTGGGCTCAAAGGCTGCCTCGAGCTCCTCATCGGTGCAGTCGGGGGCGACGAACGTGCAGGTAACGCCCATGCGGCCCATGGTGTGGGCGAGCAGGTTATAGGTACCGCCGTAAATGGCAGAGCTAGCGACCACATGATCGCCGGCACCGGCCACGTTAAAGATCGCGAGGAAGTTCGCAGCCATGCCCGAGCTCGTGAGCATCGCGGCGGTGCCTCCCTCCATCTCGCAGATCTTGGCGGCAACCAGATCGCACGTGGGGTTCTGCAGGCGGCTGTAGAAGTAGCCCGACTCCTCCAGGTCAAACAGCTTGCCCATGTGCTCGGACGTGTCGTACTTCCACGTGGTGGACTGGTAGATGGGCACCTGGCGCGGCTCGGCATCTCCCGGGTGATAGCCGCCCTGAACACATGTGGTACCGATGGTCTGCTCGCTCATATCTAGCTCCCTTGCCTGGGTTTTAGTTTTATTCGGTTCACGATACCGCTACCCCGCACCCCTCTCAACCCATCCACAAGGTAGGTTAGTGGACAAATTGATCAGGGGTATTTATCTCAAGCCTTGGGCATTTGCTCGATAGATAAAAATGAGGCATACATGAAGCTCTCGATGATTACATGCCCCGTCACGAGTACCATAGGCGGGTACACCGTGACCAAGGAGACAACGATGAAGCAAATCGATATGGCCCAGCTCGACATCACCGCCTGTCAGGCTCAAGCTGCCGAATACCACGCCCGTGGCTTTAACTGCGCCCAGGCCGTCGCCTGCACGCTCGCGCCCGCCGTCGGGCTCGACCCCCAAGTCGCCTTTACCCTCACCGAGGGCTTTGGCGCCGGCATGGGCGGCATGACCGAAACCTGCGGCGCCATCTCGGGCGCCGTGGCCATCATGGGCTTTGTAATGAGCGACGGCATGGAAAACCCCAAGACCAAGGGCCAGACCTACAAGCTGTCGCGCGAAATCGCCAAGCGTTTTGGCGAGAAGAACACGACGACCGTCTGCGGCACGCTCAAGGGCATCGGATCGGACAAGGGTCCGCTCCGCAGCTGCCCCGGCTGCATCGACGATGCCGTCGAGATCGCCTGCGATATGCTAAAGCAGCTCGCCGAGTAAACGGCAGCAACAGAAAAACGACGGCCGGCGCGCTTGGGATCCATCCAAAAGTACGCCGGCCGTCGCCGTTAGAACTCGGCAAATTTGGGAGCGCCGACCTCAATCTCCTCGCGCCCCGCCATAAGCTCGCGCATCTTTGCGCAAAACGGCTCCTGCTCCCCCGCTTTAAACACCAAATGAATCGTCACGGTATCCGCGTAATCGGTATCCGAAACCTTGGCACCCGAATCCTGCGCCAAACGAAGCACCTGCTCATACTGCGGATAGGCCACATGCACGTCAACGGGCACGACGCTCGTCATCTCGACGATCTGCCCAGCCTCCCGAGCAGCTGCCACCGCCGCCTGCGTCGCCGCGGTATATGCGCGCACCAAGCCACCAGGACCTAACAGCGTGCCACCAAAATAGCGCGTCACTACGCAGCAAACATTTTTGAGCCCCGCGCCGCGCAGCACCTCGAGCGTCGGCATACCGCTCGTGCGGCTCGGCTCACCATCATCGCTCTGGCGCTCGCGCCCATCGACCAAAATCCACGCGGGAACATTGTGTCGAGCGTCGTAATGACGTTTGCGAACGGTCTCGATAAAGGCATTCGCCTCATCCTCGGACTCAATATGGACCAGCTGGGCAATAAACCGGCTCTTGCGGTCCACAAATTCGCCCGAAACCTCAATATTCGATTGCAGAGTAAAATAGCTGTCCAACAAAGCCCCTCAACAAAATAAAGCGCAGCAACAAACAGCCTCAATAATACGACAAAGACAGCACCGTTGACCTCGCCAACAAGAACGGAAACGCCAATGATACCGTCACCAACAGCGAGAACCCGTCAGCGCGAGCAAGGTGCCTTGAAAGACAAGGGCATTGACCTTATGGTCATGCCCGAAGGCTTGAAAGGCAGATTGCCGCGCTGACGGGTTCGCAGCGTCAACAAAGTGCTGAGTGGGCCGATAAGCCGGGTTCTGTCGTGAACGGTCATTTATCTTGTCTGCACGTTACCGTGCAGTTCCACGCACGCTACCCGAACGCGGACCGGGCCGGCCCATAGCGTTCCTATTCGCGCTTGCTCCGGATGGGGCTTGCCAAGCCGCCGTGTTACCACGACGCTGGTGGTCTCTTACACCACCGTTTCAGCTTTTCCCTTTACGCCTTGCGGCGCAGGTGGGAGTCTTCTTTTCTGCGGCGCTTTCCGTCGGATCACTCCGCCCGGCCGTTAGCCGGCATCCCGCCCTCTGGAGCCCGGACTTTCCTCACGCGTACTGCAAGCAGCACATCGCGCGACCGTCTGGCCCACTCAGCAGTGCAAGAGTGTAACACACCGTTGCCGCAGGCAACGGCACAACACAAGCGCTCGCACGATAAACCAAGAACCACCCATGCGCTACAATAGTCCCGTCGATGGGCAACGTCGTCAGTCGAGACGCGACCGCGCTCCGCACCCCTCCGTCTACTCGGTGCGTTCCCGCCTCTTCCCCGAGGCGGGATGTCGGCATTTTTCATGCACCGACAACCAAATAGCCTATGAACAGCCCGGGCAGCATTGCGCACGGGGGCAGCATCGCGCATCTCGGCCCCAAATGCAAAAAGGGACCCGTCCATTGCGGACGGATCCCTTAAAACAAGTGATCGTCAAACCAATTTACTCGGCGTCGGTCTCCTCGTCCTTCTTCTCGGAAGGAAGCGGGGTAACCTCGATCTCGACGCCCAGAGTCTCAGCAGCGGACTTCATGGACAGGGAGATACGACGACGGTCGAGGTCGATCTCCATGACCTTGACCTGAACCTTGTCGCCCACGTGGGTGACCTGAGAAGGCTGATCGACGTGCTTGTTGGCCATCTCGGAGATGTGCACCAGGCCCTCGATGCCCTCGCCCAGATCGACGAAAGCGCCGAACGGGACAAGCTTGGTCACAGTGCCCTCGACGATAGCGCCGACGGGGTACTTCTTGACCAGTGCGCGCCACGGATCCTCGGTGGTCTGCTTGAGACCCAGGGAGATGCGCTCGCGGTTGAGATCGACGTCGAGAACCTCGACCTCGACCTCCTGGCCGACCTTGACAACCTCGGAAGGATGGTTGACGTGGTTCCAGGAGAGCTCGGAGATGTGGATGAGGCCGTCGATACCGCCGAGGTCGACGAAGGCGCCGAAGTCGACGATGGAGGAAACGGTGCCCTGGAGACGCATACCAGACTTGAGCTTGGACAGGATCTCGGAGCGCTCGGCCTTACGGGACTCCTCGAGCACGACGCGACGGGAGAGGACGACGTTGTTGCGGTTACGGTCCATCTCGATGACGCGGGCCTCGATGCGGGTGCCCATGTAAGAGGTGAGGTCCTTGACGCGACGGAGGTCGACGAGGGAAGCAGGCAGGAAGCCACGCAGGCCGATGTCGAGGATCAGGCCGCCCTTGACAACCTCGATAACCTCGCCCTCGACGTTCTCGCCGGAGTTGAACTTCTCCTCGATGCGGTTCCAAGCACGCTCGTACTCGGCACGCTTCTTGGACAGGACCAGACGACCGTCCTTGTCCTCCTTCTGGAGAACCAGAGCCTCGATGGGATCACCGAGTGCAACGATGTCTGCAGGGTTAGCGTCCTTGCGGATGGACAGCTCGCGGACCGGGATAACGCCCTCGGACTTGAATCCGATGTCAACGAGCACCTCGTCATGCTCGATCTTAACGACAGTGCCGTTAACGAGATCGCCCTCATCAAAGTCGGTAATCGTACCGTCGATGAGGTTGTTCATCTCCTCCTCGTTGACATCGTCAAGAGAGAAAATGGACGAGTTCTGAATCTCACTCAAAGGTGGACCCCTTTCGAACTACGGGGCCCCGATTGCTAGGACCTACAGAAGGGTGCGACAAGCACACAACGTTTAGGAACACTCGGGAGCCGACAGATACTAATGTGACGCTTATGCAATCACGTTCGTATAGGTTACGGGGAAATGGGTTCGATTTCAAGCGTGAACTGCGTTTTTTTACTCGTGTGGAGACTTTTTCGTAATCTTATGGACAGCCGTCTCCACAACTTGACGATAAGCAGTTTGCCCATACGCCTTTGAGGTAAAGTATCCGGAGCCAACGATTCTGGAACGATTTTTCGAGAAAGGTGCCCGCGTGCTCAAAGCAGTCGTTTTCGATATGGACGAAACGCTTCTTAGCATCAACCTCAACGCGTTCATCCTTCGCTATTTTAAGGATGTCTCGTCGATGCTCGCGGATATTGGTCGCCGCAGCCACGGTGGCACGATGGCGCGCCTCGGCACCATCTTGGTCGACCTCAACGCCAATCGCCGAAGCGGCACGGATAATCGCACCAATCTTGAGTTCTACCAAGAAGAGGTTGAGCGCCGGTGCGGCATTTGCCTCTCGGACCCACTCATCTACGAGGCGTTTACCTACTACGACCGCGAAGTTCTTCCGTACAAGAACGACGATGTCATCAACGCCCACGCCATGCCCGGCGCACATGCCGCGCTCCAGGCCGTACAGGATGCAGGGCTACGTTGCGCGCTCTTTACCAACCCCAGCTTTCCGCAGGGGGCCATCGAGTGCCGCATGGGTTGGGGCGACCTGGCCGACGCCCCCTTTGAGCTCGTCACGCACATGGGAAACACCACCCGCTGCAAGCCCGATGCCACCTACTATCTAGAGCAGCTTCAGGTGATGGGGCTCGAGCCGCACGAGGTCCTTATGGTGGGCAACGATCCCAAGCGCGACTTCCCGTCCCCCGATTGCGGCATCCAAACCGCCTTTGTGGGCCAAGGCAAGCCCAGCCGAGCCACCTGGCGCGGAACCATGGAAGACTTCGCCCGCGACTTTAACGCCGTAATCGAGGCCTTCTACGAGCACCAAGTAGCCCACGAACTGTCGTAGGACCCCTCGCTCCAAACCAAATATCGCCGCAGGTTGAGCACAAGTCAGCGAAAATGCCCCTAAGCGAGCAATGTGCCTTGAAAGAGGAGGGCATAGGCCTTCTGGCCATGCCCGACGATTGAAAGGCAGATTGCCGCTTAGGGGCGTTTGCAGCGTCGACTGGTTACGCGGTTTGGTAAAACCGCGTAACTAGCACACCTGGGTTTTGCCGATCATGATGTTGAGGATCTCGACGTCGGTGTCCTTCATGCCCACGCGGCCTACGTAGCCCATACTGGCGATTGTCTGCTCAACGGTATCTTGGATCAGGCCCTCGCCGGCGCGGAAGCCGCGACCCTGCATGGCCATATCATGGCCCAGAATCGCCGCATCGACGGCAGCCGAGATCTTGGCGGCACAGCTCGCTTTGGCGCCGTCGCACACGATGCCGCCCACGTTACCGAGCGTGTTCGAGACCGTCGCGCCAATCTGCTCGCGCGTGCCACCGCACAGCCAGGTAATCGCGGCGCCGGCGCCGCACGCGGCGCAAATAGCACCGCAAAACGCCGAGAGCGCACCAATATAGCTCTTGATATGCACGGCGATAAGATCGGACAGCATCACGGCGCGCACCAGGCGCTCGTGGTCGCAGCGCAGGTACTCGGCATACTCCATGACGGGCAATGCGCAAGTAATGCCCTGATTGCCCGAGCCGCACACAATGGCGACCGGCAGCGCGCAGCCGTTCATGCGGGCGTCGGACCCGGCGGCCGCACGGGCACGGGCACGGCAGGCGACGTCATCGGCACGAGCACCCAGCAGCGTACGACCCACCTCGGCGCCCCAAGCGTGCGCAAGGCCCTCGGCACTGATTGCGCCATTCAGCTCAATCTGACGCTCAACGGCAGCACGGGCGTCCTCAATGTCACCGTCCTCGATAAAGTCGATGATGGTCTCGATCGACATGGGCGTGTCGGCGTTATCTGCCGCCCGCTCGGCCACGACGCGCTCGGCGCAGGCGGCACACTCCCCCGCCGACTTGCCGCACACCGGAATACCGTCGAGGGTATGGCACGTGACATTGGTGTGGTGGTCGGTAATCTCGACGACCGCGGTATGGCCCCCGGCCGTGGCAGTCACCTTGATGTAGAGGTTGGGCACACCCTCGACAAGCGATACATCGCAGTAGTCGGCGTCGGCGAGGAGCTCGGCCACGCGAGCACGGTCTTCATCGTTAACGCTCTCGAGCACCTCGAGCGCGCTTTTGGCGTCGCCGCCCACGGCACCCAGCACGGCCGCGGCTTCAATACCGTGCATACCGCCCGAGTTGGGCACGGTCACGCTCTTAACGTTCTTGATGATGTTGCCCGAGCAGGCAACATCCATATGATCGGGCTCGTAACCGAGCGTCTGGCTCGCCAGCGCTGCTGCATAGGCAACGGCAATGGGCTCGGTGCAGCCGAGTGCACAGACAAGCTCGCGGTTCAAAACATCGCAAAACGCGGCATCACGAAGGGAATCGGTAGGCATAGGTATCTCCTGCTTGCATAACGGGCTTGGCTCTCAAAAATAGTTAGCTCCTTTATTTGATAACAATGCATCAAAAACTGCAACCATGGTTCCGGCGGACGGCGCTCAAGCACAAACTGACAGCATTCATTCATGAGAAGCCGGTCTTGTTGCATGCTAAAGCGTTTGACCAAAAAACGCCCGAGCGTTTACGCAAAAGTCGCGCTATCATGCAGTCGAACGCGGTAAAACCTTTAGCATTTGCGCCGCACAGACCAGAGAGGAACCACTCATGAAGATTGGTATCGGCAACGACCACGCCGCCGTCGAGCTCAAGAACATCATCTCCGAGCACCTGAAGGAGCGCGGCTGCGAGGTCGTGAACTTTGGCACCGACACCTCCGAGAGCTTTGACTACCCCATCGCCGGCTACAAGGTGGGTAAGGCCGTTGCCAACGGCGACGTCGACCTGGGCATCCTCATCTGTGGCACCGGTGTCGGGATTAGCCTGGCTGCCAACAAGGTCGAGGGCGTACGCGCCGTCGTGTGCTCCGAGCCCTTCAGCGCCAAGCTCTCCCGCATGCACAACAACACCAACGTGCTCGCCTTTGGTGCCCGTGTCGTGGGCTCCGAGCTCGCTAAGATGATCGTCGACGAGTGGCTCGACGCCGAGTTTGAGGGCGGCCGTCACGAGCGTCGCGTTAACCTCCTCAACGAGATCGATCACACGCGCGGCCTCAAGGTCGTCGACGAGGCCTAAACCACTCAGTGCCACAAGCTAACAGCAGGGGCCCGCTCGGAACTCATGACCGAGCGGGCCCCTTCATAGATTTTGGAATAAAAGGGCGCCGCAGATGGAGTTCCGCGGCGCCCAAGCCACACGCTAACAGCTTTAAGGAGTCAAAGCTGGTTTAGCCAAAGAAGCGCTTGATCTCAATCTCGGCGTTCTCCAGGCAGTCGGAGCCGTGGATCACGTTGGCGTTGACATCGACGGCAAAGTCGCCGCGGATGGTACCAGGAGCAGCGTCAAGCGGATTAGTAGCGCCCATGAGGGTGCGCATCTTAGCAACAGCGGAGAGACCGGAAACGACCATCTTGACGACCGGACCGCTCGTCATAAAGTCGCAGAGACCGCCAAAGAAGGGCTTGTCGGCCAGATGGGCGTAGTGCTCCTCGACGGTAGCGCGCTCGAGCGTGGTCATCTCCATGCGCTCGATGACAAGGCCGCTGCGCTCAATGCGAGCAACGATCTCGCCGATCTTGCGGTCGCGCACGGCGTCGGGCTTAATCATGATGAAGGTCTTCTCGATAGCCATAAAAGTAGCCTTTCAAGTAGGTTCGCGCGTGCCCAAGTCCCATTCCGGCACCCGCCTGGACTGCATCGTAACAGAGTTTTAGCTGCAGTTAAACAAAAAGCTGTTTATTGAAACGTTGCAATTTATTAAAGCGCTCCATATGTGTCACTTCTGTTTCGAAGCCCGATTAGAGTACCATCCGACCGCCCATCAACCGCGCCGAACAGAGCAGGCGGTCGGTTGCCGCCCGCGAACGTATCCCCTTCACAACCTGCCCAAAGGTCCTACAGAAGTTCTCGACAAGCCCCTCCCCCATAGCAACAAAATACGGGCTCCCACATCAGCAGGCGCCCGTAAAGCGAAAACGATTTATCAATAAATGGACAATACGTCTTCAGCCAAACCTCTACTTTGCCCCGTGACCCATCTCGACGACCTTGGTTAGCGATCCAAACACACCTTCGTCGACCACGAGCTGCGCCTCGGCACGCTGCAGCTGCACGGCAACGGCGGCAGGGGCGGTGCCGCCCTCGGTCGTGCGCGCGGCGACAATCGACGGGATGTCGAGCGCCTCGGTAATGTCGTGCTCAAAGAGCGGGCTTGCCTCCTGGAACACCTCAAACGGCAGGTCCTCAAGATTGCAGCCGCGCTTCTCACACATCAGAACCAGATGCCCCACCACGGCATGTGCCTCGCGGAACGGCAGGCCACGCTTGGCCAGGTAATCGGCAACATCGGTAGCGGCAAGGTGCCCCACGCCGCACTCGCGCGCCATGGCATCCTCGTTGACGGTCCAAGTCGAAATCATTCCGGCCATAACCGACAGGCACTGCATGAGCGTATGGGCGGTATCGAGCGCGCCCTCCTTGTCCTCCTGCAAGTCCTTGTTATAAGCAAGCGGCAGGCCCTTCATGGTCACGAGCAGCTGCACCAGGTTGCCATAGACACGGCCGCTCTTGCCGCGAATAAGCTCGGCAAAGTCGGGATTCTTCTTCTGCGGCATGATGGACGAGCCGGTGGAGTAGGAGTCTGAAAGCGTGATAAAGCCAAATTCGGAGCTCGACCACAGCACGATCTCCTCGGAAAGACGCGACAGGTGCATGGCCATGACGGAGCCAGCGTAATGCAGATCGAGCAGGAAATCACGGTCGGAAACAGCATCGAGTGAGTTAGGAATCACGCCCGCAAAGCCAAGTTCGGCAGCCGTCATCTGGCGATCGAGCGGATAGCTCGTACCGGCAAGCGCGGCAGCACCCAGCGGGCAGTTGTCGGCGGCATCAAAGGCGGCCTTCAAGCGTGTAAAGTCGCGCGCGAACATCCAGGAATACGCCAGCAGATGATGCGAGAGCAGCACGGGCTGAGCGTGCTGCATATGCGTGTAACCCGGCAGAATCACCTTGTCGTACTTCTTAGCCGCATCCACCAGCACATGGCGCAGCTCAAGATTGGCCTCCATGAGCTCCTTGGCCAGCGCCTTGACGCCCAGGCGCGTGTCGGTCGCCACCTGGTCGTTGCGCGAACGTCCGGTATGCAAGCGCTTACCGGCCTCGCCGATGCGACGCGTCAGCTCGCTCTCGATGGACATATGAATGTCCTCATCGTTGATATCGAAGGTAAAGTTGCCGGCATCGATATCCTGTTCGATTCCGTTCAGGCCCTTGGCAATCGCCTGCTCGTCCTCGGCACTGATGATGCCCTGGGCCGCCAGCATTTTGGCATGCGCCTTAGAGCCGGCGATATCCTGCTTATAGAGATGTTTGTCGGCCGGCAGCGACGCGCCAAACTCCTGCGTGACCTCGGCCACGCCTGCCTCAAAACGACCGCCCCAAAGAGCCATGGAACCGTCCCCTTTCTCCAAATACCAAAACAAGCGCCCAAAGCAATGCGCCATATCGCTAAAGCGATTTTTCAACCGCTAGTTTTACACATTCCCCACCGTGTGCGGAGCCATGTAGCTAATTTGCAAAGAAGTGACGCGCCATGCACTTGGCGCCCAACGTCTCCCTCCGGATGTTGCCCTGCGAACCATCGATCCAGGCCTTCAGGCTCATAGGGACGTCCTCGACCCTTGCAGCGTCGAACTCGGGCGCGAGGGCAAGTAAAGCATGCGCGATAGCATTGAACATAATGGATACTCCTCATATATATAGGCGCAGAGCCGCCAAATTGATAGAAGGAGCCCCGCCGGACAACCCCGGCGGGGCTCGGACTCAGCCGCAGACGCGGCATCATATATGCGGGCGGAACGTAGGGGCCACCGATGTTAAGAAGTGTCAGCAAGCATAACGAAAGGTAGGGACCCCGTGCGCCCGTTATGTATCACGCGGATGGGCCGCGCGGATACCAAGGGAAGGAGGCGCTAGGCCTGGGCGGCAGCAGAGCTGGGGCCCTGGACCTTTGCCCACGTCTTGAGTGACAGCGTATCGATCTCGATAAAGCCGGCGCTGGCCTTCTCGTCAAACGTAGTGTCGCGGTCGTAGGTAGCCAGACCGTAGTCATACAGGCTAAACGGGCTCTTGCGGCCGACGACATGGCAGTTGCCCTTAAAGAACTTCAGACGGACGGTGCCGGTCACGAACTTCTGGGTGTCGGCCATAAAGGCGTCGAGCGCGTTTTTGAGCGGGCTGTACCACTGGCCGTTGTACACGGCGGTGGCCCAATCCTGCTCGAGCTTGATCTTGGTCTTGAGCAGGTCGCCCTCGACGCAGATGTCCTCGAGCGCCTTGTGGGCGGTGATGAGCGTCAGGGCGCCGGGAACCTCGTAGCACTCGCGGCTCTTAAGGCCCACCAGGCGATCCTCGACCAGATCGAGACGGCCAAAGCCATTGTCGCCGGAGATCTTGTTGAGGGAGATGACAATCTCGGAGAGCTTCATCTTCTTGCCGTCGACGGCGACGGGCTTGCCGGCCTCAAACTCAATCTCGGTGTAGGTCGGGGTGTCCGGCGTGTCCTCGGGGTTCTTAGTCATAACCCAAGCGTCATCGAGCGGCTCGTTCCAGGGATCCTCCAGGTGGCCGCACTCAATGGCACGACCCCACAGGTTGTCGTCGATGGAGTAGGGGTTGTCGTTGGCACCCTCGGGAACCGGCACGTTGTGGGCGTGGGCATAGGCGACCTCGTCGGGACGGCACTTCAGATCCCACTCGCGCACCGGGGCGATAACCTTGAGCTCAGGGTCGAGGGCCTTGACGGCAGCCTCAAAACGAACCTGGTCGTTACCCTTGCCGGTGCAGCCGTGGGCGACGTAGGTCGCGCCAAACTCGTGGGCGACCTCAACAAGCTTCTTGGCAAGCAGCGGGCGAGACAGGGCGGAGAGCAGCGGATACTTGTTCTCGTACATGGAGTTTGCTGCGATGGCTTTGGTCAGGAACTCATCGGAGAACTCGTCGCGCAGGTCGAGCACCTGGCAATCGAGAACGCCCAGGTCGAGCGCCTTCTGCTTCTTGGCATCCAGTCCGGTCTCTTCCTGGCCCACGTTGCCGCAGATGCAAACGACATCGAGATTCTTCTCGTCCTGGAGCCATTTGACACATACGGATGTATCAAGACCACCGGAATATGCGAGAACGACTTTTTCCTTGCTCATGGCTGTTTCCTTTCGCCCTTGGTAGCTAGTTAGAACATCGGTCAGTTGCAAGTCATTTCAAGGTCATATACCGTGCAATATCAGGTTAAATAGCAAAAATCAGCACATACATGCCCTAGAAACATGCAGCAATGTCGTGCTAAAACCCAACGACCTCAAAATGACTCTGTTGAGGCAATTCGCCCCATGCGGACAGAGACGATTGTTATCGTCGTCGGGAAATTGCGCGCTGGCGTCGGATGGCATTGTCTGCAGTGGTGATGATCTTTACGAACTGCATCTGCCTCTCCTTTCACGTATCGCCGGGCGCAATTCAAATATCGTAAACGGTACCTTTTACTCGGTAAGCGGTTGTTTTTCCGTCTCCGTTTTCGATGGTCGCTATATTACGCTAAAGTGCCCGCAGCACAAGCGACAAATTCAAATTTCTGAAAAGTTTTTTCATTACTTTGTGAAGCGTGGTGCAAACACGCTCCGTTCCTGCGAAAATACGCTCGACTACGAGTTGATGGTTATAACGTCTGAAACAATCTCGAAACGAAAGGCTCGCTTTTATGCAAACTTACGAATCGGACGCCAACATCGGCAACATTAAGATTCTCGCCGTCGATATGGACAAGACGCTGCTGACCGACGAGCGTGTGCTGCCCCAGGGTCTTGATGAGCGCCTGGACAAGCTCGCCGACGCCGGCATCGTATTCTGCCCCGCCAGCGGACGTCCCGCCCCCAAGCTCGAGGAGATGTTCGAGGGCATCAAGAACCGCCTCGCCTTTTGTCCCGACAACGGAGCGTGCGTGATCTATCGCGGCAGCTATATCTATAAAAGCAATATTGACGTGGAGCTGTATCAGCAGGTCTTGAACCGTGCCTCGGAGGATCCTCGCGCTGTCCCCGTCCTGTGCTGCTTCGACGAGTTCTACGTGCTTGCCCGCGACCATCAATACCACGACGAGATCAGCGTCTACTACAACACAATCAACTACGTCGACAGCTTTGAGGGCATTGATTTCGAGTCCAACAAGATTTCGGTCTTCTTCCCCGGCTACGACGCCGAGCCCGCTTTCCGCGAGACCTATAGCCCCGAGTTCTCGGACAAGCTCTACGTCACCAACGCTGGGCGCGAGTGGATCGACTTTATGAACCTGGGCGTCGACAAGGGCGCCGGCGTCGCTCACCTGTGCGAGCACCTGGGCATCGATATTGCCGACGCCGCCGCCGTGGGCGACACCTACAACGACATCCCCATGCTCGAGCGCGTCGGTCACAGCTTTATCGTGGACAACGCCGAGGAGCACATGAACGCGCATGCCAAGTGGCGCATTCCGAGCAACAACGACGGGGGCGTACTGACGCTCATCGACGCCATCTTGGCGGCTCGTTAACGTAGCTCATCGGACCTGGCCGGGCGAGGCGGGTAAGTTTTTCGCTCGGTCAGGTCCTGGGCTCGCTCGGAAAGCACATTAAGTGCTTTCCGGCTCGTGCGGAATCTACGAAAAACTTACCCGCCTCGCCCGGCCAGGTCCTGCGGTGACTTGCTTGCCGCCTGGATGGCGTCTTGGCGTCTAGATACTTGGCTGATTTTTTTGGAATGAAGGGGGCTCCTTGTTGGCAAGGAGCCCCCTTCTGGTTTTGGTTACTTTGGAGTTGTGGGTGTAACCTTACTTGGCGTCGGCCCAGGTTACTCCGGTTGAGGCTTCGGCGATGAGGGGTACGCGTAGGTCTACGACGTGTTCCATGACGTCGCGGACCATGGTGGTTAGGCGCTCGACTTCGTCGATGGGGCACTCAAAGTCCAGTTCGTCGTGTACCTGCAGGATCATGTGGGCGGCAAAGCCTTCCTCTTCCAGGCGGCGGCTTACGCGGGCCATGGCGATCTTGATAATGTCGGCGGCGGTTCCCTGCATGGGGTGGTTCATGGCCGTGCGCTCGCCAAAGCCGCGGAGTTGCGGGTTTTTGGCCTTGAGCTCGGGAATATGACGGCGGCGGCCGAACATGGTCTCGGCGTAGCCCGTCTGCTTGGCGCGTGCCACCACGTTGTCGAGGAACGTACGCACGCCCGGGTAGGCCTCGTAGTAGCGGTCGATCATGTCGCGCGCCTCGGCCATCGAGATATGCAGCGACTGCGACAGGCCGTAGGCCTGCTGGCCATACACGATGCCAAAGTTCACGGCCTTGGCGCGACTGCGCAGGTCGGGCGTTACCTCGGACACCGGCACACCAAACACGCGCGCCGCCGTCTCGGCATGGAAGTCCTCGCCCTCGTTAAAGGCGCACACCAAGTGCTCGTCACCCGAGAGATGTGCCAGCAGACGCAGCTCGATCTGCGAGTAGTCCACCGCCAAAAAGACGCTTCCCTCGCCTGCCGAAAACGCCGTCTTGACGGTACGCCCCAGCTCCGAGCGCGTCGGAATGTTTTGCAGATTAGGGTCGCTCGAAGACAGACGCCCCGTCGCGGTGATGGTCTGGTTGTACGTGGTGTGCACACGACCGTCACCGCGGCGCAGCGGGCCCAACGTGTCCAGATAGGTTGACTTGATCTTGGACTTCTCGCGCCAGTCTAAGATCAAACGAACAATCTCGTGGTCACGGGCAAGATCACCCAGTACCTTGGCATTGGTCGAATAGTAACCGCGCTTGGTCTTTTTGAGACCCTTGGTCGGAAGGCCCATCACATCAAAGAGCACATGCGAAAGTTGCATGGGGCTGCCGATGTTAAAGGTCTCGTCACCGGCAAGGTCGCGAATGCTTCGTTCGACCTCGGTGATCTGGGTCGCCAGACCCTCGGACAGACTGTGCAGGCGGTCGGGGTCCACGAGCATGCCCGCGCGCTCCATCTTGGCAAGTACCGGAACGAGCGGCATCTCGATGCCATCGAACACGTTGGAGGCGTTCTCACGGGCCATGCACTCGCGCAACGGCGCCACGAGCGCCAGCGTCAGAGCCGCAGTACGGGCGGCAGGCGCCGGAGCGTCCTCACCAGCACCCTCTGCACCGCGCGCCGCAGGCAACGCCATCTGCAGATAGGTATCGGCCAGATATGCCTCATCGAACTCGGAGCGATCGGAATCCAGCAGATAGGCAGCGACCACGGTATCGAAGATACGCGTGGAATCGGCAGCGAGCGGATCCATGAGCTCGGGCTCAGAAGAATCGATGGGCGAAAGCTCGTGCAGCAGCGCTTTCGTATCCGGGCTCGCCACGCGGCCCTCCATAAACAGGCTCGCAAGCACGCCGGCGATCACACCGTGAGCGAAGTTGAAGCCCTCAACCTCAGCCGCCGCACAGCTGTCGCCCTCCTCGAGCGCGAACAGGCCCTTGGACGTCGCCAACCACAGCGTGCGCGTCAGCCCAAAGAGCGCGCCCTCTTCCTTGTCGTCGTCCACCACGGCGGCGACCCACTCGCCGGCATCAATCGCGCGGGAGACCTCAGCCGCAACGGCACCAAGCGCGTCGGCATCGCCGGCGGCTGCGCGAACCATAGCAGGTATCTCAAACACACTGGAGGCAGCAGCCCCGCCCTCGCCGCCGATCAGCGCCAAGAAACGGTTCTGCATGGCGGTGATACCAAGCGTACCCAGCGCCGCGGAAACCTCATCGGCAGAAAACGCCGGGAAGGACGTCGCCTCAAAGTCGAGCTCGACGGGCGCATCGGTGCGAATTGTCGCAACCTTGCGGCTCAGTAGTGCGTCATCGATGTGTGCACGCAGGTTCTCGCCCATCTTGCCCTTGACCTCATCGGCATGCGCGATGACTTCGTCCAGGCTACCGTACTTCGCAATGAGCGCACTCGCCTTTTTGGGACCGATGCCCGGTACACCGGGGATGTTGTCGGACGTATCGCCCTTTAGACCGTAAAAATCGGGCACGAGCGCCGGCGTAATGCCGTGATACAGGTCGTCCACGCTCTCGGGCGTCATAATCGCCACGTCGGACAGGCCCTTGCGGGTCGAGACCACGTTGACGTGCTCGGTCACGAGTTGATACATGTCGCGGTCGCCGGTCACCAGTAGCATGTCGCAGCCGACCTCTTCACCCAGGCGCGCCATGGTTCCCAGGATGTCATCGCCTTCCCAGCCCTCGGACTGCAGAATCGGCACGTTGAGCGCGGCGAGCAGCTCCTTAATCATAGGGAACTGCGCATGCAGATCGGGGTCCATGGGCGGGCGTTGCGCCTTATACTGCGGCAGCATCTCCATGCGCACGCGCGGTTTACCCTTGTCAAACGCCACGACGACGCCGTCGGGGTTAAAGGCATCGATCATCTTGAGAAACATGTTCAGAAAGCCAAAGATCGCGTTGGTGGGGCGACCGTCCGGCGCGTTCATGGTCGGCGGCACGGCGTGGAAGGCGCGATGCATGAGCGAGTTGCCGTCGATAACGGCAAAGGTGCGGCGCTTGTCAGACATATTGAATACCTCGCTTTGGGCTGGGCACGGTTTGCTCACTCCAGTTTACACGCTCCCCGCCCCGCGGCCACCTCACATCAAGCTCCCCCGCCACCGTGAGCCCGCGCGTGATACGATGGCTCACGGTACATCAACCAGCACGATCGATCCGAAAGGAGCCTGCGTCATGGAGCGTCCCTGCGCATGGAAAAAGTACACGCCACAGCAAGTCGAGGAGCTCGAGGAGCTTTGCCGCGGCTATAAGCAGTTTTTGAGCGAGAACAAGACCGAGCGCCTGTGCGTCAAGACCGGCATCAAGATGGCCGAGGAGGCGGGATACGTCGACCTGGAGACCGTGATCGCCGAAGGCCGCGAGCTCAAGGCAGGCGACAAGGTGTACGCCGCCAATCACGGCAAGGACCTCATGCTCGTCAACCTGGGCAACGCCCCGCTCGAGCAGGGCTTTAACATCCTGGGCGCCCACGTGGACTCGCCGCGCCTAGACCTTAAGCAGAACCCCGCCTTCGAGGCCGGCGACATGGCCTACCTCGACACGCACTACTACGGTGGCGTCAAGAGCTACCACTGGGTGGCCTCCCCGCTCGCACTCGTGGGCGTCATCTGCAAAAAGGACGGTACCACCGTCGACATCAATATCGGCGACAAGGCGGACGACCCGGTCTTTACCATCTCCGACCTGCTGATCCACCTCTCGAGCGAGCAGATGTCCAAGCCTGCCAAGGACGCCGTCGATGCCGAGATTCTCGACGTGATCGTGGGCGGCCGCCCCGTCAAGTTCGATGAGGACGACAAGGACGCCCCCAAGGAGCCCGTCAAGCAGATGTTCCTGGATATCCTCAAGGAGCAGTACGACGTCGAGGAGGAGGACTTCCTCTCCGCCGAGATCGAGGTCGTGCCCGCCGGCCCCGCCCGCGACATGGGCCTCGACCGCTCCATGATTCTGGGCTATGGCCATGACGACCGCGTCTGTGCCTACCCCTCCATGCTCGCCCAGATCAACGTCACCAACGTGGAGCGCACGAGCATCACGCTCATCGTCGACAAGGAGGAGATCGGTTCCGTGGGTGCCACCGGCATGACGAGTCGCTTCTTCGAGAACACCGTCGCCGAGATCATGATGCTCGCCGGCGAGGACAGCCCGCTGGCTCTGCGCCGCGCGCTCGCCCGCAGCCGTATGCTCTCCTCCGACGTGTCCGCCGGCTTCGACCCGGGCTATGCCGGCAAGTTCGAGACCAAGAACGCCGCCTTCATGGGTCGCGGCCTGTGCTTTAACAAGTACACGGGCAGCCGCGGCAAGGGCGGCTCTAACGACGCCGACGCCGAGTATGTGGCCCTCGTCCGCGACATCATGGACGAGGCCGGCGTGGACTTCCAGACCTGCGAGCTCGGCCGCGTCAACGCTGGTGGCGGCGGCACCATCGCCTACATCATGGCCAAGTACGGCATGAACGTCATCGACTCCGGCGTTGCCGTCCTGTCCATGCACGCCCTGTGGGAGGTCGCCAACAAGGCCGACATCTACGAGGCATATCGCGGTTACAAGGCCTTCATCGAGCGAGCCTAACCAACCCTTCATCAGTTGCGGTGAAATACGGACTAAACTGGCCCATAAACGGCCAAAACAGACCGTATTCCACCGCAACTTTTTTGGCAGAGGAGAGTCCATGCTGCAGGTCATCATTTCGCCCGCCAAGCAGATGCGCGCGGCCCAAGATGCTTTTGAAGTCCTGGGCATCCCACCCTTTGTGCGCGAGACGGCTCGCCTCCACCGCGCACTGCTAGATATCGAGCGGAATGAAGGCAGCGGCGGCCTGCAGGCGCTGTGGAACGTGAGTGACAAACTGCTGGGACCTTGCCTCAACACACTGCATGAGTTCTGGCCCATCCTGAAAAGCGGCGATCTCGACAATCCCGCACTCGCCCGTCACCTCTCCCCTGCCGTCATGTCCTATCACGGCATTCAATACCAGAGCATGGCGCCCGAGGTGATGGATGCCGCACAGCTCGACTGGCTGCAGGACCATCTGTGGATCCTCTCGGGCCTTTACGGATGCGTGCGCCCCTTTCATGCCGTTGAACCGTATCGGCTGGAGATGGGCGCAAAGCTTGCCGTCGACGATGCCCGAGGCCTCTACGCGTTTTGGGGCGACAAGCTCGCACGGACCATCGCTCCGGCGAGCTCCAACGCTACGATCGTCAATCTCGCCAGCGCGGAATACGCCAAAGCCGTTCTGCCCCACCTCACCACCGATGTCACGGTCGTCACATGCCTCTTTGGTGAAGGCATCCGCAACGGCAAGCCCATCCAGCGCTCGACCGCCAGCAAAAAGGCACGCGGTTCGATGGTCCGCTGGATGGCGGAAAACAAGGTCGAGGACGCCGCCGGTCTTACCGAGTTCAACCTTGGCTACCGCTATGTCCCTGAGTTCTCGTCCCCAGACAGCATGGTCTTCATCAACGAACAGATGCCCTAGAGCCGACACCCGACACTGACCCGCTCAGCCTTCTCTATATAAATTGCGGTGGAATAGTTCCTATTTGAGCCTTTTATCGCACAAGCAGGAACTATTCCACCGCAGCTTTTATGATTTGGCCGGCTAGGCGCGACACCTATTCTGCTAGACCGTCGGCCTTTGCAATCACGTTTGTCGAGCCGTCCTGATAGGTAATCTTGACATGCTCCACCTCGGACACCGCAACACCCGTCGGGGGCTCCAGACGCCATTCCGTCAGGGCGATATCCATGGTCGCGGGCACATCTCCTTGATCTTTGAGCTTCACCGTGAGCGTTTTGAGCGCCGCGTCAAACGTCGCGCGTTCGATTTCTTCACCTGGAATGGACCCACCACTCAGCTGCAACTGCACAAACTCATCGCGCGGGTACCAATAATCGCCCGGAACGGCGAGCGTATTGGCATTACCGCCAGTACTCCTCACCGTCATAATCGGTAGGCTATCATCAGCCTCGAACTCCCAGGCAGCGCCGCCGCGACCGCCAAACGTCCAAATACAAAAGGCAATCACCAACACGGCAAGCACCGCAAAACCAATCGCGACAAGGCCATGGTGCGCACGGCTTTCCTCGGCCGATACATCCCATTGCGTCTCTCGATATAGATGCTTGTCTTCCATGTTCGCCTCCCCACAGGCACGCTTGTTGGCCCAATCGTACCCATTCAGGCTATACTTGAGCCCACCACATAAACGGGGAGCTTGCAGGACAAGACGGCAGGCTGAGACTGGGCGCGCCCGCCCTGACCCGCAAACCTGATATGGGTAATGCCAACGAAGGGAGCCGTGCCAATGAGCACACAGACCGAGCCCAAGCTCGTCACGCAAATCGACTTCGCCCGCGCCGGGCAGATCACACCGCAGATGAAGGAGGTCGCCGAGCGCGAGCATCGCGACCCCGAGTACATCCGCGAGCGCGTGGCCGACGGCCGCATCGCCATTCCCGCCAACATCGTGCACATCGAAAAGGGCATGCACGCCTTTGGCGTCGGTGAGGGCTTGTCCACCAAGGTCAACGTGAACCTGGGCATCTCGGGCGACAAGGCCGATGCCGCCGAGGAATGGAAGAAGGTCAAGATCGCCGAGGACTTTGGCGCCGACGCCATCATGGACCTCTCCAACTCGGGCAAGACACGTCAGTTCCGCCAGCAGCTCATCGACGAGACGCCGCTCATGGTAGGCACCGTCCCCATGTACGACGCCATCGGCTACATGGAAAAGCCGCTGGTCAAGCTCACCAAGGACGACCTGTTCGAAGTCGTGCGCGCGCATGCCGAGGACGGCGTGGACTTTATGACCATCCACTGCGGCATAAACAAGTCGGTCACCAAGACCTTTAAGGAGACCGGCCGCCTGATGAACATCGTGAGCCGTGGCGGCTCACTGCTGTTTGGCTGGATGGAGGTCACCGGTAACGAGAACCCATTCTATGAGTTCTACGACGAGTTGCTCGAGATTTGCCACGAGTACGACGTGACGATTTCGCTCGGCGACTCCTGCCGCCCGGGCTGCCTCTACGACTCCAACGACGCCACCGAGACCGCTGAGATGATCGAGCTGGGCAAGCTGTGCAAGCGCGCTTGGGCCGCCGGCGTCCAGGTCATGGTCGAGGGCCCGGGTCACATGGCGCTCGACGAGATCGCCGCCAACATGAAACTGCAGAAGCGCCTGTGCCACAATGCTCCGTTCTATGTGCTCGGGCCGCTGGTGACCGATATCGGCGTGGGTTACGACCACATCACCGCCGCCATCGGCGGCGCCATCTCCGCCAGCTCCGGTGCCGACTTCCTGTGCTACGTGACACCAGCCGAGCACCTGTGCCTGCCTAACGCTCAGGATGTGCTCGACGGCCTCATGGCCACCAAGATCGCCGCACACGCCGCCGATATCGCCAAGAAGGTGCCCCACGCCCGCGACATGGACGACAAGATGGGCCAGGCACGTCGCAAGCTCGACTGGGACGCCATGTGGAAGTGCGCGCTCGACCCGGTTACGGGCAAGAAGCGCTACGAGGAGTCCCCCGCCGCCACCGAGGGCACTTGCACCATGTGTGGCAAGATGTGCGCCGTCCGCACCGTCAACAAGGTGTTCGAAGGCACGACGATCGACCTCGGCATGGAGGACTAGTCTCTTCGCCGCAATCTCCTTTTAACATCGAGTCGGTGCCCGCCAATTGTTGACGTGTGAACATTTGCCTGCATTTGCGTAAAAATTGCATCTCGCGCCCGGGTTCGGCATATCGCCGGCCTGGGCATCTTTATAATGCGGGGTAATAGACCCATTTGAATCCGACCAGACAAGGGAGCGAACATGGATCGCAGCAAGGTACCTGCCGTTCTATCCATCGCAGGATCCGATTCCAGCGGTGGCGCCGGCATTCAGGCCGACATTAAGACCATCACGGCGCACCGTCTGTATGCCGAGACAGCCATCACGGCCATCACCGCACAAAACACGCTCGGTGTCACCGCCGTGCAGAATATCTCCCCGTATATTGTCGCGACGCAGATTGACGCCGTCTTTGACGATATTCGACCCAGCGCCGTCAAGATCGGCATGGTCTCCTCTGCCGAGATTATCGAGGTTATCGCCGACCGCCTGAGCGCATGGAACGCACGAAATATCGTCGTCGACCCCGTCATGGTCGCCACCTCGGGCGCTCGCCTCATTGCCGAGGACGCCGCTGAGGCGCTCACGCGTCGCCTGTTCCCGCTGGCGACCGTCATCACGCCCAACATTCCCGAGGCCATGGCGCTGCTCGACTACGAGGTCGATTCCGAGCGCACGCAGCAAAACGCTGCCATGCTCCTCACCCGCCGCTTTGGCTGCGCGTCCCTCGTTAAGGGCGGACATTTTGTCAACGAGGCCAACGATGTGCTAGCAGAGCCCGCGCCGCTCGATGACGAGGGCAACCACCTGGGCGATCCGCTCACCACGTGGTTCCGCCACAAGCGCATCGAGACCGGCAACACGCATGGCACCGGTTGCACGCTTTCGTCCGCCATCGCCTGCGCATTGGCACAGGGCATGGATCTTGCCGACGCCGTCAACGCCGGCAAGGCCTACCTAACCGGAGCTCTCGCCGCCGGCTTTGACATGGGCAAAGGTTCCGGCCCCGTCAACCATATGTGGCAATATTAAGATTCGCAGCCCAAAACCACCACAAAGGGGCAGGCACCTTTGTGGTGGTTCCCACAAATATCTCGATCTGTAACAGTTAGAGTCCATTTTTCGGCCCACCTGTTACAGATCGAGACATTCAAATTCAGCTGAGAAGATAATCTCGATCTGTAACAGTAACTCGGCAAAATCGACCCTAGATGTTACAGATCGAGACAAACGACCGATATCGACCTGAATAATCTCAATCTGTAACATCTAGCCCGTTTTCGGCCTTCGTACTGTTACAGATCAAGACAAACAAACGAAACAAGCCGCCGCAAGGGGAACTTTTGTACCGCTTTGGGGCTGCACTACTCACCGAGCATCTCTTGGAGCTTGGCTGCCACGGCATGTCCCAAGCTCTCGTGGCTCTCGGGCATCATGTGCAGATAATCGATATCGCCCGGCTCGGCAAAATCGGCGGCATTCAAAAAGTCGCAGCCAAACTGCTCAGCCACATGCGCGTAGTACTCACCAAAATGTTCCGAGGCTTCTACGGAATGCTCGTCAAAATCGGTCATATATACGTCGGCGATCTGCGGCTTAATCTTGATAGGCGCCATCAGCAGAATCCGTGGGCAGGGCGCGGCATCGGTCCAGGCAAACGCACGGACGGCGCGAATCAACGCCATGGCGCCGCGGGCAATATCGGAGGCCGTCACGCCAAAGACCGTCTTGCAGTCGTTGGTGCCCAGCATAATCACGATCGCATCCAGCGGCTTATGGGCCTCGAGCAGCATCGGCAGCGCGCGAATGCCGTTGAGGTTGGTGTCCAGATGGCACATATCGTCGCGCACCGTCGTGCGACCATTTAGGCCTTCCTCAATCACATGCCAACCCTCACCCAGGTCACGCTGCACCACACCGCACCAGCGCACATCCTGCGCATAGCGCACTGCGGTGCTGTCGCGCATACCTGCCGGATCGTAGCCATAGGTATTGCTGTCGCCAAAGCACAGAACGTTTTTCATCGTAAGCCCTTCCTTTAGTAAAAAGCCGACGGGAGCAGCCCCTCCCGCCGGCTCGACCTATCTGTCGGCACGTACCGATTACAGGTACTTGCGCCAATCGCCATCGTCCTCATCGTCCTCGGCGGCAACCTGAGCCCGCTCGGCGGCGCGAGCAGCCGCAGCGCGTGCGGCAACCTGGGCATAGGACTCCTCGTTACGCTCGGGGAAGCTTGCCAGCACGTGCTCGAACTTGGCGAAGTCCTCATCCCAGCGCGTAGAAGGCACGGCAAAGAGCACCTGCTTGACCTTAAAGTCGCCCGATGCGAGCTCCTCGCGGAAGAGCTCTGCCACGGCCTCGGCGTCAAAGCCGTTGTTGTCGCAGCCCCAAGCACCCAGTACGAGCTTCTCGCGACCCAGCTCGTCGCAGATGGCAAGCACAAAGCGGATGCGATCGCGCAGAGCGTCAAGCAAGGCATCGTCGCTCACGCGATACTCCTGGCGAGCACGCTTGGCGTTGGGCGCGGCGGCCACGATTACGTCGGCATAGGCGTGCACATGGTTGCGGTCGAAGCGCACCGCGGGCACCACCAGCGCACGGTTGCGGTACAGCTCGCAGTTGATGTTGCGGCGACGGTTCTCACCGTACCACTTACGCTGCTTATCGAGGACGTTGTACAGATACGAATCGGCGCAGAGCGCCGCCTCCTGGCCCAGGTAGCCCTGGATATAGCCGCCGCCCGGATTGGTAAACGAGGCAAAGGCGAGCACGGCCATATCGCAGAACTGCGCATAGCCGCGGCCGTTATCGAGGATTGCCTGCGTGGCAGAGGCATCGAGCACAGTGACCTCGGGCAGGACCGGAGCAGCCTCCTCCGCGGGCGCGGACTCAGCCTCGTCGGCCAACTCGGTGGACTCGAGTGCCACCTCGGGCTCGACCGCAGTCTCCACCTCGGCGGTCTCAACCTCGGCAGCCTCAGCAGCCTCGACGTCCTCGGCAACCGGTTCCTCAGCAGCCGCTGCCTTCTGGGCCTTGGCCTTCATCGCCGCGACAAAGCCGGCAGGCATACCGTCGAATTCGCGCACGCCGGCAAGCGAACGCTCGATGTCCTTGGCGCAGGCCTCGGACACAGCCGCCACATGGCGCTCGGCGGCCTTGGCACGCGCCTCGCGCTTGGGATTGGGCTGACCCGCTCGGTTAGACCTGCGGTTACGGTTCCTGTTGTCGACATCTGCCATACGTGGCTACCTTTCCTGTCGCTGCCGCTATCGGCTTTTTCCCATCCATCATACCCCGCCGCGCACAAAAAAGACGGCCCCGAAGGACCGCCTTTCGTATCGTTTTACCGTGTCCGGCAAGAAGCGTCGCAATGCCGCGCTTTAATCGCGACGGCCGAGGATGTTCAGAATACGCAGGAACACGTTGATAATGTCCACGAACAGATTGGACGCCATGAGCACGGCGTTGGGCAGCGTAGGCGGCACTGTCGTGGCAACATAGGTGTCGTAGCCAATAAAGCCGGCGAACACCACGATCACGATCAGGTCGGTGATGGTCTGCGAGACGCCCATGAACATCAGCACGATCTCAACCAGAATAGTGGCGAGCAGAATGCCAAAACCGATGCCATATACGCGCTGGAAAAACTTGGGGAACGTCACGCCCAAGGCGCCAAAGACAAAGGTGATGGCGGCCGTGGCGATAAAGGCAGTGTTGATGGTGGGCAGGTCGTAGTTGGCAAGGCCAAACGACGCGGTCAGGCCAAAGGTACTCGCAAAGATTACGTAGCCCACAAGGGACAGGCCCACGGACTGCTTGCTGGCGGCGGCCGACATCATGACCATGCCGACGATGGTCAAAATAAATGAGCCAAAGACCAGCGGCAAAGCGGCGCCGCTCATCATCATGCGCGCAAACGACATGGTGCTCGTAAAGTAAGCACCGACGCCCATGGCGCAAAAGCCCAAAAAGATCAGGGCAGACATGGCAAGATTATACGCACGCGGCGACATCTCCTTGGCACGGCTTGCGCCGGTTTCGATGGGGCCATTCTGATAGCCCTGAATATCGTTCATAATTTCGTCCTTTCAAAAGCGCCGCGACAGCGCAGTAGCTGACAAGATTCCTGTCATTGTACCCGAATGCCGTACGTCCTTACCTACGGCGCTCGCCCTCAAGCGTACGATCAAAGGCCCAGACCCACCAACGCATCACGTGTGCCTGCGAGCCGTCTGCCCGCTCGCGCGTCTGGTCCTCCAGATACAACTCGGTCGCGTGCCCGCCAAAACGCACCTTATATGTTGCCGTACGGATGCCGTGGACCATCAGGCCAAACCCGGTGGTCGAGATAATTTCGTCGATCGTAAAACAACGGCCGTCGACCCAGCAGACGGTGACCGGCACGACCTGTCCGCCCGCGAGGATGCGGGCCACGACGTCCACATACTGCTTGTGCACGCGCCGAGTTTTGCCGTCTGTCTGTCGATATTCCATGCCTCCTATTATCGAACGCATGTTTGCATGTTGTAAAGCGAACAGACTGTGGTTTTGGAGTGTCGTAGTAATCGCACGTGTCCGCATGGCGTGTTAGCAAAAAGAACACCCGCGGTCAACAGGGCTAATATTCAATTTTAGTGCCAAAAAGTTCACTTCTCCCATCAGAACTCGGTAAAGAGACCCGCAGGAGGTGATACGATTTATCATGTTTTTGTAACGTGTCTGCAAACTTCGAGAAAGCCCATATATGGACGTAACGTTCTCAACCTTCCTCGGCCAAATTGTGTCGAACCCAGTCCTTGCCGTCACCGTGATCCTCGCGTTGGGCGCCATCTTCGTCAATGGATGGACCGACGCGCCCAACGCCATCGCGACCTGCGTCACTACGCGTTGCATGCCCGCCCGCGCCGCCATTCTCATGAGCGCCGCATTCAACTTCCTCGGCGTGCTCATCATGACGCACTTTAACGCGAGCGTCGCCAACACCATCTCACATATCGTCGACTTTGGCGGAAACAGCACCATGGCGCTCGCCTGCCTATGCGCGGCGCTGTTCTCCATCGTCGTCTACGGCGCCACAGCGTCGCGTTTTGGCATCCCCACCTCGCAAAGCCACAGCCTTATCGCCGGCCTGACCGGTGCCGCCATCGCCCTCGGCGGTGCGAGCAGCGTCAACGTCCACGAGTGGATGAAGGTCATCTACGGCCTGGCGCTCTCCATAGGCCTGGGCTTTGTCATGGGCTGGGTCCTGTGCAAGCTCGTCTCGATTCTTTTCGCCGCCGCCAACAGGCGACGTGCCAATGTCTTCTTTAAATACGCTCAGATCGCGAGCGCCGCGGCCATGAGCTTTATGCACGGCGCGCAGGATGGACAGAAGTTCATCGGCGTGCTCTTTTTAGGCGTGGCCTTTGCCAGCGGCCAGACGAGCGTCGGCGATGCAGGCATCCCCATCTGGATTATGCTGCTGTGCTCGGCCACTATGGGCATCGGCACCAGCGTGGGCGGCGAGCGCATCATCAAGTCCGTCGGCCAGAGCATGGTCAAGCTCGAAAAGTACCAGGGCTTCTCCGCCGACCTGGCGGGCGCCGCGAACCTGCTGCTTGCCACCCTTACCGGCATCCCCGTGTCCTCCACACACATCAAGACCTGCGCCATCATGGGCGTCGGTGCCGTCAAGCGCCTCTCGGCCATCAACTTCGGCGTCGTCAAGGACATGATGTTCACCTGGTTCTTCACCTTCCCTGCCTGCGGACTCATCAGCTTTGTCATGGCCAAGCTGTTCATGATGTTCCTCTAATCAAACCGAGCGTCCATCCGGACCGCAACACTTCGCCCACCCGTCTTCGCCTCGAAAGGACCCACCCATGGCAAAGAAACCCGATTCGTTCTACTTTGATAACTACGTTGCCTGCGCCGACCTCGCCGTTCAGGCAGCCGAGCTGCTCACCAAGATTTTTGAGAACTTTGACCCCGCGCAGATCCACGACATGCTCGATAAGATGCATGCGATTGAGCATGCGGCAGACAAGAAGCACCATGAGCTCGAAGACGCCTTGCTCACCGCCTTTATCACCCCGCTCGAGCGCGAGGATCTGGATCTGATGAGCTGCTCACTCGACACCGTGCTCGACCGCATCGAGGGCGTCGTGCAGCGCGTCTACTTCACCAACATCCAGAGCATCCATCCCGACGCCATCGTCATCGCCCACAAGGTGACTGACGCCTGCCGCGCCATGAAAGACCTGATGGTCGAGCTGCCCAACTACCGCAAGTCCAAGACCCTGCGCGAACTCGTCATCCAGATCAACACCATCGAGTCCGAAGCCGACGAGCTCTATATCAACGCCATGCGCAACCTACACGTTAACGGCAAGGACCCGCTCGAGGTCATCGCCTGGCGTGACGTATACGCCTTCCTGGAGTACTGCGCTGACTGCTGTGAGAATGTGGCCGATGTTGTGGATTCGATTGTCATGAAGAACAGTTAATTGGGGGTACGTGTCCCGGCGGCGAAGGGCCGGCACCTGTTTGCTTTCTCACTCCGGCTGCATGGCAGAGTCGTTCGAAAGTAAACAGGTGCCGGCCCTTCGCCTTACGTACCACCATTGGGAACTTTGGCTGATACTTTGAAAGCGATGGGGCTTTTGTTGGCGGGGCCTTTGGACCCGATTGGGAACTTTGGGACCGCCTTAAACGTTTGGGTGGATGGGGCTTTGGGTACCCTTTGTTTTACTTTGGATTGATTCGTTGAATTTGGAGGTCTTGGTTGTGAGTTATTTGGATCTGGCTCGTGGTCGGTATTCTTGTCGTTCGTTTGAGGACCGTTCTGTTGAGCAGGCTGTGGTGGATGCCATTGTTGAGGCTGGGCGTATTGCTCCTTCTGCTTGTAATAATCATCCAACCCGTGTGATGGTGTTGGATACGCCTGAGCTTCTGGAGAAGGCAGCTGCTTGTCAGCCTCGGTTTGCTCGTGATGAGTCTATCTTTGGCGCTCCGCTTGTCTTCCTTATTTGCAGCGTTACCGGTGATGCTTGGGTGCGCCCGTATGACCAGATGAATTCTAGTGAAATCGACACCTCAATCGTGTGTGATCAGATGATGATGGAGGCCACCGAGCAGGGCCTGGGAACGTGCTGGGTATGCCATTTTAAGCCTGAGGTGGCGCAGGAGCAGTTCAATCTGCCCAAGGGCGTCTATCCCTATCACATGCTCGTCTGTGGATATCCTGCCGACCACATCGCCGATCCCGAGCATCGCGAGGCCCGTACCATTCCCCTCTCCGACTTCCTCCTCAAGTAGGTTTTGGGACATGCCTTAAAACCTACCCTTGACCGCTCACCCGTTCGCCGAGTTCTGCGCCATTATGTGCAGGGCTCGGTTTTTTATGTTACGCACTCCGGCACAGTCATAAAAAAGGACCCGCAAGCTGCGGGTCCTTTCTAGGCACTAAATTGTAGGCCGAATGTTAGTCCAGGTCGTCGGCAGCAAAGTTGTCGATCGGGGCGAAGGGATCGGCCACGGGGACAACCGGGTCAGCGACGGGCAGCGGCTCGGCGGGAACAGTCACTGCAGGAGAAGCGGCAGAACCGACCGGCGTGGAGGCCATCAGATCGGCCGGGAAGGAATTCTGGGCATCGTCCATGAAGTGCTGGATGAGCTTGAGATACTCTGCCTTGAACTCCTCACGGGAAGCCTTGAGACGATCGATCTCCTCGAGCTCGGCCTGCTTCTCGGTCAGAGCCTGGCGGATAACCTCGCGGGCCTTGGCGTCAGCCTCGTTGCGGATACGCTCAGCGTTCTCGTTGGCATCGTTGACGATGGTCTCAGCGGTCTGCTGGGCAGCGATCAGGGCAGCGGAAATCTGGCGCTCCTGAGCGGAGAAGTCAGGGGCGGGAGCAGCCACGGGGGCGGCAGGAACGGCCTGGGCGGTGGCATCCTGAGCTTGGGCAAGCTGAGCCTGCGCATCGGCAAGCTGCTGCTCGGTAGCAGTCAGGCGACCCTTAAGGTCGACGATCTTAGCGAGCATAGCGTCAACCTCGGAGGACAGCGTCTCCAAGAAGACGTCGACCTCAGCAGGATCGTAGCCACGCTTGGCCTCAGAGAAAGTCTGAGCCTGGATGTCTGCAGGGGTAATAGCCATAACAAGTCTCCTTTTTCATCGCCTCGGCGCTACACGCCCGACGTAAGTTACTAAGTCAGTTCTACACGAGTATACCTATAAGAAGCTGCAGAACCAGCCTCTGCACCAACTGCAACGCAATAATCGCAACGACCGGCGAAAAATCGATACCGCCCATCGGCGGGATGAAACGACGGAACAGGTTGAGCCACGGACCGCACACGCTATCAAGCACCGCGGCAATATCCTGAAGCAAACCACCCTGCTTCATGGGAATCCACGTCATAAAGCAGTAGACGACAATGAGCGTGGAATAGAAGTTGAACAGCGTGTTGACCAGCTGGACGATAGTGTAGATGTTGATGGGAATCTCCTCGTCTTGTCTTTACTTAAGGTAGCCGTCGGCACGAAGCTTCTTGAGATCGGAATCTTTGACCTCGCAACCGGCGGGCAGCACCATGAACACGCGGTCGCCCACCTCCTTGACCGTGGCACCCAGACCGCAGGCAAAGCCGTAAGAGAAGTCCAAGACGCGCTTGGCAACTTCGGTGCGTACGCCCACAAAAATCAGTGCGACAGGCTGCTTGGTGCGAACGCGGCGCACCACGGTCTCCACGTCGTCATAGCTCTCGGGGCGCAGGACATAGGCCGGCAGCTGCGGCGTGGCGTTGATGATATTGCTCGCATAGGCCGAGGCATCGCTCGGTGCAGGCGCGGGTGCAGCGGCGGCACGGGCGCGGGTATTCTCGGCGTAGCTCGACGGCGTGTCATAGGCACCAGGACGATAACCGCTCGCAACACTGTCCTGCGAGCGCGAAGGCGGGTTATACGTCGTGGCATGGCGGGAGTCATCGCCGACCAGCTGACCGGAGCGCGTATACACGGCAACCGACTCAGCTTCACCGCGGCGCGTCTGGCCAAGCAGGCCGTTGCTCGGCTCGTCTTGGGTGTAGAAGCCCTCGCCCGAAGCACCACTGTAACCGTTGCCCTGATAGCCATCGTCGTAGCCGTCATCGTAGCCGTAGTCGTCGTCCTGGCCATAACCCTGGTCGTAACCCTGCTGGCCGCCCAGGTGCATCTTATTTTTAATCTCGTCAAGGAAGCCCATGGTTGTGTCCTCTCGCGGTTTAGTGCAGGCGCCCCGATAATCAGTGCGCACTTCAGAGCCTTATTTTACTGCAAACTCCGGGCTAAATACTACCCTGCCCAGGCGAACGAGCGTAGAGCCCTCCTCAAGGGCAGACTCAAAGTCCTCGCTCATACCGCAGGAAAGCTCAGGCAGGTTCAAATCGGGATGCGCCGCCTCCAGCTCATCCCTCAGCTCACGAAGCCCCGCAAAGGTGCGGCGTGCCACATCCTTATTCCCCCGGGGCGCCATAGTCATAAGCCCCTGTACGCAAATTCCCTCAAGTTCTGCAAGCTCACCCGCGGCGGCGCGAATCTCATCGGGTGAAAAGCCTCCCTTCGACTCCTCACCACTCACATTGACCTCAATGAGCACACGCTGGGGGCCGACGAGCTCGCCTGCCTCAATCTTGCGAACAGCACGGCTCGAGATCGCCTGCGCCAGATGCAGCGAACCCACCGAGTGAATCAGCTCGGCTGAGCCCAGCACCGCATTGATCTTATTGGTCTGCAGGTTGCCGATCATATCGAAGCGCACCTCGGGCAGCTCCGGATGCTCCGCCAGACCCGTGAGCTTGCGAACCAGCTCCTGCGGGCGGTTCTCGGCAAAATGGCGATACCCCGCCTGGATGGCGGCAACGGTCTCATCGACACCAACGGTCTTGGACACGGCAATGAGGCTCGCGGCGTCGTGGGGACGGCCCGCGCGATCGAGCGCCGCATAAAAACGTTCCAGAATCTGCTCGCGGCGAGCGCGCATCAAGTCCAAATAGTTATCCATTGCCAATCGCCTCCGCTGACAGCCAAACAAGTAGTCCCATGCTAACGCAAGAGCGCGGCCCCGCATGTGCAAGGCCGCGCTCACTTAGGTATTTACAATCTTTCGACGAACGGGGTTACTTACTCCTCGTCGTCCTCGCCATCGTCCTCATCCTCAAGATGATCGAGCAGGTAGCGAAGACCCTCGCTGACCTCGTTAACGGGCACCTTGGCAACGTAGCGTGCATCGACGGCGGGCCTCATGATAACACCCTCGCCCGAAGGCACGCGCATGCTCTCGAGCTCATCCTCATCAGTGCAGGCGATATCACCGGCAGTCATACGCTGTCCGGTCAACAGGAAGGTCAGACGGCAGGCGGCATCGATGGAAATCGAGGCGATGCGATCGAGATAGCGCGATACCATGATGGCGCGGCGCAGGTCGTCATAGTTGCTGTCGTCGTCCATAAAATCGCCCGTGTCCATGCGGTTAAAGGTGCGGAAGAACTTCTCGTAGGCGGCGTGCACTGGCTCGTCCTCGACGGCCAAGTTGCAGATGATGGACATGTCGTTGGTGACGAGCGCAGAAAGCGAAGAGCCCAGCACCTGGTAGACGGCCTCAGCCTCGGCCTCGACCGTGCCGACAAGCTCCTTGGGCAGCGAGATGTCGGCCTTGATCATATGACGCGTGGCGCGGCAAATCTGGCGAACCTTATCGGTCATGCGCTGCAGGTTAAAGTCGACGTAGATGATCGTCTGCAGCAAGCGGAAGTCGGAGGCGACCGGTGACTGCGTGGCAATCAGGTTGTAGCAGACGGCCTCCAGGTTGGCGCAGCGTGCGTCAATCGAAAGCGTGCGCTTCTTGGTCTTGGTGGCGAGCTTGCGGTCGTCGGCCACATAGGCCTTCACGGCATCGTGGAGGGCCAGATCGACGGCCTCGTAGATGCTCAGCATCTCGTGACGGGCCTCGATGAGCTGACGGGAAAACAGTTTGCGCATGGTTCACTCCAATCAGTTGGGTGCGGTCATGCCGCCCGCACAGTGAATACGCACCGGACCAGATCCGATCGGCTTGGGACTAGTCGCACCGATCAGCCAAAGCGGCCGGTGATATAGTCTTCCGTCCGCGAGTCCACCGGGCTGGTGAAGATCGCGTCGGTTTGACCATACTCGATGAGCGTAGCTGGCTCGCCGGCAACTTCCTGCAAGAAGAATGCGGTGTAGTCGCTAATGCGAGCTGCCTGCTGCATTGAATGCGTGACGATGATGATCGTCATCTCGGGCGCCAGCTCGGCCATCAGATCCTCGACCTTAGAGACGGACGTGGGGTCGATGGCGGAGCAGGGCTCGTCCATCAGAAGGACATCGGGTTGCACCGCAAGCACGCGCGCGATGCACAGACGCTGCTGCTGACCGCCCGAGAGCGCCAAACCATCCTTGTTGAGCTGATTGGATACCTCTTTCCAGAGGTTGGCGCGCTTGAGCGATTCTTCCACGATGTCATCGAGGTCGCTTTTGCTAGTCACGCCCTGCAGACGAGGGCCAAAGGCGACATTCTCGTAGATGGATTTGGGAAACGGGTTGGGCTGCTGAAAGATCATGCCCACGCGACGACGGAGATCGACCGGGTCGACACCCTCGGCATAGATATCGTTGCCGTCGAGCGTCATGGTGCCCTCGACGCGCGTGCCCTCGATCAGGTCATTCATGCGGTTGATGCAGCGCAAAAACGTCGACTTGCCGCAGCCCGAAGGGCCAATGAAGGAGGTGATGGCGTTTTTGGCGATGTTGAGGTCAAGCCCCGTCAGCGCATGAAAGTCACCGTACCAAAAGTTGAAATCCTTGGCCGTAATGGCCGCTTGCTCCAACGTGGGAGCGGACTGATAAACGGACATGGGACTCCTTAACTAGCGACGCTTGCGCGACAGGAAGCGCGCAAACAGGTTGAAGGCCAGAATGATCACCATCAGCAAGAGCGCGGTGCCGTAGGCTGCGTTCATGTTGATGCCGTCGTTGGCAAGCAGATACAGGTGAACCGTCATGGG
The DNA here is from genome assembly GCA_938005465.1 of uncultured Collinsella sp. Lineage (GTDB taxonomy): Bacteria > Actinomycetota > Coriobacteriia > Coriobacteriales > Coriobacteriaceae > Collinsella. The sequence goes on from CALLNU010000046.1 coordinate 54,983, forward strand.
GCGGCCGGAATCGAGCGGCGAAATAGGTAGATTGATGGCCTGCCCCATGGTATAGAGCACCACCGCGGTCTCGCCAATGGCACGGCCGATGGCGAGAACGATGCCCGTGGCAATACGGCCAAAGGCAGAAGGAAGCACGATCTTGGAGACAACCTGCCACTTGGTGGCGCCCAGGCCATATGCGCCCCAGCGGATATAGCGCGGAACGGCGCGAATGGCCTCTTCGGTGGTACGCATGACGATGGGAAGCATCAAGAGCGCGAGTGCCAGGGCGGCCGAGACCATCGAAAGGCCCAGGCCCATGGCCTCGACAAACAAGGCGTAGCCAAACAGGCCCATAACGATGGAGGGCACCGAGGCCAAAGCGTCAGCAGCGTAGCGAATGAGCTCGACGACCTTGCCCTGCTTGGCGTACTCGGCCAGATAGACGGCTGCCAGCACAGCGATCGGCGTGCAGATAAGCATGGCGAGCGCCGTCACGTAGACGGTCGAGACGATCGTGGGCCAAATTCCGCCCTCGGCGTTGACGCCCTGGGGCCAACCGAAGATAAAGTCGAGCGAGATGTGTGGCAGGCCGTTGATGACCACGTAGGCGATGATAGCGACCAGCACCAGCGTGGTGATGTAGGCAGCGGCACGAAACACGCCAAGCATGATCTTGTTGGACAGGTCCTTGTTGATGCGGCCCTTCTTGCCGTGGGAAAGGGCACGCTTGATGCGCTCGCGCGACGAGGTCGTATCGACCGTCGTGTCAACGGAATCGGACATAGCCTACCCCCTCTTCTTCTTGGAAATCAGACGGACGATGCCCACCAGCGTGGCGGAGATGATAAACAGGACCACGCCCATGCCGAACAGCGCCGAGCGATGCAGACCCGAGGAATAGCTCATGTCGAGCGCGATCTGGCTCGTGAGCGTCGAGATAGGGCTCGCAATGCTGTCGGGAATAACCGGGGCGTTACCCACGACCATGAGCACGGCCATGGTCTCTCCGATGGCACGGCCCATACCCAGCACGATGGCATCCACGATACCCAGCTTAGCGGCAGGTAGCACGACCTTATAGATGGTCTGCCACTTAGTAGCACCCATGGCATACGATGCCTCGCGAATGCCCATGGGAATGGAATTGAGGGCATCGATGGTGAGCGTGGTGATGGTAGGGACGATCATGATGGCGAGCACAAACCACGCCGTCAGCGCACCAAAACCAAGGCCGCCGGTCAGTTGTGCGATAAACGGGCGGATGATGATCATGCCGAAAAAGCCGTAGATGATAGAAGGGATGCCGGCCAGCAGGTCGACGGCAGGGCTGATGAGCTTGCGCACGCGCTTGCCGGCGATCTCGACCAGGTACACGGCCGTGCCCACACCTAGCGGCACGCCCATGGCGAGCGCACCGACGGTCACCAGACCTGAGCCGGCAAGCAGCGACATGATGCCGTAGTGGCCCTCAGAGGGCGCCCACGTAAAGCTAAAGAAGTCCGCCAGACCGATGTCGGTAAAGACGGGCAGCGCCGAGTACGTGGTAAAGACAAAAATCAGGATGACGGTAACGACCGCCAAAAACGCGCAGGCAAAGAAGATCCACTGCAGCGCCTTCTCCTTGATATAGGTACTGCGCGATACGAGCGCCAGCTCGCGCTTCTTGGGTGCCTGAGCATTCTGCTCAGTCTGGGAGTTTTCCTGTGCTTCCATGCTACTCACTCCCCTTCTCGTCGTTGGTGACGGGAATAAAGCCCGCCTCGCGAATCTGCTTGTCCATCTTTTCGGACGTCACGTAGTCGATGTAATCCTGCGCCTGCTGCGAAGGCGCACCCTTCACAAAGAAGTAAAGGTCGCGCGAGATGGGATAGCCGCCACTCGCGACCGTCTTCTCGGACGCCTCAACATGATTGACCGAGACAGCCTTGACCGAGGTCTTGGCGTTGAGGCTATCGACGAAGCCCAGCGAAATGTAGCCGATGGCCCCACGCGAACGAGATACCACGTCGCGCACCTGGCCCGTACCCGAAAGAACAGCCGAGCGGCGATCGAACGGCGTGCCATCCATCACGATGGTACGGAAGGCCTCGCGCGTACCGGACGCCTCGTCTCGGTTGATGACCTGAATCCTCAGGTCCTCGCCACCGACCTCTTTCCAATTGGTAATCTTGCCGGCGTAGATATCGCGGAGCTGCTCGGTCGAGAGGTTATCGACGGGGTTGTCGTCGTTCACGATGACCGCAATACCGTCGTGGGCAATGACGATGGGAGTCAGGCCCAGATCCTGTTCGTCGGCATTGAGTCCACGGGAGGAGCTGGCGATATCGGCCGTGCCGGCGCTGACGGCCTCGATCCCAGCGGAAGAACCCAAACCGGAAACGAGCACGTCGATGCCGGTCTCCTCCTTAAAGCCCTCGGCCGCAATCTCGGCGATAGGAAGGCAGGTCGTGGAGCCGGCAACGGTAATGGAAGAGGTAGAAGATCCCGAAGAACAGGCGCACAGCGTAAGCGTAAGCACAGCGGCGCTCAGGACCGATACGATCTTTCTCATAGCATCACGCCGATCGCAGCATGGCGCCCACAGGTGCCGTCCTCGTTACGGTAGGAATAAAAGCGGTCGTTCTGACGCACGGTCGAAAGCTGGGTATCCACGATATTATCCGCGTCGACACCGACATCTACCAGCGCCTCGCGAATGGCAGCGGAAAGATCGAGCATGCGAGAGGTATTCGCATCGATGCAAGAGAACTCGGCGGCAAAGCGATCCATGAGTTCCTGGGATACCTCATATTCGTCACCCAAGATATGAGGGCCGATATAGGCGGAAACGTCGCTCGCATCGCAACCGGCAGCATCGCAAAGCGCCTGGCACGCCTTGGCGGAAATACGTGCAATCGTGCCCTTCCAACCGGAGTGCACCACGGCAAATCCGCCGGGGGCCACCAGCACCACGGGAACGCAGTCGGCAAAGCAGAGCAGCACGGGCACGTTATGCGCCGTGCAGACGATGGCATCACAGCCCTCGGCAATCTGCTCGCGAACGTCCTCAAGGTCATCGGCGCCGTTCGAGGTCACCGCAACGATATGATCACCATGGACCTGATTGGGAACGAGCAGGTTGTGCTCGCACTCGGCGGCACCCATAGCCTCGAGCGCACGACGACGATTTTCTTGAACAGCAAAGGGGTCATCGCCAACATGCGAGCCCAAGTTGAGTGAGGAGTACGCATCTTCGGAAACGCCACCGGCACGCTCGGTGAAGGCAAAGCGAACATCGGATGTCGCGCCCTCCACCAACGTAACTCCATCATGGTCGACACGCGAAACTTTGTCCGCACGTGCTGCCATACTAAAGCCTCCTAATAACACAAGTACCGCGGCATCGCCGCTACAGCCCGCGTTTATACGGCTGTCATACTTCTCTAAAAGGATACCTGCTGCGCTGGAGGCAATCGTAAAGGGAACGTAAAGAGATTGGAGGTTCTAGTTTACAAAGTCGAAATAAAAAGGGCGCGTCCATACGGACACGCCCCTGTGCACAACAATGCAAAGAACGACTTAGAAGCTACCGCGCTTCAGGAAGTCGGGAAGCTCGAACTGATCGTTGCCGAAGTTAGGAAGCTCGGTGCCACCGACGTTGCGGGTCGGAGCGGCCTGAGCCGGGCTCGTGGCAGGAGCGGTGCGCTGCGGCTCAGCGGAGGCAGCGGCCTTGCTCTGAGACTGCTGAGCAGCAAAGAGCTCGTCCTGACGGTTGACGTTGGAGTCGGAGAAGCCCGTAGCGATGACGGTGATACGCACCTGATCGCCCAGGGACTCGTCGACAACGGTACCGAAGATGATGTTGGCCTCGGGGTCGACGGCGTTGGCGACAACGTCGGCGGCGTCGCTGATCTCCTGGATGCCCAGGTCCTTGGAACCGGCGATGGAGAGCAGCACGCGCGTGGCACCATCGATGGAGCTCTCGAGCAGCGGGCTGGAGATGGCCTGCTGGGCAGCGTCGACGGCACGGGTATCCCCAGAAGAGGTACCGATACCCATCATGGCGGTACCGGCCTGCTTCATGATGGTCTTAACATCGGCGAAGTCCAGGTTGATGATACCGGGGACGGTGATGAGGTCGGTGATGCCCTGGGTGCCCTGGGAAAGGACGCCATCGGCAATCGCGAAGGCCTCGAGCATGGTGGTCTTCTTCTCGGCGATGTCGAGCAGCTTATCGTTAGGGATGACGATCATGGTGTCGACGCAATCGGAGAGGGTCTTAATGCCCTCCTCGGCGCTCTTCTTGCGCTTGCGGCCCTCGAAGGTGAAGGGCTTGGTCACGACGGCGACGGTCAGCGCACCGACCTCGTTCATCGCGATATCGGCAACGATGGGAGCAGCGCCGGTACCGGTGCCACCGCCCTCGCCGCAGGTGATGAACACCATGTCGGCGCCAGCGAGCGCCTCGGCAATGTCGTCGCGGGACTCATCGGCAGCCTTGCGGCCAACCTCGGGGTTGGCGCCGGCGCCCAGGCCGCGGGTAAGGTCGGTGCCGATGTGCACCTTGATATCGGCATCAGAGATCGCGAGTGCCTGAGCATCGGTGTTGATGGCAACAAACTCGACGCCGCGGATGCCCTCTTCGATCATTCGATTGACCGCGTTGGTACCGCCGCCGCCGACGCCGACCACCTTAATGACGGCAAGGTAGTTGTTGATCTCTGTCTCGTGCATGTCGGTCCTCCGAACAAAGGTTATAGCCATAGCATGGGTCGACCCCTGCGCACATTAACCTTCAGGTTGAAAGTAAATGCAAAGGTAAACTGTATTATGTTTGCACATTATGAACGTATCAGTCAAATAATTGACCGTGAAAACCAAACAAACCAGATAAACGGCGTGGTATGGCCCCTCAACAAAGCATCAACCAGCGCTACGAGGTCGGAGCGTTCCTAAATGTATAGTTACCCGGAGAGCGCACATTGATATACGTTACGCCCTCTACCTGCGAAAGCAGCTTGGTGACTACGCGCTCCTTCTTGACGATATCGTTCGAATCGCCCAGCGACACCTCAATGCCGTTATTGAGGTTTGCCGAGATGGCTTCGACCGAAGGCGTGGAAATATCCTTGACTTGTCCCAAGAACTCGCTCGAAAAACCACGCACATAATCCAAGCCAGCCTTAACGGCCTTGGAGCTCACTGCCTGGCCGGAAACCGGAGCGACATCCGCCGAGACATCAGTCAACAACACCGCGCCATAGTGCTTAGCGAGCGCCAGCGCGGCATCGATTCCGGTCAAGGTATTTGAGCCCTGCCCTGTCGTGATGACGTTGCCTTGGTCGTCCACTTCGACCGACGTCGACAGTGGGGCGATCCAGGTGTCATCATCCCCGATGGCCCAGGCAAGGTCATCGGAACTGATATAGGCAATTGCGATGACCTTGCGCTCCATCGGCGTAATGATGAGCGTATGCGGGAACTGACGCTGGACATCCACGCCCGAGACCCACGGATTCTGCTTGAGGTCCTCGGTAATCTGGTCGGGATCGACGTTAAAAAGCGACGTTCCCTCGGGCAAATCGATCAGCTGGATAGCATCGTGCTTCGTCACATGCTCGCTGCCTTGAATCTGAATATCAGTGGCGGTAAACAATCCAGAGTTGATCACCACGATGGCAACGACGACGAACACGGCCAAGGCGGCCAGAACGCCGCCCACGATTTTGCCTTTGCCTGCAACGACAGAAGCGGCGTCTGATGTTTTATTTACCATCGCCCCAAGTGAAGACAACGGGTTGACGCTTTTTTTACCCGAAGGCTTCTTGGCGGTAGCCGGCACCGATGTCAGCGAGCGCGGTTTCGATGCGCCCAGCGTGCGACCTGGACGCGGCGCTTTAGTTCCCGTCGAGGGCTTAGGAGTTGCCATGGGACGGGCGGGTTTGGCGCCCATAACAGGCTTTGACGTCACCGAGGGACGCGAGGACTTTTTTGCGGCCGGACGATTACCGAGCTGCGAGCCGACAACCGGACGACTGGTCTGTCGAGCATGCCCGACAGACTTAGAGTGCGCGACGGTATTGCGTTGAGATTTGGCAGGCGCGCCGGAACGCCCTCCGGCGCGGCGGAAGGTGGGTTTCGATGCTCTAGAAGCCGAGGAATTTAACTTCCGGTCTGAGCTCGATGCCATACGCCTCCCTCACCTTTCCGTGCACATGTCTGATAACCGCGGCAACGTCATCGGCCGAGGCAGTTCCGTTATTAACGATAAAATTAGCGTGAACGGGCGAAACTTCCGCGCCGCCAATCGAAAAACCCTTTAATCCACAATCCTCGATAAGCTTGCCCACACTCGCATCGGGCGGGTTGCGAAAGACCGACCCGCAGGATGCGCGACCCATGGGCTGCGTACGCTTGCGCCTCGTCAGGTACCGCTCCATGCGCTCGCGAATGTCGGCCTTGGGCGCCGGTTTAAGCTTGAGCACGCACTCGAGGATAATCTCATTGCGGGGAAGGCTACATTCGCGGTAGCCCCAAGTGATCTCGGACCCCGCATAATGCTTGATACCGGATGCCGGGTCAAACGTTACGACATCCTCAACCAGCGAGCCAATCCACTCGGTCCGTGTGCCGGCATTCATAGATATCGCACCGCCAACCGAGCCAGGGATGCCAACGGCAAACTCAAGGCCCGAGAGGCTACGCGACAGGGCATCGTTGACCAGGCGCGCAAACATCACGCCCGCACCGACCGTCAGCGTACAACCGTCATCGGCAACAACCGTGCGCTGAAACTCACGTCCGAGCGAAATGACGGCGCCGCGATAACCGCCATCGGCAACCAGCAGATTGGAGCCCTTGCCTATGATGACCCACGGCACCTGCTCGCGATCGAGCACCGCCACGGCGCGGCGGAGGGCATGATAGCTATGGCACGTCACAAAGAGGTCGGCCTTGCCGCCGATACGATAGCTCGTATGACGCGCAAGGCGCTCGTCCTCGATCACATCCGTGTCGATCATGCCCGAGAGCGCCATGACGGCGTTAAACAGACCCATTAGACTTAAGCGTCTTTCTTGGCAGTCAGATACTCAATGAACTCGGGACCGACGGTCGTAACGTCACCGGCACCCATAGTGAGCAGCAGATCGCCCTCGCCCACCATCTGCTCGAGCTCCTGATTGAGCTCAAGACGGCTGGAGCAGTACACGACCTCCTTGCCAGGATGCTTGGCGCGCACGGTATCGGCGAGCATCTTAGAGGTAACACCCGGAATGGGCATCTCGCCAGCCGAGAACACATCAATCAGCAGCAGTTTATCGGCATTGGCAAATGCATCGGCAAAGTCGTCGCACAGGGCCTGCAGGCGCGAATAACGGTGCGGCTGGAACACGACGTCGACATGCTTGTAGCCCAGCGACGAAGCGGCAGCAAGCGTCGCCTTGATCTCGGTGGGGTGATGGCCGTAATCATCGACCACGGTGATGCCATCGATATCGCCCACGTGGGTAAAGCGACGGCGGACGCCCTCAAAGCTCGAGAGCGCCTTGGCGGCGGCGTCGATGTCAAGGCCCAGGACATGGGCGACGGTGAGCACCGCCGTGGCGTTGAGCATGTTGTGGCGACCGGGATTGCTCTTGATCTCCACGGCATGCTCAGTGCCGTCCTCAAAGCGAACGATAAAGTCACTCTGGATGCCTTTGACATCCGGGTGCATGCAGACGATGTCGTTGCTCTCGGCAAAGCCGTAGGAAAGCACGTGACGGCCCGTCGACTTGGCGAGCTCGACCAGATGCGGGTCCTCACCGCAGACGATGACGGTGCCGTCCTCGCCCACCAGGCTCATGAATTTGGCGAAAGTCGCTTCGATCTCCTCGATACCCGAGTAGTGATCGAGGTGGTCGGCCTCGACGTTGGTCACAATGACCACGTTGGGGTTCAGGAACAGGAAGGAGCTGTCGGACTCGTCGGCCTCGGCGACAAAGTAGTCGCCCGAGCCGTTCTTGCCGTTCGTGTCATAGCCCTCGACGATGCCACCGATCAGGAAGCTCGGATCCAGACCCATGCGGTCGAGCATGGTGGCGCACATCGAAGACGTGGTGGTCTTGCCGTGCGTGCCGGCAACAGCGACGGTAGTGTAGCCGTGGCCCAAGGCAGAGAGCATCTTGGCACGGGGCCACACGGGAATACCAAGCTCGCGAGCGCGCACGAGTTCAGGGTTGGACTCCGGAATAGCGGTGGAGACAACAACCACGTCGGGCTTGACCTCGTCGATCGTGGCGGCCTCATGGCCCACATGTACCTTCACACCAGCGCGGGTAAGCTGGCGGATATAACGTGACGTCTTAAGGTCGGAGCCGGTAACGGCATAACCGCGCTCGTGCAGAACGAGGGCGATGCCGCTCATGCCGGCGCCGCCGATACCGATAAAGTGGGCGCTCTTAAACTCGGGCGCGGAGGTTGCAGTCTGGGAATCAGCCATGTGCTCGTGTACTCCTTGCGTAAACACTGCCTGTAACCCGTTAACTGTACCGCACCTACCGCATCAGCGCGAGGGCGACCGACGATATCCCGTCTAACTAACGCAAACCCTCTACCGCATCCGCCAGAAGAGCGGCGGCCCTATCCTGAGCCAGACCACGCGCCGCCTGACGCATGGCGTCGCGCGCCGCCGCGTCATCGACCAGGTGCAGCAGCTCATCGGCAAAGGCAGAACCGTCGATATCGGCATCGGCGCAGAGCACGCCGGCCCCGGCGTCGACCAGATACCGGGCATTGGTGGTTTGGTGGTTGGCCGTCGCATGCGGATACGGCACGAGCACCGAGGGCACGGCGAGCGCAGCGATCTCGGCCACGCTCGATGCGCCCGAACGCGAGAGCACCAAATCGGCAGCAGCCAACATATCGCCCATGTTGTCGATGTAAGGCTGGACGCGGTAACGCTTCGCCTCCTCGGGCGTCAGCGCCAAAGCGCGCTCGGTCTCCTCAAAGCCGTCGGCACCCGTCGAATGCAACACATAGAGGTTCTTGCGCGAAAGCAGCTCGTTTTTGAGCGAAACCACGCGCTCGTTGAGGTGCTGGGCGCCAAGTGAACCGCCAAAGACGAGCAGCAGCGTAGCGTCCTCGGGAACGCCAAGTGCCTTGCGGCCGCGAGCGCGATTGCCTTCGATTACCGAGCGACGTACGGGGTTGCCGGTCATGAGCACGTGGTCAGGGTCACCTTCGCGCTCAAAGACCGAACGCGCTGCCGGCACCGAGATGCACACGCGGGCGGCGTGGGAGTTCATCATCTTGTTGGCCAGGCCCGGAACAGAGTTCTGCTCATGCAGCAGATACGGAACGCCTGCGCCCTTGCACCACCCCAGCAGCGGAACCTCGACATAGGCACCAAAACCGACGGCAGCATCGGGCTTGCCGACCTTTGAGAAATGACTGGCGAGCGCACGTTTGGCCTTGTTGACACGCCACAGCGAGGTCAGCGCCGTCCAAGGACGGGAGCGGTCGAAGCCCGTGACCGTAATGGGCACAAAATCAAACCCAGCCTCGGGGACCAGACGACCCTCGAGCTTGCGCGACTGGCCCACGAACACAACGTGGTGGCCACGGTCACGCAGCTCTTCGGCCAAGGCGAGCGCGGGGTTGATGTGTCCTGCCGTGCCGCCGGCTGCAATAGCAACGGTCATTTTATCGGTCATGGTAGTCCCTTCGTACACGCGGTCCCTGGTCGTCGGTACGCAGACGCGCCGACGGGTCCGAGTTCAAATCGATTCGATTATATCCGCCGCCCGCGTTGCGAGGGCTGGGGCGCTGCGGACGACCTTGCGGAGCCATTCGCGGGCGTGGACGAGCTGCCGGCTCGGATGCAGAACCATCCAGAACGGTAAAGCCGCTACGCGAAGGTCGTTCACCGCGCACATGGGCTACGCCGGCGGTGCTCTCGTCCATAACGGCAAAGCTCTCACGGCGGCGGTCATACTCATCGCGGCGGGCGCTCTCGTACGAAACGCGCAGGATCAACCCGGCAAGCATAAGCGACACAATAATCGACGAACCGCCGTAGCTAATAAACGGCAACGGTTTGCCCGTCATGGGAAACACGTTGAGGATGCCCAGCGCGTTAATCAAAAACTGCACTGCGAGAATGACCGCGGAGCCAGACGCCATGAGCGCGCCCCGACGATCGGTCGCCTGCTCGGCAATGCGAAACGCCGAGTAGATCAGCATCGCAAACACCAAGAAGAACAGCACGGTTCCGACAAAGCCGACTTCCTCGCCAATGATAGCCAGGATGTAGTCATTGTGCGCCTCGGGCAGATACGAGTACTTCATGGTTGAGTTGCCGATGCCACGGCCGAACAGACCGCCCGAGGCAAAGGCCATGATGGCAAGCGTGGCCTGATAGCCGTCACCATACTCGTCGGCCCAAGGGTTCAAGGCAACCTGAATACGCACCATACGGTACGGCTCTGCGACAAGCGCAATCACGATCACGAGAATGCCGAAGATTAGCACGCCGATGATAAATCTGGGGTCGAGACCCGCAAACAACGCCATGCACATGAGGGTCAACAGGATGATCAGGACAGTACCGAAATCGGGCTGGATAAAGATCAGAAAGAGCGAAATGCCCAAGTAGATGCCCATCTTGCGAAGGAATTCGTTGATGTTGCCACCGGGCGAAAAGAAGCGATCGAGCATGATGGCCGAATACGCAATGGCAAATGGCTTTAAAAACTCGGAAGGCTGGAACTGAATGCCGGCGATGTTGAGCCAGCGCGTGGCGCCACGGCTGCCGCTGCCCACCAAGAACACCAGAAACAGTAGCCCTATCATGCCTATGAGGAAGATCCTGAGCACGTCTTCCCCAAACCAACTGTCCGGCAAGATGCGCACGATGGCAACCATAGCCAGCACGCCAACTCCGGCAAACGCGGCTTGTCGAAACAGAAAAAACGTCGCCGAGCCATTCTCGTGCAGCGCCTCGACCGAAGACGCCGAGTACACCATCAGCAGGCCAAAGCACACCAAGGTAAACAGGCAGGCCATGAATATCAAACGGGGGCGCATGATACGGGCGGGAACGCCGGCAATATAGCGTTCGCTAAACGTCTGCCCGCCGCGACCGGAACGCGGTGTGCTGCGCCGCGAGGAAGCACGGTCCGAGTCGGGCCTCCTCATACCTTGTCGGGGGCTCTCCTCTCTCACCGGCAACCCCTATTCCATTTGCGATTTCGCCGCAGCGGCAAGCTGGGCCACATAGTCCTTAAACACGCGGCCGCGCTCCTCATAGCCCGAGAACTCATCGAACGAAGAGCAGGCAGGAGAAAGTAAGATCACGTCGCCACGGCTCGACAGCGAACGGGCGACGTCCACGGCATCGCGCAGGTCATCCGCCTGGGCGATATCCACGTCACCATCGACATCGGCCTCGTCCATAGCGGCGGTAAAGCGCTCGCGCGCATCGCCAAAGCAAACGACCGAGCGCACGTTGTCCATAACGACGCGGGCAAAGTCCGCAAGCGGCGTACCCTTATCGTGGCCGCCGAGCAGCAAAATCACATCGTCGTCGGGAAACGCCGTCAGGGCCTTTTCGACTGCATCGGTGTTCGTTGCCTTGGAATCGTTGACGTAGCGCACGCCATCGATCTCGCCACAGGGCTCAACGCGGTGCTCCAGCGGCTGGAACGATGCCAAACCACGGCAAATGCCCTCGGGATCGGCACCGACGGCCAAAGCAGCCGTGGCAGCACATAGGGCATTGATGACATTGTGATGGCCCGAGATCTTGAGCTCGGAAGTGGCGACAAGCTGAGTCTCGACGCCCTTCAGGCGGACGACCAACTTGCCGTCGCGCACAAAGGCGGCGTCTGCACCCTCGGGCTCGTCAAAAGCGACCTTGCAGATGCGGCGGCCCGGCATGTAGATGTACTCATCGAACTCATGGATGCCGGCATCCTCAACGTCGATAACCACGAGGTCGTCGTCGACCATATTCTCGAACAACTTGATCTTGGCAAGCGCATAGTTCTTATGACTCTTATGCCAGCCCAAGTGGTCGGGAGTGATGTTGAGCAGCACCGCCACGCGGGGGTGGAGCTCGGTTGTCGTAGCAATCTGATAGCTCGAGAGCTCAGCCACAAACCACTCGTTGTGGGCTCGGCCGTCGATCTCGTTCACGGGCGGCTCACCGATATTGCCGACGGCCACGCTGGCTTCACCGGCGGCCTTGAGCAGATAATCAGTCAGCGACGTGGTAGTTGTCTTGCCGTTGGTGCCCGTGATGGCAATCCAATTTTGGGGAGACAAGCGATAGGCAAACTCGGGCTCGCCCATAATCTGAGCGGCATGCTCACGCCCCGCCTTAAAGAAGGACGAGAACTCCGAAATACCCGGGCATGTCACGCACACGTCATAGGCGCCCTCGACCTGTTCGGCCCCATAGACAAACGACGCACCAGCAGCCTCGAGCGCACGCGTGGCGTCATTGGGCTCAGAGGTGCCGCCGCCATACACGGTAACGGCGCTTACGCGCTCGGGATGTGCCAGCGCCCAGCGGGCGACATCGAGACCGGATTTGCCCTGACCCAAAACGAGCAGGCTAAAGACATCAGCAAGAGGCATGAAAGACCACTATCCCAACTGGAAGAACAAAGCAAGGCCAACGGAACCAAAGGCCGCAGCGATAATCCAAAAACGGATGACGACCTTGGTCTCGGCCCAGCCCTTCTTTTCGAAATGATGATGGATGGGCGCCATAAGGAAGACGCGCTTGTGCGTAAAGTGGAAGTAGACAACCTGAATCATGACCGACAGGGTCTCAACGATAAACAGGCCGCCGATGATGAGGGAGACGACCTCGGTGTTGGTCATGATGGACGTGCAGGCAAACGCGGCGCCCAGGGCAAGCGAGCCGGTATCGCCCATAAAGATGCTCGCCGGATAGCAGTTGAACCACAGAAAGCCCAAGCAGGCACCGGCACACGCGGTGCAGAAGATGGACAGGTTCACGTCTCCGTGCAAAAACGCCATGGCAGCCATGGCGAGCATGGCGATCATGGAGGTGCCGCCAGCAAGACCGTCAAGGCCATCGGTCAGGTTCACGGCATTAGAAAGACCGGCGATCATCAGCCAGCAAAAGACAATGTAGAGCCACGGGAACGAAAGGCCGCAGATGGTGGTCGAAAGAACACCGAGGTCAATCGTCAGGCCGCCGGGAAAACGAATCTCGGGGGCGACGCCGCACCAGTTGACGGCAAGTACCGTAAAGGTGACACAGATAATGGTTAGGCCGATCATCTTGGCATGAGGCGTCAGACCGAGCGAGCGCCCGTGCGTAACGGAGGTCAGGTCGTCGATCAGGCCCAGCACGCCGGTCGCCAGCGTGGCGAGCAGCACGAGCACGAGCTCGGTGGTGAGCTTGCCCATCAGCAGGCAGGTCAGCGAGATCGCGACGAGGATGACAACGCCACCCATGGTGGGCGTTCCCTGCTTAACCAAATGACGCTTGGGGCCGTCGGCACGAACCTGCTGGCCGATACCCTCGACCTTGAGCAGCTTGATCCACCACGGCATGAGCAGCAGCGCAATGGCAGCGGCGATGCCAAGCCCCAAAAAAGCCTGATACGTTGGATACGAGGGATTGCCGAACATGGGCTAGCACACACCTTCCACAAAGCGGTCGAGCTCAACAAAACGGGAACCCTTGACCAGTACAACATCATGTTTTTCAAGCGCGCCGCCCATGCGGTCGAGCACCTGCTGATAATCGGAGAACACCTGGATGCGGTCCTCGTCCATGCCCATCATGCGCGCGGCATCGGCCATAAGCTGGGCCAGCTCACCACCCACGCACGCCAGCATGTCGAGCTTCTTGGCGGCGGCATAGGCGCCCACGAGCTCATGCATGCGAGGAGCCTCATCGCCCATCTCGCCCATCTCGCCCAGGATCGCCATGCGAGACCCCGTGCACGAAAGCGAGCACAGCAGATCGAGGCCAGCAGCCATGGATTCGGCACTGGCGTTATAGGAATCGTCGATGACGCGGGCACCGCTCTTGGCGCGCTTGATCTCTTGGCGGTGACCGGTGATCGTGAGGCCCCTAAAGGCAGCATCGATCTGCTCGGGCGTCACGCCCAGGCGATAGGCAACCGCGGCGGCCTTAACGGCATTTGGGACGGACTGCACGCCGGGGATGGCAAGCATGGTATCGATTGTCTCGCCCTGACCAAAATCGAGCGTAAAGACCGGACGGCCCTCGTCATCAACTCGAACGTCGCGGGCACGGACCTCATCATCGTCCGAGACGCCGGCCAGCATCACGTCGATACCAGCAGGCTGGGCGAACGTATCGCGAATGAACGGCGTAAAGTCGTCCTCGCCGCCCAAAACCAGCAGCGGCAAGAAGTCGCCAGCGGCGCACATACCCTGGACAATCTCGGCCTTAGCGCGGGCGATGTTCTCGCGGCTACCCAAAATGCCGATATGAGAGGTACCAATCTTGCTCACGATGGCAAGGTTGGGATTGGCGGACTGGGACAGGCGCTCGATCTCGTGGAAATGGTTCATGCCCATCTCGAGCACCAGGACCTCGGTATCGGCCGGAGCGGAAAGCACCGTGAGTGGCATGCCGATCAGGTTATTGAAATTGCCCTTGGTGGCCCAGACACGATAGCGCTTGGCGAGCACAGCGGCGAGCACGTCCTTGGTCGTCGTCTTGCCGATGGAACCGGTAATACCAACGACCAGGCAGCCAAGCTCCAGACGGTACGTGTGCGCCAAACGCAGCAGAAACTCCTCGGGATCATCGGTCAGCAAGATGGCACAGCCCTTGTCCTGCGCCAGCGAGACCAGCTCGGCCTCGGGCTCACGCGTCATCACGACGGCGCCGGCACCCGACTGGACGGCACGGGAAGCAAAATCATTGCCGTCGACGTTTTCACCGGGAAAGGCGACGAAAATCGTCCCTTCCTCGACCTGGCGCGAGTCGATAACGCACCCGCGGCATACCTGATCGGCTTCTCCCGTCACGGTTCGGGCCCCTGTTGCGGCCGCGAGGTTGTTGACGGCGATCTCTATCATTGCAGCTCCCCTGTAAACCTAATAATGCTATCGGCGTATTGTATCCCAGCGCCGCGCATGCGTGGTGCAGGGCATGTGAACACCCCTCATATGGGACAACAAACCACGCCCCAAAGATTGTAACCCCCTACTTCGTGTGCGGGATACCCAGCACGTCGAGCGCGTTGGCCATAATGGACTGGAACGGCACCGCAGCGGCATCTGAGCCGCTCGGCGTTCCGTCGAGCGTGATATAGCACAGCACCTTGGGCGATTGTGCCGGTGCAAAGCCCATAAAGGACGACATGTAGTTCTCCTTGAGGTAGCCGCCGTTCTCGTCGGCTCGTTCGGCCGTACCGGTCTTACCCGCCACGTCATAGCCGTCAACCGCGCCGCCAACGCCCGTTCCCTCGGACACGACCGTCTGCATGCACGATGTCACCTGGGATGCGGCGTCCTCCGAAATCGCGCGCTCGCCTTCGCCCCAGTCCTTCTCGTCGCCTTTGCTGGACTTATAGAAGTGCGGGGTCATCATCACGCCGCCGTTGGCGATGCCGCCCACGGCACGTGCGATCTCAATCGGCGAGACGGACAGCGCCTGTCCAAAGCTCATCGAACCCAGCGTGGCGCCGTCATACTGGTCACGCTCCTTGACGATGCCCAGGCTCTCGCCCGGAAAATCGACACCGGAGCTGTGACCTATGCCCCACTTGTCCACATAGGCGGCAAAGTCATCCGCACCGATCTTGCGCCCCACCAGGACAAAGCCCACGTTGGACGAACGGCGCATCATCTCGCGCACATCCATGGTCATGGCATAGTCGCGCTTGTCGGCATCGGTGACGGTATCGTCACCCACCTTGATGCTCGCCGGCACCTCAAACGACGTACTCGATCGCACGACGCCCAAGTCGAAGCCGGCGCCCGCCACGAGCGTCTTAAAGACCGAGCCGGGCTCGTAGGCGTCGGTGACCAGGCGCAAGTTCATATCCTCGGTCTTGGCGTTTTCCAGATCGGTCTGGTCGTAGGTCGGGTACGAGCAGGCGGCGAGAATTTCACCAGTCGTGGGGTCGGTGACCAAAGCCGAGCCGTTCTTGGCCTTTGTCTTCTCGACAGCCTCCGCCAAAGCATCCTCAGCCGCTCGCTGCATATTGACGTCGAGCGTCGTCACGATGTCAACGCCGTCGACCGCAGCCACCTTTTTATAGGCACCGCCCGCGATATAGCTGCCGTCCCTCGCGCGCTCGCGCACGAGGGTACCATTCGTGCCGGTCAGAAGCTTGTTGTATTGCTTTTCGAGACCCGTCAAGCCGTCGTTGTCTACATTCACTACACCCAGCACCTGCGATGCCAGATTGCCGTATGGATATACGCGCTTCATGGCCTGCTCAAAAAGCACGCCGGGCAGGTTCTTCTTCTCCAGCGCCGCAGCATCGTCTTCGTCCACCTGGCGCTTGATATACACCCAGGTGCCATCGGACTCGACGAGCTTGCGGCAGGTCTTTTTATCGATTCCAGTTGCCTTGACCAGCGCCGACACCGTCTTGTCAACATCCTCGACAAGCTGCGGGTTCACGGCGATGTTGCGACATTCGACCGACGACGCCAGCACGTTACCGTTGCGGTCGTAGATGGTGCCGCGTTTGGCATAGAGGGTCTGTGCAAGCAGGCGGCGCGCATCGGCACGCTCGCGCAGTTTATCGGCTTCGACAATTTGATAGTCGGCAAGGCGAAAGACGCCCAAGCTCAAACCAAGCCCGATGAAGCCCATGATGGCTTTGCGGCGAGGCAGAGGCGTGCCTGTGAGCCATTCGGTCGACGAACTCTTGCGCGACCTGGTGTTATGCATTTGAGGGCCGTCCGAGCCGCGAAGTCGCGACGCCGGGTCGTTGCCACGGGACTGCCCGGCGTTGTAAGATTGCCGACCCGTTCCTTGATAACCAGAACGTCCCCGCGACGAGGGACGTCCAGAACCGCGGCCCCCATCGGAACCGCGGCGATAGTCATTTGTCATACTCAGCTACCGTCTTGCTACTGAGCGGTCGCGGTCGCGTTGGCGCCCGCGGCTGCATCCTGCGAAAAGTCAAGTGTAACGCTCTCGCTGGGCTCCACCATGCCATAAGCGCCCGCAAGGTCGCGAATGCGCGTGTCGGCGCCATAGACCGAATGCATGACCTCCAGGTCGGAGCTCTCATCGGTCGCCTTTTCGAGCGTGCTGGTAAGCTCGGCGTTGCTGTTGAGCACCTGGGCCGTAACGCCGGCGAGCGCCACGCGGGCGACGCCGATCGTCATGAAGATAGCCGCAATGATGCATAACGTTTTAAGAACGCTCATGAAAACCGGGCTTACCACCTGGTTTGCCTGACGGCCCGCGCCCGTGTAGACATCAAAGCGCGGCGCGCGCTGCTCACGGGGAGCAACGGGCGCCTGCGGCGTCTCACGATAGGCGGGCATGGCGTTCATATCATAGGCGAGTGCTGCGCTTGAAGTGTTGTAGCCCATGATATGCCGCCTCCCATCCCGAGTACGTTGGTAGTGTGTTTAAGCTTCGTTTATGGTGCGAGCGGGAGGTCCAATATCGCGCGGTCGCGTCTACAGACGCTGCGCCACGCGGATTTTGGCTGATCTCGCCCGAGGGTTGCGCTCAACCTCATCAGGCTGGGCAACCAAGGGTTTGCGGGTGATGACCTTGAGTATCGGCACGTTGCCGCACACGCACACCGGAATCTCCGGCGGACACGTGCACCCCTGGCTCATCTCCTTAAAGTGGTTCTTTACGATACGGTCCTCGAGCGAGTGATACGAGATGACGCAGATACGTCCGCCCGGGTTGAGCCACCTGGTGGCGGCATCAAGCCCTCGTTCGAGCACATCGAGCTCGTGATTGACCTCGATGCGAATGGCTTGGAAACTTTTCTTGGCCGGGTGTCCACCATGCCGACGAGCGGCAGCCGGGATACCCGCCTTGATGATCTCGACAAATTGGCCGGTGGTTTCGATCGGTTCTTGCTCGCGGCGGCGCACGATCTCGCGCGCGATCTGCGAGGCGAACTTCTCTTCGCCGTAGACGCGTAGAATCCGGGCGAGGTCGTGTTCGTTATAGGTGTTGATGACCTCAGCTGCGTTTAAGGTGTTATTACCCGGATCCATCCGCATGTCCAATGGGGCGTCCTCGTTATACGAAAAGCCCCTGCCAGGGATATCGAGTTGCGGCGACGAAACGCCCAAATCGAACAGGAAGCCATCGACCCCGGGCACCTCGGCCGAGCAAAGCAGCTCGTCCAAGTCGCCGAAGTTGCCCTTCAGCAGCTGGTGCGGAACGCCGGGAACCTCGCGGTCCAGACGGGCGCCAGCGGCCTCGAGGGCCATGTCGTCCTGATCGACGCCGAGCAAAAGGCCCGTCTCCCCCACCTGCGCGGCCATCTTTACCGAATGGCCGGCACCGCCAAGGGTGCAATCGCAGACAACGGAGCCGCTCTTTAGCCGCAGCGACTCAAGCACTTCGCCGAGCATGACAGGTTCATGCCGATATTCTTGTGTCAAGATCCCACGCTCCATCCGTTACCCGTGCCTTGCCCTTACGAGAAGAAGAGGTCCAGCAGGGCCTCATCGTCATCGTCCTCATCGGCCGCGGCGCGATCCCAAACCTCAAGGTGGTCGTAGTTGCCCACAACCGTGACCTCGCGGTCGAGGTTCGCCTGCTTGCGGAGAGACTCGGAAAGACCGATACGACCGGCGCTGTCCACGTCCATCGACGTGGTGCGCTTGTTGATCGCCCTCATGAGCTTCTGGTCGTTGATGTCACGCGGGTTAAAACCCTCGTGGCCCTCACGACCCGCGAAGAGTCCTTCGACCCACTTATCGAAGGCCTCGGCAGAGAACACGTACAGAGCATCGACATCCAGGGCTTTGAACACGCGAACGTGCTCTCCAAGCTCCTCGCGAAGGGGTGCAGGCAGGGATAGACGACCTTTTGCATCGAGATTGCGCTCGTATGCACCCGTCATTCCCATGTGCGCCCTCCCCTCGGTTACTCAGATGGCACGTACGCGGGGAACCACCCCGCCTGTCGACGTCATCAATAATATGGGGAACCGCCCCATTTTTCAACACCTGTCCCCACCCCTCCCCCAC
>CALLNU010000047.1 GCA_938005465.1 uncultured Collinsella sp.
TGGGCTTGTCGATGCCCATGCCAAAGGCGTTGGTGGCAACCATCACCTGAATGTCGTCGTCGATAAAGGCACGCTGGCTCTGGCGGCGGGCGTCGTTGCCCATGCCGGCATGGTAGCGGCCCACGCGAATGCCGCTGGGGCCCAGTGCCTCGGCAAGCTCGCCTGCCAGCGCATCGACCGTCTTGCGGGTCGAGCAATACACGATGCCGCTCTCGCCCGAATGCGCAATCACATAGTCGCGCACCCAGGCGGCCTTGGCCTTGTCGCCCATCTCCTCGCAACCAAAGTAGAGGTTCTTGCGATCGAAGCCCGTCACCACCGTCGCGGGGTTTTGCAGGCCGAGCATTTGCTGAATGTCCGCGCGCACACGCTCGGTCGCCGTAGCGGTAAAGGCTGCCACGATAGGGCGCTGCGGCAGGGAATCGATGAACTCGCGAATCTGCAGATAGGCGGGGCGGAAATCCTGGCCCCATTGGCTCACGCAGTGGGCCTCGTCAATGGCCACGAGCGGCACGCCAATGCCGCCGTCCGCCGCGGCCTCATGCGCAAAGGCCAAAAAACGCGGCTCAAGCAAGCGCTCGGGCGCCACGTACATAAGCTGGTAGCGGCCTTCGCGCGCCCGCTTGAGCACGGTGTTTTGCTGAGCCGGCGTAAGGCTGGAGTTGAGATAGCTGGGTCGCGCACCCGCCGCGAGCAGCGCGCGGGTCTGGTCCTCCATAAGCGACAGCAGCGGACTCACCACAAAGGTGATGCCGGGCAGCATGAGCGCGGGCACCTGGTAGCAAATGGACTTGCCGGCGCCCGTGGGCATAACACCCAGCGCATCGCGACCGGCAAGAATCGCATCCACCATGCGGTCCTGCCCCGAGCGAAACGAGGTGTAGCCAAAATAGGCGCCGAGCGTGTCGAGCGCCATCTGCTGCATGCTATCGGTCATGGTTTCCTAACGTCCAAGTCATCTGCCGCCGATTATACGCCGCCACGCGGACCGGTGCCGCACAGCTGCCGACCACGGGCGATGCAATCCGAAAGGAACGAGCGTGGGATTTTTGGACACTTTCCCAACGGCTAATCTCTTGACAAGCGCGCAAACGTCGCTGGTTGAGCATAAGTCAGCGAAAACGCCCCTAAGCGAGCAAGGTGACGTGAAAGAGGAGGGAAGCGTACTTCGGTACGCGACCGACGATTGAACGTCAGATTGCCGCTTAGGGGCGTTTGCAGCGTCGGGCCGTTACGCGGTTTGGTAAAACCGCGTAACTTACATCACCATAACGTAGCGCGATCCCACGTAGTACTGCTTACCCATCAGGACCGGCTCGCCATTGGGACCGATAAAGCCGGCACGCAGGTTGAGCAGCGGATCGTGCGGAGCAATGCCCAGCTCGGCCGCCTGCTCGGCGTTAGCTCGAACGGCCTCGACCGTGCGGTAGCCAACCGACACAATCGGAGTTCCGCCAACACGCTCGACCTCGGCAAAAATCGACTTGTCCTCAAGGTCGGCCGTCAACAGCTCACGGTAGGCGTCAAACGGCACAAAGATGTTCTCCTCAAAGATGGGCTCGCCGTCGGCCGTACGCACGCGCTTGATATGCAGCAGCAGCGCATCCTTTTGCAGACCAAAGAACTCCATCTCGTTTTGGCGCGCCGGAACGATCTGGCGATCGACCACGTGCGCACCGGCCTTCATGCCGTTGCCGGCACACAGCGCGGTAAACGTCTGCAGCGTCGAGGCGTGAAACTGACGATTGATGTGCGGGGTGGAAACAAAGGTGCCGCGGCCCTGCTGCTTAACCAGGTAGCCATCGGAGCACAACTCCTCGACGGCGCGACGCACCGTAATTCGGCTCACGTCGTACTGCTCGGCTAGCTCAAGCTCGGACGGAATACGCTCCTTGGGTGCATAAACACCTTTCTCGATCGCATCTTTGATTTCGTCATAAATCTGCTGGTAAAGCGGTGCATTTTTGGGCGCTGGCATATCTGATCACTCTTATCGAAATATCGAAATAACTAATACGTATATAACGTCTAGTTTCATATTATCTCATAATGATAAAACGATATACCCTCCCTACCAAAAAGCGACAGCTTCATTTTGCTAGGTTTTATCTGGGCAAACGAGAGCCCCGAAAACGACGAGGCTTTCGGGGGCTCATACGGATGGGTTGCGCCGTGCCGGCAAAATGCCAAACCCTACTTGCCGTCGTCCTGTTGCAGGCTGTCCTGCTCGCTGAGGCGCGCCTGCCTGCTGGCCATGCGTGCGGGCTTGTCGGGATCGGGAACGGCCGTGGGCATGGGCTCGTCGACATGACCACCCCACCAGCCACCCACAAAGTTGAGCGTGTGGAACACGTTGATCACGGCGCCTGGATCAACGTCGCACACCAGCTTGATAATGTCCTGGCTCTCATAGGTCGAGACAACGGTGTGCAGCAGGTACATCTTCTCGCGGCTGTATCCACCGACGACCTCGGCGCAGTTAATACCGTGCTGAAAATGGTTTACGTAGGCAGTCATGACCTCGTCTGCCTTACGCGTCGTGATCTGCAGCGTCACGCGATCGTAGCGACGATAGAAACTGTCGATGGTCTTGGTCGAAATAAACTGGAACACGATGGAATACGCCGCCTTGTCCCAGCCAAACATAAAGCCAAAGATCGCCAGGATAAAGCAGTTGAAACCAAAGATGACGCCCCAGATGGTCTTGCCCGTGTGGTTGGAGACCCACAGCGCGATAAAGTCGGTGCCGCCGGTGGATGCGCCGGATTTAAGTGCGATGGCAGCGCCCAGACCCGAGACCACGCCGCCAAAAATGATGAGCATGATCTTGTCGCCCAAAAATGGAGCGAAGTGAAAGACGTTGAGGAACAGCGACGAGAGCACGACCTGCATCATCGAGAAGATGACGAAGCGCTTGCTGATGCCGCTCCAGCATAGGAGCGCCACGGGGATGTTGAGCGCGAGCATACCGAGCGAGATGTCGATTCGAACGCCGCCGAGCGAGGTAACGCGATCGAGCAGGACCGCGACGCCGGTAAGACCACTCGGAAGCAGGTCGGCGGGCCGAATGAACGCCTGGATCAGGAATGTCTGGAGAACGGCGGAAATGGTGACTGCCACAGCGGTGATGGCGCGGCGGACGATGGTGAGACGGCCGAGCACGAGCACGCGATCCGTGAGCTGATCGATGGCGTTCGCCACGCAGGCTCCTTTCGAAGGCAGATGTAGTTGTGGGGCATGTCCGCGATTGTAGCATGGAGCGTGCGGGGGCGCTTCAATTCACCCTCTCTCGACAACCATTAGAAGGACCGTGAGGCCGCTCAAAAGAAAAACGCCGTGAAGAGAGCGATCCCTTCACGGCGAATTCGACGTTTGCCCAGATAAAACCTGCCAAAATAAACCTGTCCCTAAATGGCAGATAGGATGTCGGTCAGGTTGTCGATGACAACGTCGGCGGCGGACTGATCCAGGTTGACGCCCTCGTGCGGACGCAGCGCCAGGACGCGGGCGCCGGAGCGTTTGCCGGCCTCGATCCCCAAAGGCGAGTCCTCGATAACCAGGCACTCGGCAGGCTCCACCCCCAGCGCCTCCATGGCACGCAGGTAGATCTCGGGGTCGGGCTTAAACGCACTGCACTCGTGACCGCTGATGGTGTAGTCCAGCACGTCGGCGATACCGGCAATCCCCACCAGCTCGTCAATGAGCTCGCGATAGGACGAGCTTGCGATGGCGCACTTCACGCCGCGCTCGTGCAGCTTGCGCATCACCGGCTCCGTCTGCTCGTTGAGCAGCTCGGCATACGGAACGGGATGGTCCGGGCTGTAGACCTGCTTGTACTCCACGCGCAGGCGCTCGCGCAGCTCAACATCGTCGGGC
The DNA here is from genome assembly GCA_938005465.1 of uncultured Collinsella sp. Classification (GTDB taxonomy): domain Bacteria; phylum Actinomycetota; class Coriobacteriia; order Coriobacteriales; family Coriobacteriaceae; genus Collinsella. The sequence continues at coordinate 3,877 of CALLNU010000047.1, forward strand.
ACCAGCGCCTTCCAAATGGCGGGCTCGTTAGACCCCGAAAGATCGGGGATCTCGTCAAAGTGAAAGCCCTTCTCTTCCATAAACGCCACGCGACGACGGTTGTAGAACCACTCGGTATCGACCAGCACGCCGTCCATGTCAAACAGCACTGCCTTGATCATACGTATCTCCTTTCGATAGCAAAAAAGGGGACGGGGCGCAAACCCCATCCCCTCTCAATCAACCCGTAAGGTCTACTTACTTGTGATTAGTAGGAAAGCTTCCACATGTAGCGACGCATGGTCAGCGGGTGCTGACGGGCCTCGGCGATCTGGTTGCCGTACTCGCGCATAACGGCGAGGTGCAGCAGCGGGTTGAAGTAGGTGACGACGCTCGCGGGCACGGCGTCAGCCAGGCCGTAGTCCTTGGAGTCGATCAGAGCGACCTTGGCGCCCATGCGCTCAAGGAAGGTGAGGGCGCGGGCGTCCATCGGACGGGTAGCGCCATCGGACATGAAGAAGACGTAGGGCTTACCCTCGGTGGAAACCTCGAACGGGCCGTGGAAGTACTCGCCGGTGTTGTAGGCGGCGGCGTCGATCCACTGCATCTCGGTGAACAGGAAGGCGGCGTGGGAGTAAGCCATCTTCTCGGAGGCACCAGAGGCCATGAAGTAAATCATCTTGTCGTCCTTGAAGTCCTCAGCGAACTTCTTGGCGAGCTTCTTGCAGGACTGAGCAGCGTTCTCGCAGAGATCGAAGACGTTGGTGAGGCCGGTGATCATGTCGTCGTACTTGTCATAGCCCTCGGTCTGCTGAAGGATCTCGAGAGCAAGAGCGATGGCATAGCCGGGCTTCTCGCACTTGGCAGCGAAGTTGGCGTGGAAGCCGTGAACGATGACGTAGTCGGCGTCGACGGTCAGAGCGGAGCCAGCCTTGTTGGTGAGGGAGACGACCGGGCAGTTGTGCTTCTTGGCGGTCTTGTTAGCCTCGACGGTCTCGGGCGTGGAGCCACCGAGGGAGCAGGTGATCACGAAGGTGTGCTCGTTGACCCAGGAAGGCGTGTCGTAGTTGAACTCGTTAGCGGTGAAGATCTGAACGTTCAGCTTGTCCGTGTTGTTGGCCAGGAAGTACTTGGCGGGGTACAGGTCGGACATGGAAGCACCGCAGCCGACGAAGGCGACGCTGTGGATCTCGTGGTTGGACAGGACGTCAGCGACGATCTGCTTAGGGAGGTTAAGGTCGATCTCGTACATCTGACACATTCCTTTCAATTTTTGCGGCGCCACATTGCCGGGCGCACGCAGGGTTACCGTGATTTGGACCGAGTCGCCGGCCCGTTGAGGATGTGACAAAGGAACCGCTCCTTTGTCACATTTTGGGGATGGGAGCCTGCCTGGGGTATGGGATGTCAGGCAGGCCCCCGGGGGAAAGCGGTTAGACGCTTGGTCGCGACTAGGCCAGGATGCCGGCCGCGGAGAGGGCGATGCCGCCCACGATGGCGATCACGAGAAGCCAACCGGTGTTGACGTTCTTCTTGATGAGCCAGTACATAAGGCCGGTGAGGCCAAGGGAGATCATCTGGGGCATCATGCCGTCCAGGATGTCCTGGATCACAACGGTGCCGTCAGCGAACTGCAGCGGGGTGGTGGCGCCGATCAGCGTAGCGATCATGCCGCCCACGGACATAAGACCCACGATGCCGCAGACATACATGAGCTTCTCCATGAGGTCGCCGCCCTGAAGCTTGCTCAGGTACTCGTGGCCGCCCTGATAGCCCATCTTGGCTGCGAACCAAGTGATCAGCACGGCGGGGACGATGGAGATGAGCATGGCCAGGATCGGGCCCATGATGGAGCCCTGCTGAGCCAGCTGAACGCCCAGGCCAAAGGCGATAACGCGGATGGTGCCCTGGAAGAAGGAGTCACCGATGCCGGAAAGCGGGCCCATAAGAGAGGTCTTGACCGCGTTAATCGAATCGGGGTTGAAGTTCTCGGGATCCTTGGCGTACTCCTCCTCCATGGAGGCGGCGAGGCCCAGGATGAAAGCGCTCGTCTGCGGGGTGCAGTTGTAGAACGCCATGTGACGGTGGTAAGCCTCTTTCTTAGCAGCGAGCTGCTTGGGGTCGGACTCGTCCGGATAGAGGCGATCGAGCGTGGGAACCATGCCGTAGAGGAAGCCCATGTTCATCTGACGCTCGTAGTTCCAAGAGGCCTGGATGGCCCAGGAGCGCCAGAAGAACTGGCTGACCTTCTTGTTCAGGGACACGTCCTTGGTTGCGGTTGCCATAGTGTGTTCCTCCTTAGTCTTCGTCGTCTTCGAGCGGATCGTAGTCGGAATCGACACCGGCGGCTGCATGGGAACCGTTGAACTTGAAGCCCATGAAGACGACAGCCAGGCACACACCGATCAGAGCGACCGCGATGACGGACAGGTTGAGATAAGCGGCGAGCAGGAAACCGATGAACAGGAACGGAGTCATACCCTTCTTGATCATCATGGTGAGCAGCAGGGCCAAGCCGTAGGCGGTCATGATCTTGGTCGAAACGTTAAGACCAGTGGACAGCCACTCGGGAACCATGTTGACGATGGCCTGAACCAGGTCGGTGCCAACAAAGACGGCGAGGAAGATCGGCAGGAAGTACATGATGGCGTACAGACCGGAGCCGGCGCAGATGTGCATACGGTAGGCGGTCTTGAACTTTCCGTTATCGATCGCGCTATCGGCCACATGGGTGAGGGCGGCGATGATGGAACGGAAGACAATGCCGAGGAGCTGACCCAGGACGGCGACCGGGATGGCGATCGTCATGGCGGTCTCGGCGGAAGCATCGGTCAGGCATGCGAAGGCAGCGGCCACGATGCCGCCCAGGACCATATCGGGCGGAACGGCGGCGCCGACCTGCACCAGGCCCATGGACACGAGCTCGACGGCGGCACCGACGGCAAGGCCGGTGGGCACATCGCCCAGCAGCAGACCGACGAGCGTAGCGCCAACGAGGGGCTGCTCGAAGTTAAGACGACCGAGCAGGCGGGAGTCCCACATGCAGAACACGCCGACGAGGCCGACGAGCACCGCACTGATGAACGTATTCATACCCTTCTCCTTTCAGTCAGGCAAAAGCCTGGTTGATTACAGCTTGGCGTCGATGTCGACGCTCTGATACGTAGGGGTCTGCTGAACATAGAGCTTGATGCCCATGTCGAGCAGCTGATTGACGTCGGCCTTCTGGGTGGCGTCGAGAAAGACGGAGCTGTCCTTGCCGCCGACCTGATCGGCACCGTCGTGGTTGGCGGTGGCGCCCAGGTTGATGGCGTCGAGCTTGTAGCCCTGGCAGAACTGCAGCATCTCGGCAGTGTTGCCAAAGACGAACATGACGCGCTCGCCGAGGGTGTTGAGCTTGTCCATCTTGGCGAGGGCACGCTCGACGGTGAAGACGTTCAGGCGCACGCCCTGGGGCTTGGCCAGCTTAAGAGCGCCCTTCTTGATGTCATCGTTGGCGGCGGCGTTGTCGACGACGATGATGCGCTCGGCCTGAACCTTGGTGGTCCAGGTAAAGACGACCTGGCCGTGCAGCAGACGGTAATCAAGACGTGCGAGGACGATCTTGGCGGGACCGGAGCTGTGACGGGACGCCTTGGCCTTCTTGGCGGGAGCCGCGGCAGCCTCGACCGGTGCGTTGGGGTTGGTCAGACCGGTGCGGGCCTCGTTGATGAGGGCTGCGAGCTCGGCACCCTTGACGGGGACGGGGCTCATAGCGAGCGTGAGCGCCAGCGGGATGTTGAAACCGCTGACAACCGTGAACTTCGTGCCGTTCTTGGAAAGCTCGACCATGCTGTTGTTGACCGAGCTGCCGAGCATATCGGTCAGCACATAGACGGTGTCGTCCGCGTTGAACGTGGCGATCATGGCGTCCACCTTGTTGGTGATGGGCTCCTTGTCGTCACGAGCAAGCGACACGACATGGACGTTCGACACGTCGCCGAGAACCATCTCGAGCGTGTCTTTGGCGCCTGCGGCCAGGCCGCCATGAGATGCGAGAATGATCTGATTCATCTTGCCTCCTCCTTTTCGTTATGGTCATTATAACGTCTTATACGTTGCTTATATTGCTAATTAGTATAAAGACCGTTCGCGGGTGAAAATCGACCGTTGACGGGTTTAACGTACTCGAAACGTTGGACTGGGTAGGCCGGCGCTAGCTGGATAACCCCAGGTCAGACCCTGCGCGCAATCCCCTATCGCACGAAGTACCAGGGGCTTTCCTGTACGGTGGGTTCCAGCGCAATGCCGGTGCGTTCCTTAAACAGATCCATGTCCTGAGATTTTTCGGTCCACCACGCGTTGGGCTTAAAGGTCATGCTCTCAATGACATGACCGACAAACACACTGTTGCGCAGCTTGGAGAAGTCGGTGTTCATAATCAGGATGGACGCGAGCACCAACACGATGCCCAGGACTTTAATCGCGCCGGCGGGCTCGGCGTAGACACCAATGCCCACCAGTACGGTGACGACCGTCTCGAAAGACATTACGACGGGAACTTTCGATGTCTCGAGCCCCATGGACAGACCCTGCATATATAAGATGTAAGCAACGGCTGTGGGGATGAGTCCAAAGCCAAGGAACAGCAGCAGCAGCTGTGGCGACATTGCCGCGGCGACATCCGGCCACGGAGCCGCGATAGCTGCCATAACCGCACCGCCAAAAACAAAGCCCCAAAACGTGACAGCCAGCGGGTGGACCGTCTTGGTTGCTATTCGGCTAAACACCGCGAGCGACGCACCACAAAGGCCTGCAATCACGCCCGACGTGACGCCCCAAACCGAAAAATGAAAACCGGAAAGGTCGCCATTGGTCACTGCAAGCACGCAGCCTACGATGTTAAAGACAATGGCAACGAGCTTGTTGGGGGTCACGTCCTCGCGATAAAGCACGCGGCCGAGCATGACGCCAAACACCGGCGAGGTGTAGAGCAGCACCGAGGCCGTGGACATGCCCACCTCGCCCATGCACTCGTAATAACAGGTGTTGGCGGCGGCCAAACCGACGATGCCGACAAGCGCACAGGGAACAAGCTCTTTAGGGCTTGCCTTGAACAGGGCCAGCGGACCCTGAGCCACGGTAGACCCCTCACCCGGACGGCAGCCCATAAACATCAGGACCGGCGCCAAGATAAGCGCTCCGACCAACAAGCGAAAGGCAGCCATGCTCTGGGACGAAACGCCCATGGCCGAGATGCCGTTTACAAAGATTCCGATGCTGCCCCACATAAGCGCGGCGATCAGCACCAGCACATAGCCCAGATTGCTTTTCTTCAACGCAGCCTCCTCGATATTGTTTCCAATATGTTTCGTACTACGTTATAGTCGTTATATACATTTTTCAAGACACAAATCGGCGAGCGGATAAGTGATCCGTTTTCCTCCGCTCCCAGCGGATTACTGGGCGGTTGCGGTGAAATAGTTCCTAAATAGAGGCTTCAAGCCCCCAAGCAGGAACTATTCCACCGCAACTTATGAGGACATCGAGCTGTTAGGCCGCTCTATCCCCTAGTAGTCCAGCTTCCACATGTAGCGGCGCGTCATGTAGTCCTTGTGGGTGACGGCAGAGAGCGCACGCATGTACACGTTGTTGAGGATCGGGGCAAAGATCAGGTGATTGAAGTACTCGCTCACGCTGTCCTTGATGTCGTTGAGGCCGAGCTCCTTGGCGTCGAGCTGATAGACGCGCTCGCCACCGTACTGGTTGACGAAGCGGATGCCGCGCTCGTCGTTGCAGCGGCTGCGGCCGACGCTGATGAGCTGGAACAGCGAGGTGCGCTTGTCCAGGATCTCGAAGGGGCCGTGGAAGAAGTCGCAGGTGTTGATGGTGCAGGAGTCGATCTGCAGCATCTCCTGCACGTTGCAGATGCTAAAGACGTAGGCGGCACCAAAGAGCGGGCCCTGGGCCATGACGTTGATGCAGGGCTTGTCGGCGTTCTGCTCGGCCCACTTGGCAGCGAGCGGACGGGTATACTCGACGGCCTTGCGATAGATGGGGTCGACCAAGTCGAAGGCGGCCATAGCGGTCTCGTACTCGGCATAGCCCTCGGTCTGCTGCGTAAGCTCCATGGCGATCATGGTCACGACGGCAGAGTTGGTGCGACCCATGCAGGACTCGTCGACGGCCAGGCTGTCGTACTGGATCTTGTAGTCGCAGACCTCGGTGAGGCCGGACTCGTCAACATAGATGGCGATGGTGCTGGCGCCGTGGTCCTTGGCGACCTGGGCGGCGACGATGGTCTCCTTGGTGCCGCGCATGGACACGACGACGGCTAGGGTGTTCTCGTTGACATAGGCGGGCATGGCGTGCACGAACTCGTTGCTGGTGTAGCTGGAGCTCACGACCTGCGTGGCCTCGTGCTCCATAAAGTACTGGGCAGGATAGTTGCCGCCGTTGGATCCGCCGGCGCCAATCCACACGACGCGCTTGATGCCGCCCTTGTCTGCCTTGTCAGCCAAAACCTGGGAGACGACGTCCTTAACCTGTTCCTGAGTAGTCATCGTGCATCAGCCTTTCTTCTCGTTTGATGCTCTCGATGGCATACAAGTTACATACATGTTTTGGTTATGTCGACTAGTTGTATGCTATATTTGTCTTAGAAATTTTGCTGGTAAGGTTTTCGGTAGCTCGATACCAGCGGTTTTATTGTTGTGTTGAATACATGCTTGCTTAGATAAGCATACAAGTTAGATATAGGCTGATCGCATGAACGCTTCATCTAAAAAGAAACTGAGCCAATACGAGCGCTTGGCGGGTACGCTTCGCGACCGCATCGCCGCCGGCATCTACGCACGCGGAGACAAGCTGCCGTCCGAGATGGAGCTCATGGACGAATCGGGGCTGTCGCGCAGCACCGTGCGCCACGCCCTTAAGGTTCTCGTTGATGAGGGCCTGGTGCGCACCGAGCGCGGGCGTGGCGCCTTTGTGGCCGACACGCCCGCGCTCCACGAGAACAACCTAGTGTTTTCGAGCTATACCAAGCAGGTCGAAGGTCAGGGCATGAAGCCCACCACGCGCACCGTGGACTCGGGCTTTGCCAAGGCGGCCGGCAGCATAGCTAAGTTCTTTGACGCCGCCGTGGGCAGCAAGCTCGTCAAACTTGTCCGCCTGCGCTACCTGGACGACGTGCCGCTGTGCCTGGAGACCACCTACCTGCCGCCAAGCTTCGAGACGCTCATCGATCGCGATATCAACGGTTCGCTCTACGCGACGCTGCGCCAAGAATTCCATCGCGCGCCAGCACAGGGACATAAGACCTTTGAGGTGTGCTATGCCTCGCAAAACGAGGCGTTTTTGCTCAACGTCGAGCGCGGGCAGGCGCTGATCCTGATCACCGACTACGTCTACGACACCGACGGCCGACCGCTCCATGTCTCTAAGCGCATCCAACGCACCGACCGCGCCAAATACACCGAGCCAATCGGCTAACCTGCCAAAATAAACCTGTCCCTAAATGGTAGGTTTGGGGAGGTCGGGGAACCAGGTTGGTTTGGGTTGGTTGGGGACGCGCTCGGCTAGGACCAACTCCATCCAGCACATGTCGTACCAGCGGCCGAACTTTTGGGCGCAGCGGTCAAAGGCACCCACCAGGCGATACCCCATATGGGCATGGAAGTCCTGGCTGTTGTGCGTCAGGTACTCGTCGTCCTTGTCGTGCGGCACGGCGATGAGGGCACACATGTTGGTGATGCCCATCGCGATCAGGCACTGCTTGAGCGCGTCATGTAGTTTGCGGCCCAGCCCGCCGTGGCGCACATCACGCGCCAGGTAGATCGACGTCTCGACCGACCAGTCGTATGCCTCGCGGCTGTTAAGCGGGCTCGCATAGGCATAGCCCACCGGACGCCCGTCCAACTCCATCACCAAATACGGATAGCGCCTGAGCGTACGCTCGATGCGCCCGGCGAACTCCTCAACGCTCGGCACCTCATATTCGCAGGTAATCGCCGTCTGGCGCACATACGGCTCATAGATGGCAAGCAACGCCGACGCGTCATCGGGCGTCGCCAGGCGAATCGTCGGCTCGGACATCTCGGTCATACAACCCTTCTCCCCCAAAAAGCAAAGGCCGCCCTGCGCCAAGCTCAGGCGCAGGGCGGCCCCTTGTCATTACATCAGGCTACAGGACAGCCGCCAGCGCGTCGATGTCCTCCTGCGTCGTGGCCCAGCTAGTGCAAAAACGCACCACCGTGTGGGTATCGTCGTACTTTTCCCAGTACTCGATCGCCGCATGCTCGCGAATGCGGGCCATGTCCTCGTTGGGCAGAATCACGAACTGCTGGTTGGTCGGCGTCTCCAAGAAGAACTGGTAGCCGCGCTCGTGCAGCACGCGACGCAGCGCCTGAGCGGTCTCAATCGCCTGGCGACCAATCTCAAAATACAGGCCATCGGTAAAAAGAGCCTCGAACTGCACACCCGTCAGGCGGCCCTTGGCAAGCAGCGCGCCATGCTGCTTAATACGCGGAATGGGATGCGCCGGGGCATGCATGCCGCAGAACACCACAGCCTCGCCGCAGAGCGCGCCGCACTTGGTGCCGCCGATGTAGAACACGTCGCACAGCTGCGCCAGCTCGGGCAGGGTAATGTCGCACTCATCGGCCGCCAGCGCATAGGCCAGGCGAGCACCGTCCACAAACAGCGAAATCTCGCGCTTCTGGCACACCGCGTGAATCGCCGCGAGCTCGGCCTTGGAGTACAGCGTGCCGTACTCGGTCGATAGGCTCACGTACACGGCGCCCGGGAACACCGTATGCTCGTAGCTCTCGTTTTCGTAGAACACCTGGATATAGTCCTCCAGATCCTCGGCGTGCATCTTGCCCTCGTAGCCGGGGATGGTGAGCACCTTGTGGCCGCCAAACTCGATGGCGCCTGCCTCGTGGCAGGCGACGTGGCCAGTCTCGGCAGCAACGACGCCCTCGTAGGGCGCAAGCAGCATGTCGATCACCGTCGCGTTGGCCTGCGTGCCGCCCACCAGAAAAAACACGTCGGCATCGGGGGCCTGACAGGCCTCACGGATAAGCTGCTTGGCACGCTCGGTGTGCGCATCGGTACCGTAGCCGGGCTGCGGCTCCATATTGGTGTCGACGAGCGCCTGCAGCACTGCCGGATGTGCGCCGTGGGAATAATCGTTGTTAAACGCGAGCATGGCAATCCTCTCTTACCGGGTATCGGCCAGATGATTCAAACGGAGCTATTGTACGCCGTTGGGATAGGCAATGCGCGCGGCAAGGCACTCAAGCGCCAGCACCAGGGCAAAGCCGCAGCTTACGTCACTCAAAAAGTGCGCCCCGATCACGATGCGCCCAAAGGCGACGAGCGCCGCGATCACAGCCGCCGCCCAAAAAATCACGCGGCGACGCGACGGTTTTTCCTTAAAGGCTGCCGCGGGAAGCCCGGCGAGCATAAGGCCGATCGCCGCATGCGCCGTGTGTCCGCTCGCAAACGACTTGAACCCGTCCTTGATCACGCCGGCGGCGATATAGGTCCACTTGTCGGGATTGCCGATCACCCACCACGGCTGAAAATTGAGCCCCGGCGTGACCTCGATCACGCGCATGCGCGGGCGCGACCACAGTGGCTTGACGATCACGTTGAGGATGATGGCCTGAGCGATCCACACGGCAAGCACCATCAACGCCCAGCGCGTGAGTTCGTCGGGCTCGGTCGTGCGCGTGAGGCGATAGACGATAAGGTTGGCAGCGATGACCAGCACAAACGTCAGCACCAACTGAGCCGCAATGAGTTTACCGCCAACCCTCAGGGACGAAACGATCTCGTAGCCGGTCAGGCCAACGTTGACGAGGATGCCGAGCGCGGCAAGCCATTTGCTGCCCCTGGAGTCGGGACGCACCGCGCGCACGAGCATAACGCCCGCGATGCTCGCCGTCAGCTCAAACGGCAACTCGCCAGCGGCCGCGATAAAGCGGCCGTACATGCTGCCGATGTTGAACAGCGCGCTCGAGATCTGATAATCGAAGAAACTGCCCACGCCCAGACAAAGACACAGGACAACCGCGATAATGGCGACATCTTTCTTATAGATGTATCCGAACATGCTTTCCTTTCGGTCGGGCGAAGGGCGGTCAACCTGCAATGTGGGTGAGACGAAGATGGCTTTGTCCCGTAAATACCCTTACAGGTTGAGCATAAGTAAGCGAAAACGTTCCATTTGTGGCAAGGTGGCCCGAAGGAGGAGGGAAGCGTACTTGCGTACGCGACCGACGAGTGAGGGTCAGATTGCCCAAATGGGGCGTTTGCAGCGTCGACCCGTTAGTCGTCGTCGCTCGCACCCAACTGCTGCAGCAGCATGAGTGCCGCGGCCACGGGGCCGGTGCCGTCGTTGGCGTCGAGACCGCGACCCAGGCCGCTGCCCGCGCCGGCGCCCGCCTTGTAGGGCACCGACAACTTGCGGCTCTTGGGGAAGTTCACCGCGCCATAGCGGGTCTTAAGCTCAAAGGCCACCTTCTTGGGCACGTCGACGCCCAAAAACGTGATGCGACCGCCGCTGAGCGTGACGCTCTCGAGCCCCAGGCGCTCGCCGCGAATGCGGATGCGCGCGCGATTGAACAGGTTGAGTCCCGCCAACGGCAGCTCACCATGCGCGGCCTCGGTCTCTTCCTGCACCTCGTCAATGCTCTCCAGGTCCTCGGCCGCTGCGAGCTTACGGTACACGAGCACGCGCTGGTCCACCGCCGGCAGGTACTCCTCGGACAAGAAGTAGTCGGCCGGCAGGTTAATACCCACGCTCGCCGCCTCCACGCCGGCGTCGTCATCGCCGCGCGCCTCGGCCACGGCCTGGCCCAGCATCTGCGTAAACAGATCAAAGCCCACGCTCGACAGGTTGCCGTGCTGCTCGGCTCCCATAAGCGAACCGGCGCCACGGATCTCTAGGTCGCGCATGGCGATGCGCATGCCGCTGCCCAGGTCCTGGAACTCGGAAAGTGCGGTCAGGCGCGCCGTTGCCTCCTCGGTGAGCGGCAGCTCGCCGGGGAACATAAAGTACGCGTAGGCCTGCGTGGCAGAGCGGCCCACACGGCCCTTGAGCTGGTAGAGCTGCGCCAGGCCAAGGCGCTGCGAGTCCTCGATGATCAGCGTGTTGGCCGTTGCGTTGTCGATGCCGCTCTCCACGATGGTCGTGGCGATGAGCACATCGATCTTTTTGGTCGCGAACTCAATCATCACGTCCTCGACCTCGCGCGGGCTCATCTTGCCGTGTGCCACACCCACGCGCGCCTCGGGCGCGGCCTCGTGCACGCGCGCCACGGCGTCGTCGATAGTCTTGACGCGGTTGGACACGTAATACACCTGACCGCCGCGGCCCACCTCCAGGCGAATCGCCGCACTCACCACGTCGGGGTCGTACTCCCCCACGTGCACGATCACGGGACGACGCCCGGTCGGCGGTGTGGTGATCAGGCTCATGTCGCGCACGCCGCTCGTGGCCATCTGCATGGTTCGCGGAATCGGCGTTGCCGAAAGCGTGAGCACGTCAATCTGCTCGCGCAGGTTCTTGAGCTGCTCCTTGTGCTGAACGCCAAAGCGCTGCTCCTCGTCGATGATCACCATGCCCAGGTTCTTGGGGTTCACATCGGCCGAAAGCAAGCGGTGCGTGCCGATGAGCACATCAATCGTGCCCTCGGCAAACGCCTTAAGCGCACGCTTCTGCTGCGCCGGGGTGCGGAAGCGGCTGAGCACTTCGACCTCGAGGCCAAACGGGGCAAAGCGCTCAAAAAACGTCTCGTAGTGCTGCTGGGCCAGAATGGTCGTGGGGCAGAGCACCATGACTTGGCGGCCGGAGTCCACGCACTTAAACGCCGCGCGCAGGGCAACCTCGGTCTTGCCGAAACCCACGTCGCCGCACAGCAGGCGGTCCATGGGCTTGGGCGCCTCCATGTCGGCCTTGATGTCGGCGATAGCCTCCAGCTGGTCGCGCGTCTCGTCGTAGGGGAAGCTCTCCTCCATCTCGATCTGCTCGGGCGTATCGGGCGGGCAGGCGATGCCTGCGATCGACGAGCGGCGCGTATACAGGTCGACCAGGTCAAACGCCAGCTTTTTAGCATTCTTGCGCGCCTTATTGGTGGCACGCGTCCAGTCGGCAGTGTTGAGCCTGGTCAGGCGCGGCTTGTCGCCGTCGGGGCCAACATAGCGTGTGATGCGGTCGACCTGCTCGAGCGGCACGTAGAGCTTGTCGCCGTCGGCATATTCCAGCAAAAAGTAGTCGCGCTCCTTGCCGCCCACTTCCTGGCGCGCGATCTCGCTAAAGAGCGCGATGCCGTGGGTAGCGTGCACCACGTAGTCGCCCGGCTTAAACGGGAAGGTGATCTGCGTAATGTCAACCTTGCGGCGGCTGCGCGCGCGGTTGGCATCCATGCGGGCATTGAGGTCGGCGATCGAGAACACGGCCAAATTGGCGTCGGGCACCACCACGCCCTGCGGCAGGGCAGCGTCCACAAAGGTCACGCGCCCGCGCGAGATGGTGGGCACGGCAGCGCCGGCGGCAGCCTGCGCGGCGCCCGCCTCGAGCGAGCGGGCGTTGAGCGCGTCGGCCTTACGCTCGCGAATGGAAGCATGGGCCTCCTGGCGTGCGGCACGGTCGGCGGAATCCGCCGCTGCCACGCGAACGCGGTCGCCGATAGCGCCGACATTTTCGGGCGCCGCGGTCAGCGATTCCTCAAAGGTAATGCTCTCGTCGCCAAAGGTGAGCTCCATCGACTCGCGCGCCCCGCGGTCGGGAATGGCAAACACGCAGGCGTAGCGCTTGCCCACGACCTCCTGAATACGCGTCATAAAGCGGTTGTCCGAGCCTGCGATAGCAGGCTGCTCAATCTTGAGCTCGGCCGTAACCGCGCCGCCGGCGCGAATCAGGCTCACATAGTTCAGGCGCTGCTGAGCACCAAAATCGAGCTGCTGGGCACGTACATACAGGCCATCCAGTCGGTCAATCCCCGCCTCGCCGGCACGCGCCTCGATATCCTCGTAGGCGCGCAGGCAGTCGTCGAACAGCGAGCGCGGCTCGGACAGAACCACGAGCGCCTTGCCGCTCACGTGTGCCAGCGGGCTCACGGTCTGGCCGTACATCACCGGCAAAAAGCGGTCGAGCTCGGGCGTGACGATGCGTGCATCCACCATCTCGAGCAGCGCCGCCAGTTTGCTGTCGTCCTGGCTGGCACGATAGAGCGCCACATGCATGTTGTGGACGGCTTCGTCGGTAAGCGCCAGCTCACGGCAGGGGAAGATCTCGATACTGTCCTCGTTGCCGATGGTCTGCCCCGTTGAGCTCACCATGCGGCGGATGCGGTCAATCTCGTCGCCAAAGAACTCAATGCGCACGGGCGCCTTCTCCTGCGCGGGAAACACCTCGACGGTGTCGCCGTGCACACGGAACAGGCCGGGCGCGTCGGCGGCGCCGGCATTGGTGTAGCCCATGCCCACCAGGCGCTGCGGCACCTCGTCAAAAGGAATCTCCTCGCCCACCGCAAAAGTGGTGGACTCCCAGTAGTGGCTCTCGACCGGCGGCACGCAGCGCAGCAGCGCACGGGCTGAGGCAACCATGATGCAGTTGTCCCCACGCACGATGCGCCCCAATGCCTCGCAGCGCTGCGCCACCACGGCGTCGTCGGGCGCCTGCTCGCGCCACGGATAGTCCTTGCGCTCGGGAAAACGACACACGTGCGCCAGGCCCACGTAGGCGGCAAGGCTACGCGCGGCGCGATCGGCCGCATCCTCGCCGCTCACGATATAGACCGTCGGGCGCGGACGGCGCGCAAACTGGGCGGCCGCCATAAGCGTGCGGCCCGACTGCGACACAGCCAGCGTCACGTCCTCGCCAGCATCGAGCCCGGCCTCGACGGTCTGCAAGGCCTCGGCAGTGTAGAGCTGCGCGGCTATACGGTGAATGAGCATGCTGTTCCTCCGGCATTGCAACGCCAAAAGCCCGCCGGGGCAAGCTCGGCGGGTCGTACGTCAAATACATTGTCTGTCATGGTAACGCATGGAGAGGACTACGGTTCAAGGGCAAACCCAGCCCCGCAAAAAACGCCAGACGAAAATGCGTTCCGCCCTACCCCGCCACGCGCACGCTGGGGCACAAATCCGCCAGCGGGCACTCGTCGCACTTAGGTTTGCGGGCGTCGCAGATCTCACGGCCAAAGGTAATCCACTGGTGGTTGACCGACTCCCAATACTCGTGCGGCAAAATCTTGAGCAGATCTTGCTCGGTCTTGAGCGGCTCCTTGGCATGCGTCTTGGGGCTCAGCATCAGGCGGTGTGCGATGCGGTTGACGTGTGTATCGACCGCGATGCCCTCGACAATGCCAAACCCCACGTTGAGCACGATGTTCGCCGTTTTGCGTCCCACACCCGGCAGCCTGACGAGTTCCTTCATGTCGGCAGGTACCTCGCCGCCGTAATCGGCAACGATCATCTGCGCGGCCTCCACGGCGTGCTTGGCCTTGCTCTTATAAAAGCCAAGCGACTTGATGGTATCGGCCACATCGGCCACGCTTGCCTGTGCCATGGTCTCGGGCGTGGGCCACTGGGAAAACAGCTTCGGCGTCACCTTGTTGACCTGCGCGTCGGTCGTCTGCGCCGAGAGCAGTACCGCGATGAGCAGCCTGAAGGGATTCTCGTGGTCCAAAAAGCACTCGACCGGGCCATAGCGACGGTTGAGGCGCTCGCACACCTCAACGGCGCGCTCGCGTTTGGCAGCATTGGTCTCGCGTGGCATAACGACTCCTCGGCTCAACGGCACAATAAACTTATGGGCACAATTGTCCCACGTCCGAGACGCTTACACCTCCAAGAATGCGCCGGTCTGACGGCTCCACAGGCTCGCGTACTCGCCACCCGCCTCGACAAGCTGCGCATGCGTGCCGTCCTCGACAATCTCGCCATCGGCCAGCACCACAATGCGGTCGAGCGCCGCCACGGTGGACAGGCGATGTGCCACCACAATGGAGGTGCGGCCGCGCATCAGGTTCTCGAGCGCCTCCTGCACCAGCGCCTCGGACTCGCTGTCGAGGGCAGAGGTCGCCTCGTCGAGCACTAGAATCGGCGCGTCGGTTAGGATGGCGCGAGCGATAGCCACGCGCTGACGCTGGCCGCCCGAGAGCTTGACGCCGCGCTCACCCACCATGGTGTCAAAGCCACGAGGCAAGCGGTCGATAAACTCCAGGGCGTTGGCCAGGCGCGCGGCCTCGCGAATCTGCTCATCAGTGGCGTCGGGACGACCGTAGGCAATGTTTTCGCGAATGGAGCGATGGAACAGCAGCGCCTCCTGCGGCACGTAGGCAACCTGGCGGCGCAGGCTCTGCTGCGTGCAGCGCGAGACATCCTGACCGTCCACGAGCACGCGGCCGCCCTGAACATCGTCCAGGCGCAGCAGCAGCTTGGTAAGCGTCGTCTTACCCGAGCCCGATTTGCCCACCAGGCCCACGCGCTGGCCCGCCGCCACATGAAGCGTCAGGTCATCGAACACGCTCTCGCCCGCCGCAGCGTCACGGTACGCAAAGCTCAGCTGCTCAAAATCAATCGCGCCCTCGGTCACTTTGAGCTCGGGGGCGTCCGGGTCATCTGCCACCAAACGTGGCTCGTCCAGCACGCGCGTCATCTCGGCCGCATCGCCGAGCGCGCGGTTGATGCGCTGCATCATGGAGCTTACGTAGTTCAGGCGCATGGTGAGGTTATAGGTGTAGGTAAAGATCATGACGAGCGAGCCGGCCGAGATGCCAAACCACGCGTTGCCGCCCGCCACGAACACACTCACCACGGCCATGGTGATGACGATAAGGCCCGATGTCGTAAAGTTGCGCTGCATCATGGCGTGCATCGAGACCGTCTCGGCGTCGCACGCGGCACGATCGGCGGCGTCGAACAGATCGCGTTCAAAGTCCTCGCGCCCGCAGGTCTTGACGGCCAAGATGTTCGTGACCGCGTCGGACAGCACGCCCGACAGTTTGTTCTGCGCGGCGGACGTCGCGGCCGAAAGCGGCATGATGCGCTTGTACATAAGCCAGACAAACGCGATGTAGACGACCATGATGCCCACCAGGATCACGGTAAACGTCGGCACCACCGGGGCGAGTGCGGCCACGGTGCAGATGACCGAGGTGATGGTGGGGATGAGCGAATACACCGTCACGTCGACCAGACCCGTGTAGCCGCTCATAAAACGGCTTGTCTGGCTCACAAGCGATCCGCCAAAGCGGCTGGTGTGAAATGTCATGGATTGATTGGAGAGCGTGTCGAAGCACAGGCGCGCCAGGTGATAGTTGCCCGCAATCTCGAGCTTGTAGACGGTGTAGTCCTGCAGCTTGGAGAGGATTTGGCCCACTAGGTTAACGAGCACGAGCGCCAGAATGTAAGGACCAAAGACCTCAAACACCTGGTCGCCTGCCACGGGACCGGCCTGGACGCGGTCGACGATGAGGGCCATCACATAGGTGTTGGCAAACGTGAGCAAAAAGATGTAGCCCGCCGACGAGAACACCGAGAGAAAGACGATCAGCGGCTGCGTGCGCGTGACGTCCCAAAAACGCTGCAGCGTGCGACGCACGGTGGAGCGTTTGAGCGGACTGGTGTTTCTCTGAGACATGGGCTTCCTTTCGCGTCTGATAGGGCGAAACGCCATTGTTGCACACTAAAGCGCACTTCAGGCAAGTGCGACGCGAAAAGCGCCCGCGCCCCGCGCTTGCGCAGGCGCCCCGCCGTCAGATGAAGCTAGTCCTCGTCTTTTTGGTCTGCGAGCAGGCCTGCGGACTCCAAGCCCAAAATCGCGTCGGCCTCCCGCGCGTCTTCCAGCGCATCGATGTCCTTGAGCTTGCGCTCCATAACGTTGGTGCGCGTGGTGATAATGCCCTCGACCGTCTTGCCCGCGGTCTCGATCTGCTGCTGTGCGCGACGCAGCGCCGCCTGATAGCGCGGCAGCTCGGCCTTGACGGCGGAAAGCACGCGCAGCACGTCATCGGTGCGTTTTTGCAGCCTAAACGTCTGGTAGCTCATCTGCAGACTGTTGAGGATGGCGGCCATGGTGCTGGGGCCGGCAACGTTGACGTGATAGTCGCGGCCCAGGGTCTCGACAAGCCCGGGGCGGCTGACGACCTCGGCGTACAGGCCCTCAAACGGCACGAACATGATGCCAAAGTTGGTCGTCGCGGGCACGCTCAGGTACTTCTCGCAAATGTCCTTTGCCTCGCGCTTCACCATCATATCGAGCGTCTTGCGCGCAGCGGCGACGGCCTCCGCGTCGCCCGACTCCTGGGCGTCGAGCAGATGCTCGTACGCATCGCCCGGGAATTTGGAGTCGATCGGCAGCAGCACGGGATCGCCCTCGTCCACCGGCAGCTTGACGGCAAACTCAACACGCTCCGAGGCGCCGGGCTTGGTGGCGACGTTTTCCAGATACTGATCGGGCGTAAGGATGTCCGCCAGAATTGCACCCAGCTGCACCTCGCCCAAAATGCCACGCGCCTTCACGTTGCCCAGCACGCGCTTAAGATCACCCACGCCGGTGGCGATGGACTGCATGTCGCCCAGGCCCTTGTACACGGCCTCGAGCTGGTCGCTCACCTGCTTAAACGATGCCGACAGTCGGTCGTTGAGCGTGCGGGAGAGCTTCTCGTCCACCGTCGCGCGCATCTGATCGAGCTGCACGTTGTTGTCTTTGCGGATAGCACCCAGCTGGGCATCGACCGTCTCGCGCACCTTGTCCAGGCGGTGCTCGATGCCCTCGCGATTGGCGCCGAGCTGTTGGGCCGTCTCGCGGCGCAGGTCATCCATCCGGTCACCAGCTTGCGAGAACTCGCGTGCGATGGTCAGGTAACGTTGCTGCTCCACGGCCGCATCGGTCGTCTGCTGCTGCGCGATGGCATTGGCCGTGCGGCGGGTTTCGGCCAGCGCGACGTTCAGGGCATCGAGCGCGTTGTTGGCCTGCTCGAGTGCTGCCAGCGTTTCCGCGCTACTGTCGCCACGCTCCCGCAACTCGGCACGCAGGCTCTTGAGCTGAAGGGCGCAAGCCGCAGCAACCCCCACCGCCACCAAGGCGATCGCAACAAGCACAATATCAATAGCAGACATAATCTCCGCCCAACAAACCCAATCGAGCACCAATCAAAACCGCGATCAATCTTACCCCGCCACACACACCGGGCGCCCGGCCCCTTCTTGGGTGCCCCTCTCCTCCGCATATTCCATAATGCGGCGCGCCGTTTTCCTGCTCACCTTTGAGTCATCGCCGGCCAAGTATGCGTATACGTTTCCTTTATTCAGGCGCAGAGCACGGCAGAGGCCATAGCGCGTTACACCCGATTCCTCCAATGCTTCCAGCGTTTTCTTTCTCATCAGGGCGTTCACCCTTCTATCGGCCGCCGGCTTTTCCTTCACCGCTCTATACGCACGCCAAACGTTGGCATAACGATTTGGGAGCTCACTTTTGGCGCATAGAGACGCCATGCTACCCGCTTGACCGTACAAGGATAAAACGTCTCGGTAATCCCGTTCCATCCACGAGCCCTCGGATAAACCCAGAACGTATTCGGCTTTTCCTTGCGCCAAAGCGAGCAAAAACAGAGGCTCCGCCACGCGCGGCGCATCCGTCGTCGCCTGCTCAACCAATTTTCTAAAACTCAGCGACCGCTGTCCGGATAGCTCTCGGCAATAGCCTTTTAAGAATCCCTCAAAGGTCAGATTCAACCGAGCACCTCCTTTCTGTATTGCCTGTATGCACAGACCATCTCTTGATAACTCCGCTCCGAAGGCGACGACGCCAGCGCCTCTCCCTCGTCGAATATAAGCCGTTCGAGCAACCCCCAATCAAGTCGGTCGACGAATGCCTGACTATGAAGATCGATGATGTCGTTCGGACGACAGGCATAGAGCTTCATTACCGCCAGGTCCTCCAAGGATGGCGTAAAGTACCTGATAAAACGCGCCCCAATATCCAAGGGAATCAAACGATCTTCGTAATTGAACGGCATCTGATTACAATATGCCACCGCCATACCATTCACCTCGGGGTATCGAGCTATGATCTCGCGGAGGCACCTATCTGCCTCAAACACATCAATGTCATGTGTAACCGAACGATTCGTCACATCGTTTAGCATGAAGGCGCTTCCTCCCACCAATACAACGTTCGGCCTGTCGTCTCTTGGACCTATTTCCAGCTCCGCCTCTTCGTCAATGCCCAAAAGAGTCTGTTCTAAATCCTGCTTATACATAACAAATCCTATTATTATTCATCTTCAATAATACTATTAAGTCGCATGACAGGACCCACAGGATGCGAGGATTCTACTCATGGCGATAATCCCTACACCCTAGAAGTCCTAATGTGACAAACGCTAACTCTCCCAGCCGGCGCGGATTGTTGTTATGACATCGCCTAGGCGCTGGCCGAGGGCTGACAGATGTTGGAACACTTCGCTGGGCGAAGCACCGTTAAGAATGCAGGTGAGCGCATACGACGCCAGAAAGATGACTGCAAGCCCCAGCGGGATGAGCACGATCATCGCCAAGGTGCGCAGGCGCTGGCCCACGCGGCGACGACGCGCACGACGCTTGTCGAACGCGAGCTCCTGCGCATATGAATCTTGCTGTACGGAATAGGCCTCTGGTGCCGATTCGCACCCGGGCACAGCTGCGGGTACAGCAGCGGGCACGACATTCTGCGCAAAGGGCTGGACTGCCGCCCCTTGCATTTGCATCTCCATGAGTCGTTGCTGCTGACGCAGCATGCGCTCGGCTTGTTGCTGCGGAGTCTCAAGAAACAGATCCATGCTGGCCTCCAAAATCGGAGCATTCGACGCTTACGACCAGCATCCCGCACCGCCATGACCGCGACAACGCAATCGCCGGCAATAGCCACAAAGTTTCTTTTGCTCAAAAGCTGTCGAAAAGCTCAACAACTCCCCTACCAGCACTTTCTCTGAGCTTTTTTCGCCAGCAATCTTTTGGCCTTCCACCCTTACGCCAACTGACCAAAATCTAACCAAAAGCTTGACGAAAATTGTGGAGACCGGGACTCCACAAAAACGTGCCGCCCCAAAAAGAGGCGGCACACAATCTTTAATATCAGCTTTTCTGTAGCGAGCACGCGACGACTCAACGCCGGAGCGCAGGGCGGGGAAACCTTTGCCTCGCGCGACCCTGCGAAGCCGTGAGCGAGAGGGAAAGATTTCCCCGCCCTGCGCTCCGTGGTCGGTGAGGACAGACTACATACCCGCGAGACCGCGGGCGGCGGTGGCGCACATAAACGCCAGGACCAGAATCACGAGCGAGCCGGCAATGTCGGCCAGGGCGCCCGCAAAGCGACGCTCAAACAGCCAGCTCTCAAAGTGCGGGGCGACGTTGCGCCAAACACGCCACAGCAAGATGCCCATACCGATGACGCCCGGGATATTGAGCAGTAGGATCTCGGAGCACAAAAGACCGATCAGGTTGCCGGCGGCAAAGCCCGCATCGCCCTCGCAGTATTTGCGATAAATCATGTACAGCATGTACGCCACAAACGGCTGCAGGCACGCAGAGATAAACGTAACTACCATCGAGGGATCCTGCGAAAAGACCTCGGTGAGTTTATCGACGCTCGTGGCGTCCTTCGAAGCCAAGAACAAACCGATAACCACAAGGGGCACCACGCCCAAAATTACCTCGACCAGAGTAAACAACTTGGCAGTCAAATCCTCACTAGCCGAATTCAAATGAGGCGCCCACTCAAGATGAGCATGCGCCCCAACCTTCTTGTCCTTCTCGACACGATCGGCCTTTTTACCCTCGGCAACCCGACGACCAGGATCCTTGCGAGTTCCCGCCGCAGCAACCCGAGCCCGAGACTTCTTACCCATACAAAAACACCCCATCAGGTAGTAGATAAACTAAAAGCCGCTACCCAGTGTACCCCCTAAACAACGGCGCCGCCCCAACCCGGAGCAAGCCCCGTCAACCAAATGGCCGCAACCCAATCCCTATACAAAACGTGCCGCCCCTATCGGGGCGGCACACAAACTTCTTATCAGCTTTTCAGTAACGAGCACGCGACGACCCAAAGCGGGCCGGGAGGGCCGGACTACCTTCCCTCAACGCGACCCTGCGAAGCCGTGAGCGAGGAGGGAAGGTAGTCCGGCCCTCCCGGCCCAGCTCACGCCAGCGCCAAGCGCTAGTAGTTCACCACCTGCTCCTCAAAGTACGCCTTCGGGTGGTTACACACCGGGCACACCTCAGGCGCCTCGGCACCAACGTGCAGGTGCCCGCAGTTCAGGCACTTCCACACCTTCACGCCCTCACGCTCAAACACCTCGCCCGATTCAATGCGCTCGACGAGCTTGTTGTAGCGCTCCTCGTGAGCCTTCTCCACGGCACCGACGCCACGGAACTTCTCGGCGATCTCGGCAAAGCCCTCCTCCTCGGCGGTCTTGGCGAACTCGTCGTACATCGTGGTCCACTCGTAGTTCTCGCCCGCAGCGGCATCACGCAGATTGTCCAGGGTATCGGGGACGGCGCCGTCGTGCAGATACTTAAACCACAGCTTGGCGTGCTCGGACTCGTTGCCCGCCGTCTCGGCAAAAATATTCGAGATCTGAACGTAGCCGTCCTTTTTGGCCTTGGATGCATAGTAGCGATACTTGGTGTGTGCCTGGGACTCACCGGCAAAAGCGGTCTCGAGGTTCTTCTTGGTTTGGGAATTCTCAAAATCCATAGGTGTACTTCCCTTCAACGCATGCCGCCCGTAGGCTTCGAGCGGCCTCGTCTTTAGGATGCCCTCATGCCGAAAATCTAAACCTTACAATCCTGTTCTTCAGATTTGCACAGGCTAGATGCTCAGCCAGCGATCGCCCTCAGCTCGGCAAAAGCCCTCACGCTCCAGGTCGGCCAGAATGCCCGCGATCAAGTCGCACTCGACCGGCCCGCGACCGGCTGCCGTCTCCATCTCGTTAACGCCCACCACGGCATCAGCAAGCGTTATCCCCGCCGGATGCCCATCGCGCGCTGCCAGCAGCATGCGCACAA
The DNA here is from genome assembly GCA_938005465.1 of uncultured Collinsella sp. Classification (GTDB taxonomy): domain Bacteria; phylum Actinomycetota; class Coriobacteriia; order Coriobacteriales; family Coriobacteriaceae; genus Collinsella. The sequence continues at coordinate 25,900 of CALLNU010000047.1, forward strand.
TGTGGGCGCGCTTTTGACGACGCGAGCCCTCAAACTTGGACTGACGACTATAGCCCGCCGAGCGCCTGGACGGATTGGGCAGCGTCTTTTTAAGATACGCGCCATAATCTAGCAACGCGTAATACCACGCGCGCGGCGTGTCGGCGTCATCGAGCGGCACGGCAAAGGGCGCGATCTCGTCCGCCGCCGCACCGGGGGCCGCCGGACAGGCGGCTTGGATCAGCGGCACCAGCTCGCGATCGGGAACGGCCGGCACATCGGGAAAGAAGTGATGCAGAAAGACCGTGCGCACGTTGGTCTCTAGATACACACCCGGAAGATCAAACGCAAACGACCGGATACCCTGCGCCGTTGCCGGGCCAATACCAGGCAGAGCGACCAAGTCACGCGTCTCACGCGGAAACTCCCCGTCCCAGTCCCCTACAACGCGCTGAGCGGCCCCATGAAGCGCCAGAGCGCGTCGGTTGTAGCCCATGCCCTGCCAAGCGTCCAAAACATCGGAAGGCGCGGCCTGGGCAAGCGCCTGCACGGTTGGAAAACGATCGAGCCACACCGGCATGCGCGCCTCCACACGCGGCACCTGCGTTTGCTGCAACATGACCTCAGAAAGCCAAATGATGTACGGATCGCGTGTGCGGCGCCACGGAAGGTCGCGATAACGCAGGACCCCTTCCGAACGAATCATCGAACGAAAGGGGTCCTGAATCATGGCTATGCTCCTTATGCGGCGCTATTCCTCCCGGTAAGCGCACGCGCAGGTGGCGTACTCGGGAAACGCTTCGCGGTCGGCGAACTTGGGATCGACGGCCGGGAACTGGCGGTGAGCGACGACGTCGCCGAGCGAAACGGAATCGAGGTAGTCGCGCATCAACGCCTGAGCTCCGGCCCACAGGGGATGATAGCAGCACGCGCCCATGCGCGCACAGTCACCATCGGGCGCGGTGCAATCGTTCATAACCATAGGACCCTGAACGGCCTCGACGACCTGGCGGATAGTGACGTCGTCCGGACTGACCTTGAGACGCATGCCACCGTGGACGCCACGCAGGCTCTCCACAATACCGGCCTGGACCAAACCGTGCTGAATCGAGCGGGCAAACGAATACGGAACATTGACCTCTTCGGCAGCGGTGCGAACAGAAAGCAAACACTCCGGATCCTCAGCAAGCATCGCCAGCATACGAAGGGCGTAATCAGTCTTCCTCGATATGTCCATTTTTCCCCTTTCAAGGAATACGAACAGCTCGAACGAGCTCCGGGGCCGAGCTTGTGTCGAGACGCTAAATGACCGCCAGGACATCCAAATGGTAAATCGGATATCCACTGAGTGCCGCGCTTGGAGCGAAATGCATCAGATGCGGCGCACAGTGCAATTTAGTATAACCTAACCCCCTGTCTCGTAGAACAGGTGTTGCGCAAAAAAGCTGTTGTTCAGACAGATATACTCATTAGATTTTACTTGCGTTCCCGAAGGCGCGGGGGTTCTGGGCGAAGATGCACCAGGGCGATCGTTCTATCGAAACAAAGCGCATCAAACGCAAAAAGCCACGTCCGAAGACGTGGCTTTAATTGCGTTGGCGGGAAGTACGGGGCTCGAACCCGCGACCTCCGACGTGACAGGCCGGCGCTCTAACCAAACTGAGCTAACTCCCCAGGCAGTCGTTCGCGTTTGTTTCCGCTCGCGTGCGCTGCGGGGATTAGTATACACAGAAGTCCGTCCGCCGCGCAACAACTTTTTTGAAAAAATTTTTCGGTCCCTCCGGGAGGGTCTCCGGGGCCGGCTGGCGCGGGTTAAGTTTGCTGCTCTACAGTCCTGCGCAAGACGGAAAGCACATTAAGTGCTTTCCTTTGCGTGCGGAACTCGCGACAAACTTAACCCCCGCCCTCAGCCCCGGAGACCCTCCCTGCCGTCACATTATTCAACCAGTTTTGCGGGCGTGCGCCGCTGCGCGGCTAGCCCGCGTGCTCCTCGGCGGGGTTGGTCTGATGGATCTTGTTGAACTTCGGCCTTTGGCTTAAAGAAAAACGGGGGATGCATTGTGCATCCCCCGTTTTTGTTGCGGTTAGTCTAGGTCAATAAATTTGGTGCTTATGATCTTGCCGTCTTTTACGAGCATTCTGGCCATGGTGGGGCCTCGGGTGCCTCTGGGGTAGCTGGCGCTGCCTGGGTTGAGGACCAGGCAGCGGCCCACTTGGGCTTCTTTGGTTACGTGGGTGTGACCGTTGATGGCTACGTCTACGGACCCCACCGGAAGGTCTTCGCGGTAGTGGGCTACGGCGAATTTGAGGCCTTCGTAGGTAAAGAGCGCAAGACGGTCTACATCGGGGCCGTAGTCGCGGTAGTAATCGTTGTTGCCCAGTACGGCCCGCACGGGGGCGATGGTGCATAGGTGCTCGTAGTCTATCTCTGACGTGAGGTCGCCGGCGTGGATGATCAGGTCTGCGCCCTCAAGCTCATCCAAGAGCGCAGGCGATAAATAGCCGTGGGTGTCCGAGATGATGTCGATACGCTTGGCGCTTGCACTGTTCATGGGATCCCTTCCGCAAAAAACGATTCGGCAGATACATACAAAAAGGCCCCACGGCTCCGCAGACGATGGGTCTACAGGGCTGCGGGGCCAGTGTGCTAGAGACTCAGAGCCTTCTTGAGCGGCACGACGCGGCGGCGCGAAACCGGCACGCGTTCGTCGACGCCCGTAATGCCCAGCTGGATGGCGCCCGAGGGCACCGTCTCGACGTCCGTAACGCACGCCAAGTTGACGATATAGCGGCGGTGAACACGGAAGAAGCCAAAGTCGCAGAGCTTGGCCTCAAACTGCGCCAGCGAGGTCGTCGACAAAAAGCGATCATCGACGGTATAGATGCAGGAGTAATCGTCCTTGGCCATGATAAAGCGAATGTCGTCCACGGGAATGAGCACCTTGCGGCCGCCCTTTTCCACCGGGATACGCTCGATGGTCACCTTGCTGTCCGTAACCGGCTTGGTGCGTTGCGTGACCTTCTCGATCGCGCGATCCAAGCGAGCTTCCTCGACCGGCTTCATCAGATAATCGACGGCATCCACGTCGAATGCCTCGACCGCATGGTCACTATACGCAGTCACAAACACGATCGCCGGCGGATTTTTGAGCTTATGCAGCGCCTCGGCAAGTTGCAGGCCCGAGGCACCGGGCATCGAGATATCGAGAAACACGACATCCACGCGACTTTCCATAAGCATCTCGATGGCGGAGCGGACGCTCGACGCCTCCGTGATCGTGCCGATCTTGCCCGTTTGCTCGAGCAGGAAGCGAAGCTCCGAGCGAGCCGGCGCCTCATCATCCACAATCATCGCACGCAGCATAGGGATAAAACCTTTCGTCAACTAACTACGCCGGGCATCCGTCGCATGACGTTGAGCCCGTAGCCTTTTATTTTACTCTTGAATGTCGAAGATGCTCTCTGACAAATCAAGATGAAGGAGCACTTTGGTGCCCTTGCCCGGCGCCGATTCGACACGCGTATAGGAGTGCGGCCCATAAAAGCGATGGATGCGCTCCGAAATATTGTGCATGGCCACACCGGCGCCGCCACCCTGGGGAGAGCTGGCGTCGGGACGGGCAGAACGCTCGTCAAACAGTCTGGCGGCGGTACCCTCATCCATGCCCACGCCATTATCGGCCACGGCAATCAAGATTGCATCCTCGCCGTCTTGGTGAACGGTCACGTCGATCCTCAGGGCGTCGTCATCGCCCATACCATGACGTACGGCGTTCTCGACAATCGGCTGGATCACGAACGCCGGCACCAGCGTATCTTCCACGTCCTCGGACACATCGAACGTCGCAAGCACGCGGTCCTCGCCAAAGCGGGCCTTCTCAAAGGTAAGGTAGCGCTTGGTCTGTGCGACCTCGCGCGAGACCGGAATAAGCGATCCCGAGTTGTCGAGCGTGGCACGATAGAACGATGAGAACTCACGAAGCAGTTCGCGGGCCCGCAGCGGGTCGGTGCGCGTAAACGATGCAATGGTGTTCAGCGTGTTGAACAGGAAGTGCGGGTTAATCTGCGCCTGCAGCGCACGCACCTCGGCGCGCGCCGTGAGTTCCTTTTGCACCTCGAGCTCGTGGATGGCGAGCTGCGTGGACAAGATCTCGGCAAAGCCCGAGGCAAGCGCGTACTGGGTACGGTCGACGGCGCGCGGGGTCTTGTAGTAGAACTTGAGCGTGCCGACGGTACGATCGCCCACCTTGATGGGGGCGATAATGCCGGCGGGAACTTGGTTGTGCGAGCCGTCCGAGCCCACGACATCCACCATACGGTTGAACGACTGCACGATGCCATGTTCGATAACGTAGCGTGTGGCAAGCGTGTGGATGGGAGAATCTGGCAGTAGTTTTTCCTCAAACTCTCCCGCACAGGCAAGCACGTTGTCCTCGTCGGTGATGGCCACCGTCATGGCGCGCGTCTCGGGCAAAATGCGCCGGCACACCAAACGCGCCGACTCCTGCGTCAGACCGCCCTTAATGTCCTCGAGCATGGCCGAGGCCACCGAGAGCGTCTCCTCGGTGTACTGGGAGCGCACCGAATCGGGATTGAGCGTCAAAAAGATAAAGATGCACAGAAAGATGCACAGCAGCGCGCAGGCAATCACCGTGGCGATCGGCTCGATACCGGTCACCAAGGCAAAAATAAAGTACACCAGCACGCAAATGGCGCAGGCAACGGCAATGATGCGAAAGATTGATATTGAACTATCGCGCTGGGCGCGGCGGTCGATCATTCGGCCCCCTCCAGGATACTGATCAGTTGTGCGTCACGCCAAAGCCCGTCCATGATCTTGGGCCAAAAGCTCTGGAAACGCAGGTAGCTTGCAGCGTTTTGGCGCGCATAGGCCTTTGCCTCGCCGATACCATGGCGCCAGATGCGCAGGTAGCCCTCATGCTCGCGGGTAAACACGCTGCGGACCATAGCGGTCTTGCGCACGCGGTCGTCGAGCTCGCGCGAAATCCACGGGCCCGGGTAGGGCATGAGCGATGCCGCCGTAACGGGAATGAGCTCCTTTTGATGCGCGGCGAATGTCAACTTGGCCCGTTCGTAGTACCAACGGTATACATCCTGCATAAAGCGCGGTGAGCGCTTTTCGGACTCCGGAGGTAGATGGCGCACGGTCCACTCGTTATCGAACCACACGTCGTAGCCAAACATGCGCATGTTAAAGAGGTAATCCAAGTCCTCGCCGCGGGTGATAAACGGGTCAAAGGCCACACGCGTAAAGGCGCGGGCATGCAGGGCCATCAGGCCGCCGCACACGTAGTTGGAGCGCGAGATGCGGGTGCCCGAGAGCGCCTTTTTCATCCAACGGTTGAACTCGATGCGCTTGGTCCACCAACGATGGCAGATACCCGCCTTGTCCGTGGGAGCCAGCGGCGAGCCGTCGCGATCGTAGAAATAGCCGCTCTTGACCAAGATCGGCAAGCCCTGACGCGTCTGCTGCCCCAACGCATAGGTCGCGCGCTTCATAAAGTCGGCGTCGATGACAGTCTCATCGTCATCCAAAAAGATAACCGCGTCATGCCCCAGCACAGCGGCACAGGCTAGCCCCATGTTGCGGATGGCACCGTAGCCTCGCAGGCTCACGCACTCGCCCGAACCCTTGGGCGCGATCTGAGCAACCCGGTCTGCGATGCGCGAGGCCTGGGTGTTGGTGACAACGGTGACCTTGAGCGTGGGATGCGCGTCGACAATCTCGTGCACGCGCAGCGACACATCGGCTGTGGCAGAAACGGGACAGACCACCAAAAGGATGATGCGTGGGATGTCACGCACCTGCTCAAGCGAGGCCAGGCAGCGGTCGAGTTCGGAATTGTCGGCGTTGAGTCGCGTCGAATGGTCATAAGTGCCAGGGGCGTTTGCGCAAGCGTCATCGCCCGCCCAATACGTTGGAATCACGACTGTGGCGTTCATGCCTTACCCTCCCTGCAACACAAAAACGGGGCGCCGCCAAACACAGGCGACGCCCCGCGACCTAGCTGATTCCATCATACCCACTTGGGCAAATCATTGCTCGCAAGTCGCAATGTTTATTGCGGATAACCCCAAAAGAGTACCGCGGACAGGCCCAATAGCCGCTCGCTCCTATGCGGCCTGCTCTGCCGCCTGAGTCATGCGGGACAGGCGAACCAGCAGCATAAAGCCAACGATCAGCAGCACGCCAATGGAAAGGACGCCCAGCGATGGGTTGCCGGTCAGCGAGGTGACGACCGACACCAGGAAAGTGCCCATGACGCTTGCATAACGACCAAAGATGTCAAAGAAGCCGTAGTACTCGTTGGACTTTTCCTTGGGGATAATGCGGCCAAAGTAGCTACGGCTGAGCGCCTGCACGCCGCCCTGGAACAGGCCGACCATAATGGCAAGCACCCAGAATTCGAAGGCGGTCTTTAGGAAGAATGCGGCGAACAGCACAATGCCCATGTAGGCGGCGACGGCCACCAGGATCATGTTGAGCGTGCCCACGCGTCCGGCGAGCTTGCCGTAGATGATGGCAGACGGAAAGGCCACAAACTGCGTAACGAGCAGCGCCAGCACCAGCTGGGTCGAGTCGATGCCTAAAGCCGAGCCGTAGCTGGTAGCCATGGAAATGACCGTGTGGACGCCATCGATATAGAAGAAGAACGCGATCATGAACATCCACAACGGCTTGTTCTTCACGATTTTGCCGAACGTGCCCGCCAGTTCGCTGAACGTGCCGCGCACGGCCGAGCCCAGCTGGTCACGGGTGGCGCGATAGTGCACTTGGCGGTAGCTGGTAAGCAGCGGGATGGTGAATGCCACCCACCAGATGGCGGTGATGATGAACGAGGCGCGCGTGCAAGCCACCGTGGACCAGTCGAAGAGCGACGGGCCGCCGAAGATCAGCGCGATGCAGAAGATGAACGGCACGGTGGAGCCGATGTAGCCCCAGCCGTAGCCATGCGAGGAGACCTTGTCCATGCGCTCGTTCGAGGTGGCGTCGATGAGCATCGAATCGTAGAACGTTAGCGAGCCGTTGAGGCCGATGGTCGCCAGAATGTAGACGACTAGGAACGGTAGCCAGGTCAGGGGCAGGGCCATTGCGCAGCAGGTGACCACGCCAGTGCCGAAGAAGCCAAGGAAGAACTTGATTTTCATGCCTTGCACGTCGGCGATGGAGCCGAGCAACGGCATGAGCAGCGCGATGACCAAGGAAGCAATGGTTTGCGCGTAGCCCCAGGCGGACACGATGTTGCCGTCCGCCGGCATCAGCGATTTGGCGTAAATGGGGATGACGGCGGTGGACAGCAGCACGAATGCCGAGTTGCCGACGTCGTAGATGATCCACTTCTTCTCGCGGGCGGTCAGTTTGGCGCTTTGCGGCACCGGTTCGTGGACATTCGTGGGATCAGTCATATACACTCCTCGACAGTATTCAACTCAATCTATCGTAGAAGCGCGGACTAGGGTAGGGGAGCCATTCCGGTTGAACGGCGGATGAATAATGCCGGGCCTCTTTCTAAGGGGAGCCAGAGCAAAAATAGCTCCCCTCGCTGAGGGGAGCTGGCCGCGAAGCGGACTGGGAGAGCTACCTATAGTCGACTATTCGCCGATCAGCGCGATGGCCTCGTCGTAATCGGGGCATTGCGGCACGCCGTTGAGGCTGTGCTGGATGGCGATGGATGCCGCCGCGTTGGCGATCTTTACCGATTCGGCCAGACTATGGCCCTTTGCCAGCATCGCGCACATCACGCCGGTGTGGCAACCGCCCGCCGAACGGGTGTGTACGGCCTTGGTCGGGTATCCCTCGATATGAATCGTCTCGCCACCTGGCTCACGAATCCAAGCGCCGCGGGCGCCGACACGCACCACCAGCGGCGCGCGCAGTGTAGCGCCCAAGCCGTCGCACAACTGGTGCATGAAGTCGTCAAGTCCGCCGCCAATGGTGACTTTGCTGTCGTCGATTGGCGCACCAAGTCGCTCGGCCAGCGTCATGGCCTCCTGACGGTTGCAGGACCAGACCGGGCGTGCGAGCACCAGGTCCTCAAGCATATGGTCGTTGACCAAACGCAACGTATTGGTGGGGTTGATCACCAGCGTGTAGTCGCGTGCAGCCGGGTCGGTACCGGCCTTGAGCAGGAATCCGTCCACGCCGGTGGCCGTGTGGTCCATCAGTGTGTTGCCGCTGATGTGCACCACGTCTTTGGGCTGCGGCTCCAGCGTGTCGAACGTGTCCGAGTCGCCATGAGCCTCGGCGCCATAGGAAGCGATGAATGTCTTCTTCGGCGCGCCGGAGCTCAGCACCACGCGGAAGCCGGAATCCTCATCAAGACGATCCTGGCCGATATGCGTAATGCCGTTGTCTTGGAATGACTGGCGGATGAAATGCGCCCACAGGCCGTTGCCCAGAATGCCGGCGTGCTCGGTCGGCACGCCCATGCGGCTGGCCGCCTGCAGCACGCGATAGCTGCCGCCAATGGAGGGCTTCGGATGATCGGCCACGGCGAATCCGCCCTGTGCCGGCACCTTGTCCACATTGAGCATAATGTCCACCCAGACTTGCCCCAGTGAAATCACGCTGGGCTCGTGAGTGCCGATACCTCGCTTGAGATTCAACATGACAGCCTCCTTCGTCGTAAGTTGCACGAGGACCCCTTCGTCCCTTGCCGTCTCTTATACCGAGATTATATGAGAGTTTGCTGGATGCGGAAAAGGAAGGCCGGCGTGTTTTATCGGGTAAACGCTATGATTTGCAGCGTAATTCGCCGCTGGCGAACTGCTGACGAACTACTTGCGGACCGCTGGCGAACCAATGCCGAGCCGCTCGTGAACCGCTGATGGCCCACTCGCAAGTTACGCTCGAACCGCGCGTGAACCGCCGAGGTTCGCCCATGATACACGCAAGAGTTGCGGTTGTCGGTATTGGGCTATATATTTGTGAAGTTGTGTGTTCGGCATGTCGGGTGAAACCGGCGGTCGAATGCGTGAAAGACTTGACACATCAAGGTTAAGGGAGTCCATCATGGCAGCTCGTTGCGCA
>CALLNU010000048.1 GCA_938005465.1 uncultured Collinsella sp.
TTCGTTAAACGGGCGCTAGGGTGTCACCCTTACACCAACATTTTCGACGCGATCCTTAAATCGAGCTCATCCTCCTCAAATGGCCACCGAGAATTGAGCACAGGGTTATTTAAAAGTGAGCAGTTTAATCAAGAGGTCCTCACCCCTGGGAGCAGGGCGCAGCGCTCGATCTATTGTTCTCCCGGACGGGCAATTTGGCGAGACCACTCGGAAAGGATGGACGAAGCAGCCGTGCGGTTACACCAACATTTCCGACGCGATCAGAATCGCTATTCTTAGCAGAAGAAGCACCGTAGATGCGGCGGTCCAGTTGCTATCAGCGTTCTTGGGGAGTGCCGAGTAAGTCGCGGTTTTGGTCTTGGATATGGAAGTGCTGGCGACCGTGGCTTTGGTCACCTTACCCACATCAAAGCGTCGCCACTACATTCGTCGACGCACACCACACATAAAAACTGCGCCATCCATAAAAATAGGGGATGCCCTCCCTAGGGAAGGAACCCCCTTGCAAAACTTCGGCCAAGAAAGGCTTCTGTTTTTTGTTGTGAAGAAAGCATAGCTCTTTTTTGGCATCTAAGGCGTTGCGACAAAGCTCGTCACAGATTCATCGTTAATCAACGTCCACCGGAAACCACGCACTAATCACCTTCGTGAGAAAGTCAAATCCAGTAGACACCTGAAGATTGCCCCGGTAGTAATCGACGTGCTTATTCATTCTTTGAACAAACACAGATAGGCTCTTTGCGCGATGCTCTAAAACGCCTTGCGAAGCAAGTTTCCTGTGCGCGTATAGCGTAGTGACAATCTGCTGTATACGGTCATTGCTCATCTTTGACTTACGCTGGTCGAGACCGATGCCGGCTATGGTCGACAACTCCCGCGTTACAACGTAGCTTGGCTTAAATTGCGGTCTATCAGCACGCAGGTTATTCAAAATACAGCTATTATGAGCGCATGCATTTCTTAATGACTTGACTGCTTGAAGAATATAGAACTCTTTAAGCATCTCGCGGTCGTCAAACCTATTGGCGCAAAACTTGTAAAAATAGAGAAACGAGCCAAAAGAAATTACTTCGACAAACGCCCACGCGGGGAAGTCGAAATCAGCATACCTGGCAATCAACCCACCAGTGTAGGGACTGTTCTTGCATCTGAGAATCTCGTCTTTGAGCGAATTGCATGGCGCACCGTCTGGCTTCCTGCCATCGTAGGAGGAAATGAACTCCGAGACGACCGCATAGCCGTCCTCCCCCTCCATCTCGATACGCTTCAAGAGCTTGACCTTTGCAAAGTGCTCCACATCAAGCGTAAGCGGCAACATTTCATAACGAAGGAGCATGTCAACAATCGACAAGTCGACCAACATCTTAAAATCTAGATTTGCATACTCCCCCTTGCGTGCTCCTTCCTCAACTTTAGGAAACCCAAGCCGATAGGCACGCAGGCGAAAATAGTTGCTGTTCTTTTCCAGATAAGCTCTAGCATCTTCTTCACTCATCAGCGAGAAATGAACACCTTTAGATTTAAGGTGATCAATCTGCTCGGAAGCCGTAAGCCACGGCTTTTTGCTTGCATCGGTCATCAAATCTCCATGCTCGATGATTGAGTCGAGATTCTATTTTAGCGCGATTATCTGGGAGAATCACCTCGAGTTCACTGGCCGCCAATCGCGCCTGCGGTAGCGCTCGATGGCGGCCGCCTGGAAGGTCGCGCCGCGTAGTTTCGGCACGCTGGGCTCGGCCTCGCGGAACCCGATGACGAACCTTCTCGCATAGTCGCTGCTGCGGTAATTAAGGCAACAAATTAAAGGTTATATGCAAAATATCAAGTCATATACCCGCGAAACGCATAACCCCTATTCGTGGTCGCGCAGGATCTCTATGATGCTCCGAAGCGATTTATCCATCTGAGAAATTGACCGGAAAGCTCGCTTCGCATCTCTATCTATCTGCCTCTCTTGTGAGATTGTAATTTGGCTTTTATAGGACCCTATTTCCACGGGACAAACCACGGTTTCGGAACGGCCACCCCACTTAACCGAATAGGTCACAGTTACTTCATAGACCTTATCACCCCATAGCGGAATAATATCTCGCATGTCACCCAAGAGAATATCGCGCTCCCGATGAGGCGGCAGGATTGCATAGCCCTGCGAAAAGACACGATCGGCAGCCTCAAAAATAAACGACTCATCACTTGGAAACAAGGTTTTATTCAAGCGAAAGCTCACGTTATACGCCGCAGCTTCCCCGTTATTTCTCATTACGAGCCTAAGGGCCGAAGACGAATTTGGATCAGGCTCAACGAACAGCATTAAATCTGGACTGGTTTGGATACTAAGCGTCCGCACCGCAGCCCATGCCGCGGTAACAGTTGCAATCGTCGCCATCACATTAATCCAAGTCGAAATATCTTCCATGTGGACACGCTCATTCCCAAAAGAAAAATCGAAGTGTTTGTCGCAGCTTCAAAAGCATAAGAAGTACACTTCCCTCTCAAACGCTCTAATTAATTGTCTGCACACCCTAGATAGGATACGAAGTGGTTCCCCCTAAAATGGGCTTAGCTCTCCCATCATCGTGCTGTACATCATGCGAAAGTAGAACCGATCCGTAAACACCGTATGGTTCCCATCATCAATCATTCTGGGATCCATATCTAGGACACCCCGATCAGACTCGCATTCTGGAAGCATCCATGGAGCCCAAATTCCAAGACCTCGACTCATTAGAGACAGCCTGGTTGTCATCTGGAGGCTGTCCATTATTCGCCTCTCCGTTTTACCGATTCGATCAATTCGCCTTCTTAGGTAACGCGGCAGGCTCCAGGGATGTTCAGCTTTAATCTCGATAGGCTTTCCATCCACTCGAAAATTAGATAGATCGGCTAACGCTGCTCCAAAATCTTCGGCACGATAATAATGACTCCTTATAAGGGCGTAGTTTAAAGCTTCATGGGTAAATGACGTAGCGCAAGCAATAGAGCCAACAATGGGAAGCGCCTCAATAAGGCTTTCGTCCGGGTAAATCCTATTCCCGCCATTCATCATGTCAAAAACGTCTTTGGAAAAATCGGGGTCCTGTTTAAACCGAAATTGTTCAAAGGAAGGATCCTCCTGCAGCGGCATTGCTCCGCGGTCATATATTGCGTAACCACTCTGGATTGAGCTTCGTACAAAAGGCTGGTATCCAATTGGAACGGGGATGTTACTCCCAACATCCTTTAGCACTGGACGAGGTTCATGCAAGTGATGAATGTACTTTCCCATGCGCATACATTCGTCCAACCCAGCACGCGCAGCGCTCTTTCTATAAATAACGCCCCATTTGGAACACTCATCTCGCTCGATGTCCCGATGCGAAAACGGACGCCAGCGGCCTTTATCCCAAACGCAAGTTGCAAAAAAGAGCGCCGTTGAGAAATCGTTCGTCACGTCCAGCCAATTGGTCTCCAAGCCGTAATGCTGACCCAAAAGTTCATAAAGAACATCGCAACGATTCCATTCCCGCGCGGACTGAAACTGATCAATAAAGCGGCTGAACTCAAATAGCCGCATATCTGCCACGAGACGATACGGCTCTTGGTCTTTAATATTGTTAAACTGTCGAAGTTTTCTCTTGAGCGATGATTCAGACCGTGGATAAATCTGCTTTTCGCCTCGATAGAAAATCCCCTCTTAGATTGTTCAAGAACGATCCCATGGGGATACTGGATCAAAAAAGCATCAGTTTGGGGATCGCGCTCAATATATTCTCGGCAGACTTCTAGAAGGCCATTGCGAGGAGTATGGAAATTCTCACCCGAAAGGGTGCTAAGAGTCATCTCCTCCCCTCGAAGCTGATCAATCATATCCTCTCGAAGAAACTCCATCAGGCCACCGTGATCGATAACCTTGTAGCGTTGGCCGTTGTTTTCCAATGCCCACCATCTTCCTCGTCAAGGTAGCCAACCATACATATCTTCAAATGCCAAATCGCTCCCCGCTAAAATAAGGCGCACGCCGAAGACACAAGAAGATACATACTCACGCCCAGTTTAAATGTGGCAAATCGATTAAAAGATTAATCTATCGCGCGGACAAAATTACTCGAGACGGGATCAGAGAATAATCGCGTTGAAATAGTGGTGCAGGAGTACTGACGATCAGCACAAACAAAAAGCTATGCCTCAGCTGAGGACGGCCACAAATTCCCAATCGTTATGGAAGTTCAACGACAGACAGCCGCCCCTCCAAAATCAAACGGTGCATCAAATTCTTCCCGTGATCCCGGTTGTCCATTGATGCGCCGTACGAGTCGAGCAACCTTGATATATTAAGGAGCAACTCCTCACGAGCAGTTTCGCAATAGGATTTGTAGAAAAACACCAGTTCAACCGGACCTGTATATAAATCAACAATGTCAAATATTGCTTGAAAATAAGCGTAATCAGCCTTTGCAAGAGAATGCCCGAACACTTTAATAAGAACTGTTTCACGAAACTCATCTTTTGATGGCGCGCCAAATGCAATCGGCTCTCCCCCGCCAGGCCTCCCGGAACGAATAATTCTAAATGTCTTAGAAAATCTTGCCGCCCCAGGATCATCCATACAGTTTGTGCCATCAGCACCAAAGATAATATCTCCATTAAGCTTGCCGTGGATATTAATGAATTTAAACGTTGGCTCGCTCCGCCAAATGGATGGAATCGAAGGGCTCGTATAGTTAAAACTGAGCACGGTTGCCGCTGTAACGTGGCCGCCATTCCAACTCACTTTGCCTGACAACAACTGTTCCATTAGCCGTTCCGAAGCCTGGCCATAATCGTTGTTGAGTTCCACTTCGTGACCAAGATATCGACTGAACTCAGCTTCCAGCTTATGCAGCTCTTGTTCGAGTGCCGAACGCAGAGAGTTTTGCGTCCATTTTTCAACGACCGTATATAAGCCGCAGAGAAAGCTAGCGACAACTTCGGCAGCAAAGCCTGGTGTTTGTTCCATCAACGCATCTCGATAGCTTTCGATATCCACATACGTACAGGGGAAGATATCGGAGAAAGTGAAGAGAGGCTCGGAATCATCGTCATCTTTAAAACTTCCCGCTTTAAGAATTTCTCGGGAAACGTCCTCTTCCAGCTTGGCCCAATCGTGCCCGGTCGATTTTTCGATCTTCTCATTTAATTGCGCTAAATAGTGATTTGGCCACTTAATCCAAGGATGGGACTGCAGAAACTCAAAATACTCGAGGAGAGTTCGAATAGTGACAAAATGTTGTTTGTCCATAGATGGGGAGGACGGAAGTGAACTAGCGCTGTGCTCCATTTCGATAGCATCGGAGACAACCAACTCGATGTCACTCCAATTAACGTCATAGCCTTTATCAGCCAGTTCTTTACGGTAATAGAGAATTAAGTCCCAGGCGGTAATGCCAGAGGCAGAGAGAGTTTGTACCCAACCCTTTTTACGGATATTTTTGTTTTTGTCGATAACAACCATCCTCGGTCTGAAGAACTGAACAAACCGAGAATTTAAACCGCATGTGATATCAAAACCGTTGCCGAGAACAAGAAGCTGATGGGAGATGCGCGAATCCATTGGATAGACAGCCTTTCAAAGCGGATAATTATTTAAATGCGCCAACAAATACCGCCGTCAAGGGACCAGTTTTCTCAGTCAAGGTCGCTATGACACTTCGGTTCATCGTTAGCGCCAGGCGATTTTAGCAAGTAATAGTCAAGCGATTTTGACCAATTACGTCGCTGAATAATGACCACTGCGCCTTCCCGCCGCCACTACGCTGGTGATACCAACGCTATCCCCCTCGGGAATGACTGCGCAAGCGCAACGGCAACAATTTATCAATCTCCTCTGGACCGATCGAACAAACTGATGGCCGCTGGCCAATTCGACATGCAATCGAATAAACCTTAATGTCAATCTCTCTCCGCTCGATGAACAACCGACAGAACAAAATCCGCAACGTTGGCAGCAGCGTTCACAGCAAGCCTTGCATGATAGTCCTCGATGTTCACCCTTGATGCCCCCACTCCGTGAGCATCGCCCTGTTTATTTCTCATCTGGCCAATAGAGTCGACAATTTTATTGAGTCCATTTACCAGGTCACAAATTCTCCTATCCATTGTCTTATCAGCATGAATGTTATAAAGGCATTTGACTTGAGAGAACATTTTTCCGACATCGCCACTGCTCGAAGGCTGTTCCCCCTTGCGTTCGATAGCCCAACAGAAGACCTCTTCTAGTAATGTTCTCGCTTTAGTGAGAGCGCTATCAAAATTCCCGAGTATAATATCTTCCTGGGCTCTATTTGCCATATCTTTAATATAAGAACGGTCAATCGTGTTGATTGAAGGAACGGACATCGCGGGCACGTCATCGACTGACGCAATAACGTAGTTATTACCGAAGCATCTCAGTTCATGCCCACCAAAGAATAGTATGCTGTTAATGGCAGCCATAGCACCCTCAACAATCGCGGCATGTCTCCGTTTTATTTCCTCCTGTATCAGGCCAGAAAAATCTTTTTGGAAGCGTTCAAGGCCAAAGAAATAAGACAACATATCAGAAACACGATTATTCTCGATGCAATGCTCGAGCAGGGCTTTAACATACATCCACCGGCTAGATGAACCATACGAAACGTCTATTCCAAACTTATTGAGCACTTCAACTAACTTAGGGCCCGATTGATACGGAAGGGAGACCTCTTCATCAAGCGCGTCTGAACGAAATGACGTATCTCCATCCAAGATAGCGTACACGTCTTTGGATTTAAGTAAGTTAAATCCAGCCTGCTCTTTCTCAAACATGAGCCCACCTTAATTTGAACTGAAATGCTTGGCCAATTGTATCCCTCTAAAACACATGTCAAGCCACGTCGCTAATCAAGCAGCTGAATCGTCTCGTTCCATCAGTTCTAAAAGGAGCCGCGCTCATCTCCAATCTTAAGCACCTTGATGACGGTGGTCATATAGCCCATACTACTCGGCATCATCCTCGATGCCCTCTCCAACGGTCTCGCCAAAGCCAACGTTGTCCAAAGCCGAATAAGCGGGCCCAATCTGATTCCACTTTATGGAATCAATCGCTTCAAGGTATGAACTCAAAGCATTAAGCTGATTCTGCCGAGCCATAGCCGTAATCTTCGCAAAGGAATCAGTCGCTAGGCCGACCTTCGACAGGGACGAAGGAATCTGCGCAGCCATATCGGAATAATGATTAGACAAGTTGTACTTCAACAACGCACGCGATGCCGTCGCAACAGACTCCGCTTTCTTCTGACTCATCGTCTTGATAGCCTGTGAGGCAGCCTCATAAGAAGACTTTAGCGTTTCCTTGTCAGCCATTTCCACATTTTCCTTAGACATAAACGTCTTGTCAGTCATTAAGTCGACAGGATTTGAATAGAAGCGGCAACCTTCCAATCTGGAGGCAATTTGTTCATGCAAGGTATAGCCCTTGCCATCGCTAGCCTTCGTTGCAAAATCGACTGTATTGCTGCTGCAAATAGCCATTTCTGCACCCGGGTTATCATCCATAAACGCTCTAGAGCCGCTATGATTAGACAGTCCTCCTGAACTAGGCCCCATTCCGCCTTTGACTTCGATGGCTTATTGCCCTTAATAGCCATTTTTGTCGCAACGATAATATCCTCCTGTATAAGAGGGAGAACTACGCACTTATCGGACTCATTCGAAATATGATTAATTAAGGCTCTGTTAGACCAGGATTGACATACATATGTCCTCACGGTGCCATATCGTT
>CALLNU010000049.1 GCA_938005465.1 uncultured Collinsella sp.
TTCGTTAAACGGGCGCTAGGGTGTCACCCTTACACCAACATTTTCGACGCGATCCATACAGGCATTTAAAGCTTAGGAAAGCACCAGTTAGCACACAGTCAAAAAGAGGCGCTCCTGCAACGGAGCGCCTCAACAGACTCTATGCGAAAGGCCTAGCGGCACCGATTACACGACCTGGAGCATTGACCGAGCGCTCGGTCACACCGATCCCAGGCCACGAATCAATGATTCGACCGTTTCCGATATAGATTCCAATATGGCCCTGGTAGTAGACCACATCTCCCCTCTGCATAGCAGAAGTGCTAACCGGCATAAACGTGTTGTTGCGATACCAATTCATGGAGTTGTAGGTTTGCTCGGGCAACCAACGATGGTTATACGGGTTATACCAACCCATATCCATGCCAGTCGCATACAGACATTGCAGCACTAAGCCCGAACAATCAACCGCATCCCCCGGCCAAGAAGACCAAGGCTCGATATAACGCGTCCCGATATATTCACGAGCACGCTGGACGAATGCGTTGATGCAATCCTGTCGCGAAGCGTTGTAAGGAATTCGAGAAGGCGTGACATACGTAAAGTAACCGGTGCAATACGAAGGAAGCTGCACGCTATTGCAACTAACCTTTGGATAAGATCCCGGGGTCTGATACCCCATATAACGATAGGTCTCAAAATACGAATCAGACGTAGAGCCTGGTGCGGAAGCGCCCTTGGGAACAATCTTTACCTGTAATGCCTGAACAGGAATGCCAAGCTTCGTGGTGCCCGCCGGTGATCCATTTTTGGTCCAGCCAAGCCATCCGTAATTTGACACGTGGACGCGATACCAGACATCAAAGTAATTCGAAACGTCACCAGTCAAATTAATCTTCACAGCTTGGATTTGTTGTCCCTGTCCAATGGTTCCCGCTGTGGCTCCATCTGAGACAGCAGATTGCCAGCCGATATTGGATACGTGGGCGGAATACGAAATGCCACCGTTCATGGAACTATCGGAAAGGGACAGTTGCATTGCCTCCATGGCACGGTTCTGCCCAACCGTTCCGGCAACACCGCCATTGCCAACAGACGCTTGCCAGCCAAGACCGGAGCAATTTGCCTTAGCGGATAGCCCAGGAAGCTGGATCAACGCAGCATGATCTTGAACGGGAGCGTCGGACGAACCCTTGGCAACCAACTTAATTTGAATTGCCTCGGCCTGCTTAGACAGCCCAACGGTGCCAGCTGCGGCGTCATTTTTAGCCCAACCAAGCCAACCATAATCCGCCGCATGAATACGGTAGTAAATATTGTATTTTGACGAGTCGTTGCCAGTGAGCCTTAATTTAACCGCCTGAATTGCGAGGCCCTTGCCAACAGTGCCAGCATAGGAAGCACCCGAAACGTATGGCTGCCAACCGATATTCGCAACGTGTGCTGACACTTCAACGGAGGCATCGATGCCCTGCGTCGAAATATACAACGCCTGCAGAGAACGAGACATGCCCGTCTGGCCGGCAGTTTCGCCATTGCCAACGGGAGCCAACCAGCCCGCAGAAGCAACGTGCGCCTGGGATACAAGACCGATTCCCGACGTTTCGGTAAATGCATTACCGGTAGAACCAGGGGCAGGTTGACCCTTACGAACAAGTGCAACATCTATGCCGCACAAACCGGAAGAACCACCAGAAACGCCACATGCCTGACCATTTGACGTCCAGCCCGTCCAGCCATTACCGGAATCGTATACTCGATACCAAATGTCATAATTGGCAGCAAACTGGCCGCTCAGCGACATTTTTATCGCTTTAATGGGTGCGCCGGATACCGCCTTGGCGGCGCCGCCATCCGATTCGGAAGCACCCCAGCCTGAATATGCATCCATAACGGCATAGGAAATTGACCCGTCATCAGTTTGGCCTGCAACGCTTAAGGCAATGGAGTTCAGCAGTTTGGCGCCCTTGCCTCCAATCGTAGCCTTTTGACCAGAAGATAAGCCAAGACTCTCCCCAGAAACGGCGGATCCGGAAACCGCAACAGCATCTAGATCGCCGATAAAGACCTTGCTCGAAGAGCCAGGCGCTGCTCCGCCTTTCTCCACAAGGATTACCTTTACCGCTTCGATAGCCTTGCCTTTACCGGCAGAACCAGCGGCAGCTCCATTACAAGCCCAATCGAGCCAGCCTATACCCGAGACATGAGCACAGTACCAAATGTCATATTTTTCAGCTGCCTCACCGGTTAGACGAATCTGAACGGCTTCGAGACGCTGAGACTTACCAGTCGTTCCACAGTGCCCCTCAGACCACTGTTGCCAGCCGACATTAGAAACATGGCCACGAAGCTCAATGGAGCCCGAGTGACCATACCAGCCAAGCTGAGCCTCAAGCGCCTCCATGGGGAGGCCCCTACCAGTTGTCCCGGCAACAGATCCGCCGCCTACGGGCGACATCCAACCAATATTCGACGTATGTGAGCGAACAATGATTGAGGCAGGTTCATCGCTACGGCTCTTAAAAGGACAGGCGGTGTCGCCCGGGGCGGGGTCGCCCTTGGGCAGGACCGCGACCTGGACGGCCTGGACGGCGCGGCCGTAGCCCGCCGAGCCGGCGTCGGCGCCGTCGCACGCCCAGCCCAGCCAGCCGAACTCGGCGGAGTGGACGCGGTACCAGACGGTGTAGCGGGCCGACAGCTCCCCGGACAGCCTGACCCTCAGGGCCTCGACGGCGCGGGACTGGCCGGTCGTGCCGGCGGTGCCGCCGTTGCCGACGGCGGGCTGCCAGCCGACGTTCGAGACGTGGGCCTCGACGGATACGGCATTTGCAATCTGTTCTTGAGAGGTGGCTCCATCCACTTCAAGTGAGATTTTTAGTGCCTCAAGATTCAAGCCCCTACCCGTGGTTCCGGCAACCTTACCCGAACCAACCGGATCCATCCAGCCAATATTCTGCACATGGGCAGAAACACTAACGTTTTTGACGGTGAGCTGATCGTTGGAGGCAGAATCAGCGGCAGCGGCTTCGTTAGTCTCCCCCGATAAGACCTGCTGCGCGTCTTGAGGCTCGCTATCTACGGAGCCAGCATCCGATTCTTGCCCCTCAGAGATAGGCTCAACTTGATTGGAAGTAGAGCCTTAAAGATGAAAGCTGTTTGAATCATCAGATCCGTCAATTGAATAATCGGCATATGCAGCAGTCACGGCCCATGATTGACTCATGAACAACGCGATAACCACAAGTATAGAAACGGACACATCTAAGAGACGCTTCACGATTCCACCTTCCTTCGACTTCGACGGCGCCTATTTAATGACGACCGCCTGAGCTCCTCTTTGCGAGTATAGCGAAGCAATGCGCTGAGCTGAGTTAGAGACATAGCCAGCGAGTGAATCAGCAATGTAAACGGTACCTAGGGAGCGATTAAAGCCTCTTAAGACAACGGTGTGAGAGTTGGTATAGGTTCTATAAACCCTTCCGCCGTAAGCCTGAGTCGCATAGCAACTTCCCAGGTTTTGCATACCTATCGTTGACCAAATAATAACGGGATGTCCAGCTTCCAAGTACGAATAAAGGTCATAGAAACCAGTACCGGTCACATCGTAGGCTCGCAAACTACTACCACTGCTAATCAAGAAAGAATTCGCGGTGTTGGTCAGTCCGGGAGCAGATATGCAGTTTCCATTCGAAGCGCTATGAGGATTGCCCCAAAACGCCGTAACAAAATCCCAACTGCTCCTAGGCATATACGCGTCTGCAATGACGGTTTTACCCAAACCAAATCCGTAATAGTTAAGCGCATTGGTCAATGCAACGGACTCGCAGCCAGTCGGAAGCTCGGGGTTCTGCATTGTACAAGGGACGTTGAGAACAACCGAATTCGGATGCAATGGGCGGTCCCTGTACGCGCCGTCCGTCGGGCCCGGGGCCGCCGAGCCCTTCGCGAGGACGC
>CALLNU010000050.1 GCA_938005465.1 uncultured Collinsella sp.
TGTCGCTCGCCGATGCGATAGCCCTTATCGACCCGCCCCGACTGGTATGCTTGCCCACCGAAGAGATGCGCCGGAGCGGCTGCATCGAACGGCTGTTCCGCAATAAATGCGTGACGTTCGATACTGCGACAGGTGTGGTAAAAGTCCGATAAACAATGATCCGCATATGAAAACGCAGCAGGAACTTTGCG
The DNA here is from genome assembly GCA_938005465.1 of uncultured Collinsella sp. Lineage (GTDB taxonomy): Bacteria > Actinomycetota > Coriobacteriia > Coriobacteriales > Coriobacteriaceae > Collinsella. Next base: position 192 of record CALLNU010000050.1, read on the forward strand.
ATATACTCGGTTTCATCGCCGAATACGCCACCTATCAGCTCGGCTCGGGAGTTCACACCTCGCGGGCGGTCCGCAATTCACGCCGGATCGGCGAAGCGCTGGGCGTGGACGTTCAGTTGTCGAGTTTCCAAAAGAGTACGATACTGACTGTGCTCGACCTCGGGAGCGGCGAGTCCGCAACCCGTGTGGTGGCAATCCCGTCGCTCCCCATCAGTTTCGAGCGGAACTCTGATTTGAGTGCCTTGAGCTGGGACGCATTGGACGAGGGCCTCTCGCTCGACGAAATCCGCAGCCGTTACCGGACGCTGGTTGACAAACCGCGCATGGACCCGATCTTCACGCTCGTGTTCGTCGGACTGGCCAACGCCTCATTCTGCAAGCTCTTCGGCGGCGACTGGACGGCCGTGGGCATCGTCTTCACGGCGACACTCGTGGGCTTCGCCGTCAAACAGCGCATGCAGGCCCACGCTGTCAATCACTTCCTCGTCTTCGCCTGCTCGGCTTTCGTCGCCTCGCTCTGCGCCACGGCAGCCTTGCGGTTCGACTGCACGGCCGAGATAGCGCTGGCAACAAGTCCGCTCTTCCTCGTGCCGGGCGTGCCGCTCATCAACGGGGTCATCGACATCATGGAAGGACACGTCCTTATGGGTGTCAGCCGGCTGGTCAACGCCATGCTGCTGATCGTCTGCATCGCCGTCGGTTTGTCGGCCACTTTGTTAATGGTTAAAGATTCGCTGCTATGATCGTGACGGATATTCTGCTCGACGGCCTCTTCGCCGCTGTCGCCGCCATCGGATTCGGGGCCATCTCCGACCCGCCGATGCGGGCCTTTCCACGCATCGCCCTGCTTGCCGCCATAGGCCACGCCTTGCGTTTCACGCTGATACACTGTGCCGCACTGGATATCGCCACCGCATCGCTTTTCGCGGCCTTTGCAATCGGCATGGGCAGCCTGTGGCTCGGCCGCGGCGTCCGCTGCCCGATGACCTGCCTCTACATTCCGGCTCTGCTGCCGATGGTGCCGGGCATCTACGCCTACAAGACGGTCTTCTCGCTCATCATGTTCCTCCAGTCGCTCGATCGGGCCGACGAGGGTATGCGCTACATGCAACAGTTCTTTCTCAATGCCACCGTATCGCTGAGTGTCATTGCGCTGCTTGCCGCCGGTGCCACGCTGCCGATATTCATCTTCAAACGCCGGGCTTTCTCGATGACCCGACGCACACGAAAAAATAGTTAGGTTATGGAAATCTTTTGGAACACGATCGCGGCCTACAATGCCGCAACCTGGCCTGCGCAGAT